>DATCEO010000202.1:0-3891 GCA_036510065.1 Streptosporangiaceae bacterium | reverse complement strand
GGGATGACCCTCTACCAGGTCCTGCACGAACTGCAGATCGTGCTCGCCCTCATCCTCGGCGCCTGCCCCCTCTGCACCCAGCCAATCACCCCCGACCGGCTCACCGCCGCCCTCGCCGCAACCTAACAAAGTACTACTAGGAGCCCGCTTGAAAAGTCAGGCGGTGCATGGCTGTGTGGTAGGTAGCCGGGCCTTCCAGCCGGAAATGAGCCACGGGATATTCCGTTCGAGCGCTTCCCCCGCACCGCCACGACTGGCACTGAGACTGGAACTACACCCTGTACCCCGCGCCATCCGCCCGAGAGCCCGCTTTAGCTCCCACGACGCGGCTCGGCCGCGACGACCCCCCGGCTAGGCCCATCCGGCCCGCACTCCCGCGCGAAGGCGTGAAACGCGAGCCACCGGGCGTGCCAGGCTGCCCGGGCGGTTCCTCAGCGCGTGACCGGAACGTTCTGCTGGCGGTGCGCTAGCCCGTCACGGTCGTTACCTTCAGCTGAGGGTCGGCCATGATCTGCGACTGGCAGAACCGGTCGGGCAGCCACTGCTTGCGGCTGAACAGCCTGGTCTGGTCGGCGTAGTGTGGCGAGGCTGGGTTCGATGACTCGGAGTAGGTGAGGATCGTCGCGCCCACCGGGCAGGCGGTCCCATTCCAGGTCACGACCTGGATGAAGGAGGAACCCAGATCGGGCGCGGTTGGCGAGTCGCCAGGAAAGGCGCCGACGGTGATGTCGTTGAAGATTCCGTCCGGGTCGGCGGGGCCGCCGGGAATCGAGATATGCGCGCCATGGTAGGTCACGTATTGGACGGAGCCGACCGTGGCGTTGAGTGGGATGTGCGCCTGGTCGAGTGCGCTGATGGCATCGCCGAGCGCCTGCTGGACGGCCGGGTTCGGGGTGTTGAGGCCGTAAGGGGTGTGGACCGGGTCGGAGAGCTCGAACGGGTGCGTGAACTCCGCTGGATCAACGCTGTAGGCGTAGGCCCAGAACACGCCGAACAGGACAGCGCCGCGCTGGCCGACATCCCAGCGCAGATCCCAGCGGGCCAGGGTGGTGCAGGCGTCACCGATCCGGACCTTCCCGCCCGCCGAGGTAGGGGCGAAACCGCCCGCGGCCTGGAACGCCCGGCACATCCGGACCAGCGCGGGCCGGGCGAGGACCGCCGCGTAGCTGAGATCGGACAGGTCGAGATGCTGCATGTCGGCCAGGGTGAACCCGGCCCGGCCGAGCCCGTCGGTGCCGTCGATCCTGGCCTGCACCTCGATCAGCCCCAGCCGCGTCCGCAGCGAGCGCTCCGTTCCTTCAGTCCCGATGATCCGGGCGAACCCGGTGAGCGGATGATGCGGGTTGGCCAGCCAGTAGCTGTCGTTGGAGTTCGTCACGTAGTCGCGGCGCAGCAGGTACGGCTCCTGATCAGGGCCGAGGAGGCCAGGCGCGGCCGCGCTCTGGCCGGTGGCCCAGTCACAGGCGGTCCGCGAGCCGTCCAGGATCGGCAGGCCGAAGGCCGGGAACGTCTGGGCGCCGAGCGGGGTGTCGCACGCGAGCGCCTTGGCGTCGGGCACGCCCGGGATGGAGCCGATATCCGCGTAGAGGGCCACGCCCTGCTTGTCCGAGACGACGGTGTTGGCCCACGGGATGCCCTGGTACTTCTTCAGGGTGGCCAGGACCTGGCGGGTCGATGACGCGCGGTCGAAACCGAACCAGGTGTCGAGCCCGCGCGACAGGTTGGCCGCGTTGGCGTCCTTGATCGCGAAGGCCGTACTGGCGGTCCAGGGGATCGACAGGCCAGCGAGTGCATTCAAGACCGGCCCGTAACGGGACCACCACAGCGTATGCAGGTACGACACGACTGTGCCGTTAGGCATGCGCTCCGCGATAGTCACGGGGCGCCGGACCATCGCCACCGGGTGACCGTTCTCGAGGTATTCCGTGGGGTGGCCGGGCACCAGGGTGAGCTGGTACAGGGTGATCCGGCTCGCGGTCGAGACGGTATGGGTCCACGCCACCGTCGCGGTATGGCCGATCATGATCAGCGGCACGCCGTACAGCGAGGCTCCAGTGACGTTGATCTTTCCCGGGATGGTCAGCTGGGCCTGATAGAAGCGCTCCGTGCCGTTCCACGGGAAGTGGGGGTTGCCGAGCAGCATGCCGTGATGATTACGGGTGCCCGCCGATCCGATCGCTACCGCGTTGCTGCCGGCTGCCGCGGACTCGGCGCGCAGCCTGGTTGCGAGCTCGCGCGCGAAACGCCGCGGATTGGTAAGAGCGACGGCCGCCTTCCTGACCGATGCGGCGGCCTGCGCGGACGGCGGCGCCGCCTGGCCGATGCCGTCGATGACGGTGTCCTCACCATTGTTCAGCACAAGCTGGTAGAAGCGGAGATAGCTGTCCTGGAGGGTGATCGGCCTGACCCAGGCCCGGCCGCGGCAGGTCGGATCGGGCACGCCCCGAGCGCCGCCGACGCTGGCCAGATAGCGGTTGTAGCCCAGCACGTAGCCGGCCTCGATCTGCCGCACCGCCGGACTCAGGCCCCTGATGAGGTGGCCGACCGTGTGCGCGTCGATGATCTGCCGGTAGAACAGGTCAGAGTCCAGGTTCGTGACGGTCGCGCCGTCGGCCCGCTGGAGGTAGCTGGCGCTCGGCCCGAAATACCTGGAGCGCTGCGCCTCGACCGTGACGTAGTCGTTGGCCATCGTGCAGAGGTTGTCCTGGGCGAAGGCGAAGCCGTAACCGAATCCCAGGCTCGTCCAGTCGCGGGCCAGGATGTGCGGAACGCCGCCGGCCGTCCGCCGGATCACCGCGTAGAGCCGGTGCCCGGCCCCGGCTGAGGAGCGGCCGACGGCCCGCGCGGAGCCGGGTGCGGCTGACGTGCGGCTGGCCGTGAGCGCGGCGCGAGCCGGGGCTGACGGGCGGCTGGCCGCCAGCGCCGGGACGGCCGCCCACGCCAGCGCCGCACTCGCCAGCACAGCTGCAACGCGGAACCACACCGCGGTGACGGCCATGATCCGGCCCGACCGGACCCGCGGCCAGCCGCAGGCGTGCCAGCGTCCTGCGTTCGTCTCGCATGCGTGAGCTGAACTCCTTAAGTGGCGCATCGCAGCCTCCGGGGCGGTCCGTTGAGCCGTCCAATGCTCGCACAACGCGCCGTCCCAGACAACGGACAAATCCTCCATTTGGCTCTCTAGCAATGTTTCAGGCCAGAGCGATCGGACCCGCCTCTAGCGACCCATAGGGTCGCTAGACCCCGTCGGCATCGTTGCCAAGAGACACCCGTTTCCAAGATTAAATAGAAGTGCGCCCGGTCATCTGGCTAAGGGCGGATATGAAGATCATTTGGTCCGGACAGCGCGGGAGCCCGGTCATATTCCTGGCTCTATCCGGGAGGGCTGTCGCTAACGGCCCGGTTTTCTTCGCGGATCATGCGGCGCAGGCTGGTGCGGCGGCGGTGAGGTTGTCTTCCAGTTCGGTGATGCGCTGGCGGAGCTGCTGGTTGTCGGCGGTGGCCTGGCGGTGCTGGTCGGCGAGGCGCTGGCTGTGATCAAGCGGTGGTGGGACGACCTCGTCGCTCGCAATCGCGGGCTCTTCGTGCAGTGGCAGTGGACGGGCACGTTCGAGTGGATCAGATGATAGGAGCGGTGTGAATCGAGAGGTTCACGCACCGTTCCGTGGGAGCCCGGGGGTGCAATTCCCCCGGGCGACCCGACTGAAGGCATGGCCTGGGATCATCAGGTCCTCGTGCGTTCCAGGACGATGATCCACGGGCATCTGTTTCTCCACCAGCTGACGGCCTGGAAGGCACTGACCACCCGCCATCCCTCGGCGGCCAGGTTGTTGATGGCCCGTTCGAGGCTCTCGGGGCTGAATGTCCCGCCGATCACCTTGTACTCCATTTTCC
>DATCEO010000201.1:0-25034 GCA_036510065.1 Streptosporangiaceae bacterium | reverse complement strand
CGGCGGGCGCTCCGGGCGCCCGCCGGTCAGTGGCTCCTGCGGCATGTCCATTCCTGTTATGTCTACCCGCCCGTGGTGGATGGGCCCGTGGTGGATGGGCCCGTGGTGACTGGGCCCGTGGTGACTGGGCCCGTGGTGACTGGCACCGTGGTGACTGGCACCGTGGTGGGGGAAGAGCTAGGCGTCACGGCGCTTGAGCAGGACGGCCGCTATCGCGACCGCGACCGCGGCGTAGCCGACGAACAGGGCGAACCCGGTCCAGGGGGCCATGGTATTCGGCGCCGCCTGCAGCGCCATGATCGCCTGGCCGGCGTTACTCGGCAGGTAGGGCGTCACGTGGCTGGCCCAGGACGCGGGCAGCACGTCGCCCAGGATCGGCAGGACGAGCAGGATGCCGAACAGCGTGGCGATCGCCCCGGCCGTGTTGCGGATGATGAAGCCCAGGGCCATTCCGAGCAGCCCGACGACCGCGAGGTAGAGGCCGGCTCCGATCACCGCGCGCAGCACCCCGGGGTCCGACAGCGACGCCCCCACGTGCTTCGTCGACAAGATCGCCTGGCCGCTGAGGAAGGCGACGAACGCGGCGGCCACGGAGACCACCACGCCGACCGCGCCGAACAGCCCCAGCTTGGCCCACAGCACCGGCAGGCGGCGGGGCACCGCGGACATGGTGGCCCGGATCATCCCGGTCGAGTACTCGCCGGTGATCAGCAGCACGCCGAGCACGCCGATGGCCAGCTGGGCCAGGAATGCGCCGCGCAGGGTCAGTGTGACCGGATCGGTGTCCAGGTGACCGTTGGCCTTCAGCTGCGAGACCCCGAACGAGGCGAACAGGATGCCCAGGCCGACCGTGATGACGACCGACGCGATCAGCGTGTACACCGTCGATCGCAGCGACCGCATCTTGATCCACTCGGAGTCGACCACCCGGGCCTGGGTGACCTTGATGTTGCGCCCGGACAGCTCCGGCGCGGCCGCGGGAGGGGTGGCGGTAGCGGTGGTCATCACGCGCTCCTTCCGGCGCCGACCAGCCCGGCGGCCTCGTTGGTCACGCTGGCCCGGAACTCGACGTCGTCGCGGGTCAGCTCCATGAACGCCTCTTCCAGCGAGGCGGTGTGCGGCACCAGCTCAAACAGCATGACGCCGTGCTCGGACGCGATGCGCCCGACAGTCTCGCTGTCCAGGCCGTCGATCTCGAGCACGTCCGCTCCGGTCGTGGTCACGCTGACCTCGGGCCCGGTCAGGGCATCGCGCAGCACGGCCGCCTGCGGCGACCGCACCCGCACGCTGTGCCGGGAGGAGCGGGTGAACTCGGCGACCGAGACGTCGGCGATGAGCCGGCCGCGGCCGACGATGATCAGCTGGTCCGCGGTCAGCGCCATCTCGCTCATCAGGTGCGACGACACGAAGATGGTGCGGCCCTCGGCGGCGAGCGCCTTGAGCAGGTTGCGGATCCACAAGATGCCCTCGGGATCCAGGCCGTTGACCGGCTCGTCCAGGATCAGGGTGGCCGGGTCGCCGAGCAGGGCGGAGGCGATGCCCAGGCGCTGGCCCATTCCGAGCGAGAAGCCGCCGGCCCGCTTGCGCGCGACCTCGCGCAGCCCGACCAGGTCGACCACCTCGTCGACCCGGCGGCGCGGAATGCCCGTCGTGGCGGCCAGGGCCAGCAGGTGGTTATAGGCGCTGCGCCCGGTGTGGACGGCCTTGGCCTCCAGCAGCGCGCCGACCTCGCGCAGCGGCGCCGGGTGGTCGGCGTACGGGCGGCCATTGACCGTCACGGTGCCCGCGGTCGGCGCGTCCAGGCCAATGATCATGCGGATAGTGGTGGACTTGCCCGCGCCGTTAGGGCCGAGAAAGCCGGTGACCAGGCCAGGCCGGATGGTGAAGGTCAGGTCGTCGACAGCGAGCTTGTCGCCGTAGCGTTTGGTCAGTCCATGTGCTTCGATCATGCCCTCAAGCTAGGTCCGGCGCCCGCGCCGCCGCGACCGCCGCAGGAGGGATCTTCGGCCGGCCGGACGACTACCTACGGAGTACCCGCTACACCGCAGGTCGTATCGCCGCGCCTAGGCCGACTGCTCCGTCCAGCGCTGGAGCTTGTTCATGCCGCGCAGCCAGCGGTCGGGCTCGGCGGCCCGCCCGGCGTACATGCCGGCCACCTCGGGATGGGGCAGGATGAGGAACCGGCCGTCGGCCATGGCCTCGACCACCGCGTCGGCCACCGCCTCGGGCGCGATGACCGAGTCGCCCAGCACCTTCTCGGCCAGCGGGTCGCTGCCGTCGAGCATGCCGGTGCGCACCCCCTGCGGGCAGATGGCCTGCACGGTGATGCCGCGGTGACCGTAGGTCAGCGCCATCCACTCGGCGAAGGCCAGCGCCCCGTGCTTGGTCACCGAGTACGGCGCCGATCCCACCATGGACAGCAGCCCCGCCGCCGACACGGTGCAGATCAGGTGGCCGCTGCCGCGCTCGAGCCAGGGACCGGTCAGCAGCCGGGCCGCCCGGACGTGGGCCATCACGTTGACCTGCCAGGACGCGTCCCAGTCGGCCTCGGCCGCCTCCGGGCCGCCACCGCGGGCGATCCCGGCGTTCGCGCAGTATAGGTCGATCTCGCCCAGCTCACCGCGGGCAGCGGTGATCAGCGCGGCGACGCCCGCCTCGCCGGCCGCGTCGCCGGGGACGGCCACGGCGCCGCAGCCGGCGGCTACCGTGGCCGCCGCGTCGCCGTTGATGTCGTTCACGACGACGCGCGCGCCCTCGGCGGCGAACCGGCGGGCCAGCGCGGCACCGATGCCGCTGCCGGCGCCGGTGACCACCACGCCCGCTCCGGCTACCTTCTGCATGCCCCGCCTCCTGGTGGAACGTCGAGGATCGGTGTCGGCTGGGATACCTGGTGCGGCTGTGCCGGCGTGCGGATCGGTGCCGGCGCTACGATCCGTCCGCTCCGGCAGGCGGCAGGTCGGCCAGCCCGGCCAGCGACGCGCGGTGGGCGTCGGCCGTGCCGAAGCCGATCGAGTCGGCCTTGGCCCGCTTGAGGTACAGGTGCGCCGGGTGCTCCCAGGTAAAGCCGATCCCGCCGTGCAGCTGCACGGTCTCCTGGGCCGCCCGGACCGCGACATCGGAGCAGAACGACTTGGCCAGCGCCACGGCGACCAGGGTGTCCGGGTCGCCCGCGGCCAGGCAGGTGGCCGCGTACCGGGCCGCCGCGCGGGCCTGGATGACCGCTACCCACAGGTCGGCCAGCCGGTGCTTGATGGCCTGGAACGACCCGATCGGCCGGGCGAACTGACGCCGTTCCTTGACGTAGGCGACGGTCAGCTCCAGGCACCGCTCGGCGATGCCGAGCTGCTCGGAGGCCAGGATCCCGGCGCCGGCGGTGAGGGCCGCGGCGACGGCCCGGCTGGCCGCGTCGCCGGCGGCGACCTGGCGGGCCGGCACGTTGTCGAGGGTCAGGTCGCACAGCTGCCGGGTCATGTCCAGCGAGACGACCGGCGTCCGGGTGATCCCGGTTTCGTCGGCGCGCACGGCGTACAGGCCGTAGGGCACCCCGTCGGCGGGGACGAGCAGCACGTCGGCGGTCAGGGCCTCGGCCACCCCCGCCACCGAGCCGGTCAGCCGGTAGGTCCCGGCCGCGTCACCCGCGCCGCCGACGTCCAGCCGGATCGTCGGGACCTGCGGCGAGCCGCTGGCAAAGGGCGCCGCGGTGAAGCCGACGGCGGCGAACGGGACGGCCAGCGCGGCGGTCACGGCGCCGCTTGCTGCCTCCGCCAGCAGCTCCTCGTCGCCGGCCTCGAGCAGCGCCGTCGTCGCCACGACCGCGCTGCCCAGGAACGGCACCGCGGCCGCGGCCCGGCCGAGTTCCTCGGCCACCACCGCCGCCTCCCGGTAGGACGCGCCCGCGCCGCCCCCGGACTCGGGCACCAGCAGGCCGGCTGCGCCGACCTCGGCCGCCAGCGTCCGCCACAGGCCGGCGTCGTAGGTCTGGCTGGTCTCGGTCCGGGCCAGGACGTCGCGCCACGGCGCCCGGTCCTCCAGCAGCGAGCGGACAGCGCCGCGCAGGGCGGTCTCATCCTCGCTGTACAGCAGGTCGGGGCCCGACGCGCGGCCCGCGGCCGGGGTAGCCGGGGGCTGGGTCTGGGTTGCCTGGCTCATCGCGGCAGGTCCTTCCATGGCACGTCCTTGTCCACCCTGACCTCGGTGGGCAGCCCGAGCACCCGCTCGGCGATGATGTTGCGCAGGATCTCTGACGTCCCGCCCTCGATCGAGTTGCCCTTCGACCGCAGGAAGCGGTAGCCGGACTCGCGACCGAAGAAGTTGGTCGTCTCCGGGCGGCGCAGGGACCAGTCGGCATACCGCAGCCCGTCGGCGCCGGCCAGCTCCACCTCGAACTCGGTGATCTCCTGGTTCAGCCGGGCGAACACCAGCTTGGCCGCCGAGCCTTCCGGGCCGGGCTGCCCGGCCGCGAGCTGCTGCCGGAGCCGGATGCCGGCCAGCCGGGCCACCTCGGACTCGGTCCACAGCCGCAGCATCCGGTCGTGCAGGCCGGGCGTGCGCAGCTCGGGGTGCTCGCGCCAGGTACGGGCCGCCTGGCCGATCATGCCGCCCTCGCGCGGGGCGGCGCCGCCGCCGATCGACACTCGCTCGTTCATGAGGGTCGCGTTGGAGACCTGCCAGCCCTGGCCCACCCCGCCGATCCGGTCGGCGTCGGGGATCCGCACGTCGGTGAGGAAGACCTCGTTGAACTCGGCCTCGCCGGTGATCTGCCGCAGCGGCCGGACCTCTACCCCCGGCGCGTGCATGTCCACCGCGAAGTAGGTCATCCCCTGGTGCTTGGGAACGGCCGGGTCGGTCCGGGTGACCAGCAGGGCCCGGCTGGAGATGTGCGCCGACGACGTCCAGACCTTCTGGCCGTTCACCACCCAGTCATCGCCGTCGCGCACCGCCCGGGTGGCCAGCCCGGCCAGGTCGGAGCCGGCGCCCGGCTCGCTGAAGAGCTGGCACCAGATCTCCTCGCCGGTCCACAGCGGCCGCAGCCAGCGCTCCTTCTGCTCCGTGCTGCCGAAGGCCAGGATGGTCGGGGCGGCCATGCCCAGGCCGATGCCGTTGCGCTCGGGCCGGTTGCCCGGCGCCCCGGCGGCCGCGAACTCCTCGTCCACGACCTGCTGCAGGGAACGGGACAGCCCCTCCCCGCCCAGCCCGGCCGGGTAGTGCACCCAGGCCAGCCCGGCGTCGAACCGCGCCCGCAGGAACTCCAGCGGCTCCAGCTGCGCCGGGTCGTGCGCGGCCAGGAACTCCCGCACCTCGCCGCGCAGCTCCTGGCCGCGCAGGTCCTCGGCGGTCAGCTGGCCGCCGCCGGCTGCCTCGCCGTCACCACCTAGCACAGCATCTCCTAGCACAGCATCTCCTAGCACAGGGGACCGCCCGCCACGTAGATGACCTGGCCCGAGACGAACCCGGCGCCCTCGCTGACCAGGAACGAGATGACGTGCGCGATATCGTCGGGGGTGCCCACCCGGCGCACCGGGATCCGGCTGGCGGCGGCCTGCTGGAAGTCGCCGAAGTCCATGCCGACCCGGGCCGCGGTGGCGGCCGTCATGTCGGTGGCGATGAAGCCGGGTGCCACCGCGTTGGCGGTGATGCCGAACTGCCCCAGCTCGATGGCCAGCGTCTTGGTGAAGCCCTGCAGCCCGGCCTTGGCCGCCGAGTAGTTGGCCTGGCCGCGGTTGCCGAGCGCCGAGCTGGAGGACAGGTTGACGATCCGGCCGAACTTCTGGTCCACCATGTGCTTCTGGCAGGCCCGGCTCATCAGGAACGAGCCCCGCAGGTGGATGCCCAGGACCGTGTCCCAGTCATCGTCGCTCATCTTGAACAGCAGGTTGTCGCGGAGCACGCCCGCGTTGTTGACCAGCACGGCCGGCGGCCCGAGCTCCGTGGCGATCCTGTCCACCGCCGCCTGGACCTGCTCGCTGTCACTGACGTCCGCGCCGACGGCCAGCGCCGTGCCACCCGCCGCGGTGATGGCGTCCACGGTCGCCCCGCTGTCGCCTTCCTTCAGGTCGAGCACGGCGACCGCCAGGCCGTCCGCGGCCAGCCGCCTGGCTGTGCCCGCGCCGATGCCGCGTGCTCCCCCCGTGACGACGGCGACTCGCGGCGTCCCTGCCGAAGCCTCCTGCGGCCCGTCTGACATGAAGTCCTCCTGCTGTGCTGCTGCCAATGATGCATGAACGCTATACTCGCCGGTTAAGTTTAGGCCGAGCCGGCCCAGTCCGCCGCTCGGGCGGGGGCTAGCTCGCGGCGGGGCCCGGGGTGTACTTCCTCAGCTCCCGCCGGGCCAGCGAGCGCTTGTGCACCTCGTCCGGGCCGTCGGCGAACCGCAGCGTGCGGGCGCTGGCCCACAGGTGCGCCAGCGGGTAGTCCTGGCTGATGCCGCCGGCCCCGTGGGCCTGGATCGCCTTGTCGATCACCCACTGCGCCATCCGGGGAGTCGCGATCTTGATGGCCTGGATCTCGGTATGCGCGCCCTTGTTGCCGACGGTGTCCATCAGCCAGGCGGTCTTGAGGACCAGCAGCCGCGCGGACTCGATCCGGACCCGTGACTCGGCGATCCAGTCCTGGATCACGCCCTGCTCGGCCAGCGGCTTGCCGAACGCGACCCGGTCGGTGACCCGCTGGCACATGAGCTGCAGGGCGCGCTCGGCCGCGCCGATCTGCCGCATGCAGTGGTGGATCCGGCCGGGACCGAGCCTGGCCTGCGCGATCGCGAAGCCGTCGCCCTCGGCGGAGATCAGGTTGTCGGCCGGCACCCGGACGGCGGCGAACTCGATCTCGGCATGACCGCCGTGGGTGCCGTCGGTGAAGCCGTAGACGTTCGTGCCGCGCTTGACCGTGACACCGGGCGTATCGCGGGGCACCAGGATCATCGACTGCTGCAGGTGGCGGGGGGCGGCCGGGTTGGTCTTGCCCATCACGATGAAGATCGCGCAGCGGGGGTCCATGGCACCCGACGACCACCACTTGCGGCCGTTAATGACGTATTCGTCCCCGTCACGGACGATGCTGGTCGCGATGTTGGTGGCGTCGGAGGAGGCCACGTCCGGCTCGGTCATGCAGAAGGCCGACCGGATCTCGCCGTCGAGTAGCGGCCGGAGCCAGCGCTCCTGCTGCTCCGGACGGCCGAAGTCAGCCAGCAGCTCCATGTTGCCGGTATCGGGCGCGGCGCAGTTGAGCGCCTCCGGCGCGATGGACGGGCTGTGCCCGGTGATCTCCGCCAGCGGGGCGTACTGCAGGTTGGTCAGGCCGGCGCCCTCAGGGCGGTGGGTGAGGAACAGGTTCCACAGGCCGCGGCTGCGCGCCTGGGCCTTCAGCTCGTCGATGACCGCCGGGCGCTCCCAGATCCGGCCCTCGGCGGCCAGCTTGTCCACCTGCTCGGCGAACACCTTCTCCGCCGGGTAGACCAGCTCGTCCATGAAGGACAGCAGCTGCCCGCGAAGGTCCTCGGTGCGCGCGTCAAAAGCGAATTCCATCGTGCTGCCTCCCGGCGAAGTCCGGACCAGAGTACCTACCGGCCGGTAAGACTCCACGCTACGGTCAGGGCATGGCACAGGTCGAGACCGTCCGGGGCCCGATCGACGTGACGAGCATGGGCACCACCCTGATGCACGAGCACGTCTTCGTCCGCAACGAAGAGGTCCAGCGCAACTACCCCGGCGACTGGGACGAGCAGGAGCGCGTCGACGATGCCGCCGAGAAGCTGACCGCCCTGCGCCAGCGCGGCTGCGACACCATCGTCGACCCCACGGTGCTGGGCCTGGGCCGCGACATCGAGCGGATCCAGCGGGTGGCGGCCCGCACGGACCTGCACATCATCGCGGCTACCGGGCTCTATACCTACCGCGACGTCCCGCTCTACTTCCGCTACCGGGGCATGGGCCGGGCCGACGCGGCCGACGACCCGATGACGAAGATGTTCATCGGGGATATCACGGTCGGCATCGCCGATACCGGGGTCAAGGCGGCCTTCCTCAAGTGCGCGATCGACGAGGAGGGCCTGACGCCGGGCGTGGAGCGGGTGATGCGGGCGGTCGCGCAGGCGCACGTCGCCACGGGCGCGCCGATCACGGTGCACACCCATCCGGAGTCGCGGACCGGGCTGACGGCACTGCGGGTGCTGCGCGAGGAGGGGGCCGACCCGGCCCGGGTGGTGCTGGGCCACTCCGGCGACACCACCGACCTCGATTACCTCACCGAGCTGGCCGACGCGGGCTGCCTGCTCGGCATGGACCGCTTCGGCCTGGATCTGGCGATCTCGGCGGAGCAGCGCGTCGCCATAGTCGCGGCGCTGTGCGAGAGGGGGTACGCCGGCAGCATGGTGCTCTCGCACGACGCTTCCTGCCACATCGACTGGTTCAGCGCGGACATGATCCCGCGGTTCGCCCCGGCCTGGCACTTCGAGCACCTGTTCGACGACGTGCTGCCCGCGCTGCAGCAGTCCGGCGTCACCACCAAGCAGATCGAGACGATGCTGGTCGACAACCCCCGACGCTACTTCGCCGGCGGCTGAGGCCTGTCCCCGCCATGATCCTGAAGCCTTTTGGGGGTGGGGGCACCCAAAAGGCTTCACGATGATCCGAATGTCGGTGTCGCCGCCCCTTCTGGGCCCATGGCGAGCGAGTTACCCGATGAGCTGCGGAAGCTGGCGTGGTTCCAGGATGGCCTCCTGACGGGCAGGCAGGCCGTCGCCGGCGGGCTCAGCCGGGAAGCCGTCAAGTGGCGGCTGGGCACGAGGCAGTGGCAGCGGATGCAGACCGGCGTCTACGCCGTGTTCTCCGGTCCGCCGGACCGCCGGGCGATCCTGTGGGCCGCCGTGTTGCGTGCCGGCCCGGGAGCCATGCTCAGCTATCACACCGCCGCCGAGCTGGCCGGGCTGACCGACCGGCCAAGCCCGGTCGTCCACGTCACGCTGCCCGTCGACCGGGCCGTCAAGCCGATCCCCGGAGTGGTCCTGCACCGGTCCGGGCGCGCGGCGCAGGCGCTGCATCCCGTGCTCGCGCCGCCGCGGACCCGGATCGAGGAAACGGTGCTCGACCTGGCCGGCACCGCGGCGACCCTCGACGACGCCTACGGCTGGATCACCCGGGCGCTGGGACGCCGGCTGACCACCCAGGCGCTCCTGGACGACGCGATGGCCCAGCGCCCCCGAGTGCGCTGGCGCGCCGACCTGGCCACGGCGATGAGCGCGGACTGGGCGGGCGTGCACTCCAGCCTGGAGCACCGCTACCTGCGGGACGCCGAGCGGCCGCATGCCCTGCCGCGCGGCACCCGGCAGGCCAGGGCCCGGCAGGGCGGCCGCAGCCAGTACCGGGACGTGCTCTACGAGGAGTACGCCGTCGCCGTGGAGTTGGACGGCCGCGCCGCGCACCTGGGGGTGCTCCCCGGCCTGCCCGGTGCCCGCCATGATCCTGAAGCCTTTTGGGGGTGGGGGCACCCAAAAGGCTTCAGGATCATGAGGTATGGACCTGCATCGCTGGCTGGGAGCCGGGCTGGACGCGGTCGCGCAGTGGCAGGAGGGCTTCGGGCCGGCCGGGCAGCATGAGTCGCTGCAGGTCAGCGACGAGCAGATGGCCGCGGTGTTCGGCGAGTTCACCGGCCGGCTGGCCGACAACTACCCGTTCTTCCACCCGGCCTACGCCGGCCAGATGCTCAAGCCACCGCACCCCGCCGCCGTGGCCGGCTATCTCACCGCGATGCTCATCAACCCGAACAACCACGCGCTGGACGGCGGGCCGGCCACGGCGCAGATGGAAAAAGAGGTGGTCGCGGAGCTGGCGGCGATGTTCGGGATGCCGGCGCACCTGGGCCACCTGACCACCAGCGGGACCATCGCCAACCTGGAGGCACTGTTCGTCGCGCGCGAGCTGCACACCGGCCGGGGCGTCGCCTACAGCACCGAGGCGCACTACACCCACAGCCGGATGTGCAGGGTGCTGGGCATCGCCGGGACGGCCGTGGGAGTGGACGCCGCCGGGCGGCTGGACGTTGACGAGCTCGACGCGCTGCTGGCCCGGGGCCAGATCGGCACGGTCGTGGCGACGGCCGGGACGACCGGGCTCGGCGCCATCGATCCCGTGCACGAGGTTCTCGCCGTCGCCCGCCGCCACGGGGTCCGGGTCCACGTCGACGCGGCCTACGGCGGCTTTTACGCGCTGCTGGCCGGCCAGGACGGCCCGGCCGGGCTCGATCCGGCGCCCTGGCGGGCCATCGCCGCCTGCGACTCGGTGGTGATCGACCCGCATAAGCACGGGCTGCAGCCCTACGGCTGCGGGGCGGTCCTGTTCGCCGACCCGGAGGTGGGCCGGTTCTACCTGCACGATTCTCCGTATACCTACTTCACCTCGAGCGAGCTGCACCTCGGGGAGATCAGCCTGGAGTGCTCGCGGGCCGGCGCCGCGGCCGCCGCGCTCTGGCTGACCTTCCGCCTCCTGCCGCCCACTCCCGACGGCCTCGGCCGGGCCCTCGCGGCCTGCCGCCGGGTCGCGCTGGACTGGGCGCGGCTGCTGGAGGATTCCCTGCGGCTGGACCTCTACCAGCGGCCCGAGCTCGACATTGTCTGCTACTTCCCGGTGACGGCCCCGCCGGGACATCACCCGCACCGGCTGTCGGCTATCGACGCGGGCAGCGCGCGGCTGCTGGCCGACGGGATGGCGGCGCAGCGGCCGATCTTCGTGAGCACGCTGCGGGTGAGCGCGCAGGACCTGGGCCGCCGCCACCCGGCCATCGCGGCCGACGTCCCGGCCGGGCGCATCATGCGCAGCGTGCTGATGAAGCCGGAGTCCGAGGGATACGTGCCCGAGCTGCACGCCCGGGTCGAGGCACTAGCGCGCGGGCTGGAGGCCCCTTAGGCGTCCGTTATTACGAGTCGTAGCGGAAACCGTCCAGAAACCGCCGGAACAATCCGCCTTCCCGGGGCAGGGCCGGCGCCGGCGGCGGGGCTTCCGGCCGTTCCCGGCCGATGGGCTGGTTGTAGTCGGCGCGGGCGATGGCGTCGACGACCTCCGCCTCGCCGAAGGCGGCCGAGCCAGGGATCTCGGGAACGTAGCCGACCAGGTCGCCGTCGGCCAGCACCTCGGCGGCCAGGCTCGCCGTGCCCTCGGCGCCCCAGACCGCCTCGCGGCCGCCGCTCAGGCGCACCCGCACGGCGTACGCGTCGATGCTCAGCTTGGCCAGGTGCGCGTCGATGCCGCGATCCCGCAGCGCATCGGTGACCCGCCGGGCCCGGTTCTCGTCCATGCGCTCAATCTACCGTCGGCAGCCTGAGGGCCAGCTGAAGGCGCGGCGGCCCGCCGCTGGACGGTTGAGTGCTGCGGGCAGGTCGAATAGCCTGCAGCTCATGTCCAAGAACTGGCCGGCGCTCTCGTACGAGCAGTGGCGCGCGACATGCGACACGCTGCACGCGCACACCCAGCTGCTGGGCAAGCTGGCGGCGAAGCTGGCGCCGCCCGAGCCGCAGCTGCAGCATGCGGCGCTGCGCCTGACGGCCAGGGGCTGGGAGACAGCGCCGCTGCCGGCGCCGGACGGCTCCGGATCGCTGGTCGTGCTGCTCGACCTGCGCTCCCACGAGGCCGGAGTCGAGCACAGCGGCGGCCGGACCGAGCACATCCCGCTGACCCCGCACCGGGCCGTCGCCGACGTGACCCGGGACGTGCTGGCGGCCGTGCGCGACACGGCCGGCGCGGTCGAGGTGAACCTGCGGCCCCAGGAGGTGCCGTGGAGCGTGTCGCTGGACGAGGACACCCAGCACGCCCACTACGAGCCCGACGAGGTAGCCACCTACTTCGCCGCCGCGACCCAGGCCGCCCTGGTCCTGGCCGAGTACCGGGCTCCCTACCGCGGCCGCTCGACGCCGGTCAACGCGTGGTGGGGGTCGTTCGACCTGGCGGTCAGCCTGTTCTCCGGGTTCCCGGCCAACCCGCCCTCGGACGACTTCATCATGCGCAACGCGATGGACGCGCAGGAGGTCGCGGTTGGCTGGTGGCCCGGGGACGCGCGGTACGGGAAGGCGGCGTTCTACGCGTACGCGCACCCGGCCCCGGAGGGGTTCGCGCACATGACCTTGTCCCCGCCGGCGGCGCACTGGGACGGGATCCTGGGCGAGTACATCCTGGACTGGGATGACGTTCGCTCGAGCCCGGATCCGCACGCAGCCGCCCTGGAGTTCGCCCGCTCGGCGTTCCGCCACGCCTGCGCGGTCTGCGGCTGGGACAGCGGGCTGGCCGCGAGTGCCGAGGGCAGGCCGCCGCCCGTCACCTGACCGCCGGGCGCTGGCTGAGGGCTGGCCGCTGGCTGAGCGCCGGGCGGCGTTAGTTGATGTCGAACTCGTTGCCCTCGGGATCTGTCATCGCGATCGCGTAATGATCAAGGCCCTCCTGCTGCAGAACGCGGGTGCTCGTGGCGCCCAGGGCGGTCAGCCGGCTGGCCTCGGCGTCGACTCGCTCGCGGCGGACGCCGAAGTCCACCGCGCGGCCGCCGCTGACGTGGATGTCGAGTGCAGCCGGTTCTTAACCGACTTGGCCTCGGGCACGACCGGGAACCAGATGCGCGGCCCGTGGCCGTCCGGGTCGGTGATCGAGTCCGCCCCGCTCCCCAGCTCGTCCTCCGGGACGCCGACGTCGCGCCAGTAGTCATCCCAGGTAGCGAAGCCAGCCGGGACAGGCTCCAGCTGATATCCGAGCGCGGCGGCCCAGAACCGGGCCAGCCGCTCCGGTTCGGCGCAGTCGATGACGAGCTGAAAGCGGACAGTCACGATTCTCCATGGGATCGCGCGACGGCTCGGCGACCAGCTTGCCGGATGCGCTCAGGGCTCCGGACGGCTGCCCCAGGCCGCCAGCCGCCAGAATCGCCGCCACCGGAACGGGCGCCGGCGGGGCTGGGCGCCCGGCCGGTTCCTGGGGACCACGACTCGCAGCGCGCTGGGCACGATCGCGCAGCGCACCGGAGTGGCCATCATGATGGTCTCGCCGTCGATGCCGACCGGGATCTCGGGCTGCTCGGCCTCGACGATGACCTCATCGGCGATCAGCACGCTTAGCCCGCGGCCGTTACCGCGACGGACTAGGCCGATGGCCTGGGCGGCGTTCTCGACGGCAATGGAGATGACGCCGAGCTTGCCGGCGTCGAGCCCCGCCCGGCCCCCGAGGCCGGCGATGTCTGCGGTCTCGTAGACGTTGTTGCTGACCAGCAGCGCCTGCGGGCCGTCCAGCTCCGCCTGGCCGGCCCGGGCCCGCAGGCGGTACCCGTTATCGCTGCCCTTGAGCAGGCCGGGCAGCAGCTGCAAGGTGGTCCCGCGCTTGTCCTCCCGGTAGGCCGGGCTGCGGACGACCTCGGCGTAGGCGCCGAAAGACGCGTTGTTAACGAAGGTGCGGTCACCGATGCGGCCGAGGTCAACCCGGAGCTCCAGCCCGTCGGTCAGCGCGTCCAGGCAGGTAGACGGGTCGTCGCGGTCCAGGCCGAGGTCCATGGCGAAGTGGTTACGGGTACCCGCGCTGATGCACAGGAATGGCAGGTCGTGCTCGGCGGCAATGCCGGCCACCAATGCCTGCGTCCCGTCGCCTCCGGCCACGCCGAGCAGGTCAGCC
Organism: Streptosporangiaceae bacterium; assembly: GCA_036510065.1. Classification (GTDB taxonomy): domain Bacteria; phylum Actinomycetota; class Actinomycetes; order Streptosporangiales; family Streptosporangiaceae; genus DASUBV01. The sequence continues at coordinate 11,406 of DATCEO010000201.1, read as the reverse complement.
CCGTCGGCGACCGCGCGCCTGGCCAGCGCGGCAACGTCCACGATCTCAGGTCCGTCCAGCAGGGCCACCTCGGCCCCGAGGGCCTGCGCCTTCTCCTGCAGGCCGAACCGGGCCACCTTCCCGCCGCCCGATCTCGGGTTCATGATCAGGAAGGGCCGCCGGGACCGCTGGGCCGGACGCTGCGGGCCTGGCACCTGCTGGACGCGGCCCATGGCGGCCCGGGCGGTGATGGCCGCGAGCAGCAGGGCCGCGACGGCCACGATCGCGACCCACAGCAGGTTGCGGAGCGCGTACGCCGCGATCACGCCCGCCGGAGCCAGTACGACCAGGGCGCTGGCCAGCCAGCGCAACGGGCCGCGGTTGGCCAGGAACCAGTAGGCGCCGGCCAGCATCGCGCACGCCCCCGCCGCGCCGATGGCGACCAGCACGAGGCTGTGCAGGTCAGCGAAGATAACCAGGACGGCCACCGCCGCCACGATGAGCAGGATCGACAGGCGGGCCAGCCACCGCTGGCCCGCCAGCGCCCAGCTGATCTGGTGACCGTGCCGCCGGGACGGCTCGCCGTGACTGCCAGCGGCGCTCATAGTCGATGTCCTCTGCTCGTCCGGCCCGTCAGCCACTCTGCCCGGCCGGCCGCAAGCCCGGATCACCCGTGCCGGATGAACTGCGGGCTGCGGAGCCTCTGGATGCGGGCTTCTGGGTGCGGAGCCTTTGAGTGCGGAGCCTTTGGGTGCGGAGCCTCCGGGTGCGGAGCCCGCACCCGCGCCCGATCTCGGCGCGGAGCGCCCTGGCAGGTGCCGGGTTTTGCGGCGGCTGCCGGGAATCACTCCGGACGGGTGATGACCAGGTCCCTGCTGGCCGTCAGTGTGTGACCGTTCATCCCGTGACCGCAGCAACCAGAGGGAGGCCAGCAGTGGCCAAGAGCGACGGCACGTTTATCTACATCGCGACGTATCCCGACGAGATGTCGGCGCAGGAGGACTACCAGGTCGTCAAGGCACTGCACGCCGGCGGCCTGGTCGGTGCGTACGACGCGGCCGTTGTCACCAAGGACGCCAGCGGCCGGGTGCACGAGAACAAGGACGAGACGGCCACCCGGCACGGCGCCTGGTGGGGCATCGCCGCTGGCGCGGCTGTCGGGGTCCTGTTCCCGCCGGCCATCCTCGGCGCGGCCGCCGTGGGCGGGGTGATCGGCGGGGTCAGCGGTCACCTGGCCAAGGGCATGTCACGCTCGCGGGCCAAGGAACTCGGCGACTTCATCGCCCCCGGCCAGGCCGGACTCATCGTCATCGGCGAGACCAAGGTCGCCGGGGCGATCCAGGAATCGGTGACCAGGGCGCAGAAGCAGACCAGCGAGGAACTCGAGGTCGACCCGCAGGACATCGACAAGACGCTCGAGCAGGCGGTCCGCGGGATGTAACGCCGCAGCCGCCTCGCCCCGGCGTTCCCGCTCGCGGACTGCCCCGGGCGAGGCGGCGACGTCCTCCCCAATCCAGGCCCCACGGCCCCGGGCCTCAGCTCAGGCCTACGGCCGAGCGGCGCGGCCGCGGCTAGCGCAGGAGCAGCCGGCCGATCCGGTGGCCGGCCAGGGCCAGGCCGGCCACGCCCATGACGGCCAGGTACACCGCGTTCCAGACCAGGCCGGGGCCGACCGCGCCGAGGGTCAGGGCCCGCATGAGCGTGACGCCCTGGAACAGGGGCGCGCACTCCACCAGGATCTGCAGCGGCCGCGGGTAGACGCCCAGCGGGTAGAAGGTCGTGGAGAACAGGAACATCGGCAGCGTCGCCAGCGTCACGAACTCAAAATGCTGCCAGCTGCTCATGAAGGTGGTCGCCGCCATGCCTGCGCCGGCGAACGCGAAGCCGATCAGCAGCGCCGCCGGCAGGGCCAGGACCGCCCACGGCGAGTGCACTAGGCCCATCGCGAGCATGACGGCCAGGAAGGACACCGCGTAGAGGCCGCCGCGGATCAGCGCCCAGCCGATCTCGCCGAGCGCGATGTCACCCGAGCGCATCGGCGTCGCCAGGGCGGAGTCGTAGAGCTTGGCGTACTTGAGCCGGAAGAACACGTTGAACGTCGAGTCCATCACCGCGCCGTTCATCGCCGAGGTCGCCAGCAGCCCCGGCGCCACGAAGCTGGTGAAGTCGACGAGGTGGCCGCCCGGCCCGGTGACCTGGCCCACCAGGCCGCCGATGCCCACGCCGATGGACAGCAGGTAGAAGAGCGGCTCGAACACCCCGGAGGCCAGCATCAGCCAGGCGTGCCGGTAGGCCCGGGCATGCCGCTCGATCAGCCGCGAGCTGCCGCGGCCGCCGAGCGCGCCGCCGCGGGTCGCCAGCAGCTGCGCGGGCAGGATGCGCAGCGGCAGCTCGCGCAGCGACGTCCCGGCCGGGCTAGACATACAGCCGCCTGCGGTAGGTGCGCTGGGCGACGAGCACCCCGGCCAGGGCCAGAGCCGCGAGATAAGTAACGTGCCCGAGTGCGCCGGCCGGGTCGACCACGCCGAGGCTCAGCGCGCGGCACAGGGCCACCCCGTGCCACAGCGGCGTGAGGTAGGCGACGGGCCTGATCCACTCCGGCAGCTGGCTGATCGGGAAGAACGTGCCCGAGAACAGGAACAGCGGGATCAGGAAGAACCGGTACAGCATCGAGAACGAGGAGTCCTTGGTCCGGGTGATCGCGAACGCCTCGATGGGCGCGGCGAACGCCAGCCCGGTGAGCAGGCAGACCGGGAGGGTGGCCAGCACCCACGGCGACTGCGACGCGCCGAAGGCGGTCATCACCACCAGGAAGATCGCGCAGTTCATCAGCAGGCGCATCGCGGTGAACAGGAGGTGGCCGCGCAGCAGGTCGGCCGGCCGCAGCGGCGTCGCCGCGGCCGCCTGGTAGGTCTTGAGCCACTTCACCGAGGCCAGGACCGGGTAAGTCGCCTCGCCCATGGCGGTCTGCATGGCGGTCGCCGCCATCAGGCCCGGGGCGAGGAAGGCCAGGTAGCTCACGCCGCCGAGCCGGGCCGTGCCGTGCTGGTCCACCAGCGTGCCGAGGCCGAGGCCCATCGCGCCCAGGTACAGCGCCGGGCTGGCGACGCTGGAGTAGATCGACCCGCGCCAGGTGCGCTTGTAGTTGGTCAGCCAGAACCGCAACGCCCGGAAGGCCAGGGACCACTGGGCGGCCAGCCACTGGATCGGCGAGCGCAGGGCCAGGCTGGTGGGGGCGGGGGTCCGCGGTGCGCCGGGGGCGACGGCGGGCGAGCTCATCAGTCCTCCAGGCGGCGGCCGGTCAGGCGGAGGAACACGTCCTCCAGCGAGCTGCGCCGGACCAGGAACGTGACCGGCTCCACGCCGCAGGCCCGCACGGCCGCCAGCGCGGCGTCGCCGTCGGGCACGTACAGCAAGAGCCGGTCAGCCAGCATCTCGGTCCGGGCGGCCAGGCCCGTGGTGGCCAGCGCCGTGGCCACCTTCTCCGCGGCCTGGTCATGGTCGGGCGGGCGGAACCGCAGCTCCAGCACCTCTGGCGTGGAGTACCGCTCGATCAGCTCCCGCGGCGAGCCCCCGGCCGCGATCCGGCCGCCGTCCATCACCACCAGGCGGTCACACAGCTGCTCGGCCTCGTCCATGTAATGCGTGGTCAGCACCAGCGTCACGCCCTGCTGCTTGAGCCGGAACAGCCGGTCCCAGACCACGTGCCGGGCCTGCGGGTCCAGCCCGGTGGTCGGCTCGTCCAGCAGCAGGATCTCGGGCTCGTTGATCAGCGACCGGGCGATCGTCAGGCGGCGCTTCATCCCGCCCGACAGCGGCTCCACCTGATCGCCGGCCCGGTCGGTCAGCTGGACGAAGTCCAGCAGGCGGCTGGTGCGATCCGCGATCACGTCCCGGCGCAGGCCGAAGTAGCGGCCGTAGATCAGCAGGTTCTCCCGGACGGTGAGCTCGACATCGAGGGTGTCTTCCTGCGGGACGACGCCCAGCCGGGCCCGGATCGCCTGTCCCTGCCGCACCGAGTCCATCCCCAGGATGGACAGCTCCCCGGCGGTCGGCGGCGACACGCAGCCGATCATCCGCATCGTGGACGACTTACCCGCTCCGTTGGGGCCCAGGAAGCCGAATGCCTCGCCCCGGTGCAGGTCGAAGGCGATCCCGTCGACCGCCGTGAACTCGCCGAACCGCTTTGTGAGGTTGCTCGCATGAATGAGAACGTCAGCATCGGGCACTATGAGACAGTACCCGGGTCGGCCCGCATTTCCGAACGGATATTCGTCCCACGAGGGCAATCAGTCGGCAAGCGTACCGAACCGGACACGGGGTTGATTCCAGGATGGCCACGCCGTGCACGCCTGGCGGGTAATCTCGCTGAGAGCACGCCTGCGGTCGCGGGTCATCAGCAGTGCAGGCAAAGCAGTGCAGGCAAAGCCAGTGCAGGCAAAGCAAAGCAGCATCCGCAAGCCAGTGCCCGCTGCACGGCCCACGGGCCGCAGCCCAGAGAAGGATGGTCGCCCAGGTGCGCAGTGTCCAGGACCTGTACGCGCGGTTCCGGCACCTGATCCACGAGCTCGCCAAGTTCGGCGTGATCGGCGGGGTCGGGTTCATCGTCACCCTGGTCGGGGCGGACGTCCTGCGCTTTGACGCGGGCCTGGGCAAGTACAAGGCCGTCACCGTGGCCACGGTGGTCGCCACCCTGGTCACGTTCTTCGGCAACCGCTACTGGACCTTCCGGCACCGGGAACGCACCGGCACCGGGCGCGAGAGCGTCCTGTTCTTCGTGATGAACGGGGTCGGCCTGCTCATCCAGTACGCCTCGATCTTTGCCTTCCAGGATGTCGCCGGCCTGAGCGGCAAGCTCTGGTACAACCTCGCTAACTTCGTCGGCATCGTGTTCGGCACGATCTTCCGGTTCTGGTCCTACCGCCGCTTCGTCTGGCGGGAGTCGATCGTCGAGGTCCTGGAAGAGGAGCACGAGGCGGAGGAGCACGAGCACGAGGTGCTGGAACCGACCGCGGCCGCTGCGGCACCGGCACCGGGCCCCGCCGACGGGCTGCGCGTCGATGAGGCCGGAAGAATCCGTTAATACGCTGGTGGAAGTCAGGCCCGGCAATCCTGACCCGCATGGGCCAGCAGGGTACTGAGCGGCACCGCCAGGGCCTGCCTGGCCTGGGCCCCAGTGAGCTTCCCGACCGCGACTAGCCGGCCGATGACATGCTCCTCGCGCTCGCGGGCGTGCGCGGGCGAGGTCAGCGGATCATCTGCCGAGGGGCCCTGCACGAGGCCGGCCATCAGCGCCGCCTGCGGCCAGGACATCCCGGCCGGCGTCACCCCGAAATAGCCGCAGCTCGCCGCCGACAGGCCGTAGAAGTTGTTGCCGAAGTACGCGATATCGGCGTAGAGACGGAGGATCTCGTCCTCGCTGTAGCTGTACTTGAGCTTGACCGCCAGGGCAACCTGCCTGGCCTCGACCCGCAGTCCGCTCTGGCCCGGGGTGTAGAGCATCTTGGCTAGCTGCTGGTAGATGGTGGCGCCACCCTGATCGTTCTTGCTGATCACCGGGCCCGCCAGGAACCGCAGGACGGCGAACGGGTCAATGCCGGGTTCCACGGTGAACCGGTGATCCTCGGTGGCCTCCAGCGCGGCCGCGAACCGGGCCGGGACCGGCGGCCCCGGATAGACGGAGTGATGGGCGGCGGTATCCGCCTGCGCTATCGCCCGGGCGTTGCTGACCGATGGCGTGAGCACCATCAGGCCGCCGAACGCCGCCAGGCCCAGGCACAGGACCACCACGACCAGGCCGATCACGGTCCGGATCAGGCGTGACCACCATGGCCGCCGGGGCGGCCGGTAACTCCCGCCAAGCGGTGCCGCCCCCCGAACTGAGCCTGGTGCCGTCACAAGTCCGCTCCGGATCTGGCCGCTGCCGCCCCGGCCGGCCGGACTGGCCGGCCGCTCGCCGTCGTTATCCGTAAGCGCCAACGACCGGGAGCTGCGCAGAGTGCCAGGCCCGGACGCGCTCGGCGCGCAACGGGCGAGGGAGGACGCGGAGAGTGCGCAGCAGGCGCGGGAGAGTGCGCAGCGGGCACGGGCGCTACGTGCCCTCGGTGGCGGCCAAGGTGGTGCCGTCGTCGCCGGCCAGCTCATCCAGGCGGGCCGCCACGCTGCGGATACGGGCGCCGGTGCGGTGCCGCCGCGGGCCGGAGCCGCCCCGCTGCCACGGCCGGGGGCCATCGAGCGGCCGGTACTCCAGCCCGGCGGCGTCCAGCCGGCGCAAGTGCGCGGCCAGCCGGCCGGTGAGCGCGGCGGCCATGTCGTCGTCTGACTCCAGGGCGACGGAGCCGGACACCGACTGCCCGGCCCACGCCACGTCGGCCAGCGCGCAGGCCCGCGGGAAGATCATGTACTCCAGCTCGCGGCCGGTGCGGATGTACTCGGTCCAGACCTGGAACTGCGTGCCGAGCAGCCGCTGCCGCGCCGCCGCCGGCCAGTCCGCGGGCACCGGGGAGAACGCCGCCACGTCCTGCACCCGGACCGGGCCGCCGATCCCGGCCGGCTCGGCGTCGGAGTCGGACTGGTAGTAGTCGAAGTAGGTCGGCAGCACCGGCGTCGCGATGACGTCATGACCGGCCTCGGCCGCGCTCCGCGCGATCCGCATGCCCCGCCAGGCCATCACGATCGTGTCCGCGCGCAGCTTCCCGCGCTGGCCGCCGGCGCTGGCGAAGGCTTCGTCCCAGACCAGCGCCCGGACCCCGAAGTCCCCGGCCAGCAGGTCGGCGACCTCCCGCAGGAAGACGGAATGCAGCTCCGCCGGCCCGGCCAGGCCGCGCTGCCGGCGGTACGCGTCGACCACCGGATCGTCGCGCCAGGAGTCCAGCACGCACTCGTCCCCGCCGACATGGAGGTAACGCGACGGGACCGCGGACAGAAGCTCGCCGAAGATCTCCCGGAGGAACTCCTTCGTGGACGGCAGCGGCGACATCAGGTACGGAAAGATCCCCCAGTCCGAGCTGACCTGGTAGCCGCCGGGCGGCGGGCGGCCCACGCCGAGCTCTGGCAGGGCGGCCAGCAGCGCGCTGGCGTGCCCGGGCACCTCGATCTCCGGTACTACCTCGACCATCCGCTCCGCCGCGTAGGCCGAGATCTCGGCCAGGTCAGCGAGGGTGTAATAACCGCCGTGCGGGGTCTCGTCGTAGACCGGCGGCTGCTCCCGGCTCAGGTTGACCCTGGTCCGCGGCCGATGTGAGCCGATCTCGTGCAGAGCCGGGTACCGCCGGCTCTCGATGCGCCAGCCCTGGTCGTCGGTGAGATGCAGGTGGAGCCGGTTCAGCTTGAGGGCGGCGAACGCGTCGATGAGGGCGATCAGCTCGCGCTTGGGGAAAAAGTGCCGGGCCAGGTCAAGGTGCGCCCCCCGCCAGGCCAGAGCGGGCGCGTCCTCGATCTCGGCGCACGGCAGCAGCCAGCCGGTCGCGAGGGGTGTGGCCGAGGCAGCGGCCTTCGCGGCCGCGGCGGCGGCCCTGGCGGCGGTGGGCGTGGTGACTGGGACGGCGCGCCAGGCCTCGTCCGGCAGGAGCTGGCGGAGGGTCTGCGCCGCGTAGAAGGCGCCGGCCTCTCCCCCGGCCGCGATCGAGATCCCGGCCTGGCTGACGGTGAGCCGGTAAGCCTCCGGCGCCAGCCCGGCGTCGACGTCGACGGTGAGCCGCGGGCTGTCATAATGGCTTTCGCCGGTGCCGGCGCTGGCGGGGGCGGGGGCGGGGGCGGTCTCGGGCGACGGGAGGCCGGGCCAGGGGATGCTGCGCAGGACCCGGCTCACCGCGGCGGTCGCCTGAGCGAGCTCTTGCGCCGGGCCGCTGCCGTGGCCTGTGTCGACGGTGACCGGCGCCGTCAGCAGCACGCTGCCATGCAGCGGGCGGACGGATTTCGGGCAGGGAACGAGGCCGGCCAGGCGGTCGCTCATAGCGGTCAGGGACTCCGTTCGGCTGCGCGCGAAGGGCCATGGCGGCGTGGCCACACGGCGCAGGTCATTGCCATCCCCCGCGCGGCCCAAACCTACCGAGCGCCGACGGGGACACGAGGCTCGGCTCGCCGGCCGGGACGGCAGCCGGGGGGCGGTCCGCGACGGCGGCCTGGCGGTGGCCCGGGTCGCTCGCGAGCCGGGGCCCGGGCTCTGGCTGGCGCGCGGATTCTCCTCCTGCCATCCTGCGCTAAGGTATGTAAGCCCGTTGCGCGCTGACGGGCTGGTCGGTTCCGGGACGTAGCGCAGCTTGGTAGCGCACTTGACTGGGGGTCAAGGGGTCGCGGGTTCGAATCCCGCCGTCCCGACCAGAACCGCAGGTCAGAAGGGGTTTCGGTGATCCGCCGAGGCCCTTTTTGATCTTAGGGGAGCCAGAAGGGGAGCCACTCACCGATCGGACCGCTACGCGGTCTTGTGCTTCTTCTTGAAGATCTTGTCCATGGCCGTCGCGCCCTTGGTCAGCGCGGGCCGGATCTCTTGCCGGTAGACCGTCTCGGTGACGCTCGTGGAGACATGCCCGACGAGAAGGCTGATGTCCTCCAACGGGACGTCACTGGCGCTCAGGATGGACACGAACGAGTGCCGCAGCTCACGCGGAGCCCAGTCCTCCCCCAGCCCGGCCGCCTCGGTCATGGCCGCGAACTCGCGGCGCACCTGCCACCGGTCCAGTTGCGTTCCGTCTGCGCGGCAGAACACCAGGTCGTGATCCTGCCACGCCTTACCCGCTTGCAACCGCTCGGCTGCCTGACGCTTACGGTGCACCTTGAGCGCCGCCACAACCTGCTTAGGCATCTTGAGAACGCGCCGCGACCTACGGGTCTTGGTGTCGCCCTTAGCCCGCACGGAGCGATATACGGCCACGGTGCCCGCCTCCAGATCGACCTCGGCCCAGTGCAGTGCCCGCGCCTCTTCCGTCCGCACACCGGTCAGCAGGGACAGCACGACGTACGCGGCCAGCCGGTGTTCGCTGCGCGCCCCTACGACGCCGAGCAACGCGACGGCCTGGTCGAGCGTCATCGCCTGTGACGGCCTGCCCGGCTGCCCATCAGGAATGGTGATCAGGCTCGCCACATTCCGCCGCACCTGATCACGCGCCTGAGCGTGCCGGATCGCCCGCTCAAGAATCTGGTGGATCAGCCGGAGCGAACGAGTCGACAACTCCCCCGCCCGCTCGTCTATCCAGGCGTCGAGGTGGTCGGCGGTCAGCTCCTTGAGCTTCTTGTCGCCGATGTGCGGGACCAGGTTCTTTCCGGACAGGGAACGGTAATTGTCGATGGTCGCCGGTGATTTCCCCTTGAGGCCCTTATTCAGGAAGTCGTCTACGGCATCCTTGACGGTGTAGCTTAGCCCCGCTGTCACCCCGTCTTCCATGTCGTCGGCGACCTCGCGCAGCCGCTGCTTGACCTGAGCCTTGGTTCGGCCTTTGCGCTTGACCCTGATCCGGCGGCCGGAAGCATCGAATCCGCAGCTTATGGCGCCTGTGTAACCTCCCCTCTCCGGATAGATAGTCGCTTCGTACTTACCGATCATGATTTTCACTCTGCACCTTCTTTTCGTTTCCTACTATCATTCTTCATTCTATTATGTCCCGATAGATTGGTCGAGTTCTTTTCGCCTCCTTATGGCACCAGCCCCCGTAAGATCATGCGTGTCAGCTTGCCTTTTCGAGTGCCGCGATAAACTCGGCGAGATGCTCGCCAGTTATTCGGCGCGATTTCCCTATCTTGATGCTGCGAAGTTGGCCGGTCCTGAGCAGGCCGTATACCTTGTCACGCCCGACGTGCAAGATCTCTGCCACTTGCTCGACGGTGTATGCCCGCAACGTCGTCTCACCGGCGCTGTTGCGTTGGCCGATCGTCGTGGGCGGGAGACTGATGTGGTGACATCCTCGAGCCCGCCGTCTGTGTTTGCTGGCTTCCGGTTCCCTCGGGAGGTGATCTCGGTCGCGGTCCGCTGGTACCTGCGGTACGGGCTGTCCTACCGGGACGTCGAGGAACTCATGGCCGAGCGCGGCGTCACCGTCGACCACGTCACCATCTACCGGTGGGTCCAGCGGTTCACCCCCGAGTTCATCGAGGCGGCGCGGCTGTGCCGTCATGCGCCCGGTGACCGGTGGTTCGCCGACGAAACGTACGTCAAGGTGGCCGGCCGGTGGACTTATCTGTACCGGGCCATTGACCAGCACGGCCAGGTCATCGACGTGCTGCTGTCCGCGCGGCGGGACCTGGCCGCGGCCCGGCGGTTCTTCACCCGCGCGCTGCGCGCCGGGACGATCCCGGCCGAGGTCACCACCGACCGGGCCCCGGCCTATCCGCGGGTCCTCGATGAGCTGATCCCCTCAGCCCTGCATACCGTCGAGCGGTACGCCAACAACCCGGTCGAGACTGATCACGGCCGACTGAAAGCGCGGCTGCGGCCGATGCGCGGCCTGAAACGTCACCGGTCCGCGCGGATCATTTCCGCCGGGCACGCGTTCGTGCAGAATCTACGCCGCGGCCATTACGAGCTCGCCACCGATGTGCCCGCCCGCCACCGAATCCATGTGGCATTCGACCAGCTCACGATGACCATCTAACGGCCGGTCATCTCCGCCACTGCGCTCTGTTATGCGCAACGATCGACCAACGCAACACCGCCGGTTCACCTGCCGGCCGCGTGACCACACCATTCCCTGATGCGCCCGGGCAAGCGCCTTCACCGCCCCGGCCGCGTCACTGTCACCGGCCGCCGCCCGGTGGTTGTGCCGGTCGGTGCGGACCATGTCCGCCAGCACCTTCGCATCACCTGGATCGGACTTGGCGCCACTGACCGAGTGCCGGTCCCGGTACCGCGACGTCGATAGCGGGTTCACCGCATAGACCAGGTAGCCGGCCGCGACCAGCGCGGCGACGAACAGCCCCCGGTCAGTCTCGATCCCGATCACGACCTCGCCGGGCTCTTCGGCATGCCGCGCGACCAGCTCGTGAAACCGGGTAATCCCCGGCACTCCCTCCGGCAGCCGCCCCCCGCCCAGCCGCCGGCCGTCCCCATCCTCAACATGCACGTCATGATGGGCCTCAGCCCAGTCCACCCCGACAAAGATCATCCGCGTCCCTCCTGGCTTCCGGCACCGGCAGTGAGCCTGGAGGACCCCGGCAGCTCCCTAATGGATCAGTGCTCGAAGCACGACATCCCACCAGCCATCGACAGGGGGCCTCACCACCGGCAGGGGCACGATCTAAGCCTAGGGCTCAAGGCCCGGGCTGCACCGGTGCTCACCTGCCAGCGGCTCAGCTGACCATCCTCGCCCTAACCGAACAAGAGCGGATGGTTCGATCCCCATTAGGCTGTCAAGCGGCTTGCTGCTGGCGGTGACCCCAGGCGGTGTCCTCGTCGTAGAGGGTGCGGGTTTTGAGGCAGCCGTGGAGGATGCCGAC
>DATCEO010000200.1:0-3688 GCA_036510065.1 Streptosporangiaceae bacterium | reverse complement strand
CGCGGCTTTGTCAGGGCTGCTCCCGCCCTCCCCGGCGACCCCCGGCTCAGGCTTCCCTCAGCTTCACCCCGCCGCTACGACGGCGAGGAGATGGACGGTCTCTCACCTCCATCCGAACCAGCAGCGCCTCGTGGCGCACCGCAATCCGTGCCAGAGCCATTTTCAGGTGTCGTCGATAGAATTGAGAGAGCCGGGCGTTCGCGTTTCCGGCATGAGCAGGTCCGGAGATGAGGTGGCCGCAGGCTCTGGCTGACAGATCCGGGGGATGTTCATGGCCACTAAGATCACGGCCGAGGTGGACGAGGAACGGCTGCGCGAGGCCTTACGCGCAGTATCCCGGCAAGATGGCGATCGGGATCGAGAGGGTGTGAGACACGAATGTAGGTGTCGTTGATCGTGGCTGCTCGCGGCTCTAACCTGAGTTAGGTTCATACTCAGAGAGGGCCGGGAGGAGATCCGCATGCCAGACGAGCCGGACCTGGAGGGCCTGGAGGCAGAGCGCGTGCGGCTGTATGCCGACCTCAGCGGCGTCGGTGACTTCCGCAAGGGCACGCTGAGCGCGGTGTTCCGCAAGTGCGGCAAGCCGAACTGCCGGTGCGCGCAGCCGGGCGAGCGGGGTCACGGACCGCAGCACAACCTGACCCGGTGGGCGGGCGGCAAGACGGTGACTATGCACCTGCGGCCGGGCCCGGAGCTGGAAAAAGCGGAGCGGGAAGCGGCGCAGTGGGAGCGGTTCCGGTCGCTGACCGGGCAGATCGAGCAGGTGAACGAGGCGATCTGCGATGCCCGCCCGGCATTAGGCGAACCTGGCGGGGCGGCCCCTGACCCGCAGGGGCAAAGGGGGGGCTCTGCGACCGGCTCGCCGCGCAGCTCGCGGCGGAGGCCGCCGCCGAGGTGACCGCGCTGGCCGCGGCGGCGGCCGCGTCGCTGGCCGCCGGGACGGGCCTGGAGGCGGCGGAGCGGGCGATCCGCGCCGGGCTGACCCGGCTGGGCGCCGGGGTGCTGGAAGACCTGCTGGCCGCCGACCCCGGCTACCACGGCCCGCGCACCGGTTGCGGCGCCGGCCACCAGGCGGAGTTCGTCTCCCGCCGGGACAAGAAGGTGGACACGGTGCTCGGCCCGGTCACCATCCGCCGCTCCTGGTATCACTGCGATCAGTGCGGGCACGGCTTCGCGCCCCGGGACGAGCAGCTGGGCACTGCCGGGCAGACGATGTCGCCGGGGCTGCGGAAGATGACCGCGCGGGCCGCCGCGGCGGTGCCGTTCGCCGCCGCAGCCCGCCTGGTCGGCGAGCTAGCCGGGATCACCCTGTCCGGCAAGCGCGCGGGCCGCCGTGCCGAGGCCGACGGGAACGCGGCCGCGGCCAGGATCGAGGCGCAGGCCGCCGCGATCACCACCCGGACGCTGGTCCCGCTGCCGCCGGCCGGGCCGCTGCCCGGCAAGCTGTATGTCGCGATCGACGGCACCGGCGTGCCCATGGTGCCGGCCGAGACCGATGACCGGCCCGGCAAGGCCGAGGACGGCAGGGCACGCACCCGCGAGGTCAAGATGGCCGTCGCGTTCACCCAGACCCGCCTCGACGAGAAGAACCGCCCCGTCCGCGACCCGGGCTCCTCCTCCTACCTGGCAACCTTCGCGCCCGCCGCCGGGTTCGGGACCCTCATGGCCGCCGAGGCCCGCCGCCGCGGCGCCGGGCACATCCGCCAGCTCACCATCCTGGGCGACGGCGCCGCCTGGATCTGGAACCTGGCCAGCCAGCACTTCCCCGAGGCCACCCAGATCGTGGATCTGTATCACGCCCGCGAGCACCTGCACGAACTAGCACGACTGCTGGAGTTCATGCTCGGCGACCGCAAGCCCGACTGGCTGGACGCCCGGCTCGCCGACCTCGACGCCGGCGACATCCCCGCCATCTGCGCCGCCGCCCGCGTCTTCCCCCTCACCGGCAGCAAGGCCGGCGAGCTCAAAACAGCCCTCGGCTACTTCGAGCACAACGCCTGCCGCATGCACTACGCCCACTTCAAGAAGCTGGGCCTGTTCATCGGCTCCGGCGCAATCGAAGCAGGATGCAAGTCGATCGTCGGCCAGCGCTGCAAACTGTCCGGCATGAGATGGACCGAGCAAGGCGCCACCGGCATCCTCACACTCCGATGCCAGGAATCCAGCGGACGATGGGACGAAACCTGGACCCAGCCCCGTCGGCTGCCCGCCGCCTGAACAGCATCTGATACGGCACCACACTCAGAAGACCCAGGCCAGCGAAAGCTACCCGCCAGTCACCTACATTCGTGTCCCACACCCGGATCGAGACCGACCGGGGCCTCAGCCTGCTCATCCGGCTCCCAAACAGCAGCGCCCGGACGCGCTGCACATCGAGCTGGCCACCGAACTGGTCATTCGCGGTCCGGTCGGCTCTGCCCCACTTGACGGTGAGCTTCCAGGGCAGGTCGAGCACCGACGGTGCTTGTCGATACCGTCAGGGAGCATGCTTCCTGAACTACTACTACTGGCCATCAGTAACGTCAACGATGCGCGTCGCGCCGCGGCGGGCACACTCTCCGTGAAAGTTGGCTGACATGGACTACCGGCATCTCGGGCGCACGGGGCTGCGTGTCAGCCCCCTGTGCCTCGGCACGATGAACTTCGGGCCGCAGACCTCAGAAGAAGACAGCTACGCGGTCATGGACGCGGCGCATGACGCCGGCCTCAACTTCTTCGATACAGCCGACGTCTACGGCTGGAAGACCGGCGAGGGCGTCACCGAGCAGATCATCGGCAGGTGGTTCGCGAGGGGCGGCCATCGCCGGGAGAAGACAGTTATCGCCACCAAGCTCTACGGAGGAATGGGCGACTGGCCCAACGAGACTTTCCTGTCGGCGCTGGCGATCCGCCGCAAGTGCGAGGCCTCGCTCCGGCGCCTGCAGACAGACCACATCGATCTTTACCAGATGCACCACCTCGACCGTGACGCTCCGTGGGATGAGCTCTGGGAGGCCTTCGACATCCTCAAGACCCAGGGCAAGATCCTCTACGTCGGATCCTCGAACTTCCCCGGCTGGGGTATCGCCCAGGCGAACGAGCAGGCCGCCCGCCGGCGCTCTGTCGGCCTGGTATCGGAGCAGAGTTACTACAACCTCATGCAGCGCACGGTCGAGCTGGAGGTCATCCCGGCCTGCGAGGCATACGGCCTCGGCCTCATTCCCTGGTCGCCGCTGAACGGCGGGCTGCTCGGCGGGATCTTGCGCAAGCAGAAAGAGGGCCGCTCCGCCGACACCCGCGTGCAGAAGATGCTAGACGAGAACCGCCCGGCCATCGAGGCGTGGGAGCAGTTCTGCGATAAGCGCGGCGAGGACCCGGCCGTCGTCGGGCTGGCCTGGCTGCTGCACCAGAAGGCCGTGACCGCGCCCATCATCGGACCGCGCACCAGCGAGCAGCTGGCCTCATCGCTTTCCGCCCTGGACATCACCCTCGACGAGGCAGTCCTCGCGACCCTTGATGAGATCTTCCCCGGACCGGGCGGAGCCGCGCCCGAGGCCTATGCCTGGTAGCTGGTCAGGTGCTGCGAAGGAGCCTGGGCCTGGTGAAGTCCTCGTTGTCGATGACGATGTCGGCCAGGGGACGGGGCCGGACCTCGGTCAGGTAGATCTCCCCGGCGGCGTGGTAGCGGTGCCGGTGCAGGCGGCGCGCT
>DATCEO010000199.1:0-5056 GCA_036510065.1 Streptosporangiaceae bacterium | reverse complement strand
GCCGGGCCACGACGCTGGCCCGCGCGGGCGAGCAGATGCCGTCGCATGCACCGTGCAGGTGCTCGGCGCCTCGATCCGCGGCGTGCCGGTTGGACGCCTGCTCGCCGACGCGCTGGACGGACCCGGCACGCCGGTCTCACCCATCACGCGGACAACCGTTCCGGCCCGTTAGCCCCCCGACAGGAAGGAGCACGTCCATGATCGCGGTCTACCGGCAGGTCTATGACCCTCTCGGCAACTCGCTCGGGCTGTCCTCGATCGTGGCTGTCCTGCCCCTGGTCACGCTGTTCGTGCTGCTCGGGGTGTTGCGCGTCCGTGCGTGGCTCGCGTCGGTCGTCGGACTCGCGGTCGCGCTGATAGTCGCTGTGGCCTTCTACTCCATGCCGGTCGGCGACGCCGTGAACAGCGGGCTGCTCGGTGCCGCCTTCGGGTTGTTCCCGATCATGTGGATCGTCGTCAATGCCATCTGGGTTTACAACCTGACCGTCGAAACCGGCCATTTCGACGTGCTCCGCCGGTCGTTCGCCTCGATCAGCGACGACCAGCGGATCCAGGCGATCATCATCGCCTTCTGCTTCGGAGCGCTGCTGGAGGCGCTCGCAGGGTTCGGCACGCCGGTGGCCATAACTTCGGTGATGCTGATCGCGCTCGGCTTCCGGCCGCTTAAGGCGGCGACGGTCGCGCTGGTCGCGAACACCGCGCCGGTCGCCTTCGGGGCGCTCGCCGTGCCGATCACGACGCTCGCGGCCGTTACGAAACTGCCAGTCGGCGACCTCGGCGCCATGGTCGGCCGCCAGACGCCGGTCCTCGCTGTCTTCGTCCCGCTGGCCCTGGTGTTCATCGTCGACGGGCGACGCGGCCTGCGGCAGGTCTGGCCTGCGGCGGCGGTCTGCGGCGTGACCTTCGCCGTCTTGCAGTATCTCGCCTCCAACTTCTGGTCGATCCCGCTGGCCGACATCATCGCGTCGCTCGGTTCGGCGCTGGCCGTCCTGGCGTTCACCCGCGTCTGGCACCCGAAGGAGGGCTACGTCGAGACCACCGGCGATGAGCCCGCGCTGGCCGTTTCCGCGTCCCAGCCGCGCATCTCCGGTAACACCGAGGAGGCCAGCACGGCCGAGGTCGCCCTGGCCGCGGCGGAGTCGGGCACCACGGTCCGCGACACGCCCGGTGATGTCTTCCGGGCCTACGCGCCCTACCTGATCGTCATCGTGGTCTTCGTGGCCGCCACCCGCGTATCCGCCATCACCGGCGTAGCCCCGACGAAGCCCGGCGCGGGCGGGACCGGCCTGGAGTCAGCGACCCGCATCTACGACTGGCCGGGGCTGCACATCGTGACCGGCACGGGGAAGGCCGTAGCCACCGCCTTCAAGCTGAACATCCTGTCGGCCGCCGGCACCCTGCTGCTGCTTTCCGGCCTGCTCACGATGATCGTGCTGAGAGTAGGGGCCGGCCGGGCGCTGCGCGCCTACGGGCGCACGCTCGCGCAGCTGAAGTTCGCGATCCTCACCGTGATGGCCGTGCTGGCGCTCGCCTTCGTCATGAACGAGTCCGGTGAGACCCAGACGCTGGGGCTGTGGCTGGCTGGAGCCGGGGGCCTGTTCGCGCTGCTGTCCCCGATCCTGGGCTGGCTGGGTGTCGCGGTCACCGGCTCGGACACCTCCTCGAACTCACTGTTCGGCGGCCTGCAGGTCACTGCCGCGTTGCAGGCGCACCTGCCGCCGACGCTGCTCGCCGCGGCGAACTCCTCCGGCGGCGTGCTAGGCAAGATGATCTCGCCGCAGAACCTCGCGATCGTGGCCGGCGCCGTCGGGCTCCAGGGGCGCGAGGGCGAGATCTTCCGGCGCGTGATCGCGTGGAGCATCGCGTTCCTGGCCTTCATGTGCCTGCTCGTTTACCTTCAGTCGACCCCGGTGCTGTCGTGGATGGTCGTCAAGGTCCCCTGACCGCTGACATGTCCGCGACTATGAGCTGGCGTGGCTCCCCGGCGGCGAGCCCACCGCGTCACAGCATCGCGCTGCGCTGGTCAGCTGACCGCACCGGGCGGGCCGGGCGCCGTCTGCCCGCACTGCTCTCCATCGTCTCCATGACTGTGTCCCTCGCCTGCCTCCGCGGGATCATCCACCTGCCGATGATCCCCGAGGGGTAGTCGCTATGCCCGCCTGAACGCGCATCGGCGCCGTGCACTCGGTGGCGTCCGGCTTCGCCGCGCGAACTGGCGCCGCGCATCACCGCCGCCACGGTCGTGATGTCGGCTTCCTGCGGGGTCGAGGTCAGCCAGGTCGTGGAGCATAGGCCCATCCTGGACCGGGCGATCGGACTGTGCAGCCACAACCACGGTGCTGCGTCCTCCCGCAGCGCCCGCGGGCACCTGCCACCCTGATCGCCGGCCGTGACCTGCATTGGGAGCAGGCGATGGCCGCTGCCGAGCCAGGCGACTGCATCCCCGTCGGGACCACCGACCCGCTGTGCATCCTGTATTCCCCTGGTACCACTGGCCGGCCCAGGAGCGTGGTCCGCGACAGCGGAGCACATCGTCGGGATCGAGGCGTGGGCGGCAACCTTCGGCTTCAAGGTCAAGGCGCAAGCCGAGGCCGGCCCGGCCAGCGTTGCCGGGTCCGAGCCGCCGCTCAGCGTCGACGAGGGCGACAACGGTGCCGCCGATGACGGCCTCAGAAACCTCGCCGTGGGTCAACCTGATGTCAGGGGATCTCGCGGATCCCGCGCTTGGTGTCCTCCAGGCGGACAGCCCTATGACTTCTCCTGTGCGAGGCAGACCCTATATCGTTCCTTGAGCGAGCGGGATCGCAGCCTCACACGAGACTCGGTTGTGGCGGCGGCCGAGCCGCGCAGCCTTTCGGGTAGCGGGCCGATGAGTCCTGCCGCGCGATTGCGGGCGTTACGGCGGCCAGCGCGCCGTCGCCGCGGTCCTCATCGCCGCGAGAGCGCCGGCGCAGACCGGGCTCGCCAAAGGGCGTTCCGCGGTGGCACCGGTCAGGCTAGACCTGATCGTGATGCGCCGGCCCGTGGCCCTGCCTCGTGTCGCCGGCCTCGTCGGCGCGGCCGGGCTATGCGGTGCTGCTGATGCGCGGCGCCGCACGCGGCGAGACCGCGCTGACCCGAGGCTGGCCGTGTGGGGCCTGGTGACCGCCTCTAGCGCCTTCAACGCGGCCCGCGCCCGCACGGCCGGGCGCCCGTCCGCCATTCGCGATGCCCGTGATCGCGACGACCTTGTTCGAGTTCAGCCCGCGGGAGACCGCCGCAATGTCGGCCGCCCGGACGGCGCCTGGCCGCCCAGCGGCCACCGCCGCGCCCGCTCCGTAGCGGTCACCCTACGACGCCCGGCGGCGGACGCCGTATCTCAGGATGGCTCGACCAGGATGACTTCAAGCGTGCGGGGCCCGTGCACGCCCTCGACGCGTTCGAACTCGATGTCGACGGTCGCGGACGGTCCGCTGATCCAGGTCTGCGGCTGATCCGGGCGCAACTGCATGATCGCTTCCGGCAGGAGGGCGACGACCTGGCCCGCGCGCACGATGCACAGGAGGTAGTCGGGGACGAGCGTGATGGCCCGCCTGCCCTGATCTGGCGAGCCGTCAAGGATGATGGTCCCGGTTTCCGCGATGGCCACCGCCACTGCGGTGATAGTGCCGTCGAAGGTGTCCAGTTCGGCTGGGGTGAACTGGGCGTCAGCGACGGCCTCCACCCCGATGGGCAGCGTGGGTAGCTCCAGGCCGGGCGGCACGACCACGCGCCGCGCCCCGCGCTGCGTCAGGGCCTCGCCGATCGCGGCTGCGAGCTGGCCAGGTGTGGTGCGCCGCACGGTCGCCTTGTAGCCGGTTAGCCGGTCCGCGAGCAGGTCGAGTAGCTCACCCGCGTCGGCGTCGCGCCGGAGCCTGTAGCCATGGGGCACCTCGCCGGCCCGGGTGGATGCGTCTTCCTCACCGCCTTCCCCGGGTGCGGAGCCGATCGCGGTGCGGATCCGCGCCAGCACCTCGTCACGCGCGCTCACCCGCGCGCTCCGTCCTCGTGCGGGGGCTCGCTGCGGTGCTCGTGCCGCCACCACTCACGGAACGTCATGGCCGCGGGCACCGGCATGTCACGTGCCGAGGTCCAGCCGGAGAACGGCGGCGGCAGCCTGCGGATCCGGCCGCGGCGGCCCAGCGCGCGGCCGAGCTTTGCTGCACGCTGCGCCGCCGTGAAGCGTCCTTGACTGGCCATCACCCACGACGCCGCGGCCATGGTGACCGCCTCGCCGCGAGATAGCCGACGGTCATCTCGCGCTGTCTCCACGTGACGCGCGCGCAGATGGACCAGCACCGAGGGGATGTCGATCTTCACCGGGCACACGTCGTAGCAGGCGCCGCACAACGATGACGCGTACGGCAGCGACGCGTTGTCCTTGATGCCGGTCAGCTGCGGCGACAGGATGGCGCCGATCGGGCCCGGGTAAACCGAGCCATAGGCATGACCGCCGGCCCGCTCGTAAACCGGGCACACGTTCAGGCATGCCGAGCAGCGGATGCAGTGCAAAGCCTGCCGGCCGGTCTCGTCGGCAAGCGCAGCGGTTCTCCCGTTGTCGAGCAGCACGAGGTGGAACTGCTGCGGGCCGTCGCCCGGCGTCACCCCGGTCCAGATCGAGGTGTAGGGGTTCATCCGCTCGCCGGTGGACGAACGCGGCAGCAATTGCATGAACACCCCCAGGTCGCGCCAAGACGGCACCACCTTCTCGATCCCCATCACGGTGATCAGTGTTTCTGGCAGCGTCAGGCACATGCGGCCATTGCCCTCGGATTCCACCACGCCCAGCGCGCCAGTATCGGCGACGGCAAAGTTGGCGCCGCTGATCCCGACTCGGGCGGACAGGAACAGCCGCCGCAGATGGGCGCGCGAGGCCTCGGCGAGCGCGGCTGGATCGTCGCTGAGGCCCGGGTCGGCGTCGCCCATTTCCCTGAGGAAGATCTCGCGGATCTCCGCACGGTTGCGGTGGATCGCCGGCACCAGAATGTGGGAGGGCCTGTCATGGCCGAGTTGCACGATGAGCTCGGCTAGGTCAGTC
>DATCEO010000198.1:0-85931 GCA_036510065.1 Streptosporangiaceae bacterium | reverse complement strand
GGCTGGCCGAGGGGGTCGCCGCGCTCTCGCCCGACCAGCTCATCTCGGCCATCCTCGCGGCGCCGGTCGATCTCCTCTGGAACGGCGGCATCGGCACCTACGTCAAGGCCGCCGCGCAGTCCAACATCGATGTCGGGGACCGGTCCAATGACGCGGTCCGGATCGACGCCGGGGAGCTGCGCGCCAAGGTGATCGGCGAGGGCGGCAACCTCGGGCTGACCCAGGAGGCGCGGATCGAGTACGCGCTGGGCGGGGGCCTGGTGAATACCGACTTCATCGACAACTCCGCCGGCGTGGACACGTCCGACCACGAGGTCAACATCAAGATCCTGCTCGACCAGGAGGTCCGCGACGGCGCGCTGACCCGGGCCGAGCGGAACGCGCTGCTGCCCGAGATGACCGACGAGGTCGGGGTCCTGGTCCTGCGGCACAACTACCAGCAGAACCGGGCCCTGGCCGCCGCCCGGGCCCAGAACGCCTCGATGCTGCACGTGCATGCCCGCTACATCCGCAAGCTGGAGCGGGATCGCCGGATCCGGCGCCGGCTCGACGTGCTGCCCGGGGCGACCGAGATCGCCGAGCGCCGGTCGGCCGGCACCGGGCTCACCGTGCCGGAATTCGCCGTCCTGCTCGCGCATACCAAGATCGCGGCGACCCAGGAGGTCCTGGCCAGCGGGCTGCCCGATGATCCCTACCTGCACCAGGTCCTGGTCGAGTACTTCCCCACCCCGCTGCGGGAACGCTATGCCGACCGGATGGGCGACCACCGGCTGCACCGGGAGATCATCACCACCGCCGTGGTCAACGACATGGTGGACCGGTCGGGGACCACCTTCACGTTCCGGCTGAACGAGGAGACCGGGGCGTCGGTCTCCGAGATCACGGCCGCGTGGCTGGTGGTCAGGGAGGTCTTCGACCTGGCCGGGTTCTGGGCGGAACTGGAGGCCCTGGACGGCCAGGTGGAGACCTCGGTCCAGATCGCGGCCCTGCTGGAAGGCCGCAAGCTGTCCGAGCGCGCGGCCCGGTGGCTGCTGCACTCCCGCCGGCAGCCCTTCGACATCGCCCAGACCATCGACTTCTTCGCCGACGGCGTGCTGGCGGTCGGTGCCCGGCTGCCCGGCCTGCTGTCGGGCCGGGACCTGGCCGGCTTCGCCGACCGCCGCGAGCTGTACGTGGGCCGCGGGGTGCCGCCCCGGCTGGCCGACCGGCTGGCCGCGATGGTGCCCGCCTACTCCGCGTTCGACGTCGTGGACATTGCCCGCGGCACGGGCCTGGCGGCGGAGGAGACCGCGGCGGTCTACTTCGACCTGGCCGACCGGCTGCAGATCGCCCGGCTGCGGGACATGGTCACCGCGCTGCCGCGTGATGACCGGTGGAACACGATGGCCCGCGGCGCGATCCGGGACGACCTGTATGCCGCCCATGCCGCGCTGGCCCGGGACGTGCTGACCGTGACCGAGCCCGGCACGCCCGCGCAGCGGCTGGCCGCCTGGGAGCAGCGCAACGATTTCGCGGTGCGCCGGGCGGGCCAGACGCTCACCGAGATCTGGGAGAGCAACTCCTTCAACGTCGCGACGCTGTTGGTGGCGGTCCGCGCGATCCGGACGCTGGCCGCCACCGGTGGCCTGCCCGCCTGAGTGACCTGCGAATATGCACAGGTCATCTGCACGAGCCGGCTGCAAGGACCAACTGCACCAATCACCTGCACAGCGCACCAACTGGTGTGTCCTGATACTGGCAGGTAGTCGGCCTCGCGTAGGCTTCTGGTATGGCTACCGACGCTGCGGGCGAGATCTCGGAACTAGTGTCGAAGCTCGCCAGTGTGGAGGCCGTCCTCAACCCGGACGCGATGCGCAAGGAAGCTGACGGGCTGCGGGAGCGGTCGGCTGACCCCGAGCTCTGGTCAGATCAGGAGCAGGCTCAGGCGGTCACGAGGCGGCTGTCCTACCTGGACGGCGAGCTGGCCCGGCTGGAAGGGCTGCGGCGCCGGCTGGACGACGTCTCGATCATGTTCGAGCTGGCCGAAAGCGAGCACGACGAGCCGACCCGCGAGGAGGCCCTGCGCGAGCTGGCCGGGGCTCGCAGCGAGGTCGACCAGCTAGAAATCCGGACCCTGCTGTCGGGGGAGTACGACTCCCGGGAGGCGCTGATCTCCATCACCGCGCAGGCCGGGGGCGCCGACGCGGCCGACTGGGCCGAGGGCCTGCGCCGGATCTACCTGCGCTGGGCGGAGCGGCACGGCTACCCGTCGGAGGTCTATGACACCTCCTACGCCGAGGAAGCCGGGATCAAGTCCACCACGTTCGCGATCAAGGCGCCGTACTCGTACGGGACGCTGCGCGGGGAGCACGGCACGCACCGGATGGTCCGCATCTCCAAGTACGACAACCAGGGCAGGCGGCAGACCTCGTTCGCCGGGGTGGACATCCTGCCCGTCGTCCAGCAGGCCGATCACATCGAGGTCCCCGAGGACGAGATGCGGATCGACGTGTTCCGGTCGAGCGGGCCGGGCGGCCAGGGCGTCAACACCACCGACTCCGCCGTCCGGATCACCCACCTGCCGACCGGGATCGTCGTGTCCTGCCAGAACGAGCGCAGCCAGATCCAGAACCGGGCCAGCGCGATGGCGGTGCTGCAGGCCAAGCTGCTCGAGCGCAAGCGCGGGGAGCAGGCGGCCAAGCTGAACGAGCTGCGCGGCGACGGGGGCCGGAGCTGGGGCACCCAGATCCGCAACTACGTCCTGCACCCCTACCAGAACATCAAGGACCTGCGCACCGGCTACGAGACCGGCAACACCGCCGCCGTGATGGACGGTGAGATCGACGGCTTCATCGAGGCCGAGATCCGCTGGCTGCGCCAGCAGGGCCTCTAGCCAGACACGCATCCAGCCAGGCGGGCCCCTACCTAACAGGCCGGTCGCCCCGCCGGTCTTCAGTCCAGCTGGTCTTAGTCCAGCGGGCCCTTAGTGCGCTAGGTGCATCGCGGCCAGGCCGAGTAGCGCAAGCACCAGCACGGCCGCCAGGAGCAGCGGCAGGCCCGGCCCGTGACCCGACTCGTGGACATGCTGACGGGACAGGCGACAGACCGGGCACCTGCCCTCCGCGACGGGCCCGGCGCACTGGGCGCAGATCAGATGCTCGCAGCTCATCTAGCTTCCTCCGGGGCCGGCGCCTACCCGGTCACTTCGACGATGTTGGACGTTCCAACCCAGTTTCCCCCCTAGACTGGCCCGAGGCCAACCCAGGGCACCTGTTGATACCCCCAGCTTCCTGGGCCAAGCCGCCAGGAACTCCCCGACCGTAGTGTGATGGGCCAGTGATCCACTTCGATAACGTCACTAAGACGTACCAGAACCAGAGCCGCCCGGCTCTGGAGAACGTCACCCTTGACGTCGAGAAGGGTGAGTTTGTCTTTCTGGTCGGGCCGTCTGGATCGGGCAAGTCGACGTTCCTCCGGCTGGTGCTGAAGGAAGAGCGCCCGACCGAGGGCCGGATCCACGTAGCGGGCAAGGACCTGGCCCGGCTGACGAACTGGAAGGTGCCGCACCTGCGCCGCCGGATCGGCTGTGTGTTCCAGGACTTCCGGCTGCTGCCGAGCAAGAACGTCTACCAGAACATCGCGTTCGCGCTTGAGGTGATCGGCAAGCCGCGGCGCTTTATCCGCAAGGTCGTGCCAGAGGTGATCGACCTGGTCGGCCTGGAGGGCAAGCGGGACCGGATGCCCGACGAACTATCCGGTGGCGAGCAGCAGCGGGTCGCGATGGCCCGCGCGTTCGTCAATCGACCGATGATCCTGCTCGCGGACGAGCCGACGGGCAACATTGACCCCGCGACCTCGATCGGCATCATGAAGGTCCTCGACCGGATCAACCGGACCGGAACCACGGTCGTCATGGCCACCCACGATGCGGCGATCGTGGACTCCATGCGCAAGCGCGTCATCGAGCTGGAGTACGGCAAGGTGGTGCGTGATCAGTCGCGCGGAGTCTACGGCCAGGCCTACTAACCGGCCTGTCGGCGAGTTACCGAGGGAATTACTACATGCGCGCGCAATTTGTGCTCCATGAGGTATGGATCGGCCTGCGGCGGAACCTGACCATGACCATCGCGCTCGTGGTGGTCGTCGCGATCAGCCTGTCGCTGCTGGGCACCGGGCTGCTGTTCGTCAAGCAGGTCAACAACACCCGGACGTACTGGCAGGGCAAGGTCCAGCTCTCGGTTTACCTGTGCACCAGCGGGAGCGCCAGCACTCAGTGCTCTCGCAACGGCCCCGTCACGGCCTCGGAGATCACCTCGGTCCGGCAGACGCTGCAGTCCGATCCCCAGGTCTCCCGCGTGTCCTTCGTGTCCGAGGCCCAGGCTTACCGGCAGTTCCGGCAGGAATTCGCGAACAACCCCTCGCTGATCAGGGACACGCTGCCCAGCCAGATCCCGAGCTCCTTCGAGGTCAAGCTCAGGAACGCCCAGGCCGATGCCACCCAGGTCGCCGCGGTGGTGGATGGTGCTCCCGGCGTCGATCAGGTGGTACAGAACTCCTCGGTGCTGGACAAGTTCTACAAGCTGCTGGACGGCGCGCGGAATGCGGTGGTCATCATCGCGATCATCCTGATCATCGCCGCGATCTTGCTGGTGGCCAACACGATCAGGCTGTCGGCCTTCAACCGCCGCCGGGAGACCAGCATCATGCGGCTGGTCGGCGCCTCCAACTTCTACGTGCAGCTGCCCTTCCTCATGGAGGGAGTGCTCGCGGGCCTGGTCGGCTGGCTGGTGGCCACCGCCCTGCTGATCGTCGTGAAATCGCTCCTGCTGGACGGCCTGCAGCAGTACTTCCCGTTCAACGTGCAGCTCAATACCACCGACCTTGTCGAGGTGGTCATCCTCGCGATGATCATCGGCCTGGTGCTGTGCGGGACCACGTCGTTCCTCACCCTCAGGCGCTACCTGCGCGTGTGACGAACTGATGGCAGCAGAACAGGGTACGAAAGTCGTGGCCAGGAACCGGCGTGCCCGCCACGACTATCACATCGACGACGTGGTCGAGGCCGGGCTCGTGCTGACGGGCACCGAGGTGAAGTCGCTGCGGGCGGGCCGGGCCTCGCTGACCGACGGGTTCGGCCAGGTGACCGACGGTGAGATGTGGCTGCACGGGGTCCACATCCCGCAGTACACGCAGGGCACCTGGACCAACCACGAGCCGCGGCGGACCCGTAAGCTGCTGCTGCACCGCAAGGAGATCGATCGACTGGCGGACTCGACGAGGGAACGGGGCTTGACGCTTATTCCGCTCTCGCTGTACTTCAAGGATGGGCGGGCCAAGGTCGAACTGGCGCTGGCACGGGGCAAGCGCACCTACGACAAGCGTCATGCCCTGGCCGAGCGGGACGCCGCCAGGGAGGTTGACCGTGCTTTGCGGCGCCGGAGATAGCGAAGTGGCGGATGGTGCAGCACACGCGTAGTCGCGGTGCACATGCCGCCGCCTCTCGCGCTCCGAGGCCTGGGCCCCCGCGGCCCGGGCCGCCGGCGCGAGGAACCCGGGCCAGGGGGGCCGGGGACGGGGCTCAACCAGTCGGGGGAAGCAAGGTGGCAGGACTGCCGCGAGCCATGCTCGGCAAGATCGCTGCCGTGGTGGCGGTCACGGGCATCCTGGGCTTCGGCCTGATCCGCGGGGGCGGCTCATCGGCCGAGCCGGCCGTCCAGTCGTTCTTGCTGGCGTGGGAGAACGGGCAGTACAAGACGGCGGCCGCAATGACGACCGGTCCGCCCGCCGCGGTGGCCGATGCCCTGGCCGGGGCCTACCGCCAGCTGGACGCGGCCGACCTGGTGATGCAGATGGGCCGGATTGCCCAGCACGGGTCCGCCGCCACCGTGGCCTTTCACGCCTCCGTGGACCTGGGCAGCGGCGGCCTGCGCTGGACCTACCGCGGCAGTTTCTACATGCGGCGGACGAGCGCGGGCTGGAAGGTGCTCTGGGACCCGTCGGTGATCGCGCCGGGCCTGCGGCCGGGCGACCGGCTGGCCGTCCTGACGACCATGCCCCGGCGCGCCCAGATCCTCGACTCGGCCGGGACCCCGCTGGCCATCCCCGCGCCCGTCTATGTGCTCGGCGTCCGGCCCGACAGCCTCGCGGACCCGCTGAGGACGGCCGACGCACTGAGCCATGTCACCGGACTGGACGCCAACCAGGTCTACGGCCAGATCATCGCGGCGCCGTCCAAGGGCTTCCTGGGCCTGGTCAGGCTGCCGCCGGCGGCCTACGCCCGGATGCACCGCAGGCTCAGCCGGGTGCCCGGGCTGGTCGTGGTGCGGCGGACCGAGCGCCTGTTTAGCAACATCGCACCGGCGGTCGCCGGGTCGGTCGGCACGGAGACCGCGCTCGTGCTGCGTCAGCAAGGCGTGCCGTACCGGCCGGGCGACACCGTCGGACTGTCCGGCCTGGAGGCGGCCTACCAGCGCGGGCTGACCGGGTCCCCCACCACCGAGGTGGTCTTGCAGGACGCGGGCGGCCACCGGGTCGCGGTGCTCCAGCACTGGGGCGGAAGCCCGGGGCTGCCGGTGCGGACGACGATCGACCAGCGCGTGCAGTCCGCCGCCGATAACGCGCTGGCCGGGGTGCCCGGCTCTGCGGCCATCGTGGCCATCCAGCCCGGTACCGGCCGGATCCTCGCGGTTGCCGAGCACGCGGTTCGCGGCATGCCCGCGGTCAGCCCGCTGGCGGGGCGTTACGCGCCGGGCCAGGCCTTCACGATCGTCTCGACCGCGGCGCTGCTGCAAAGCGGCTTCAACACCAGCAGCCCCGTCCCCTGCAAGGCGGAGAACAGCATCGGCGGCCGCCGCTTCTCGAACCAGCCAGCCGAACTCGGCCTCGGCTCCGCGCCGCCGTTCTCCGTAGACTTCGCCCACGCGTGCGGGACGGCGTTCGCCGGGCTCTCCGAGCAACTGAACGCCAAGGACCTGTCGGTCGCCGCCAGAGGCTTCGGCATCGGCGCCAGCTGGCAGCTCAAGGTGGCCAGCTACGCCGGCACCATCGGGAGCCCGGTGGGATACGGGCAGGTCGCTGCCACCTCCATCGGCGCCGGCCAGGTCCAGGTCAGCCCGCTGGATATGGCCCTGGCCGCCGGGCTGGTGCGGTCCGGGACCTGGCATGCACCCGCCCTGGTGACCGGGCCGTCCGATCCGAGCTCGGCGCCGACCAAGCCGTTCAGTGCCCGGATCGTCACGTCCCTGCGCGCCCTCATGCGCGCTACCGTGACCAGGGGCGCGGGAGCAGCGGCTAACGTTCCCGGCGGCCGGGTCTTCGGGCAGGTCGGAAACTCCGCCCTCGGGTCCGGACCGGGCGGCCTGCGATCCACCTGGTTTGTCGGCTATCAGGGGAACATCGCGTTCGCGGTCGTTGAGTTCGCCAAGTCCACCAATGTCTCAGCTGCTCCGCTGGCCGGCCAGTTCCTGCGAGACATCCAAGGCTGAGCATGACTCGCCGGTTACCTGCTTTTTGACAACGGCGAGCAACCTTCTGACCGCATAGCGACGTCCTTCTTAGTGACTGGGGTGCCGCTTGGGGGGTTGCGGCCCAGTCGTGGTGAGAAGCCGGGCCTCATCTCGGGGGAGGCCCGGGCTGGGCCGGCTCCGACCCTGCCGGTCGACCCCGTGGGCGCATCTGAGGCCACCGCCAGCGCCCACGGGGGCCTCATCACCTCTGTTGGATGCCCGGTGGGGTCCGCGCTCTGCGGATGACCCGCCGGGCGTTCTGCACTCCGGGCGGCGTTATATCTCTGTTTGCGGCATAGGGTCCGGCATCGAGTGAGCGCCTGACGTCGGGCCGCCGGGCACGCGGGCGCCGGGCATAATCGCGCCGCCTGCGCCGTTGGACCCTCTGGAGCGCATCCGGTAACATGCTCTGTACAACTCAACAGGGGGTGACAGGCTTCGACTTCGGTAGTTGATCCAGGGGAAGCGGGCCGAGGGTTGCGATGCCTACCTCGTAAATCCAGATGTCGCAAACCAATAACTGCCAATTCACAGCGCAGTCGCTCCGCCCTTTCGCTCGCGGCCTAATAACCGCTAGCAGAGGGTAGGAGCTGTCAGCCCGGGAGCTCCTCCGGCCCGGTGTCTGGCATCAGCTAGGAGGATCTACCGTCTAGCCCGGTCGCGGGGCTAGGCGGGACACCAAACAGCGACTGAGCCCGTCGGCAGCTTGCCTGCGTGACTGCCGGGGCCGAGAAAAGCACAGCGGGCTGCGCCCGGAGAAGCCCTGGTGATGTACTGAAGGACGCGGGTTCGATTCCCGCCACCTCCACCACGAGAGCGGTATCCGCCTCGGACCACGGGTCCGGGCGGATGCCGCTCTTTTTGGCTTCCGCTGCCATGGCCGGGTTTGCACTGTCGTCTGCAGGCGTGACACTTATGGGGTGGATCGCAGTGATCGGCTCCGCGCGCTGGCCAGGGAACTGCGGGCGGCCGCTCCGGGTCCCCGCAGCGCGGCCTGGCTGGCCGACCGCTTCGGGATCAGCGTCCGCACCGTGGAGCGGGACCTGGAGACGCTCCGGCAGTCGGGGCTGCCGATCAGCTCGCAGGCCGGCCGGGACGGTGGCTGGGCCCTGGAAAGTGGCTGGGCCCTGGACCGTGACGACACCCAGCCGCCGTTATCCCTGACTCCGGCCGAGGCGCTGGCCGTCATTAGCGCATTGCGAGCGGCGGCCGGGTCGCCCTTCGCCGAGGCCGGCCGCTCGGCGTCACTCAAGATCCTGGCCACGCTGCCGGCCGACGTGCGGCAGCGGGAGGAGCTGCTGGAGGCGCGGGCGCACCGCAGCGGCCAGCCAGCGGGCAGGGCCGGCCGGCTGGTCGCGGCCGCCATCGAGCAGCAGCGGGTCCTGCACCTGGTGTACGCCGACGGCCAGGGGGCGCTCACCGAGCGGGACGTCGAGCCGCTCGGCCTGCTGTCCGGACCGAACGGCTGGTCTCTGCTGGCCTGGTGCCGGCTGCGGCACGGGATCCGCGGCTTCCTGCTGGCGCGCATCCGCGCCGCTCGGTTGCTCACCGAACACGCCCCCGGACTGGCCCGCGCGGAGCTGAGGGAGCTGGCCGGCCGGGACAGCTAAGGGCTCGCCTGGTCGCGGCCGGCGGGCCGGATGCGGCCGGCGATCCGCAGGACGAGGCGGCGGCCGCCCGGCCGGATAGCGATCAGCGTGGCCAGGCAGATGGCGGCGAGCAGCGCGTACGGGACGAGGTCGGAGGTGGCCTGGGCAATCGCCCCGCTCGCGGTCGCGGCCAGGGCCTGGCCGCTGGCCCAGGCCAGGTTGCCCAGGCCGAAGGCCAGGCCCTGGTTCAGCCCCAGGCGGTGCGCGCCGCCGCTGAGCATCGCGGCCGCGGGGGCGAACAGCGTGCCAAACGTCGGCATGCCGACCACCAGGATGACGACGAGCCACGCCAGGGAGGCGACCGTCGGGGCCAGCAGGCTGACGACCACCGTGGCCACCAGCGACAGCTGCACCGGGACGAGCGCGCCGCGCCGGTCAGACAGCCGGCCAGCCAGCGGCGACAGGCCGCCCTCGACCGCGGCCGAGGCCAGGAAGGTCCCGCCGATCACCGCAGCGCTGGCGCCGAGGGCCCCCAGGCGCAGCGGGGCCAGCACGTCCAGGACCCCGAAGGCCAGGCCCGGCAGCATCGTGAGCCACATTCCCCCGGCGACCTCCCGGTTCCGCAGCGCGGGGAGTGCCGCGCGCAGGCCCTGGGCCTGCGCGCCATGCGGCCGTGGCACCGCGAAGGCCGCCGCGATCAGGATCGCGCCGGCCACGGCCGCCGCGGAGAAGGCCGGCCCGGTACCGGTCCGGCTGGCCACCGCGCCGATGACCGGCCCGAGCAGCGCCCCGCCGACTGCGGCGCCGAGCGCCGTGCCCAGCATCTCGCCGCGTCGCTCCGGCGGGGCCACCGTGGCCAGCCAGGACAGGCCCGCCGCCCAGGTGCACGCCCCGCCGATGCCCTGGATGAACCGCGCGGCGTCCAGGACGCCCTCGGCCGTAGCCCAGCCGAAGACCAGCGTGGAGGCGCTCATCAGCGTCAGCCCGGCCACGACGACCACCCGGCAGCCCAGCCGCGAGGTCAGCACGCCGCCGGGCAGCGCGCCCAGCAGCGTGCCGAGCGGATAGCTGGCTACCAGCAGGCCCGCCCCCGCCTTCGACAGGCCTGCGGCGTGCACGTAGTGCGGCAGCAGGGGGGTCAGCGCGGTGAAGAAGACCGTGTCCACCATCACCAGGACGCACACGAAGACGAGCAGGGCGCGGACCCGGCGCGACAGGGCGACCTTCGGGGGGCGGCCCGGCGGCGCGGACAGGTCTTGCTCGCGTCGCTCCCGTCCCATCCAGCTGACCCCCGCTCACCGTCCGCTAACCCCGGTGTCAGCCGACGGTGAGGGAGGCTACCCGGCTGCGGCGGCCGGGGCACCGCCGGCCCGACTTGTCCGCGCCGCGGCGGCCGGGCGCCGCCGGGCCCGGCTTGTCTGCGGGTGGCCTACTCCTGGTCGTCGGCAGCCGGCCGTCCCGGTCCCGGTCCCGGTGCGAGCGCCTCGGCCGCCACTCCCACTCCATGGGAAAACACCAGCCTCCCGCCGAGGAAGGCGCCCGTGCAGACAATGATGGCGGCGGCCACCGACAGCGCGACCACGCCGGGCGGGGCCGTGGCCGCCGAGCCGTAGTCGCTCAGCTGCCAGGCCAGGTCGCCCGCCCCGATCATGAAGACCGCGGCCATGGCGCACACGTGCGCCGCCGCCGTGCGCATGGCCCGGCCGGAGCGGGGCGCGAACCGCACCAGGTCCGCGAAGCCCGTCCCCATCGTGATCAGGCAGATGACCAGCCCGCCGGCGAGCACGAACGTGCCGGCGTGCCATAACTGCTCCGGCCAGCGGCGCTGAGTACCGCCGAGGGCAGAGGCGAGGTCGAACCCGGCCACGAATACGTAGCCGGCCACCGGGAAATCGGTGAACGGGGGATGCGCCGGCCGGGCATGGCCACGCAAGCGACGACGGCTGTCCTTCGGGTGGTCCGCCGCACGTGTGCCCGCCATACCGGTATCCCGCCTCACGTGTATCCCGCCTCCGAGGGTCCCGCTGTTGTGTATCCCGCCGCTGCGACGCTCCGCCGCAGGAGCCGGTCCAGCCGCAGGAGCCGGTCCAACCGGGGAGAGCCGGGTATAACTGATGCTGGCCGCCAAGTTACCGCGAAGCCCCGATATCGCGCCCGTATCGGGCCACATCCCGGCCCGGGTGCCGCTAGGCAGTCCCGCTAGGCAGTCCCGCTAGGCAGTCCCGCTAGACAAGGCGCGGCGCGGGATTTACCCTTGACTGTATGGTCAGTCAAACGCGCTATTCGGCTGCTCCGATCGATTCCGCCGGACTGGCGGCGGCGCTCCGTCCCTTCGGGCAGAGCACGATGCTGCCCAGGGCGGCCTACGTCGACCCCGCGGTGTTCGCCTGGGAGCAGCAGAACTTCTTCGGCGGCGGCTGGACCTGCGTCGGGTTTTCCGCGCAGGTCGCCCAGCCGGGGGACCAGCGGGCCGAGCCGGCCGGCGCCGGGAGCGTGCTGCTGACCCGCGACGAGGACGGGACGCTGCACGCCTTCGGCAACAGCTGCCGTCATCGCGGGCACGAGCTGCTGGGCGTGGGCGACACCGCGCAGCGCAACACGATCATCTGCCCGTATCACTCGTGGACCTACGGGCTCGACGGTGGCCTGCGCTTCGCCTCCGGGTTCAAGCGCGCCGAGGGGTTCGAGCGGTCCGCCTGGGGCCTGGCCGAGCTGCCGGTCGCCGAGTGGCACGGGCTGATCTTCGTCGACGGGTCAGCCGGCGCGGCGCCGACGCTGGCCAGCGCGCTGGCCGAGCTGGAGCCGGTCATCGCGCCGTACGAGCCGGAGCGGCTGGCCATCGCCGGACGGCATCGCTATGACGCCGCGGCGAACTGGAAGATCCTGACCGAGAACTACCACGAGTGCTACCACTGCCCGGTGATCCATCCGGAGCTGTGCCGGGTCAGCCCGCCCAAGAGCGGCGAGAACTATCAGGCGGAAGGGGCCTGGGTCGGGGGCTGGATGGACCTGCGGGACGGCATGGACACCATGTCGCTCGACGGGACCAGCCACGGAACCGCCCTGCGCGGCCTGGATGACCGGGGCCTGCGGACCGTTATCTATGTCAATGTCTTTCCCAACGTGCTGCTGAGCCTGCACCCCGACTACGTGATGACACACCGGCTGGTGCCGCTGGCGGCGGACCGGACGATGATCGAGTGCGTCTGGGCCTTCGCGCCCGAGGCGCTGGCCCGCCCGGACTTCGATCCCGGCTACGCCGTCGACTTCTGGGACATCACCAACCGGCAGGACTGGCAGGCCTGTGAGTCCGTGCAGCGCGGGCTCTCGTCGCCGCACGCCCGGCCGGGCCCGCTGGCGCCGGACGAGGACGCGGTCTACCAGTTCGTCACGATGATCGGCCGCGGCTACCAGGGTGAGCCGGTCTGGAATCACGGCACCTCGGCCGCCGTGGCCAGCTAGGCTGCCCGGTCGGGCCAGCGGGCATTCCTGCGGCATACGCGACGTTGACAGGTCTGGTACGTCATTTTGCCGCCCAGGCCAGAGGAGCTTGAACGTTGACCCTGTATGACATCCCCCTGAAGACACTGGACGGCCAGCCCGCATCGCTGGGCGACCTGGCGGGCAAGACGCTGCTGGTCGTCAACGTGGCCTCCAAGTGCGGGCTGACGCCGCAGTACGCCGGCCTGGAGCGGCTGCACGAGCAGTTCGCCGACCGCGGCTTCGCCGTGGTCGGGTTCCCGTGTAACCAGTTCGGCGGGCAGGAGCCGGGCAGCGCGGAGGAGATCGCCGAGTTCTGCTCGGCCACCTACGGGGTCAGCTTCCCGATGTTCGAGAAGATCGACGTCAACGGGCCCGGCCGGCACCCCGTCTACACCGAGCTCACGGCCCTGGCCGACGACGCGGGCGAGGCCGGCGACATCCAGTGGAACTTCGAGAAGTTCCTGGTCAGCCCGGACGGCAAGGCCATAGCCCGGTTCCGCCCCCGCACCGAGCCCGACGCCCCCGAGGTCATCTCGGCCATCGAGGCCAATCTCCCCGCCTGATCAAGCTCGCGGGGCGGGCGGATTACACGAGGGCGCCGGGGCCGCGCTTGACCATCTGGTCGGCGATGATGGCTCGCTGGACCTCGCTCGTGCCCTCCCAGATCCGCTCGACCCGCAGCTCGCGGAAGAACCGCTCGGCCACGTTCTCGCGCATGTAGCCCCGGCCGCCGAACACCTGGACCGCGCGGTCGGCCACCCGCCCGGCCATCTCCGACGCGTACAGCTTGGCCATCGAGCACTGCGCGTGCGCCACCTTGACGTCCGCGCCGGCGTCGATGCCGCGGGCCGTCTCGTAGACCAGCGAGCGCGCTGCGAACAGCTCGGTCAGGCTGTCGGCGAGCATGCCCTGGATCGCCCCGAGCACCGAGATCGGCCGGCCCTGCACCTGCCGCCCGGCCGCGAACTCGGTCATCTCCCCGGTCAGCCGGGCCGCCGCGCCCAGGCAGCGCGCGGCCACCATCAGGCGCTCGAACCGGAACCACTCGTAGGCAAAGCTCATCCCGTCGCCCTCGGCGCCGACTAGGTGAGTCGCGGGCACGCGGACATCGTCGAAGGCCACGATCGGGTGCTGGTGGCTGATCGTGTGGGAGTAGGCCGGCGTGCGCACCACCGTGACGCCCGGGCTGGGCAGGTCGACCAGGAACATGGCGTGCTCGCCCGCGTGCTCGCCGTCGGCCAGCTTGGCCTGGAAGAACGCGTAGTCCGCGCTGTTGTAGGACGTGACGTGCCACTTCTCGCCGGTCAGCAGGTAGTCGTCGCCGGCTCGCCGGGCCGTCGCGACGATCCCGTCGACGTCGGAGCCGGCGCCCTCCTCGGTGATGGCGTAGCACTCCTCGCGGTCGCCCCGGATCGTGGGCAGCACGAACTTCTGCAGCTGGTATTCGGTGGCCACGGCCGGCAGCCACGACGGGGGCGTCGAGGCCACCCAGGCCAGGGCGTTGGTCACCCCGCCGACCTGCTCCTGGACCAGGACCTGCTGCAGCGTGCTGTATCCCCGGCCGCCCAGGTCGCGTGGCATATTGGTCGCGCACAGGCCCAGTTCCCTGGCCCGGGCGGCGTGCCCGGCCGTGACCTCCTTCGGCAGCTCGCCGTCCGCCAGCTCCGCCGTGACCTCCAGCGGGATCAGCTCGTCGGCAAACGTCGCGGCGCGTGCCTGAATCTGCAGGTCCTCGTCTGACAAGCCGTACATCGCGCCCTCGATCTGTGCTCGCTGTGCTCGCGCCCGCGGGACTGGCTCCCGCCACTGAAAGGGTGGCCAATCCTTGACTGAACGTTCAGTTTATGTCAGCATCGTCCTCGTGCCAATGCCTGCAGCTAGCGAGCCGGCCAGTGCCAGGGCTCCCGTCCCCGGCGACGCCGACGCTGTCGTCGTCGGGGGCGGGACAGTCGGCGCCTGGTGCGCCTACTTCCTGCGCCGCAGCGGCCTGGACCGGGTGCTGCTGATCGAGAAGCGGACCCTCGGGCAGGGCGCGAGCAGCCGGGCCGCCGGCGTGGTCCGGACCCAGGGCGGCACCCCGTGGGCGGTGCAGCTCGGCGAGTGGTCACGCCGCTTCTACCTGCGCCAGCCAGTCGAGCTGGGCATCGATTCCGGGTTCACCCCGCAGGGCTACGTGCTGCCCTGCTTCACCCCCGCCGACGTCAGCGCCGCGCGCGAGCGCATGGCCATGCAGACCGCGCTGGGCCTGCCGGTTCGCTGGCTGGAGCCGGCCCAGCTTGACACCCTCAACCCGACGCTGGCCCCGGGCCGCACGCTCGGCGGTACCTACTGCGCCGAAGACGGGTACCTGACCCCGCCCCGCAACGTGACCGCCTACGCCGTGGCCCTGGCCACCAGCGGCGTGCAGATCCGCGAGCACGTCAGCTTCACCGGCCTGCAGACCCAGTCCCGCCAGGTAACGGGGGTTCAGACCTCGGCCGGCCTGGTCCGCGCGCCGCTGGTGGTGCTCACCGGAGGCCCGGAGCTGGCCCGGGTGGCCGGGCTGGCCGGAGTCGTCGTCCCGGTGGGCGGGGTCCGGCACCAGGTAGCGGTGACCGAGCCGCATCCCAACCTCGACCCGGCCCGGGTGCCGATGGTGTTCGACCTGACCGCCGGGCTGTACTGGCGGCCGGAGGAGGGTGGCCTGCTGTTCGGGATGAGCAATCCCGACGAGCCGCCCGGCCCGGCGGCGGCCGTGGACGAGCCCTACCTGGCGCTGATGCGCCAGCGGCTGGCCGAGCTCGTGCCGGTGACCGCGGGCCTCGGGCTGCGCCGGATGTGGGCCGCGACGATCGACTACACCCCCGATCACCTGCCGATCATTGGTCCCGCCCTGGCCGGTGAGCGGCCCATCGACGGCGTGACGGTGGCGAGCGCGGGCGGTGCCGGGATGATGTGGGGACCCGCCGTGGCCCGCGCCGCCGCCGACGTGGCGCTCACCGGCACCTCTGACGTCGTCGACGTGACCGCCCTCGGACTGGACCGGTTCGACGCGGCGGGTCACAGCAAGCTGGCTACCGATCCAATCGCCTTGCCGTTCCCCACGGCCGCGCCCGGCCAGCTGACGATCTCCTGACCGCCACCCCCGAAAGGACCCTGCCATGAGTGACCTCACGACGCCGTACCTGGCCGCGGCCGTCACCGCCGAGCTGGAGGACTGGGGTGCTCTGGAGGAGGCGACCGGCGAGCCGATGCAGACCGCCGGGCTGACCCTCTGGCAGGACGGCGACCAGGAAGCCGGGGTCTGGGAGTGCACCCCCGGGCCGTCCTACTGGAAGCTCTCGACCCATGAGTTCGTGCACATCGTGGCCGGGCGGATGACCGTGACCCCGGACGGCGGGCAGGCCCGCGACATCGGCCCCGGCGACACCGCCGTCTTCCCGCGCGGCTGGGCCGGGACCTGGCAGATCCACGAGAAGATCCGCAAGGTCTACGTCATCTTCTAGCCCGCCGCGGACTCCGCTGACCGATGCCATGCGCACGGCCAGCCGTTGGCCTGCGCCCAGCGCTCCCGGCCGGGGCGTTACCGCGTGGAGCGCGCCTCATTCAGCCGCACCCCATACAGCCGCACCCATGCAGCCGCATCCGATGCAGCCGCACCCCGGGCTGCCGGCCACGCCCTGCTGGTCTTCTCTCGTCTCCTAGCCGGTATATCGCCTTGCGGTATATTGCTATCCGCTATACCGTGAGACGATGCACAGAGAAGTTACTTATGGACCAGCCCGCGGAGGACAGCCGTGATCGAACTTGTCAAGCTCACCAAGCGCTACCGCTCGACCGTCGCGGTGGACGCGATCTCCGCGGTAGTCCCCGCCGGATCGGTGACCGGACTGCTCGGTCCTAACGGCGCCGGAAAATCCACCACCCTGCGGATGATCGTCGGCCTCGATCGCCCCAGCTCCGGACAGGCCCTGGTGGACGGACGGACACATGCCGAGCGGGTCACCCCCCTGCGAGAGGTGGGGGCGGTGCTGGAGAGCGGATCGGCCAATCCGGGCCGTCGCGCCCTGGACCACCTGCTGTGGCTGGCCTACTCCAACCGGATTCCGCGCAGCCGGGCCCGCGAGGTCGCGGAGCTGTGCGGCATCGGGTCGGTCGTCCGCCGCCGGGCCGGCCGGCTGTCGCTCGGCATGCGCCAGCGGCTGGGCCTGGCCGCCGCGCTACTCGGCGACCCGCCGGTACTGCTCCTCGACGAGCCCAGCAACGGCCTGGATCCGGAGGGAATCAGCTGGCTGCGCGGCTTCATCCGGGAGCTCGGCGCGCAGGGCCGGACCATCCTGATCTCCAGTCATCTCATCGCCGAGATCGCCGAGATCGCGGACCACGTGCTGGTGATCAGGCGCGGGGCGCTGCTGGCCGACTGCCCGGCCGGGCGCCTGCCGCTGATGGCCGGGTTGAATCCGGCCATCAGGGTCCGCAGCGACCAGGTTGGCCTGCTAGCCGGGGTGCTGACCGCACACGGCGCGGTTGTCGAACAGGGAGCCGAGGCAACGATCCTGATTTCGGGCCTGGACCGCAGCGCTGTCGCCGCGGTCGCATCCTCGGCGGGCGCGATCCTGACCGAGCTGACCGAGGTCACGCCGTCACTCGAGCAGGCCTACCTGGCCCTGACCGCACCAGCCCTCGAAGACGCCGGCCAGCTCGGCCAGGCCGCACAGAAGGTCTCCGCGCCATGACACTGACGATCACCGAGCCGACCCCGTCGTGGCGCAGCCGGCTGCTGGCCTCGGCCGGCCAGCTGGCCCCGGTCCTGCACTCGGAGTGGCACAAGCTGCGCACCACTCGCTCCGCGTGGTGGACGGCCGGCCTAGCGGCTTTCATATCCGTGCTGCTGGGCATCCTGCGCTGCTCGTCCATCGCCTCGGCCGCGCATCCGGTGACCGGGGTGGATTACTTCGGCGCGAGCCTGTTCGGGCTGTCGGTGGCCCAGTTCGCCATCGCCGCGGGCGGGGTGCTCATCATCACTGCCGAGTACTCCGGCGGGACGATGCCCCCGACCCTGATCGCCACGCCGCAGCGGGTCCG
This sequence comes from Streptosporangiaceae bacterium, assembly GCA_036510065.1. Classification (GTDB taxonomy): domain Bacteria; phylum Actinomycetota; class Actinomycetes; order Streptosporangiales; family Streptosporangiaceae; genus DASUBV01. The sequence continues at coordinate 68,311 of DATCEO010000198.1, read as the reverse complement.
TCTGCTCATCGCGAAGATCGGCGTCCTCGCCGCGGTGGCCTGGGCCTACGGCCTGCTCATCTCGGCCCTGGCGGTCGGGATCGGGCTGGCGATTCTCGGCCCGCGGGCCCACGCCGCGCTGTTCAGCGCGCTCGCCGTTCGGCGGCTGCTTGGTGCCAGCGGCCTGTTCGTGGCCATGGCGCTCATCGGGTTCGGCTGCGGCACGATTGTCCGCCGCAGCGCGGGCGGCCTGATCGCCACGGCGGCCGTGCTGATGGTGCCGAGCCTGGCCGTCCAGGTGCTGACGGGCGCAGCCCGCCAGGATGTGATCCGGTACCTGCCACTGCGAGCGGCCGACGCCCTGGTGCAGGGCTCCTCGTCCACTGGTGCCCTGTCCCCGCTGGCTGCCCTGGGGGCGCTCGCCGCCGAGATCGCCGTGCTGCTCGTGGCCGGGGCCATGGTGCTGAGCCGGCGAGACGCGTGACCCGCGCGCGGGCGCATTGGCCCCGGCGCCTCACGCGGACCCGATTTACCTTCTTTGCCAGAAAGTAGCCAGCTTATTAACGGCCTCTCGGCGAATGCTCGTGTTTGCCGCTGGTGAGCGGGTAATGCTCGGCGTATCTGCAGGCGTGCGAGAAGATTTACCGTTCTCGAAGCGACGGGATTGAACGCTCGGGCGCCACGAGTCCAATCGGGGGAAGGAATTCAGCATGCGCTCAATGAAGTCTGGCATGGCAATCGCCGCAATCTGCGTGGCCATGCTCTCGCTGACCATGGCCGTCAAGCGCAAGCGCCAGGGTATGCAGGGACGGAAGGGCCGGCGGTCTCGCGCTTAAGCGAGCAGGCAGGCAGAGCCCGGCGCTGGCAGCGGCAGACGGCCGTCGCCGGGCTCCTCGCCAGCCAGGTACGGGGGAGCGGGGAGCTACGTGAGTAGTACCAAGGCACGACCGGGCCGGGGGGCCCACGCGCTAGGGACCGGGGCCATGGGGACGGTCCTGGTGCTGGCGCTGGCGGCATGCTCGGCGGGGATGGCCGCGTCGGTGCGCCGGCCGGCGCCAGTTCCGCGGCTGACGATTACGCCGGGGAACGGCCTGCATAACGTCCGGCCCGGGGCCGGGATCATGGTTCATGCCACCAACGGGGCGCTGCGCGCGGTCCGGGTGCAGACCGGCGGCGATCCGGTCGCCGGCCAGCTCAGTGAGCACGGCACGGTCTGGCAGAGCAGCCAGCCGCTGAACACGGGGCAGCGATTTACCGTGGTCGCGGCGGCTCGCGGCGCCGGCGGGAAAAGCGTGACCGCGACCAGCTCGTTCGCCACGCTCAAGCCCAGGAAGACGTTTGTGGCGATGACCATCGAGGGCTACCAGCAGCGCTATGGCGTGGGCATGCCGATCATCTTGAACTTCAATCGGGCAATCACTCATAAGGCCGCGATCGAGCGGGCCATCCAGATCCGGACCTCTCGCCGGGTGACCGGGGCCTGGTACTGGGACGGCGATAAGACGCTGTACTTCCGGCCGCGCACGTACTGGCCGCAGTACACCCGGGTGACCTTCGACGCCAGGTTTAACGGAGTGCAGGGCGCGCCGGGTGTGTACGGCACGCGCAATCTCACCCAGAGCTTTGAGATCGGCCCGTCGCTGATCGTGGTGGCCAGTACCCGGGCTCACTACATGCACGTCTATTACAAGCGCCGCCTGTACGGGACGTGGCCGATCAGCACCGGCCGGCCGGGTGATGACACCCCGAACGGGACCTATGTGACCATCGACAAGGGGAACCCGGTGAACATGGTGGGGCCGGGCTACAACCTGGAGGTCCCGTGGTCGGTGCGGTTTACCTGGAGCGGTGACTACGTGCATGACGCCTACTGGTCGGTGGGTGTGCAGGGCGTCACCAACGTCAGCCACGGCTGCGTCAACACCTCGCCCGCGCATGCGCAGGAGTACTACCAGCTGGCCGTGCCCGGTGACCCGGTGACCGTCACCGGCAGCCCGAAGGCCGGGACCTGGGGGGATGGCTGGACGGTGTGGTTCCTGTCCTGGAAGCGGCTGCTAGGGGGCAGCGCCCTGCACCAGGCCGTGCTGGCCGGGCCGGGCGGAAGCTCGCTCGTGAGCCCCGCCGCCGTGCCCGCCGCTCCCGCCGGGGTGCCGCTGAGCGAGCCGCGCGCGCACAACTCCTGGGTCTCCTGATGGTGTGATCACTACCGTTTTGCGGCGCCAGGCGTCCCAAAACGGTAGTGATCATGCAAGCTGCGTCTCGGCTGCCGGGCGGGCGCGGCGGGGGATCGCGAGCGCGTCCACCGCGACGGCGCGGCCGGGGCCGCAGATGAGCGGGTTGATGTCGAGGGCCTCCAGGTCGTCGCCGAGCTCGCCGGCGAGCTCCGACAGGCCGGTAATGGCCGCGACGACCGGGCCGAGGGCGGCCGGCGGGGCGCCACGCACGCCGGCCAGCAGCTGGCTGACTCGCAGGCCGGCGAGCAGCTCGGCGGCCAGCCGCTCGCCGACGGGTGGCAGCGCGACCGCGCGGTCGGCGAGCAGCTCGACCAGGACACCCCCGGCGCCGACCACCATCAGCGGGCCCAGGCCGGGATCGCGGATGATGCCGAGCGAGAGCTCCGGGCCCGGCGGCACGGCCTGGCTGACCAGCACCCGGCGGCCGAGCCGGGCGGCCAGGCCGGCGTAGCCCGCGGCCAGCTCGGCCGGGCCGGCCACGCCCAGCAGTACGCCGCCGACATCCGACTTGTGCGCGATCGCGGGCTCGTCGGTCTTGAGGACCACGGGGTAGCCGATCGCCTCTGCCGCCGCCAGCGCGGCCGCGAGGTCGCTGGCCGGCTCGGCCGCCGCCACGGCGATCCCGTACTCGCGTAGCAGGGCCAGCAGCGGCGCGCCGCTGGCCTGGCCGGCGGCCAGCAGCTGGCGGGCCCGGCGCTGCCGGGCCGGGTGCGGCCGGGCCTGGGCCTGGGCATCGGGCGGGCCGGGACGGGCCGCTTGGTCCAGCAGGTGGCGCAGCGCGAGCAGCCCGGTCCGGGTGCTTTCCAGCACCGGGATGCCCCGATGGCGCAGCTGGCTGGCCGCCTCGGAGTCGATGGCGCTGCCCAGGCTGGCCAGGACCGCCAGCGGCTTGTCGGTGCGCTGGGCCGCGTCGGCCAGGGCCAGCGGGTAGGAGCGGTCACCGTCCGGCTCCGCGACCAGGTCGACAGCGAGCGCTACCGCCGCGACCCGCGGTTCGTCGGCGAGCGCCGTCAGCGCGGCCGCGAACAGCCCGCGGGTATCGGCCCCGGTGCCCCAGACATCGAGCGGGTTGGTGGCCAGCAGGCCGGGATCGAGCAGCTCGGTCAGCCGCGCCGTCGTGGCCGTCCCGATCGGGGCGAACGGGACGCCGAGCTCGGCGGCCAGGTCCGCGGTATGCGCTCGTTCCAGGCCCGAGTCGTGCACGGTGGCGATGCCAGCCGAGCGGGCGGCCGGGATGGTCCGGGGGCGGCGGCCGATCGCGAACAGCTCCACGGTGTCGGCCAGCTCGGCCAGGTCACCGACGCGGTGCACGCCGTAGGCCCGGCACAGCGCCTCCCAGCCGCCGTCCGCGGCGGCGAGCGCGCCCGAGTGCGCGGCCACCATGCGCGCGCCGCTGGCCGAGCGGCCGACCGTCAGCGCGACCACCGGGATGTCCCGCTCCGCCGCGCTGGCCAGCACCCGGCGCAGCCGGCCGGCCTCGCGCATCGCCTCCATGACCAGCGCGACCACCCGGGTCTCCGGCAGGCCGAGCGCGTACTCCAGGTAGGCGGGAGCGGTGGTGACCAGTTCCTGACCGGAGGACACCGCGAGCGAGAAAGCCAGCCCGCGGCGGGCGCGCAGCAGGGCGGAGAACACCGAGCCGGAGTGCGTGACCAGCGCCACCGGGCCGACCGGCAGCGGGCTGGCCTCGGTGTACCCGATCGCCCGCAGGCCGCGGCTCACGTTGACGAACCCCATGCAGCCCGCGCCGCACAGCTGCATCCCGGCGCCCCGGGCCAGGTCGGCCAGCCGGTCCCGGAGTGCTGGCCCGGCAGGGCGACCGGCCGGGTCTTCGTGCGCGTTGCCGAAGATGACGGCGGACCGGTCGCCGCGCGCGGCGGCCAGGGCGAGCTGCTCCTCCAGGGCGTCGTCGCGGACGCCGAGCAGCACGAGGTCGACGGGCTCGGGCAGGTCGGCCAGGGACGGATGGCAGCGGTCCCCGCCGACCTCGGCGTACCGGGGATTGACCAGGTAGACCCGGGGCCCGGATGGGCTCCGGGTCACCTCCTGCACCATCCGCTGGCCGAACGTGCCCGGCCGGGCCGAGGCCCCGACCAGGGCGACGCTCCTGGCCTCCAGCATCGACGCGACCCCGGCTGGCGCCGGGGGCGCCGCTCGGCCCGGCGCCGCCGGCCGCGCCCCGGCCGCTGACACTGGAGGGCCGTGAGTGGCGGAAGTCATCCGTTATGGCCGGAATGGCTCGGTCATGACCGCCGGGTGACCTTGCGGATCTGGTCCGCCCGCTTGCTGGCCTTCCGGTCGGCGATCGCGGCCTTCGCCGCCTGCCAGCCGGGGATCCCGCAGACGCCGCCGCCGGCATGGGTGGCCGAGCTGCCGTAGTACAGGCCCGCGAGGGGCGTCCGGTAGTCGGCATAGCCCGGTGCCGGGCGCATGTGGAACAGCTGCTCGAGCGAGAGCTCACCGTGGAAGATGTTGCCGCCGATCAGGCCGTACTCCTGCTCCATCTCGTGCGGCCCGACGATGTCCCGGTGCAGGATCGAGCCCTTGAAGTTCGGGGCCAGCTCGTTGTAGCAGTCGATCATGCGGTCCGCGTAGGCCTCCAGCTCGGCGGTGTGCGGCTGCTGGCTCCAGTCCGCGGGCACCCACTGGGTGAACAGGGACATGATGTGCGTGCCCTCGGGGCAGAGCGTCTTGTCGAACGCGGTGGGGATGACGCCGTCGCTGAACGGCCGGACCGCGGGCTGGCCGTTCCGCGCCTCCTGGAAGGCGCTCTCGATGTACTCCATGGTCGGCGCCATCTCGACCGAGCCGGTGTGGTGCTCCTGCAGCTGCGAGCCGGGATCGGCGGTGAAGTCGGGCAGCTCGCTCAGCGCCAGGTTGATCTTCACCACGCCGCTGCGCGTCTTCCAGTGCTCGATGTCGCGGGTGAAGTCCTCAGGCAGGTTCTCCGGGCCGACGTGGTCCAGGAACGCCGTGCGGGGATGCAGGGTGGAGACCACGACCTTGGCCCGCAGCTCGTCACCGTTGGCCAGGATGACCCCGGCGGCCTTGCCGTCCTCGACGATGACCCGCGCGACTGGCGCGTTGGTGCGGATCTCCGCGCCGAGGGTGCGAGCGGCGGCCTCGATGGCGCTGGAGACTCCGCCCATGCCGCCCTCCTGGAAGCCCCAGTTCCCGAGGTGACCATCGCCGACATCGCCGATGGAGTGGTGCGCCATGACGTAGGCGGTGCCGGGCTCGTAGGGGCCGGCCCAGGTGCCGATCACCCCGTTGACCGCGAGCGCCCCCTTGACCTGCGAGGACTCAAACCAGTCGTCGAGCAGGTCGGCGATGCTCATGGTCATCAGCCGGGTGACGTCGCCGATGGTGCGGACGTCCAGGCCGCGGTTGCGCCAGGCCAGCCGCAGGGTCTCGGCCAGGTCCCGGGGGCGGCGGGAGCCCAGGTTGGGCGGCACGGTGAGCAGCAGCGGCCCCAGGACGTCAGCCAGGCCGGCCAGCCAGGCGTCCCAGCGGGGCATGGCGTCCGCGTCCTTCTTGGACCACTTGGACACCTCCTCGTGGTTGCGCTTGGCGTCGTCGGCGTACAGCTTGATCGAGCCGCCCTCGGGGAAGGCCTGGTAGTAAGGGCCCATCGGGTAGATCTTGTAGCCGTGCCGGTCCAGCTCCAGGTCGCTGATGATCGTCGGGGGCATCAGGCTCATCACGTAGGACAGCCGGGTCACCCGGAACTGCGGCGCGTCCGGCCAGGGCGCCTCCGTGGTGGCCGCCCCGCCGGTCTTGTTCCGGCCTTCCAGCACGACGGTCCGCGCGCCGGACCTGGCCAGGTATGCGCCGGCGACCAGGCCGTTATGCCCGCCGCCGACCACGATCGCGTCGTATGTTGCGGCCATGAGCCCGCCTTCCGATGGATTGACTGAATGTTCAGTCTAGAAAGCTGATACCGTATCCGACAAGAGGGCAGCGCTCACGAGGGCTAGTGCTTCGAAGGGACCTAGTGCTCTGAAGGCTGGTCCTCCGAAGGGCTGGGGCCCGCGGCGGACATCGCGAGAGAATGAGATGCCGAACATGGCAGGAAAGACCGCGGTGAGAGGACAGTCCCGATGACAGACCGAGCCGGCGGCGACGCCGGGGCAACGGGCACCGCGGACCAGCGGCGGGCGCAGATGATGGCCGCCGCGCTCGAGGTCATCTCCGAGCGCGGCTATGCCGATACCCGGATCGCCGACGTCGCCGAGCGCGCGGGGATCAGCCCGGCGCTGGTGATCTACTACTTCAAGACCAAGGATCAGCTGCTCACCGAGGCCATCCGGCGGTACGAGGACTCCTGGTACGCCGTGGGCCAGCGCCGGATGGCACAGCTGCCGACGTCCGCGGCCCGGATCGAGGAGATCGTGGCCATGAGCTGCCTGCCGGAGGCCGACCCCGAGCCGGCCAGCAGCTGGCAGATCTGGCTCGATTTCTGGGCTCAGGCGGCCCGCCACCCGGAGGTCGCGAGCGTCCGCCGCAAGTCCGACGAGCGCTGGCGCGAGGAAATCGCCGCGCTGGTCGTGGCCGGGCAGGCGGCCGGCGAGTTCCGCGATGTCGACCCCGCGCGCTTCGCCGTCGGCCTCACCGCGCTGCTGGACGGCCTGACGGTCCAGATCGCTCTCGAGGACCCGGCGGTTGACCCGGTGGGGGCCTTCGAGCTAAGTATGCAGTTCGTCGCCGATCAGCTCGGGCTCGACTGGAAGCCCGGCCGCGGGCGGGCGGCGTGATCCAGTGAGTGATCGGGGAGCGTTCCCAGAAGGGTAGGTACCCGCCATGCCTGGTGGCCGGATCGAGCTAGTGTCGCTGACCAAGCGGTTTGGCGAGATCGCCGTCGACGCGATCGACCTGCAGGTCGCCAGCGGCGAGTTCTTCTCCCTGCTCGGGCCCTCGGGCTGCGGCAAGACCACCACGCTGCGCCTGATCGCCGGCTTCGAGCAGCCGACCTCCGGGCAGATCCTGCTCGACGGGGTGGACCTCTCGGGGGTGCCCCCCCACAAGCGCAACGTCAATACGGTGTTCCAGAGCTACGCCCTGTTCCCGTTCCTGACCGTGTTCGACAACGTCGCGTTCGGCCTGCGTAACAGCAAGCTGCCCGAGGGCGAGCTGCGCAGCCGGGTGGACGCCGCCCTGGAGCTGGTCAAGCTCGGCACGTTCGGCAAGCGCCGGCCGGGCCAGCTGTCCGGCGGCCAGCAGCAGCGGGTCGCCCTGGCCCGGGCGCTGGTGCTGCAGCCGTCGGTGCTGCTGCTGGACGAGCCGCTCGGGGCCCTGGACGCCAAGCTCCGCCGCTCGCTCAAGGTCGAGCTCAAGGCCCTGCAGGAGCAGGTCGGCATCACCTTCCTGTACGTGACGCACGACCAGGAAGAGGCGCTGACGATGTCGGACCGGCTGGCGGTCATGCGCGACGGCAAGATCGTGCAGATCGGCGCGCCTGCCGAGGTCTACGAGGAGCCCGCCGACACCTACGTGGCCGACTTCCTGGGTGTTTCCAACCTGATGGCGGTCGACATCGTCGAGCGCGGTCCCGGCGCGCGCTGCCTGGCCCGGCTGGGGGAGACGGTGCTGACCGTCGAGCACGGCGGCCAGGACGCCCCGGAGCGCTCGCACGCGGTCATCCGGCCCGAGCGGGTCAAGATCGAGGAGTTTGGCTCCCCGGGCCCGAACCGGGTCCCGGCCATGGTCGAGCGGCTGGTCTACCTGGGCTCGGCCACCCAGGTGTTCCTGCGCCTGGCGGCCGGCGCCGACCTGCAGGTCGTGCTCCAGAACGACGGCGGCCCGGCGCCCTACGCCCACGGCACTCCCGTGCACGCCTACCTCGCCCCGGACGCCCTGCGCGTCCTGGCAGGCGGCGGCCAGGTAGCCGGCGCCGACGACGAGGCCGCCGCCCTGGAAACCGAAGAAGCCCTCCAGCCCAGCTAGCCAGCCAGGGCGCCGAGCGGGGGGCAAGCCGTCTTGCCGCGCGCCAGCCGGGGGTATGTCGCCCGCGAGGGCCGGGCTTGCCCGGACTGGGGTTCCAGGGGTCGGCCCCTGGGCTAATGCCGTCTACTCAGCGCCGGCGATGGTGGCCAGGGCCTGGCGGCCGTCGATGCGCTCGCCGCGGGTCATCCAGCGGTAGCCGAGGAAGCCGAGGCCCGCCACGACGAACGACATCACCAGCATGATCGTCGCCAGCGCGTTCAGCGCCGGGCCGCCGTTGCCGCCGTGCTGCGTGGAGTAGATGATCACCGACATCGGGGTGTTGCCGGCGTTAGAGAACAGCAGGTCCACGATCACGAAGTCGTCGATGACGCCGGAGAACACCAGGATGGCGCTGGCGAAGATGGCCGGGGTCAGCAGCGGGAGCAGGACCCGGCGTATGGTCTGGAACTGGGTCGCGCCGAGGTCGGCGGCCGCCTCCTCGTACTGCCGCCCGATCCCGACCAGCCGGGCCTGCACGATGATGGCGGGCCAGCTCACGTTCCAGGTGACCAGGCCCAGCACCTCGGCCAGGGTGCCGAGCTGGATGCCGCTGAACAGCTTGGTGAAGACGAAGAACATGGCCACGCCGAAGATCAGCTCTGGCACCACGAACGAGAGGATCATCACGAAGTTGAAGCTGGCCGAGACCTTGGTCCGCCACCGGTTGATGCCCAGGGCGAACGCCACCCCGATCGGCACGGCGATCAGCGTCGTGTAGGCGGACAGCTTGAGCGTGGTGAACACCGCGCTTTGCAGCTGCGGGTTATGGAAGACGGAGTTGACCGGGTCGCCCCAGTACCAGCGGATGGACAGGCCCTGGTAGGTGGCCTGCGACTTGCCCTGGTTGAAGGAGAACAGCACGGCGATGGCGATCGGGGCCAGCGACCAGATCAGGTAGAGCCAGGTGAAGCCCTCGAGGAACCAGGGGTGCCGCCAGGGATTGCGCCAGGGCCGCAGGCGGCTCCTGCCGCCGCGGGCGCCCTCGGTGGCATCGGCGGCGCGCGATGGAGTGGTCACGCTGCTCATGACGCCTCCCGGGCCGCGCGGTTGGTGGCCACGACGTAGTAGACCATCGGCACGAGCAGCACGATCAGCACCAGCAGGGACAAGATGGCGCCCTGGCCCTCCAGCCCCGGCGTGCCCAGCTGGCCCTGGATCAGGTTGCCGATCATCGAGGTGTTAGGCGCCCCGGACAGCAGCTGGTTGGTGAAGTAGTCGCCCACCATGGGCAGCACGGTGATCAGCATGGCGGTCAGGATCGGCTGCCGGGACAGCGGCAGCGTGACGCGCAGGAACGTGCGTATCCGGCTCAGTCCCAGGTCCCGGCCCGCCTCGATCAGCGACGGGTCGATCCGGTCCAGCCCCGCGTACAGGACCAGGATCAGGTACGGGATGTAGCCGTAGACCAGGCCGAGGATGACGGTGAAGGAGTTGCCGCCCAGCCAGTTCACCGGCTGGCCGACGATGTGCAGGGACGTCAGCACCTTGTTCACGTAGCCGTTGGTCTGCAGCAGGTCGATCCAGGCCAGCATCCGCATCATGTAGCTGATCCAGAACGGCGCGATCAGCAGGAGCAGGAACAGCCCCTTGCGCCGGCCGGCGAAGCGGCTGACGAAGTAGGCCGTCGGGTAGCCGATCAGCAGGCAGATCAGCGACGCGGCCACGACGTAGATGATCGTGCGGACCACGATGGGGCCGGCGAACGATCCCGCGCCGAACAGGTCCGACCACACGTTGCTCAGGTTGGCTGAGCTCCAGTGCAGCGGGTTGTAGACGGCGACGGGCGATTCCCGCACCCGGTCGAGCTTGCCCTCGCCGATGGCGAGCACGGCGTAGAACGGCACGATGAACAGGACGGCCAGCCACAAGATCCCCGGCGCGGCCAGCAGGACCCAGAACGTCCTCGACTGCCGGTCGCGGTCCGGCCCGTCCTGCGCCCGGCCCGGACGGCGGATGCGCTGCTGCGGCACTCGCGTGGCCACGCTAGATCCCGTTGCTCGCGACGAGCCACGCCTGCTGCCACAGCGCGTCGGCGTCCACGGGTAGCTGAAGCTGGGCGACCCCGCGCCGGAAATAGGAGGGCAGCACCGCCGTGGACACCAGGCTGGGCGGCAGCAGCTTCTCGGCGACCAGCCGCTGCGGCGTGACCTCGGTCAGCGGCTGCATGTAGCCGTTGAAGCTGATGTTCTCCAGCACGTTCGGCAGATCCATCATGTAGTTCAGGAACGCGTGCGCGAGCACGGGACTGGCCGCCGAGCGCAGCACGGTGTTGGTGTCGTTGGCTATCGGCCCGCGCCCGTCGGTGGGGAACCAGTAGCCGACCACCTCGACGGGCGTGCCCTTGGGCATGTAGGCCTGGGCGGCCGCCATGTCGCCGGACCAGGCATGATGAATCCAGGTCTGGCCGTCCGGGATCTCGGTGAAGTCGTTGTTGTCGATGTGCACGTCCACGAGGTGGACCAGGTCCTGCAGCGACTGCCGGGACAGGTCGATCTGGGCCTTGCTGGTGGTGTTGAGGTCGAAGATCCCGTTCTTCATCAGGCCGAGGCTGATCCCCTCGCGGTAGTCATCGAGGATGGCGACCTTGCCCTTGTACTTGGGCTGCCACGGCATGGCCCACGGGTCCTTCATCGTGTAGGGGTTCTCGTGGACGAAGTCCTTCCGCCAGGAGATGCCCGTGGTGTAGATCGTGTACGGGACGGTGTACTGCCAGCCCTGGTCGTAGAACGGGTTAGTGAAGTCCGGCCAGGCCTGGGCGATATTCGGCAGGTAGCTGTGGTTGAGCGGCTGGATCAGCTTGGAGGCGACGAGCTGGCCGAGGACATCCACCGTTACGCCCATGAAGACGTCGAACTTGAGACCGCTGCGCAGCTTCGACAGTGCCTCGTCCATGGTGTTGAACGTGGTCACGACGACCTTGCACTTGTACTTCTTGGCGAAGTGGTTGACGCAGGCCTGGTTGAGGTAGGCGACCCAGTTGAAGATCTGCAGGGTCGCCCCGGTCTCGGTCTGCAGGCCGCTGGCGATGGCCGCGTTGTCGGCCGTGGGCCAGGTCACCGGGTTGCTCGCGCGCGGCAGCGGGATCGCCGCGCCCCCGGTCAGGAAGGGCGCGCACGCGTCGAGCAGGGCGCCCGCGCCGCCGGCCAGCAGCGCGGCAGCGGCACCGCGCTGCAACGCCGCCCGCCGGGAGAGGCCTTGCGTCCGACGACGCCTGCCGTCGGGCTGCCAGCCCTCTCGTGGGTGCATCAACCCCCACCTTTCGTCCGCAGTGTCGCTGACCATCCCCGGGCGTCCCGATCGCTGACTGAACGATCGGTCAGCCCGGTTGCATCTGCCTAGAACTACTCTGGCCCGAGCATGAGCGCAAGACCTACCAGGTAAAAGCTGAGGCTATCTCCGCTGCGGGACATCTTTCACGGCGGCGGCGAATGTCGCGAAGTTGGCCACGAGCCGATCGATATCCGCCTCGTCGTGCTGGACCGAGATCAGCCACTGCTCGCTCTTCCCCCACGGCGGCAGGAAGACGCCGCCATTGTGCTGGAACAGCCAGTGTGCCTCGCTGTAGGAGTCCGCGATACGCCGGAAGCCGCGGAAATCGCGGACCGGCTGGTCGGAGAACACCACGCAGCCCTTGGCGCCCACCGTGACGACATGCGCGTGCAGGCCGCTGCGCGCGATCTCGCGCTCCAGGCCGGCCACGGCGCGCTGCCGGAGCCGGTCGATGTGCTCGTAGGCCGCCGGCGTCGCTACCTCGCACAGCATGGCGCGGCAGGCAGCCATCGCCAGCGGGTTGCCGTTGAAGGTGCCGACCATCTCATAGTCGCCATTGGTGACGTGCGCCATGACCTCGGCGGTGCCGCCGATCGCGGCCGCCGCCACGCCGCCGCCGATCGCCTTGGCCAGGCAGATGATGTCCGGGGTGACGCCGGTCAGGCCGGTAGCTCCGCCGGGGCCTGCCGTCAGCCCGGTCTTGACCTCGTCGAAGGTCAGCAGCGCCCCGTGGGCGTGCAGCAGGTCCTTCAGGGCGGCCAGGTAACCCGGCTCGGGCGGGATGATCCCGGCGTTCATCATGATCGGCTCGATGATCATCCCGGCCACCTGGCCGGGATGATCCGCCAGCAGCGCGGCCACCGCGGTCAGGTCATTGAAGCCGACGACCAGGGTTAGGTCCGTGATGGCCCGCGGGATGCCGCTGCTGGACGGCAGCGCGATCGGCCGGCCGGCCGGGCCGATCTCGTCGTCATCCGCGGGACAGACCGACACCTGGACCGAGTCATGATGGCCGTGGTAACACCCCTCGACCTTGACGATCAGGTCCCGGCCGGTGATCGCGCGCATCAGGTGGACCGCGTCCATGGTGGCCTCGGTGCCCGAGTTGGCGAAGCGCCATTGCGGCATCCCGAACCGCCGGGAAAGTTCCTGCGCCACCGCGATCGCCGTGATGGTCGGCTGAGCGAAGTGGGTGCCCAGCGCCGCCTGTGAGCGGATCGCCGCCACGATGGCCGGGTGCCCGTGCCCGGCCAGGGCGGCACCGTAACCGCCATGCAGGTCGACGTACTCATGCCCGTCGACGTCGTAGATCTTCGAGCCCTGGCCATGGCTCAGCCAGACCGGCTGCGGGCTGGTGATCTGCCAGCTGGAGGTCACTCCGCCGGCCAGGGCGGTAGCGGCGAGCGTCGCCAGCCGCCGGGACTCGGGCTGGCGCTCGGCGAAGATCTGCTCCTGGACGGCGATGATCTCATCCAGCGACGGCCCCTGGCTCGCCCGCTCCTCGATCACGGGGTCGGCAGGCTGGCCGGGGGTGGCAGTGGGATCGGTGCGGTCGAGATCGTGCCGGACGGCCTGTTTCGCGGCCATAACCCGCTCCTCACGCGGTTGACTGAATGTTCAGTCTAAATCGCGGCCAGGTGGCTGGCAAGGATCACGGCGGCGGCGTGATCGTCAGTGCGCCGCGTTGAGCCGGATGGTGACGATGCGCAGGACCACGCGCCAGCCGAGCAGGAACAGTGCCAGGAACCCGAACGCGACGGCGATAAAGGCGGCGGCGGTGCCCTGGCCGGCCAGCACCCGGATCAGCATGCCAAGGCCGGCCGCGCCCAGCCACGCGCCCACGCCGCTCGGCACGATGGCCAGCGGGCGGCGCCAGGCGCGCGCCGCGATCAGGCCGGCGGCCAGGCCGGCCAGGAAGGGCCAGGCGGTGTGCCACAGGCCGGCCAGGCTCGCGCCGTCGTGATGAGCATGCCGCCCGATCGCCACGAACGCGAGCACGGAGCAGATATCGAGGATCGTGCTGCCGGCCGCGGAGCGCATGCGACACAGGCTAGCGACTCACCGGCGCGCGGCCGGGGCGATAGCGCCCAGGCCATCCCCCAGCGGGGCCTATGCTCCGGGCACATGAGAGAACGGCTGGCCCCGCGGTGATCGTCGTGGTGAGCCTGGACCCGGCCGTACACGTCCGTTATGAGACTAAGGGCCTTGTTCCGGGGCGAGCCCATCAGGTGGGCCGGGTCCGCTATCGCGCGGGCGGCCGGGGGCCGGCCGTGGCCAGCATGCTGCACAAGTTCGGCCACGAGGTGGTGGCCGCCGGCCTGGCCGGGGGCACGGCCGGCGAGCTGATCCGGGCGGAGCTGGCCCGGCGCGGCATCCCGACCCAGTTCACGCCGATCGCCATGGAATCGCGGCGGGTCGTCGAGGTGACCGACTCCGGCGCGGAGACCACCACCAGCTTCGCCGAGCCGTCGCCCTACATCACCACCGAGGAGCTCGGCCGGCTCGCCGCCGGTTACCGCGGCCTGCTGGACGGGGCCAGCGCCGTCGTGCTGTGCGGCGGGCTCCCCGACGGGCTGCCCCCGGAGACCTACGGCACCTTCGCGACCTACGCGGCGGAGGCCGGGGTCCCGGTCGTGCTCGACGCGGGCGGCAGCGCGCTCTGGCACGGAGCGGCCCGACGGCCCGCGCTGGCCATGCCGGAGCCACGGCCGGGGGCCGACCCGGCGGCTGACTCGGCCCGGCTGGCGGCCGCGGGCGTCGGCGCGGCGGCGACGATGTCCGGGGAGATCGTCAGCGTCCTGACCGCTCAGGGGGAGTGGCGCGCCCAGCTGGCCCAGCCCGCAGACCAGGCCGGGCCGCCGGGACACCAGGCGGGCGACCGCACGCCCGCGATGTCGCGCGACGCGCTCGTGGCCGGGTTCGTGCCGGGAGTGGCGCTCGGCTGGTCCTGGCCCGACAGCCTCAAGCATGCCGTCAGCCTGGCCGCGGCGGCGGACGCGGCGGGCAAAGTCGACCTCGCGGCGTACGAGGCGCTGCTGCCCCTGGTGGTCGTCGAGAACCTGAGCGGCTAGCCGCCGGTCAGGGCGTGCCGTAGTTGTAGGGGTTCTGGTTCGCCGGGGTCTGCGAGCCGGTCGCGATCGCGGTGACCCCGTAGGCTGCCCCGGCGGCCAGCAGAATCCCCGCGACGATCGAAGCGACGATGACGCTTACGCGTGTCACGATCACCCTCCTTCGGCCGGTCTCGCCGTGGCAGCACTGCCGGCTACCACGCCGGGTGCCCTGGCCAGGTTATCGGCCGGCCGGGCGGCAGAACGAGGCCTTTGCCCGCCTCGCCGCCATCGCCTCGGCCGCCGATCGGGCCGCCCTCGTTCCAGCCGTAGCGGCGGTAGGCCGCCCAGGGCAGCAGCGCGACCGCGCCCGGCCCGCGGCCGCCGGTCTGGCCGTCGAGCACGGAGTCGCGCAGGCCCGGAACCCGGAAGCCGATGGCCGGAGTGCCGCGCACCGCAGCCTCGGCCACGACAATTCCAGCCCTCGATGATGGCCGGGTGCAGCAGCAGCCATGCCGCGCACAGCAACCGGTGCTTGTCCGCCTCGCTGACCCGGCCGGTGAACGTCACGCCGGGGCCGGCCAGGACCTGCAGCCGGGCCCGCTGCGGGCCATCCCCGACGATAAGCAGCCGGCCGCCGGTCACCGGCCGGACCCGGTCCGACAATCGCAGCAGCACATCGAGCCGCTTGGACCCGGCCAGCCGGCCGAGGGCCACGAAGAGCGGTTCCGGCGAGCGGGCGGTGGGCGGCGGCGCGGGCTCGACGCCGTTGCAGATGACCCGGAACCGCTAGCCAGCATTTCATCGGTGGTTCGGGTTGGGCTGGTCATAGCAAGTCAAATCCGCACCGCTGACGAAATGCACCGATGTGGGGGGTGAGGCGGCTGTACGCTGTCGGTCACTCGCTCGCGAAGGTGCCTGCCGAGGGCGGGGCCGCTGGCGAACTCGCCATGGAGGATTCATGCGCCGTGTCGTCGGCCTGGTGGTGACCGGCCTCGGTGCCTTCTTGGTCACCTTCGCGCTGCTGCTGCGGTTCTGGGTGCCGAGTCACGTCATCACGTTTCCGCTGAATGAGTACTCCATCACCACGCTGACCGGCAGTGGCATCACCTACTTCAGCCCGACCACGCTGCGGGAGTTCTCGGGGGTGAAGGCCACCGCCACCAAGACCATCGAGGGGGATGTCGAGTCCGGCTCGCCGTCGGTCGCGGTCTGGGGCAGCTTCACCGCCCTGGAAGACAACACCAACCACATCCCCATCCAGTACGCCAGCCAGCGCTCGGCCTTCAACCGCCGCTCGGGAGAGCTGGTCAACTGCTGCGCGGCGGCGATCGGCACGAACACCCGGGTGCGTCAGTCCGGCCTGGAGTTCAGGTGGCCGTTCGGCACAGGGCACCGGACCTACCAGATCTTTGACGTGACCGTGCTGCGGCCGGTCCCCGTCCAGTACGAGGGCACGGCCACCATCGACGGGATGGCCACCGACAAGTTCGTCGAGCATGTGGTCAACCAGCGGTTCGGCCAGCAGACCCTGCCGGGGCCGCTGGTCGGGCTGCGGCGGCAGGTCACGGTCACCCTGCCTGAGTTCCTGACCGCGACGAACACCTACTGGGTCGACCCGGTCACGGGGATTCCGGTCGACCAGACGCTGGACCAGGCGATCGCGCTGAAGGGCAGCGACGGCGCCAGCAAGCTCGTGCTGCTCGCGGGCCAGCTGTCGGAGACCCCGGCCAGTGTCGCGGCGGCCGCGGCCAGCGCGCGCCAGTCCCATCACAAGATCCAGTGGATCGAGGACACCGGCCCGCTCATCGGGATCCTGGCCGGCCTCCTGGCGCTGGCCGGCGGCATCGCCCTGGTCTGGCGCGCGGCGGAGCCCTGGGTTCCCGCCTACGACGACGATGAGGTCGCCGATTTCGTCGACTTATCCGGTGCGGCTGGCCGGGACTGAACCGGTTCTTGGCGATCTTGCCGCTCGTTTGCCAGCGTGCTCTACTCGGGTGGGAGCCGATCCCGCAGCTGAGCAGCTGGGTCGCGTCCTGGAGAACCGGAGGTAAGCGGTGAGTTTCTGGAGTCGCGCCGAGGAAGACCCGGCCTGGATCGCTGTCATCGAGGCCGACGGCACCCAGATACCAGCGGGCGAACTGCTCAGCCGGGCGAACCAGATCACCGCCGGCCTGCGTGCCGCGGGCCTGCGGCCCGGTGACGGAATCGCGGCGCTGCTGCCCAACGGGTCCGCCGCCCTGGAGGTCTACCTGGCCGCGCTGCAGGCCGGCTGGTACCTGACCCCGATCAACTGGCATTTCACCGCGCCCGAGGTCGCCTACATCATCGCCGACTGCGAGGCCAAGGCGTTCTTCGCGGATGAGCGGTTCGCGAGCCTCGGGGCGGCCGCCGCCGATCAGGCGGGTCTGCCCGCCAGTGCGCGATTCAGCTACGGGACTATCCCCGGCTTCACGACGGAATCCGGCCTGCGCGGCGGCCAGCCGGCCAGCCGGCCGGCCGGCCGCACGGCGGGGGCGACCATGCACTACACCTCGGGGACGACCGGGCGGCCTAAGGGGGTACGCCGGCCGCTGGCGGGCCTGACCCCCGAGGATGCCGCCGACCTGGGATCGGCCCTGCCGCTGATGTTCGGCGTGACCCCGGGACAGCCCAACGCGCACCTGGTGACCTCGCCGATCTATCACACCGCGGTCACCGTCTTCGGGGGCGGCGCCCTGCACCTGGGTCACACTCTCGTGGTCATGGACTCGTGGGATGCGCAGCAGGCGCTGGAGCTGGTGGAGCGCTACCGGGTCACGAACTCGCACATGGTGCCCACCCAGTTCAAGCACCTGCTGAGCCTGCCGGGCGAGACGCGGGGCCGCTATGACCTGTCCTCGATGCGCTGGCTCATCCATGCCGCCGCGCCCTGCCCGGTCGGCATCAAGCGCGCGATGCTGGAGTGGTGGGGGCCCTGCGTCTATGAGTACTACGCGGCCACCGAGGGCGGCGGGACGATCGCCACGCCGCAGGACTGGCTGGAGCGCCCGGGCACAGTCGGGTCGGCATGGCCGGTCAGCACCGTGATCGTGACCGAGGACGACGGCAGGCAGTGCCCGCCCGGCGTGCCCGGCACCATCTACATGCGGATGGGCGAGGCCACTACCTTCGAGTACAAGGACGATCCGGCCAAGACGGCCGCCAGCCGGCTCGGGGACCTGTTCACCGTCGGCGACGTCGGCTATCTCGACGAGGACGGCTACCTGTTCCTCTGCGACCGGAAGGCCGACATGATCATCTCGGGCGGGGCGAACATCTATCCCGCGGAGATCGAGGCCGAGATCATCATGCATCCGAAGGTCGCGGACGTGGCGGTCTTCGGTATCCCGGACGCTGAGTGGGGCGAGCAGGTCAAGGCGGTCGTTCAGCCCGTGCCGGACGCGACGCCGGGCGACGAGCTCGCGGCCGAGATCCTGGCCTCCCTGGAGGGCAGGCTGGCCCGGATGAAGTGGCCTAAGTCGATCGACTTCACCGGCGCGCTGCCGCGCGATCCCAGCGGCAAGCTGCTCAAGCGCAACCTGCGCCAGCCCTACTGGGCCGACCACAGCAGCATGATCTAGCCGTGGTCATGCGCCCGACCCGGCCGGGTGGTCCGGGCTAGGCGTGCTCGCGACGGCCACCTGAGCCAGGACGTCGAGCAGGCGCGTGGTCGCGGGCGGGTCCGGCGGGTCGCCGTAGGTGATGGCGAAGACATGCCGGCGGGCGCCCGGCAGCGGGGTAGCGGTAATTCCCGGGTGCCGGGCGGCGCGCAGGCAGAGGCCCGGCAGCGTGGTCACGCCCAGGCCCGCCGCGACGAGCGCCTGGACCGCCACGTAATCGTCGGTCGTGAAGGCGACGTTGGGGGTGAAGCCGGCCTGCGCGCACTGGCGGATCAGGTAGCTCCGGCAGCGCTCGCAGCCGGCAATCCACCGGTGCTGGGCGAACGCGCCCAGGTCGGCAGCGAGCGGCGGTCCCTGGGGAACCTCGCCGCGCTGGCCAGCCGCGCCCGGGCCGCTCCCGCTGCCCGGGCGGCCGGCCGGCCCCGTGGTCGTGACCAGGTGGACCGGCTCGTCGAGCAGCAGGCGCCCGCGGGTGCCGTCCTCCGCGGCGCTGGGCGGCGCCGGGTCGGTGTCCTGCTGGTAGTGCTGGAAGACCAGGGCCACGTCCACGTATCCGGCCCGGAGCATCCGCACCGCCTCGGGCGGCTCGGCCTCGGTGAGCATCAGGTCCATGCCCGGGGTCTCGGCCTCCAGGCGGGCCGCCGCCGCCGGCACGATGGTGCCGAGCGCCGAGGGAAAGGCGGCCAGCCGGACCCGGCCCTCCCGCAGGCCCACGTGCGCGGCGAGCTCGGCCTCCGCGGCATCCAGGCGCCCGATGATCTCCTCGGCGCGCTCGGCCAGCAGCCGGCCCGCGTCGGTCAGCCGGACGCCCCGGCCTGCCCGCTGGAGCAGCCGGGCGCCGGTCTCGGCCTCCAGCCGGGCAATGTGATGGCTGATCGAGGGCTGGGCATAATTCAGGGCGCGGGCGGCCGCGGTGACCGAGCCATGCCGCGCCACCGCCACTAGCACCCGGAGCCTGATCACGTCCAGCATCTGACAACTATAGATCGCCTCGATCGATCTGACCGGCAGGTACCCGGCCGCCTATCTGAGCGGCTCCCGGCCCTCCAGCAGCGGCCATTCCGGCCGCCGCGGCACCGGGCCGCCCGCATCGGCGCGCGACTGCCGGCGCCGCCAGGCGATGCCCGACAGCGCCTCCAGCACCACCCGGTTGGCCAGGTAGGCGGTGACCTCCGCGTGGTCGTAGGGGGGCGCCACCTCGACCACGTCGATCCCCGCCACCGGCAGCTCCATCGCGATCCGCCGGACCGAGTCCAGCAACTGCCGGCCGGTCAGGCCGCCCGGCTCCGGGGTCCCCGTCCCCGGTGCCATGCCCGGATCCACGACGTCCACGTCGACCGACAGGAACACCCCGTCGCACTCGTCAGTCGCGATGGTGAAGGCCTCGGTCAGGCAGTCATTCAGGCCCCGCGTCACCACCTCGGTCATCTCGAAGCTGCGCATCCGCTGGCCGGCCATCCAGGCCAGCGTCTCGGGCTCTGGCCAGTAGCCGCGCAGTCCGATTTGCAGGAACCTGTCGCCGCGCACGGCGCCCGACTCGATCAGCCGTCGCATCGGCGTGCCGTGCCCGTGCAGCGCCCCGAACTGCGTATCGCCGGTATCGGCGTGCGCGTCAAAGTGGATCATCGACAGGCGCCCCCAGCCGACGTGCCGCGCTACGCCGGTCGCGTCCGGGAGGGCGATGGTGTGGTCCCCGCCCAGGATCACCGGGATAGCCCCGCCCTCGCTGGCCGCCTGCACCGCTTCCTCCAGCCGGCGCAGGGACAGCTCAGTATCGCCCGATGGCATCTCCACGTCGCCCGCGTCCGCCACCCGCATCTCCAGCAGCGGGTCCACGCCGAGGGCCAGGTGCGGCCGGGACCCGTCGTGCGGCAGGTAGTCGCTGAACCGGATGGCCTGCGGGCCGAACCGGGCCCCCGGCCGGTGCGACGTCCCGCCGTCGAAGGGCGCGCCGATAATCATGATGTCGGTGCCGGCCCAGGACGGCGGGTCGGCCAGGTCGGCCCGCGGCACGCCCAGGAACGTGGCATCCGGCCCGTACATCCCGCCCAGTCGCGCCATCCGCTTAGCCTTCCGTCAGCTCCGGTCCCGGCGGCTCGGCCGGCAGCCCCATCTCGGTCGCCTGACGATAGCGTGACCCGCAGGAATCGCGGGATCTCGGAGGGGCCGATGGCGCTGGACGAGCTGGACCGGCGGATAGTCGCCGCGCTCGTCGACGATGCCCGCGCCACCTACGCGGAGGTGGGGGCGCAGGTCGGGCTGTCGGCACCTGCCGTCAAGCGACGCGTCGACCGGCTGCGTGGCTCCGGCGCGATTACCGGGTTCTCCGCGCGCGTCGATCCGAGCGCGCTGGGCTGGACCACCGAGGCCTACGTCGAGCTGTTCTGCCGCGGCCGCACCTCCCCGGCCGACATTGCCGCGGCGGTGGCGCAGCATCCGGAGATCATCGACGCCTGCACCATTACCGGCGAGGCAGACGCGCTGCTGCACATCAGGGCGGCCGACGTCCGGCACTTCGAGCGGGTGGTGGAGCGCATCGGCGCGGAGCCATTCGTGGTCCGGACGCGCAGCGTCATCGTCTTGTCCAGGCTCGTGAACCGGCCCGGCACGCTGCCCACGGACACGGGCCGGTAGCGGCCTGCTCATCTGGACGATTTCGCCTGCTTCTGCGCCGACCGGCCGGTTCCGGCGTCCCCTTTCCGCTACAGTCGTGGCCATGGCAGAGCGTGACGTTGATCCCGCAGGCAGCTCCGGGCGGCCGCTGACCACCGGCGAGTTCCGCGTCGCCCCTGACGCGTCGGCGAGCACCTCGCAGTTCCAGGCGTTCGCCAGCCGGCAGGCGGCCGACTCCGAGGCGCCCTGGCAGATGAAGGCGCCGGGCCGCAGCGTGGGGCGCCTGGCCGGCATCGTGGTGCTCGTCGCCATCGTGCTGGGCGTTATCGCGCTGCTCGTGCTGAAGGCCTAGCTCGCGCTAGCTCAATCTCAGGTCACGCAGGGCGGTCACTAGCCGCCCTGGTAGCGCCGCGTGCCGGCCAGCCCGGTGCCCCGCGGTTGTGCTTGGATTAGCGGTCATGAGCGCTGGCCCGGAACCGGCCGCGGACCCGGCTGAGGAGCGCCACCGGCTCACCGCGCTAGAGGGCCTCGCGGCGCTGTCGCTGGACGCGCTGTCCTCGGTGGCGTACGGCCCCGAGGCCATCGTCATCGTGCTGGCGACGGCCGGCGCGGCCGGCCTCAACTACACCCTGCCCGTCACCGTCGCGATCGTGGTGCTGCTCGCGGTGCTGGTGATCTCCTACCGTCAGGTCATCGAGGCGTTCCCCGGCGGCGGTGGTGCTTACGCGGTCGCGCGCACCCACCTGGGCACCAAGCCGAGCCTGGTGGCAGCCGCTTCCCTGGTGGTCGACTACGTGCTCAACGCCGCGGTCGGCGTGTCCGCCGGCGTGGAGGCGCTGGTGGCCGCGTTCCCGGGCCTGTACGGCAGCCGGGTGCTGATCTGCCTGCTCATCCTGGCGGGCATCACGGCCGCCAACCTGTGGGGGGCCGCCGACTCCGCGCGGCTGTTCATCGCGCCGACGGTCATCTTCATCTTCGCGATCTACGCGGTCATCGCCGTCGGCCTGCTGCGGTCGCACCCGGCGGTGGCGCTCTCGCATCAGCTGCCCACGGCGACCGAGACGGTCGGCGTGCTGCTGCTCCTGCGCGCCTTCGCCAACGGCTGCTCGGCGCTGACCGGCGTGGAGGCGATCGCCAACGCCGTGCCGTCGTTCCGGCAGCCGCGCGCCCGCCGGGCCCAGCACACCGAGATGTGGCTGGGCATCCTGCTCGGCACGATGCTGCTGGGCCTGGCCATCCTGATCCGCAAGTTCCAGATCACCCCGACGCCGACGGAGACGGTCCTGGCCGAGGCAACGGCCGCCTCGCTGGGGCACAACTTCATGTTCTACGCCGTGCAGATGATCACCACTGTGCTGCTGGCCCTGGCCGCGAACACCTCGTTCGGCGGGCTGCCCGTCCTGGCCTCCCTGCTGGCCACCGACAACTACCTGCCGCACCTGTTCTTCCTCAAGGCCGACCGGCAGGTGCACCGCTACGGCATCGGGGTGCTGGCCGTGGCCGCCGCCGTCCTGCTCGTGGTGTCCCGCGGCGACACCCAGGCGCTGGTCCCGCTCTTCGCCATCGGCGTCTTCGTCGGGTTCACCCTGTCGCAGATCGGGATGGTGCGGCACTGGCATCAGCAGCACGGCCCGGGCTGGGCCCGGCGCGCGGTCATCAACGGCGTCGGTGCCGCGTTCACCACCGTCGCCCTGGCCATCGAGCTGTTCACCAAGTTCCTCGAGGGCGCCTGGCTGGTGGTCGTGGTGGTGCCGCTGCTGGTGCTGATGTTCAGCCGGATCAACGTGACCTACCAGCGGATCGGCGCCGTCCTGCGGCTGGGCCAGAAGCCGGGGCCGCCGCACCGGCAGCCGTCCCTGATCGTGGTGCCGGTGGGTAACCTGTCGCGGCTGACCGAGGAGGGGATCTCGGCGGCGCTCTCGCTCGGCGACGAGGTCCGGGCCGTGACGGTGCGGTATACCGACCACGCCGACGAGGAGGCCGAGACGGCCTTCCGCGAGCGCTGGCAGGCCTGGCATCCGGACGTGCCGCTGATCACGCTGGTCAGCCCGCACCGCGCCCTGGGCCCCCCGATCGTGGACTACCTGCGTGAGCTGGAGCGCGAGGAGCGGTCCCAGCGGCTGGTGGTGCTGATCCCCGAGGTCCAGCCGTCCCATGTCTGGCTGCGGCTGCTGTTCAACCAGCGCGGGTGGGTGCTCGACCGGGCGATCCGGCAGGGCACTGCCAACGTGGTGATCTGCCGGCTGCGGTTCCGGCTGGCGGCCCTGACCGAGCAGGCAGGAGGCGGGGATGACCTGGGATGAGCTGCTGGCCTACTGCCTGGCCAAGCCCGGCGCCTGGCGCGATGAGCCCTGGGACGGCGACGTCGTGGCCAAGGTCGGCAGCAAGATCTTCGCGTTCGTCGGCCCGGAGTCCGGGTCGTCGGTCGGCCTGAAATGCGGGCCGACGCGAGAAGCCGCCGACGAGTGGCTCGCGCGCTACCCGCAGGATGCCACGGTCATGGCCTACATCGGCCGCTCGGGCTGGAACAGCCTCCGGTTCGGCGGTGCCATCCCCGACGACGAGCTGCTGGAGGCGATCGACGCCTCCTACGAGACGGTCGTCAGCAAGCTCCCCCGCAAGGACCGGCCGGCCTGACCGCCGCAGGTCAGTAACCGCCGCCGAGCGGCGTCCAGGGGCTCCACCCGCCGGCCGAGTACGTCGACACGGCGATCTGCAGCCGCTTGGTCAGGATGGCCACCTCCGGCGCGCCGGAGGCATTGGCCCAGGCGGCGGGGCTGCCCAGCAGGCCGCTGCCCAGCAGCGTCCAGCTCCCCCAGGCCGCGGACCCGCCACCCTGCTGGACCGCGTAGCCAAGCTGGCCGTCGGACTGCTGCGCGAGCACCCCGACCCCGTGACCGGGCCAGGCGACCACCGCCGGCGAGTTCTTGGTCGCGTGCGAGCCGGCGGGCGAGCTGCCCCAGCTCCAGCTGCCGCCCGGCGCCTGCCACGCATAGGCCAGGGTGCCGGCGCTTGCCCTGGCGAACACCTCGGCCTGGCCGCCGCCGCCCGTCACCGCGGCGGGCGTCCCGGTCAGGCCGGACGGCCCGCCCGGCACCGTCCGCCAGCTGCCCCAGCCGCCCGGTCCTGCTGTATCGACGGCCAGCGCGCCGCCGCTGGTCCGGCAGAAGACCTCCAGGGTCTTGCGGCTGTCCACGAAGGGCACGGGCGAGCTCGCGCAGGCACCGCCGATGGCCGTCCACGCGGTCCAGCCCGTGTTGTTGCTGGGTGACTCCTGCGAGGTCGCGTCTACCACGCCGGTAGCGGTCGTCGTGAGCAGGACGACATCGCCGCCGGGCGCCCGGATGGCGGCCGGGTCGGCCACGGCGGTCCCCGGCGGCGGCCCGCCGCCCGGCGGACTGCCCCAGTTCCAGTCATTGGGCGCCCCGGCCTGCTGCCAGGCATGGGCGATCTGGCCCCCGGTGGTCCGGGCGAACAGGGTCAGGCTGCCGTCGGCGTTGGCGGCCACGGCCGGATTACTCACGATGTCCGCGGGCGAGTGCCCGACCGTCCTGGTCGCCGACCAGGACGCGGACCCGATCGGATGCTGGTAGTTGTGCCGCAGGGTGTCGTTGGCCGCCCTGGCGAACCACTCGGCCGACCCGTTGGCGTTCATCGCGGTGGCGATCCGGAAGGCCGGGCGGCGCTGGCCCCCGGCCGGGGCACCCTTGAGGCTGACGTCCAGCTGGTCGTCGTCGATGTTGATCGTGACGCCCTGGTAGGTCTCGCTGTGGCCGCCGGCGTACTGGTGAATGCGCTGGTGGCTGGTCCACAGGTTCGACGGCATGTAGGGGCTCCGGGTCGTGGCGCGCCCGTCCCAGTCGGCGTAGTGGATGACGTCCGGCTCGGTCATCCGCCCCGCCGCCCCGACCAGGTCGCCGATGTTGGAGAACGACTCGTAGATCCCCGCCACCTGCCCCCGCGCGTGCAGTTCGCTGTCCCAGGCCGACAGGAACGTGGTGACCTCGGCTCCGCAGCCGCCCCGGTAGGCCTCCATGTCGAAGATGATCGGCGTCCCGGCGGGAATGCCCAGGTCGCCGGCCTGCGTCACGGCGTCGTCGGCCGCCGCCTTGCCCTGCGCGGCGGCGCTGGCGGCGTTGATGGTCGCATCCCCGGAGGCGGCGACGCACGATGCCTGCAGGCCGACGTAGAGCGGGAAGTAGTGCCAGCCCTGGGCCTGGACGGTCTTGATCCAGGCCGGGGTCAGGTTGGCCTGGGCGCAGGCGCGGTTAACGCCGCCGATGTAGATCCCGACGGAGCGGTACGGCGAGGCCAGCCAGCTCCGCATGGTTGCCGACGACGGCGCCGCGCAGGTGTCAAAGCCCGGGCCCTTCACGAGGCCCTGCGCGGCCGCGGGGGTGAGAGCGGCGGGCGCGGCCAGCCGCATCGGGCGGGCCTGCCTGCTCGCCGCGACCTTGATCGTGGACTCAATGGCGGCGGCCAGTCCCGGGCCGGCCCCGTAGGACAGGCTGACCTCGACGCCGGCCGAGGGCAGCACGTCGATGATCGCGTGGGTCACGCCGGCGTCGGCGTTGGTACGGGCCGACCGGCCGCCGACGACCGTGGCCCGGGTGGCCTGGCGCAGGTCCGGGCCGGCGGCGTTGACGCGCTGCAGCATCACCGCCGTCGTCCTGCCCTGCAGGTCTGCCCGGCAGGCCGGGTCCGGTCCCGGGGTGCCCAGGTAGACCGCGTGCACATTCAGCCGCGGGCACGCGCGCGGGTGCCGGGCCAGGCTGACCACGGGCCAGGACGCGGGCACCCGGAGGCTGACGCCCTCGAAGGTCACGGTCTGCCAGCTGGGTCCCGCGGCGGCCGGGGCGGTCGCGGCGGTGGCGGGGTAAGCCGCCAGGCCGAGGCCGGCCGACATGGCTAGCACCGCGCATCCGGCCACTGCCCGATAGCTGCCGCAGGCAGGCCGGGTTCCGCGCGTCGGGCGTATTCTGCAAAAATGCATCAGTTCGTCCTGATGAGTCGGGGGATACCGCGGAGCTTTACTTCTGTAACTTTAAGTCGCTATACGATCACCAAGAGTAACTGCATCCGAGCAAGATTAGCGCAGGCCCGCTGCTAGTTCCCGGCGTCGGCCCGCGGGCGCGGCTGAGTTTGCCGCGACTTAGCCTGCTCGCGGCTCAGCTTGACCCGGGGTCCGGCTCGAACCGGTAGCCCATGCCGGGCTCGGTCAGCAGCCAGCGCGGGCGGGCGGGGTCGGGCTCGAGCTTGCGCCGGAGCTGGGCCATGTAGAGGCGCAGGTTGCCGGCGGCGTCGGCGTAGCCGGGCCCCCACACCTCGGCCAGCAGCTGCTGCTGGCTGAGCAGCTTGCCCGGCGATCGCAGCAGGACCTCCAGTAGATGCCATTCCGTCGGCGTAAGCCGGATATCGGGCTGGACCTGGCCGTCGGGCCGCGGGCGGCGGAGCACCCGCTTGGCGGCCAGGTCGACCACCAGATCACCGAGCCGGACCTGGGGAACGTCGCCCTCGCCGGACTGACGCCGGCTCACCGCCCGCATCCGGGCCAGCAGCTCCTCCATGCTGAACGGCTTGGTGACGTAGTCGTCCGCGCCCGCGTCCAGGGCGTCCACCTTGTCGCTGCTGTCGGCCCGCCCGGACAGCACGATGATGGGCGCGTCGGTCCAGCCGCGCAGGCCCTGGATCACCTCGACCCCGTCCAGGTCGGGCAGCCCGAGGTCGAGGATCACCAGGTCGGGCGGATGTTTGGCCGCCACCTCCAGGGCCTGGGTCCCGGTGCCGGCGACATGCACCTCGTAGTGGCGCACCCGCAGGTTGATCCGCAGCGCGCGCAGGATCTGGGGCTCGTCGTCCACGATCAGCACGGTGCTCACGCCATTACCGTGTCACGCTGGCCCGGCACCTGTCTGCGGTCCTGCCGCGTCAGCCGCCGAGCGGGGCAGTGGACCCGGCAGCCGGCCCGCCGGGACGGCGGGCAGCTCGGTGCTGAACGGCCGGGCGGGCCCCGGTGCGGCCGGCAGCGAGAGCGTCATGGTCAGGCCGCCGCCGGGGGTCTCCTCGGGCTCCAGGGTGCCGCCCATCGCCTCGGTCAGGCCCCGGGACAGGGCCAGGCCCAGCCCGACCCCGGTGGTGTTGTCGGTATCGCCGAGCCGCTGGAACGGGACGAACATCCGGTTCCGGTCGGCCTCCGGGATGCCGGGCCCGCGGTCGATGACCCGTACCTCGACCCGGTCGAGCAGCGCGCTGCCGCTGAGCGTGGGCGGGGACCCGGCCGGCGAGTAGCGCAGCGCGTTAGCGGTCAGGTTCGCGATGACCCGTTCCAGGATCCCCGGATCGACTGCCACCTCCGGCAGGTCCTCGGGAATGGCCACCACCACCGTGCGGGCGGGCGGGCCCAGGTCGTCCAGCGACCGGGCCACGATCTCGGCCAGGTCGGCCGGACGAGGGAAGACCGCCAGCGCCCCAGCCTGCAGCCTGCTCATGTCCAGCAGGTTATCGACCAGGCGGGCGAGCTTGTCCAGGGACTCGTCGGCGGTGGCCAGCAGCTCGTCATGATCCTCGGCGCCCCACTGCACGTCGGTGGCGCGCAGGCTGGTGATGGCGGCCTTGGCCGAGGCCAGCGGGGTGCGCAGGTCGTGGCTGACGGCGGCCAGCAGCGCGGTCCGCATCCGGTCGGCGGCCGCGATCGGCCGCGCCGCCTCGGCTGCCGCCGAGAGCCGCTCCTGTTCCAGGGCGGTGGCCGCGTAGGCGGCGAAGGCGCCGAGCACCCGCCGGTCGGCGGCCGGCAGCGGCCGTCCGCGCAGGGCCAGCAGAAGCCGGTCGGTTACCGGGACCTCGGTGTCCGCGGTCTCCGGGGAGCGGACCGGGTAGTCCCCGGCGACGGCCACCACGTTCCACTCGCCCGGCGCGGCCCATCGCCCGGCCGGCGGCCGCTGGCCGGCCGGCTCGTCCGCGCCCCGCTCCAGGAGGGTCACCGACTCCAGGCTGAAGGCCTCCCGGACCCGGCTGAGCACGGCGGCCAGAGCCTGCTGCCCGCGCAGCACGCTGCCGGCCGTGGTGACCAGCAGCTCCGACTCGGCAGTAGCCCGGGCCGCCTGCTTCGACCGCCGGGCCGCGTTGTCCACGACCGAGCTGACCACCAGCGCGACCGCGACGAAGATCCCGAGTGCCAGCGCGTTGTTAGGATCGGTGATGTTCCAGGTGTGCACGGGCGGCGTGAAGTAGTAGTTGAGCAGCAGCGAGCCGGCGATGGCCTCGAGCACGGCGGGCGCGAACCCGCCGGTGACCGCGACCACGATGACCGCGGCCAGGAAGATGATGACGTCGCTGGTCAGGTTGACCTGGCTGCGGCTGGCGGCCAGGACCAGCGTCAGCAGCGGGGCCAGCACCACGGCCAGCAGGTAGCCCAGCAGCCGCCGCCGCAGCGGCAGCCCGCCGCGATGGTTTGGCAGCCCCCGGCCGCGGCCCATGTGCGCGTGGGTCACGATGTGCACGTCGATATCGCCGGACTCGCGGATGGTCCGGAAGCTCACTCCGGGGCCGGTGAGCAGCGAGGTCAGCCACCGGCGCCGGCTGGCACCGAGGACAAGCTGGGTCGCGTTCTCGGCGCGGGCGAAGGCCAGCAGGGCGTCGGGGACGTCCTCGCCGACGACCTGGTGGTAGGAGCCGCCCAGCGACTCGGCCAGCCGGCGCTGCGCGGCCAGGGCCGCGGGGTCGGCCCCGGTGAGGCCGTCCGAGCGGGTCACGTGCACGGCCAGCAGGTCGCCGCCCGTCGATCGGGCGGCGATCCGGGCCGCCCGCCGGATCAGCGTCTCTCCCTCGGGACCGCCGGTCAGGGCGACCACCACGCGCTCGCGGGCCTCCCAGATGCCGTGGATGTCGTGCGCCGCGCGATAGCGCTGCAGGCCCTCGTCTACCTTGTCGGCCAGCCAGAGCAGGGCCAGCTCGCGCAGCGCGGACAGGTTGCCGACCCGGAAGTAGTTCGTCAGCGCGGCGTCGATCTTCTCGGGGCGGTAGATGTTGCCGTGCGCCATCCGCCGCCGCAGGGCCTCGGGCGTCATGTCGACCAGCTCGACCTGGTTGGCCGCGCGGACCACCGCGTCCGGCACGGTCTCGCGCTGCGGCACCCCGGTGATCTTCTGAACGACGTCGTTGAGGGACTCCAGGTGCTGGATGTTGACGTTGGAGATCACGTCGATGCCGGCGTTCAGCAGCTGCTCGACGTCCTGCCAGCGCTTCTCGTTTCCCCCGTGCTGACCTGCCCGGTGCTGACCTGCCCCGTGCTGACCTGCCCCGTGCTGACCTGCACTGCCCGGCACGTTCGTGTGCGCGAACTCATCGACCAGCGCCACCTGCGGGGCGCGCGCCAGGACCGCCGCCAGGTCCATCTCCTCGAAGAAGGTGCCGCGGTAGGGCAGCCGGGCGCGGGGGATCACCTCCAGGTCGCCGATCTGCGCCTCGGTCTGCGGCCGGCCATGGGTCTCGACGAAGGCGACCACGGTGTCGGTACCGCGCTCGGCCCGGCGGTGGCCCTCGTTGAGCATGGCGAAGGTCTTGCCCACCCCGGCGGCGCAGCCGAGGTAGATCCGCAGCTCGCCGCGGGGGACAGCGCTCTTCTGGACCGCCTGGCCGGCCGGGCGGGAACTGCTGCGATCTTCGGCGTTGCTCACTGATGCCCCTGTCGGCGCGCGGCCGGCATGGCCGCTGGATGGGTCGCCGTCTGTCCTACCAGCGATGCCCGCTCTAGAGAGAAAATATGACACCTCGTTAGGGCCGGTACCGGTAGCCCATTCCCGGCTCGGTGAGCAGGTGCCGCGGTCGCGGGGGATCGTCCTCGAGCTTGCGGCGCAGCCGGGCCATGTGAAAGCGCAGGTAATGGGCATTGTGCTCATACCCGGCGCCCCATATCTCGGCCAGCAGCCGGCTCGTGCCGATGAGCTGGCCCGGCGAGCGCAGCAAGATCTCCAGCAGGCGCCACTCGGTCGGCGTGAGGTGGATCGCCTCCGAGCTGCCGTTATCACTCGTCTGGCGGCTCACCGTGTAAGCGGTCAGGTCGATGACGCAGCTACCGATGATGACTTTGGCGCCGGGGCGGGCCGGATCCTCGCGGCGCAGGGCGGCCCGCAGCCGCGCTAGCAGTTCCTCCATCGAGAACGGCTTGGTGACGTAGTCATCGGCGCCGGCGTCGAGGGCGCTGATCTTGTCCTGGGCACTGGCCCGGCCCGACAGCACGATGACCGGGGCCGCGGACCACCCGCGCAGCGCCGTGATGATGTCGGTCCCGTCGCTGTCGGGGAGTCCGAGGTCCAGCAGCACCGCGTCGGGCGGCCGCCGGGCGGCCTGGTCCAGGGCGTCCCGGCCGCTGGCGGCGGTCAGCACCTCATAGCCGCGGGCGCGCAGGTCGATGCGCAGGGCGCGCAGGAGGGCGGGCTCGTCCTCCACGATGAGCACCCGGGTCCGGCGCACCGGCGTCGCCGCGGGCGCGAGCGCGGGCGGACTGGCCGCCCGCCCGCGCTCGCTCATCGCTGCCCCTCCTGCCGGCCCGTGGTCAGGCCGGGTACTTCTCATTGAGCGCGATGTTCAGGTCGAGCACGTTGACCCGTGGCTCCCCGAGGACGCCCAGGATGCGGCTCTGGGTGTTGCGCCGGACGAGGGCCCGCACGGCGGCCGGGCTGACATGGCGGGCGGCCGCCACCCGGTCCACCTGGATGGCCGCGTTCTGCGGGGAGATGTAGGGGTCCAGCCCGGACGCCGACGTCGTGACCGCATCCGGCGGGATCGCGGAGATCTTCACGTGGTCGAACGCCGCGATCTGCTGCTGCCGCGTCTTGATGTCCTGCACCAGGACGGGGTTGTCCGGGCCCAGGTTGGACGCGGCGGAAAAGCCGGGGTCGCAGCCGTAGTCGGTCTTGACGGCCGAGTTGACCGCGGCCGACGGCCGGGGCTGGAAGTACTGCGGCAGCGGGTTGCCCTTGCCGTCGGTGAACTCCTGGCAGAGCAGGCTCGAGCCGACGACCTTGCCGTGATAGCTGACCAGCGACCCGTTGGCCTGGTGATGGAAGGCGCCCTGGGCGATGCCGAACATCACCACCGGGTAGATGATCCCGCAGATCACGGTGAACAGGAGCAGGCCGCGGAATGCGGCGATGAGCTGCCGGACGGTGCTCGGTAGACGGTTCATGATGGTCACCTGAATCCGGGAATGAACTGGATGATGAGGTCGATGGCCTTGATCCCGATGAACGGGACGATCAGGCCGCCGACGCCGTAGATGAGCAGGTTGCGGCGCAGCAGCGAGGAGGCCGAGGACGCCCGGTAGCGCACGCCGCGCAGGGCCAGCGGGATCAGCGCCACGATGACCAGCGCGTTGAAGATAATCGCCGAGGTGATCGCCGAGGCCGGGCTGTGCAGGTGCAGGATGTTGAGCTTGGCCAGGCCGGGGATCACGCCCTCGAACATGGCCGGGATGATCGCGAAGTACTTGGCCACGTCGTTGGCGATGGAGAACGTGGTCAGCGCGCCGCGGGTGATGAGCAGCTGCTTGCCGATCTCCACGATCTCGATGAGCTTGGTCGGGTTGGAGTCCAGGTCCACCATGTTCCCGGCCTCCTTGGCGGCCGAGGTCCCGGTGTTCATGGCCACCCCGACATCGGCCTGGGCGAGCGCCGGCGCGTCGTTGGTGCCGTCACCGGTCATCGCGACGAGCTTGCCGCCCTCCTGCTCCTTCTTGATCAGGGCCATCTTGTCTTCCGGCGTCGCCTCGGCGAGGAAATCGTCCACGCCGGACTCGTCCGCGATCGCCTTGGCGGTCAGTGGGTTGTCACCGGTGATCATGACGGTCCGGATGCCCATCTTGCGCATCTCGGCGAACCGCTCGGCGATGCCCTCCTTGACGATGTCCTTGAGGTAGACCACGCCGAGCGCCTGGGCGGTGCCGTTCGCCTTCTCGGCCACGGTGCCGCCGGCGCGCTCCGCCACGACCAGCGGCGTGCCGCCGACGCCCGAGATGCTGTCCACCGTCGTGCCGAGCTCCTCGGGCGGCGTGCCGCCGTTATCGCGGATCCACTGGGCCACCGAGGCGGCGGCGCCCTTGCGGACCTGTCGGCCGTCGGCCAGGTTTACGCCGCTCATCCTGGTCTGCGCGGTGAACTCGACGAACTCGGCGCCCTGCAGCTCGCCCTCCTCGCGCTCGCGCAGGCCGTAGGAGTTCTTCGCCAGCACGACGATGGAGCGGCCCTCCGGCGTGTAGTCCGCCATGCTGGACAGCTGGGCGGCATCGGCGAGGTCCGCCGCCGAGACGCCCGCGACTGGGAGAAACTCGGTGGCCTGGCGGTTGCCGATGGTGATCGTGCCGGTCTTGTCCAGCAGCAGCGTGTTCACGTCGCCGGCCGCCTCGACCGCGCGGCCGGACATCGCGAGCACGTTGCGCTGGACCAGCCGGTCCATGCCCGCGATGCCGATCGCCGACAGCAGCGCGCCGATGGTGGTGGGGATGAGCGCGACCAGCAGCGCGACCAGGACCACCAGGGTCTGCGGCGCCTTGGAGTAGAACGCCATCGGCTGCAGGGTGATGACGGCCAGCATGAAGATGACCGTCAGCGACGCGAGCAGGATGTTCAGCGCGATCTCGTTCGGCGTCTTCTGCCGCTTCGCGCCCTCGACCAGGGCGATCATGCGGTCGATGAACGTTTCGCCCGGCTTGGAGGTGATCTGGACCACGATCCGGTCCGAGAGCACCTTGGTCCCGCCGGTGACCGCCGACCGGTCGCCGCCGGACTCGCGGATGACCGGAGCGGACTCGCCGGTGATGGCCGATTCGTCGACGGACGCGACGCCTTCGACGACGTCACCATCGCCGGGGATGGTCTCGCCCGCCTCGACGACCACGTGGTCGCCCAGGGTGAGCTGAGTGCCGGGGACCTCCTCCACGCGGAGATTGGCCTGGCCGGCCTGCCAGCCGATCAGCCTCCGGGCCACGGTCTCCCGCTTGGTCCGGCGCAGGGTCTCGGCCTGCGCCTTGCCGCGGCCCTCGGCCACGGCCTCGGCCAGGTTGGCGAAGATCACGGTCAGCCACAGCCACACCACGATCGTCCAGTTGAAGATGGACGGCTTGGTGATGGCCGTGTAGGTGGTCAGCACCGCGCCGGCCTCGACGACGAACATGACCGGGTTGCGCAGCTGAACCCGCGGGTCCAGCTTCTTGAGGGCGTCCGGGGTGGACTTCCAGATCATCTTGGGGTCCAGCAGGCCCCCGCCGATCTTGCGGTCCGGCGGGCCTGCCGACGTGCGGGCGGTGCCGCCCGCGGCCTCGGGTGTGGTAGTCACAGCCATCTCAGTGCAGTCCTTCTGCGAACGGGCCCAGAGCGAGCGCCGGGAAGTAGGTCAGGCCGACGAGGACGAGGATGACGCCGACGAGCATCCCCACGAAGAGCGGCTTGTGGGTCTGGATCGTGCCGGCGCTGGCCGGCACCGGTTGCTGTCGGGCCAGCGATCCGGCCAGGCCCAGCGCGAAGATCTCGGGCGCGAACCGGCCGATCAGCATCACGATGCCGCCGACCGTGTTGTACCAGTCGGTATTCGTCGTCAGGCCGGCGAAGGCCGAGCCGTTGTTGTTGGCCATGGAGGTGAAGGCGTACATGATCTCGGTTAGGCCGTGCGGGCCCGGGTTGAGGATGGACGCCTGCGGCGTCTTCATCGCGATCGACAGTCCGGACGCAGTCAGGATCAGCACCGGGAGGGTCAGGAAGTACAGCGCCGCGTACTTCATCTCGGTCGGGCGGATCTTCTTGCCCAGGTACTCGGGCGTGCGCCCGACCATCAGGCCGGCGACGAAGACGGTGACGATGGCCAGCACGAGGATGCCGTACATCCCGGCCCCGATGCCGCCGGGCGCGATCTCGCCGAGCGCCATGTCGAAGAGGGCTATCCCGCCGCCGAACGGCGTGAACGAGTCGTGGAACGAGTTCACCGCGCCGGTGGAGGTCACCGTCGTCGAGGCGGCGAATAGCGAGGACCCGGGGGTGCCGAAGGCGACGTTCTTGCCTTCCATGGCGCCGTGCGCCAGCTGCGGGGCCAGCCCGGCGCCCTGCGCCTCGAACAGGGTGATGCCGGTAGCCGCGGCCAGCCAGATGATCACCATGACGGCCAGCAGCGCGTAGCCCTGCCGGTTGTCCTTGACCATCTTGCCGAAGGCGCGGGGCGTGGCGAACGGGATGAGCAGCAGGGTGAAGATCTCGAACCAGTTGGTGAACGGGTTCGGGCTCTCGAACGGATGGGCGGAGTTGGCGTTGAAGAAGCCGCCGCCGTTGTTGCCCATGTTCTTGATGATTTCCTGCGAGGCCACCGGGCCGCCGACGATGGTCTGGTGCGCGCCCGACAGCGTGGTCACCGTGTGGTAGGCGGCGAAGTTGTCGATCACGCCGGACGCCATCAGGATGATGCCGCCGAGGATGGACAGCGGCAGCAGCAGCCGGACCACGGCCCGGGTGACGTCGACCCAGAAGTTGCCCAGCTTGTCGGTCTTGGACCGGATGAAGCCGCGGATCAGCGCGATGGCGATGACCAGGCCGACCGCCGCGGACAGGAAGTTCTGGACCGCCAGGCCGCCCATCTGAGTCAGGTAGCCCATGGTCGACTCGCCCGAGTAGTTCTGCCAGTTCGTGTTGGTCACGAAGGACGCGGCGGTGTTGAAGGCCACCGCGGGCGGTACGTTCGCCATCCCCAGGGACAGCAGCAGGTAGTGCTGCAGCCGCTCGATGCCGTACAGGAACAGCACGCTGACCATCGAGAACGCGATCATGCTGCGCAGGTAGTTCGACCACTTCTGGTCGGCCCGCGGGTCGACACCGATGATCTTGTAAAGCCCCTTCTCCACCCGCCAGTCCTTGTCGGAGGTGAAGATCCGCGCTATGTAGTTGCCCAGCGGGATGTAGCACGCGGCCAGGGCCGCGACGAGCAGGCCGAGCTGGAGCCAGCCCGCGAGTGCGGTACTCATCAGAACCTCTCAGGCAGCACGAGTGCCACAAACAGGTAAATGGTCAGCAGGATGCCGGCGATCAGGCCGATCAGGTTCTCAGCGCTCAAAGCGCTCGACCCCCTTCACCAGAAGGAAGAGCGCGGCGAAGACGAGGATCGTCAGGCCGATGTAGAGCAGGTCGAGCATGGAGCCCTCCTAGGCGATGGCAAGTGCACGCCTAGTAGAACCGGGGC
Organism: Streptosporangiaceae bacterium; assembly: GCA_036510065.1. GTDB lineage: Bacteria > Actinomycetota > Actinomycetes > Streptosporangiales > Streptosporangiaceae > DASUBV01. The sequence goes on along the minus strand of DATCEO010000198.1, from coordinate 33,331 downwards.
TGACCAGTGCCGACGGCGTCCCTTGCGTGATCCATGCGGGGCCGGCGGCAGTCCTAACACAGCCCATGCGCGGCGGCGGGAACCGGTCGCGGCGGCGAGTCGCCGGGAAGGGTGGGGAGGGTCAGGCGCGGGGTGGGGGAGGGTCTGGTGCGGTGTACGGGGCGCTCAAGCCTGGATGGGCAGGCCGCGCACGCCGAGCTCGTCGGCCCGGGCCAGCATGTCGGCGGGGTCGGCGTACACCCGGTAGGCCCCCGCCCGTTCCAGCTCCTCGCGGCCGTAGCCGCCGGACATCAGGCCGACGCCGATGGCCTGCGCCCGCCGGGCGGCGAGCAGGTCCCAGACGCTGTCGCCCACGACGTAGGAGTACCGCGGGTCGCAGTCCAGCAGCGCCGCCGCGGCCAGGAACAGATCCGGGTCGGGCTTGGCGTGGGCCACGACGTCCCGGGTGATCATGGGGGTATCGGCGGGCAGGTCCAGCAGGGCCAGCGCGGGCTGCGCGGTGCGGCGCCGGCCGCTGGTGGCGATGGCCCAGCGCACGCCGCGGTCGGTCAGCGCGGCGAGCAGCTCGGCCGCGCCCGGCAGCGGGCGGACCGAGTCCGCCAGCTTCAGGTACTCGCTGGCGTGGACCTGCTGCAGTGACTCGATGTCCGACTCCGACAGGCTGATGCCCGTCTCGCGCATCAGCGCGGACACGAACAGGCCGCCGCTCATCCCGATCCGGCGGTGAATGCGCCAGACCGACAGGTCGATGCCGGCCCGGGTCAGTGCCTCCCGCCAGGCGATCACGTGCTGGTACACGCTATCGATCAGCGTCCCGTCCAGGTCGAACAGGAACGCTGGCGGGGGTGGCTGGGTGTAGCTAGCCATGCCGCTCATTCCAGTAACCCTAGCGAGGCCGCCGGGAAAATCGCCGGGCGGGGCGAGGTGTCAGATCACGCTGCATGAACGCTGCTTCGGTACCTTGACGGCAGCGACGGCAGCGACGGGGGGCAGCGGTGGCACAGACGCCGGGGGACGGCCGGGTCGGAACGCTCCCGCGCCGGACGGCCAGTACTGCTCAGCTGCCCGCGCTCGGGCTGGTCCGGCCCGCAGTGCTGGTCGACCCCGTGATGGTCAGCCCTGTAGTAGTCGACGCCGTGGTGGTCGACGAGGCAGAGCTGATCCACTCCGCAATCCGGGCGCTGCTGGCGGCCGCGCCCGGTTGCCGCGTCGTCGCGGCGGCGCGCAGTGTCGGTGCCGGGAAGCAGCTGGTCCGGCGGCTCGGGCCCGGCCTGCTGATCTGCGACTCCGACATCGCCGGGGAGAGCGGCATCGGCCTGTGCCAGTGGGTCCGGCAGGTCAGCCCGGCGACCCGGGTCGCGATCCTGACCAGCCGCGATGAGCCACTACTAGCCCAGTCGGCGCTCGCGGCCGGCGCCTACGGCTACCTGCTGAAGGACTCCGCACCGCAGGACCTGGCGGGGTACCTCGAGGAGGTGGCGGCCAGCCTGCGGGTCCTGGACCAGCGGCTCGGGCGAGCAGTCCGGCCGCAGGCTCGCCGCGCCGGCCTGGCCGACGAGTTGCGCCCGGTAGCGGTCCTCCACAGCTCGCGCCTGAGGCCCGGCCAGGAGCGGCACGGCCAGGAGCGGCACGGGCAGGTAGACGGCACGGGCAGGTAGACGGCCCAGTCAGGCTAGCGGCACGGTCAGGCGAGGAATTGCCGGGCGAGCCCGGCGATGCGCTCGCTCGCCCGGCCGTCCCCGAACGGGCACGGGATGGCCGCCAGCCGCGCCCCGAGGCCTCGGTCGGCGATCAGCATCCGGCCGAGGTCCCCGATGGCCGGGCCCGGCGTTACCAGGTGGGCGAACCCGGCGGCGATGGACTCCGGCCGCTCGGTCGAGTTCCGGACGACGATGAGCGGTCGCTTGAGTACCGTGCACTCTTCCTGGACCCCGCCGGAGTCGGAGACGAGGAGCCGGGCCAGGCTGGCCAGCCCGAGGAACGTGCGGTGGTCCGCCGGCGGGATGACCTGCAGCCGGTCCAGCGCGGCGGCGAGCCCGTGCCGCCGCGCGGCGGCCCGGGTGCGCGGATGCAGCGGCAGCAGCACCGGCAGGCCGATCTTGGCCAGCTCGCTGAGGATGACCTCCAGGCGGGACGGGTCGTCGGTGTTCTCGGGCCGGTGGATGGTGGCCAGGACATAGCCGTCGGGTTCGGCGCCCAGGCTCGCGGCAATCTGCCGGGCCTCCTGCGGCGCGGGCCGCATCTGCATGGTGGCCTCGACGATCGTGTTGCCGGTCACCGCGATGCGGGCCGCGGGCACCCCCTCGGCCCGCAGGTTGGCCGCCGCCTGCGGCGTGGGGGCGCAGTGCAGGTCGGCGAGCACCCCGGTGACGCACCGGTTGATCTCCTCGGGCATGGCGCGGTCAAAGGACCGCAGGCCGGCCTCGACGTGAATGACCGGGACGCCGGCGTAACTGGCGGCCTGCGCCCCGGCCGAGGCCGTATTGGTATCGCCCTGCACGATGACGGCCGCGGGCCGTAGCTGGCCGAGCAATTCGCCCAGTTGCTCGATCATCCGGCTCATCTGCACATGCCGGGGCTGGCGGCAGATTCCCGATAATGCCCGGGCGTGCGATATCCCCGCGGCGGCCAGGAATACGCCCGATAATTCCTCGTCCTCGTGCTGACGGGTATGGATAAGAAATGCGTTACTGCCGAGCAGGCGGACGATCGGCGCGAGCTTCACGATTTCCGGGCGAGTGCCGGCCACCACGGCGATCTGGTTATTGTTCTCATCCGGTGTCATCTGCGCTCGCGGCTCTCTCGCTGGCGGTCAGGACTGTACCGAGAATAACCGCGGTGCGCGGCGCCAGGCGGATTTCATTCTGATTGGCGGATTGGCGCGTATGCCATTTTTCTCGCGGCCGGGGTGATAGCGCATCGCGGCGCCGCAGAGTCCCGCGCTAGGCTCTGAGGGGGTTAGTGGTCGCAGGAGCGGGCGGCCACGGCACGGCGGGAGGTGCTGGCCGGGGTGCAGTCATTCGGAGCACAGTCATTCGGGGCACAGTCGTTTGCGGCCCAGTCGTTTGCGGCACAGTCCGTGGGAGCCCAGTCGTTTGTCGCCCTGGGCGACAGCTTCACCGAAGGTGTCGGTGATCCCCGTCCGGACAGCAGCGTGGGCCGGGGCAGCGTGGACCAGGGCTGGGCGGACCGGGGCTGGGCGGACCGGATGGCCGAGCGGCTGGCCCTTTTCTCGCCGGGCCTGCGCTACGCGAACCTCGCGGTCCGCGGCAAGCTGCTGCAGCAGGTGATCGACGAGCAGGTGCCCGCGGCCGTCGGGATGCGGCCCGACCTGGTAAGCATCGCGGCCGGCGGCAACGACCTGCTGCGGCCCAGGACCGATCCCGATGCCCTGGCCCAGCCCTTCAATGACGCGGTGGAGCGGCTGGCCGGGGCGGGCAGCCGGGTGCTGCTGTTCACCGGGTTCGATCCCGGCACGTTCCCGCTCATCCGGATCATCCGCGGCCGGGCCGCCGTGTTCAACGCTCATCTGCGGCTGATCGCCCGGCGGCACGACTGCCTGCTGGTGGACCTGTGGCCGATGAAGGTGCTGAGCGACCCGCGGATGTGGGCTGACGACCGGCTGCATCTCGGCCCCGAAGGCCACCGCCGGGTGGCGCTGCGGGTCTGCGAGGTGCTCGGCGTCCCCGTCGAGGAGGACTGGCGCGAGCCGCTGCCGGCCGGGCCCCGCCCGGCGTCCGCCTACCGGGCCGCTTTCGCAGCGCGGCGGCAGGACGCCCAGTGGGCCAGGGTCCATGCCGCGCCGTGGGTGCGCCGCCGGCTGCGCGGCGCCTCCAGCGGTGACAACATGTCGGCCAAGCGCCCGGACCTGCTGCCGCTCTAGCGGGCCCGGCTCACCGCAGCGCCGACGACCACCGCTGGTTGGCCTGGCCGTTGCAGGTCCAGATGTCCAGCGAGGTGCCCAGGAGCCGTGGCGCCGCCCAGGACGTCCCAGGCGCAGGCCCGACTGCTGGCCGATGATGGTCCCGTTGGCGGCCACGGTCCGTTTCTGGTTCGCGCCGCCGTTGCACGGCCACAGCTCGACCCTGGTCCCCGGTGCGGTCTGGTTGTTGCACACGTCGAGGCACTCGGTGGCGCCCATGGTGCGCAGCTCCCCGGCCGAGGTCACGGAGAACTCCTGGTTGATCCGCCAGGCGGTACGGCGGCGGTGTAGGTGCCGGTCACCGCGCCGAGCGAGTGACCGCTCCACAGATCGGTGACGTTCACCGTCCCGGTGATCCCCAGCTGGGCCGCCAGTGGCACGCTGAAGGCGTGACTGGCCGAGGGGTCGGTGTTGAACACGCCGATGTCCCAGGTACGGCGGTCGGATGGCTGCGCAGGAAGCGCGAGAGGAACGCGCTGGGGCCGGCCCGCGGCCCGGCCCCAGCGCGACTGCTCGCGGCCGCCGCTGCTGAGGGGCTCAGGGGCTCAGGGGCTCAGGTCGGCCAGCATGTCATCCACGCCCGCCAGTGCCCCGGCGATCCAGGGCAGCGCCAGCGGATCGCGGGCCTCCAGCGCCGCCTCGCGCTGCTCGTCGGTGTCGCCGTACAGCAGGCCGGTGGCCAGCCGCAGCCGCAGGGACTCGGGCGGCTCGCCGAACACGCTCCCCGGTAGCGACCCGGCCCCGTACCGGTCCACCAGGTGCCGGGCCAGGTCCTCGCCGGTGCGGATCCCGCGCCGGGCCAGCGGCTCCCGCCACGGCCCGAAATCGGGATAGACGTAGAACGCCGCCTGCGGGGCCGGGACGGTCAGCCCGGCGGCCGCGCACCGGCCCGCGATGCCTCGGGCCACGGCGGCGTGCAGTGCCCGGCTCTGCGCGATCCGCTGCGCGATCTCGGGCGGCTCGCGGAAGCCGACGGCCGCCGCGTGCTGCACCGGGACCGCGGGCGCGGACCAGATCTCGCTGCCGATCCCGCGCAGGCGCTCGGTCAGGGCCTGGCCGAGGGGACCGTCGGGCAGCCGGGCGGCGCCGATCCGCCAGCCGCCCAGGGCCAGGCTCTTGCTCAGAGCGGTGGTCACGACCGTCCGGTCGGGCGCCACGCTGGCCGGGCTCAGGAACGGTGCGCGGGGGTCATGCACCAGGTCCCGGTAGATCTCGTCGGAGATGATGATCAGGTCGTGCCGGTCGGCCACCGCGCACAGGCCGCGCACGGCGGCCGGGCTGGCCAGCGTGCCGGTGGGGTTGTCGGGGAGCGTGACGATGACCGAGCGGATCGCCCGGCCCTGGGCCGCGGCCGCCACCACCGCCTGCTCCAGCGCGTCGGGATCGCAGATGCCGCCCTGGCCCGGCGTGGCCGGGACGAACCGCGGTGTGGCGCCGCTCAGGCGGGCCTGCGCCGCGTAACTTACCCAGCTGGGCAGCGGCACGGCTACGTCGGTGCCGATGGTCAGCAGCAGGGCGAACAGCAGTGACTTGCTGCCGGGTCCGGCCACGACCGCGCCGGGACTGGTGGGCAGCCCGCGCCGGGTCCAGTAGCCGGCCACGGCCTCACGCAGGTCGGGGACGCCGGCGACCGGCCCGTAGCCGCCGCGGCAGGCCGCCGTGGCGAGCTCGGCGCGCAGTCTGGGGTGCACCGGCAGGCCGGCCTCCCCGAAGGCCATCGGCAGGACGGGCTGACCGTCCCGGCGGCGGATGGCGAGGGCTTCGTTGGCGGCGAGGGTGGCGGATACGGGGACGCCGGTGCGACGCGGCGCGAGGGGTGCTGGTGGGGTGGACGTGACCGGCCCGGCCCAGGGCATGCTGATACTCCTAGCTGCGGGGTGGGGGTGACGGCATCGTCGTTGGTGCCGGAACGGACATTGCGGCCGTTGCAATGCCATCTGACCAGGATGGACGCAGATAAGCATCAGGGCAAGGTCAGAAATTCTGTGGCAAAGAATAAGCTGAGCTTATGCTCGACGTGCACCGCCTGCGGCTGCTGCGCGAATTCGCGGAGCGCGGCACGATCGCGGCCACCGCGGCCGCGCTCGGCTACACCCCGTCCGCGGTGTCCCAGCAGCTGGCCGCCCTGGAGCGGGAGGCCGGCGCGGCCCTGCTGGACCGCAGCGCCCGCGCGGCCGAGCTGACCGATGCCGGGCGCCGGCTGGTCAGCCACGCCGGGGAGATCCTGGCCCTGATCGAGGCAGCGGAGGCGGACCTGTCGGCGGACGAGCCGGTGGGCCGGGTGGCCGTCACGGCGTTCCCCACCGCGGCGGTCGCGTTCGCTCCCGCGCTGACGCGCACCGTCCGGGCCCATCAGGGCCTGAACCTGCTGCTGCGCCAGACCATGGGCAGCGAGGGCATGCGCCAGGTCCGGGCGGGCCAGGTCGACGTCGCCATCGTCGACGACTGGACCAGGCGGCCGGCCGCGGGCGCGGCGGGCGGGCTGCGGCGCTACCCGCTCGTGCGCGACTCGCTGGTCCTGGTCGTCCCGCGCCGGCACTGGGCCGCCGACCTGAGCGAGCCCGTGGCCCTGCACCGGCTGCGCGGCGAGGCGTGGCTGGCCCCGCCCGCCGGGGAGCCGTCCCGCCAGGCCATCGACCGGGTCCTGGCCGGGGCGGGCGGCGCGCCGCCTGCCCCCTGGGAGTTCGAGGGGCTGGCGACGATCCTCAGCCTGGTCGCCCGCGGGATCGGGATCGCCGTGCTGCCGCGGCTCACGCTGGCCGCGGGCGAGGGCCGGGTGGTGGTGCGCGAGCTGCCCGGCCGCAGCCCGGGCCGGCATGTCTACGCGGTGGCCCGGGAGTCCGGGGTGCGGCGGCCCTCGGTCGCGGTCATCCTGACCGCGCTGACGGCGGCGGCCCGCAGCCTGTCCCGGCAGGCGCCGGAGTCTTCATGATCGCGACCGAAAAACCACGCGGAGCGCGGAAAAAGGGTCGTGATCACGCGCCGGGCGGCCAGCGGGGGCGGCGCGGGCACGGGGCGGCGCGGGCACGAGGGCGGCGCGGCGCGGCGATCAGGCGTCGCGCTCGATGGGGCAGGTCATGCACCGGGGGCCGCCCCGGCCGCGGCCGAGCTCGCTGCCGCGGATCGTGATGACCTCCAGGCCGTGCTCGCGCAGGAACGTATTAGTGGTGACGTTCCGCTCGTAGGCCACCACCACGCCGGGGGCGATGGCCAGCACGTTGCAGCCGTCGTCCCACTGCTCGCGCCGGGCCGAGCGCAGATCCTGGGTGGCCGTGAGCACCGTGATGCGGGGCAGCCCGAGCGCCGCCGCGATCGCATCGTGCATCTGCTCGGGCTGGTGGTCGGTGACCTTGAGCTCACTGGGGCTGGTGCCCGGCTCGACCGTGTAGGACGGCAGCATGCCCATGCCGGCGTACTTGACGAACACTCCGTAGTCGGCCATGGTCAGCACGGTGTCCAGGTGCATGAACGCGCGCGACTTCGGCATGTCCACCGCCAGCACGCGCCGGGCCGCCCCGGTCGAGAACAGCCGGTGGGCCAGCATCTCCACCGCCTGCGGCTGAGTGCGCTCGCTCATCCCCACCAGGACCGATCCGTTACCCAGTACCAGCACGTCGCCGCCCTCGAGGGTGGCAGGTGCGCTGTCGGCGCCGTGGTTCCAGACCTCGAACTTGGCGTCGGCGAACATCGGGTGCCACTGGTACATGGCCTCGTCGCTGATGGTCTCGCGCATCCGGGCCCGGCGGCGCATGGCGTTGATCGAGACCCCGTCGTAGATCCAGCTCGAGGTGTCCCGCTGGTACAGCAGGTTGGGCAGCGGGGCCAGGACGAAGCCGTCCGGGTCGAGCGTGTGGAACGCGATGCTGGCCGGCTCGGGGCCGAGCTCCAGGAACTCGCGCTTGGTGATGCCGCCAACCAGGAACCCGGCCAGCGCCGCGTCGTCCAGGGCGCCCAGGGTCGCGCGCAGCGTGCCGATGGCCAGCGGGCCGTGCAGCCGCGGGTCGAAGACCTTGCCCAGCACGTAGTCGCGGGCCTCGTCGATGGCCAGGGTCTGGGTGAGCAGCTCGCCGTAGTAGTGCACCGTCACGCCGCGGCTGCGCAGCGTGGCCGCGAAGGCGTCATGCTCGGCCTGCGCCTCGCTTACCCACAGCAGGTCGTCGAAGAGCAGCTCGGCCGCGTTGTCCGGGGTCAGCCGCTTGAGCTCAAGATCCGGGCGGTGCAGGATGACCTGCCGCAAGCGGCCCACCTCGGAATCGACATGGAACATGACACTCCCGTTGCTCGGCCCGCATGAGCTAGCTCGCGGCGCCGTCGTCGGGTGACGGCGCCTGTCAGCTGTTATGTCACGAGCCAGGCTATGCTGCGCGCGTGAAGCTCGATCTTTCGCTCACCGCGGCGGAGCTGACCGCCTGCCTGGTCGACGTCGAGTCGGTGAGCGGGCACGAGGGGCCGCTGGCCGACCTGATCGCCGCGGCCGTCGCCGAGCTGCCGCACCTGACCGTGCACCGGGACGGCGACGCCATCGTGGCCCGGACCCAGCTCGGGCGGCCCGGGCGGGTCGCCATCGCCGGGCACATCGACACGGTACCGGCGGCCGGCAACCTGCCCTCCCGCCGGGACGGCGACCTGCTCCACGGCCTGGGCAGCTGCGACATGAAATCGGGCGTGGCGGTGGCCCTCCGGCTGGCCGCGCAGCTGACCGAGCCCTCCCGCGACGTGACCTACGTGTTCTACGACGGCGAGGAGGTCGAGGCCGAGCGCAACGGCCTGCTGCGGATCAGCCGGGCCAGCCCGGAACTGCTGGCCGCCGACTTCGCCGTGCTGATGGAACCCACCGACGGGGTCGTGGAGGGCGGCTGCCAGGGCACCATGCGGGCCGAGATCCGCGCCAGCGGGGAGCGAGCGCACAGCGCCCGGAGCTGGATGGGCAGTAACGCCATCCATCAGGCCGGCCAGATTCTCGACGTGCTGCGGCGGTATGAGCCGCGACAGCCGGCCGTCGACGGCCTGACCTATCACGAAGGGCTGAACGCCATCGGGATCAGCGGCGGGGTCGCGGGCAACGTGATTCCCGACGAGTGCGTGGTCAGCGTCAACTACCGGTTCGCGCCCGACCGCAGCGCGGAGCAGGCCCGGGGGCACCTGGAGGACGTCTTCGCCGGCTGGCCGGTGCGCGTCACCGACGTCGCCGGGGGAGCCCGGCCCGGCCTGGACCAGCCTGCCGTCGGCTCCTTCGTGGCGGCCATGGGCGGGCAGCCGCGGGCCAAGTTCGGCTGGACCGACGTGGCCAGGTTCGACGCCCTCGGCATCCCGGCGGTCAACTTCGGGCCGGGCGATCCGATGATCGCCCACGCCCGGCACGAGCACGTCAGCCTGGCTCAGATCGGGGACTGCGAGGCCCGGATGCGCGCCTGGCTGACCTCCTAGGCCGCGGCGCCGGAGCCAGGGGTGCTGGACGACGTCATCGGCGCCCTGGCCTGCCCGCGCTGCGGCGCGGCCCTGACCCGGGCCGGGCCGGTGCTGGCCTGCACGGTGCTGGCCGGCACGGCGCTGGCCGGCACGGCGCTGGCCGGCACGGGCGGCCATGCGTTCGATATCGCCCGGCAGGGTTACGTCAGCCTGCTGCCGCCCGGCGGCCGGGGGGCCCAGGGCGACTCGGCCGCGATGGTGGCGGCCCGGGCCGATTTCCTGGCTGCCGGTCACTACGCGGGGCTAGCCGGCGAGATCGCCCGCGCCGCCGCTGCCGTTATTCCGGAGGGCTTGCCAGCGGGTGTGACGGGCGCGGGTGTTGCTGCGGGGGACAGGGCGGCGGCCGGCTACGTCGTGGACGTCGGCGCCGGGCCGGGGTACTACCTCGCGGCCGCGCTGGACCAGATGCCCGGCTGGGCCGGGCTGGCGCTGGACGCCTCGAAGTTCGCCCTGCGCCGGGCCGCCCGCGCCCATGACCGGATCGGCGCCGTCGGGGCCGACGCCTGGCGCCGCCTGCCGGTCGCTGATCACGCCGCGGCGGTGGTGCTCAACGTGTTCGCGCCGCGCAACGGGGCCGAGCTGGGCCGCATCCTGCAGCCCTCCGGCCGCCTCCTTGTCGTCACCCCGAACGCCGGCCACCTCGGCGAGCTGGTCGGGCCGCTGGAGCTGCTGAGGGTCGATCCGCGCAAGGACGAGCGGCTGACGAGCACGCTCAGCCCTCATTTTGAGCTCGCAGGCCGCCGCGAGTACGCCACGGCGCTGCGACTGGATCACCGGGATATCGCCGCCGTCGTGGCCATGGGGCCGACCGCGTGGCACGCCGATCCCGCCACCCTGGCCGGCCGGATCCGTCGGCTGCCTGGCGTGATGCCGGTGACGGTGTCGGTCACGCTGTCGACTTTCCGGCCAGCCGCCCGGTAACGGGGCCGCGCGGAGATACTAGGAGCCGACCAGTCCCGTGTTATCCCAGCCGACCGGAAAGGGGGAACGCGCGGATGGACCTGACCGGCGCCGTCTGGCGTAAGGCGTCCGCCAGCGACGTGACCGACGAGGCGAGCGTGGAGGTCGCGATCGTGCCGGGCACCAAGGAGGGCAGCGACCAGGTGATCGCCATGCGAGACAGCCGCCAGCCGGACGGCCCCGTGCTGATCTTCACGCCCGAGGAGTGGCGCGCGTTCGCGGCTGGCGTCCAGGACGGCGAGTTCGACCTGACCTGACGCCGCGTGGTGTGACCGGCGCTGCAGCGCCAGCAGCCGCCCCCGCCTGTCGGCCGGGGCGGCTGCTCAACTTACTGCCGCTGCTGTCTTACTGGGGCGGCGCCATGCTTACTGGGGCGGCGCCGTGCTCAGCGTCATCGTGGCCGTCTGGTGGGCGCCCGACACGGAGACCCAGGTCACGGTGACCTTGCTGCCGGGCCGGAGGTCCTTCATGATGGCCGTCAGTGAGGCCGGCGTCGTGACCGCCTTGCCGTTCACCGAGGTGATGACGTCCCCGGGACTCAGGCCCGCCGTCTCGGCGGGCGTCCCGCAGAGCTCGCCGAGCACCAGCGCGCCCGAGCTCACCGGGGCCACCGCGGCCGGAACTCCGGCCTCCAGGTCGCTGGGGATGCAGGCCTTCCCCGCTCGCGGGACTCCGGCTCCCGTGCCGTTGCTCTCGCCCTGGATCTGCAGCTTCCGCTGCTGACGCGGGTCAGCGGTCAAGCTGGCCTTGTCAGCGGGGACCAGGACGCCCAGGAACCCGCCCGAGCCGAGCTGGATAGACCCGCTGGATTGCCCGCTGATGATCTGGTGCGCGATGCGCAGCGCCCGGTTGATCGGGATGGCAAAGCCGACGTCCTGCTGGCCCTGGCCGCCGGTCCCGAAGGTTCCGGTAGCGGCGGCGGTGTCCATCCCGATGACCTTGCCGCCGGTGCTGGCCAGCGGACCGCCGGAGTCACCGGGCACGATGCTGGCGTTGGTGCGCAGCATGTCGGTGAGCCGCTCGCTGGCGCCGCTGCCGTTGTCGCTGGCCGTGATGGTCTGGTTCAGCCCGGTAATGCCGCCCGTGACCGTGGTGGTCTGGCCGGTTCCGCCCGCGTTGCCGAGCGCGACCACGCCATCCCCGACCCTGACCTTCGAGGAGTCGCCGATCGGGACCGTCCGCAGGCCCGAGGCGTTCTGCAGCTGGAGCACGGCCACGTCGTCGGCCTTGTCATAGCCGAGGAACTTCGCCGCGTAGCGCTGGCCGGTGGTGACGACCTTCACGGTCAGCCCGGTGGTCCCGTTGATGACATGGTTGTTGGTCAGCACGAGGCCAGAGTGGCTGATCACCATGCCGGTCGCGGCGGCCGTGCCGCCCTGATACTGCAGGCTGCTGGTGATGTCCACCAGCCCGGGCTGGACCGCCTTGATCACCGATTGCTCGGTGGCACTACTGACCTGGGAGCTCGGGCTCTGGCTGGGATTGGGCTGGCCGAGGCCGCCCGACCCGAACGGGCTGCTCGGCGCGCTGGCGGAAGCCTGCCCCGAATGCTGGCCGAAGTGGTCGGCGAGCAGGACCGTGCCGGCGCCCGCCGCCGCGGCCACGGCCGCGACGGCGATGTAGGCGACCACGCCCGTGAGCCTGCGCCGCGGCTGCGGGTCCTGCTGGATGTAGTCGCCGCCCGGCCCGTAGCCGCCGGGCTGGCCGTAACCGCCGGGCTGGCCGTAGCCGCCGGGCTGGCCGTAACCGGGCGGCGGCCCGTATCCGGGCTGGCCGTAGCCGCCGGCCGCACCGGACGGAGAGTACGCGCCGGGCTGGCCGCCGTAGCCGTATCCGTAGTCACCGGACTGACCGTAAGCGGGACCGCCTTGCGGATACCCGCCCGGTTGTCCGGGCTGACCGTAGCCGCCGGGCGCTGCGTATCCGGCGGGCGGCTGCCCGTATCCGCCGGGCTGATCCGGTGCCCCGAACCCGTAAGGCCCCGGGGAGCTGTCGCCTGGGCGGACGGGAATCGTGTTATCGGCGCTGCCCGGCCCCGGCGGCGCCGCATTGCCAGCCGCCGCTGAGGCAGGGGCAGCGGCGCTGTCGGCCTCGGCTTGACCTGCACCGGCACTGCCCTGGGCGGCACTGCCCGGGCCAGCACTGCCTGCGGTAACCTCCGGGTCGCGGCCGCTGGCGGGCGTCGGCCAGGAGCCGTCGTTTCCCGGCTGCTGGTCGCCGCCGCTCTGCTCGTCCTGCATGTCCACCACCTCTGCCCAGTGCCAGCCTAGGTTCAATTCGCCGCTGCCCCTAGCCAACTGTCCCTACCCCTGGCCCGGCGAGCCACGCGCTGGGAAACTAGCTCTCCCAGCAAACTCCAGCGACCCGGGGGTTAGCTGAACGTCCTCTGTGGATAGCCTCGTGTGGCGCATGTCACAAGCCCGGGGGCGGGTCCTCGGTTCAGCAGCCCGGGAGCCGGGGGCGGCCGAGATTGGACCATCCGTTAAGAAGATATATCTTGTCAGGCCGAGACAAGAGATATATCTTGACGTACGTCGAACCGCGAAACCCTTGGGGAGTCAAGATGTCGGCGCCAACCCGTCACCACGAGCAAGCTCCAGCTGAGCAGAGCATGAGTCGCCGCGAGGAGCTTGCTGTCTCCGGTTCGGTCCTGTCCGAGGCGCCCTGGGCGCTCGCCGGCGCGGCGGGTGTGGTCACCGCCGGCGGCGACTTCGTGCTGCACCTCATGGCCCTGCACCTGGCCATCAGCAGCCCGCTGGCGATGGGCACGGTGGCCTTCTTCGCCGTCGCGGGCGCCGGCTCCCTGCTGCGGTCGCGTCCCAGCCGGGCGCTGCAGTGGGCTCAGCGCAACCCCTGGCGGTTCGCGGCCTTCCCCGGTCTGGCCTGCGCCATCGTGGTGTTCGTCCTGTCGATGATCGACAGCGGCGGGATCGCCGGCTCGGTCTTCACCGGCCTGTGGCACGGCGCCGCGGCCTATGGCCTGACCGGCCTGGTCGGCTCCGTCGGTCGTCCCCGCCGCGCGCGGGCCTGACGGCCCAGGGATTTCATCAGTGGTTCGGCCTGGGCTGGTCCTGGTAAGTCCAATCTGAACCACTGACGTACTCAGGGCCATGCTCGCCGAGGGGCCCGACGGCCAGGCCTCGCCGGTCGCATTCGTCGAGCAGCAGCGGCAGTGCCCCCAGGGCAGCCCGCCAGGAGCCCGGGGGCGAGGTGCAATCGGAATCGTGCAGCAAGACCGTGACCCCGCCGTGCAGGCGGGCGCTGAGCTGAGCGTAGACCGAGGCCGGGGTGGCGCCGGGGGTCCATTCCCGGCCCCAGGTGCCCCACAGCACCGGGGTCAGACCGAGATTCCTGGCCGCGATCAGGGCCGAGCCGCTGAGGACACCGTAAGGGGGCCGCAGCAGTCGCGGCCGGGTGCCGGTGACGCTGGCGATCAGCTCGGTGGCGCGGCTGAGGTCATCGGCCGTGGCCCGTGGCCCGCGCCACGGCAGGTACCGGTGCTCCCAGCCGTGGACGCCGATCTCGTGCCCGGCGGCCGCGATATCGGCGGCCAGGGTTGGCGTGCGCGCCACCATCTCGCCCAGTAGGAAGAATGTGGCGGTCACCTGCCGCTCGGCCAGGACGGCGGCGAACTCCGGGGTGGCGCCGGGGTCTGGGCCGTCGTCGAAGGTGAGGGCCACGTGTCCCGGGTCGCCTTCCCCGGCCAGGCGCGGAAACAACAACCGGCGCACCGGTCCCAGCCCGGTGATGCCCGGGCCGGCCTGCGCCACCGCCAGGCCCGCGACGGCCAGCCCCCCGACCGCCAGCCCCCCGACCGCCAGACCCGTGACAGTGCTCCCACGGACAGCCGGGCCGCGGACACTGCGGCCCCGGAGAGCGCGGCCCGTCCTGATAGCAGACACCCCGATCCCGCAGCCCGATCCCGCGGCGGCCAGAAGCGACTTTGTCGCCATCAGCCTACTGAGTATCGCGCATCGATTCCGGAACGGGGCGCCTTGGCGGGCCGACCGGTTACCCGCGTGACACGCGGCCCGCAAGGCGGCATTCACCAGCCGTGCCCGGGAACATGTGACTGGGCGTGATTGAGTCGGCCGGCGCCGGGATGACCACGCGGGCCCAGGCCGGTTATGTTAGAGAAACGGCTGATGCGCGATGTCAGCCCGACTCCGAGGGGTATCCGATTGGGAGTACAAGCAGCGCGAGTCGTCTTTCCCGCCGCTGATCGCGCCGAGATCGCCGTGGCCGTCGAGGAGATTCTGAGCAGCGGAATTCTCACGCTTGGTCCCTACACCCGCCAATTCGAGGCGGCATTTGGCGCCGCCCATTCCGGTGCGGGTGATCAGGGCACTGATGCTCCGCACACGGTGGCCGTGTCCAGTGGTACGGCGGCGCTGGAGATAGCGTTGCGCTGTGCCGGGGTGGCCGGCCGGGATGTCATCGTCCCGGCCAACACCTTCTACGCCACCGCCGCGGCCGCGCTCGCCGCCGGAGGCCGCCTGGTTTTCGCCGACATCGACCCGGCTACCTTCGCGCTGAGCCCGCAGACGCTGATGGCGGCCCTGACGCCGCAGACCGCCGCGGTGGTCCTGGTGCACATCGGCGGCCTGATCACGCCCGCAGTCGACGAGCTGCGCCGGATCTGCGCCGAGCGCGAGATCGTCCTGGTCGAGGACGCGGCGCACGCGCACGGGGCTACCTGGGAGGGCCGGTTCGCCGGGTCGTTCGGGAGCGCCGGCGCCTTCTCGTTCTACCCGACCAAGGTCGTGACGTCCGGCGAGGGCGGCATGATCGTCACCGGCTCGCGGGCCCTGGCCGATGAGGCGCGGATCTACCGTGACCAGGGCAAGGGAAGCTTCAGTGCCAACCATCACGTCCGGCATGGCTATGCCTGGCGGATGAGCGAGCTGAGCGCGGTCACCGGCCTGGTTCACCTGCGGCGGATGGCCGGCTCGATCGAGCGGCGCCGCGCGGTGGCGGCCCGCTACGGCCAGGCGCTGGCCGGCCTGGCCGGCCTGGACCCGCTGGCCGAGCCGGCCGGGTGCCGCAGCAACTTCTACAAGTACATCGTGGTGCTGCCGCCGGGCTGTGATCGGGCGCGGTTCAAGAAGGAGCTCGCCGACCTGCGCGAGGTTCGGCTGGCGGGGGAGGTCTACGACGTTCCCCTGCACCAGCAGCCGGTGTTCGCGCAGTTCGCCGGGCCGCAGCTGCCGGTGGCGGAGGACATGTGCGCCCGGCACGTCTGCCTGCCCGTGCACTCGGACATGACCGATGACGAGGTCGAACAGGTACTGGCCGCGGTGACGACGGTCTACAGCGCCATGACCGGGTAGGAAGGCACCCATGCGCGTAGCGGTAACGGGAGGCTGCGGTTTTATCGGCTCCCACGTCGTGGATCAGCTGGTCCGGGCCGGGCACGACGTGGTGGTCATCGACGTGGCCGGAGGCTGGCGTAATCCGGCCGCCGACTACCGGGATGCTGACCTGTTCGACGAGGCGGCGCTGCGCGCCGCGGTGGCCGGCTGCCGGGCCATTTTCCACCTGGCCGGGGCCGCCGATGTCAACGACGTGGCCGCGGACCCGGTGCGGGCCGTCCGGCTGAACGTCGAGGGCACCGCGCGCGTGCTGGACGCGGCCCGGCTCGGCGCCGTGGACCGGGTCCTGCTGGCCAGCACGGTGTGGGTCTACGGGGCGACGGTCGGCGAAAGCGAGGGGGCTGAGCGCACCGAGGCGGCTCCCGTCGACGTGCGCAGCGCCGGCCACGTCTACGTCGCGACGAAGCTGGCCGCGGAGATGCTCGTGCACAGCTACCGGGACATGTACGGCCAGCACTTCACGATCCTGCGGTACGGCATTCCGTACGGCCCGCGGATGCGCGACGCGCTGGTCGTGGCGCGGTTCGTCAAGGCCGCGCAGGAGGGCCAGCCCATCAAAATCGCGGGTACCGGCGAGCAGCAGCGCAACTATGTCTACGTCGAGGACATCGCTGACGCCCACGTCCGGGCCCTGGAGGCGGCGGCCGTCGACCAGACGCTCGCGCTGGAGGGTGGCGAGCCCGTCTCGGTCCGCGAGATCGCCGACACGGTGTGCGAGCTGGTCCGCCCGGTGCCGATCGAGCACATCCCGGCCCGCGCCGCCGACTACCAGGGCATCGCCGTGTCCGCCCGGCTGGCCAAGGAACTGCTGGACTGGGCTCCGGTGACGCCGTTCGCCGCGGGCGTGCGGCGCTACCTGGACTGGCTCGCCGACGGGGGTCGCCCGTGAGCGGCGGCCCCGCAGGCGCCGCGGGCCGCGAGGAGCGGGCACTGCTGCTGTCGGGTTCCATCGGCATGGGCCACGACGCGCTGGCCGCCGCGTGCGCTACCGCGCTGGCGGCCCGGGGCCAGCCCAGCGAGACGCTCGACGCCATGCGCCTGCTCGGCCGTCGCGGCGGGTCGGCCGGCGAGGCGGTCTTCCGGGCCATGCTGTCGGTTCCCGGCCTGTTCGACGCGTTTCACTTCGCCGCGCTGCGACCGGGCAGCCGGCTGGCCTTGCTCGCCGATGCCGCGTCCAGCCGCCAGGTGGTGCCCAGGCTGCGCGCCTACCTGGACGAGCATCCGGTCGACCTGGTGATCTCGGTGTTCTCGACGGGGGCGGCGGCCGTCAGCAGGCTGGCCGGACGTTACCCGGCCATGAGCCACGTGGTTTTCTGCACCGACGTGACCCCGCACCGGCTGTGGGTCCACCCGAACGTCGACCTCTACCTGGTGACCTCGGCGGTGGCCGAGGCCGCCGTGCGGCGCTTCGAGCCGGACGCGCGCGTGCTGGTGCTGCCCGCGCCGGCCCGGCCGGCCTTCTACCAGGCGCCGACTCAGGCGGCGGCCCGGGCGGCGCTGTCGGTGCCGCCGCAGGAGCCATGCGTGCTGCTCATGTCCGGGGCCTGGGGCCTGGGGCCGGTCGCCGCCGCGGCCCAGGCGCTCGGCGACGCCGGCGTGCACGTGCTGGCCGTTGCCGGCCGTAACGCCCGCCTGGAGCGCAAGCTGCTCGCGGCCGCGGCCCGGCAGCCGCGGGTCCGGGCCTTCGGCTTCACCGACGCCGTCCCGGCGCTCATGGCCGCCGCGGACCTGGTCATCACGAGCTCGGGCGACACCTGCACCGAGGCCAGGGTGGTCGGGCGTCCGCTGCTGCTGCTCGACGTGGTGCAAGGGCACGGCCGGGACAACCTGCAGCACGAACTGGAGCTGGGGGAAGCCGCCGTTACCTCGCCAGGAATGACCGACATTGTCCGCAGCGCCCTGGCCGCGCTGGACCGGGTCAAGCCGCCGTCCTCGGGACCGACCGCCTCCCTGGCCGCCTTCGAGGAGGCCTTCACCGCGGCCCTGGCCACCATCGGCGCCTAGCCCGGCCAGCCCGGCGCCGGGGTCAGCTCGCCGGCTGCGCCGCAGGCGAGTCCGGGTCAATCGCCGCGACGCCCACGCGGAGCTTCTTCCAGTCCAGCCAGCCGTAGTCAGTCATGACGATCTGGTGGCGGCTGTTGAGGAAGTACGTCGTCGGGATGCCCGGCACGTGGTACATCGTCGCGACGGCCAGGGTCGGGTCGGTCGCGACCGGGTAGCCCACCAGCGAGCTGCGCACGAGGTTCAGCCCGGCGGTCCGGCCGTCGCGGGAGTCGATGCCGATGATGGTCACCGGCTCGTGGTAGAAGCGGTAGAAGTGGCCCAGCAGCCGGGTCTCCGACAGGCACGGCGGGCTCCAGGCGGCGAAGAAATTGATGATCAGCGGCTTCCCGGCGTAGTCGCTCAGGGCGATTCGCTGGCGGCTGGCCAGTCCCGGCAGCGAGAAGCTGCTGGCCGGCTGGGGGACGGCGTTCAGCGTGCTCGGCCCCAGGCAGGCGGACATGGCCAGTCCAGCGACAGTCAGGACGACGGCCAGCCGGACCACGGGAAGCCGTGGCCACCGGGCCATCCGGGACCACCGGACGGCGCGGCTGGCAGGGGACTCGCCGGTCACGGCGGTAGCACCCCCCCGATGCCCCGCTTACCTGTGCCGGGTCAGCGTCCGGCTCGCGAGACCACAATCAGCGACGATTAGACCACTGATAGTAGCGCGACTCGTGGCTGAGCATCCGGTCGACGGCCGAACTCACGCTGCCGTCTTCGGCGATGATCCGGCGAACGACGGCGATCATGCAGGGAACGGCCCAGAAGTCCCCGCAGATCCACAAGATGCCGGCGCCGATCTGCTGGTCGGCGAACGGCGGCAGCGTCACCCCGGCAATGTGGGCGTAGGACGGATACCAGGAAACGCTGGTCAGGATGCCCAGGGCCATGGCCAGTACCCACATGACCACGTTCGTCAGCAGCAGCGCCGACGCCTGCCCGGTCGCCGACATCCGGATCCGGAACGGCGGCGACGGGATGAACTGCAGCCAGAACACCAGGCCGGCCAGGAAGAAGCTGCCGTGCATCAGCCAGATGTGCACGCCCTCGTTGCGCGCGGCCAGGTCGAACAGGGCCGGGACGTGCCAGGCGATCATCGCGACGTTGAACGCGGCCACCGCCACCCAGGGGCTCAGCGCCGCGCCGGCCACCCAGCGCAGCGGGCGCGACCAGCCGCCGGTCAGCACCTCCCGGGTGGCGCTGCGCCCGAACCTGCCGGGCAGCGCGTCGATCAGCGGCTGCCAGGGAGCCCCCGCGACCACCAGGCTCGGCGCCGCGAACATGAGCAGCAGGTGCTGGATCATGTGCACGAAGAAGTAGTCGTCCGCCCAGTAGTCAACGGGCGAGCAGACGGCCAGCAGCAGGACGGCGAGCCCGGCGTAGAAAAGCAGCGACCGCAGCCGCCGTTCGCGGGTGCGGCCGGGCCGGGACCGGCGGGCCAGCCGGGCCAGCCCGATCTCATGCCAGGCCACCACGCCCGCGGCGACGAGCACGAACGGGTCGAAGGCCCAGTGGCCGGTGAGGTAATGCATGCTTCCCCCGTATCCTCGCAGCTCTCCGCACGCCGGGGCCTAGCCCGGCAGCACGGGCTCCGCCGCGTGCGGGGACAGCGACTGGATGGCGGGGGCCAGGGCGCTGCGGATCGCGGCGCGCTGGGCGTCCAGCCGCGACAGGTCGCGCTGCAGGGTGGCCCGGGCCGCGGCCTGCGCGGGGGTGCCGCGGGCGGCCAGCACCCTGGCCACGTCGGCCTGAACCTCCACGGCACGCGGCGCGGCCCAGTCGATCAGCCCGGTGACGGCCCGCTGCAGGTGAAAGTGGGCCAGCGACTCCGGGACCTGGTAGCCCTCCAGGTCATCGATGAGCTCGTTGTTGGCGGGTGCGCAGTTCGCCGATCCGGTGGCGGCGATGCCCGCGGCCGCCGCCGCGTCATGGCTGGTCCCGGAATCCACTGCCTGCAGCACCTGGAGCGACTCGCGGACACCGCCCGCGCAGGACTGGATGTCGTAGGTCACGGTCTGCAGGAGGCCCCGGAGATCCGCCGCGCGCTCCTGCTGGCTGGGCCGGTGCGTGAGCCCGACCGCGACCGCGATGGCCAGCAGGATCACCCCGGCGGGCAGCAGCCATCGAGGTGAGCGCCGCTTCGGCCAGCCGCCTGGCCAGCCTCCCGTCCGGATCGGAACGTAGGGCGGGTCGGTCTTGCTCGGCGCTGACACTCGCTAACTCCGATCCGAGAGGCTGCGGGCTGGCCCCGCCGCGGCGGCCGGGCGGCTGCCGGTCGCGCCGACCCAGGTGGTGAGCTCCCTGGCGGTCACGTCGCCGACGATGTGCCGCACGATCTGATGCCGCGCGTTGAGGAAGAACGTCTGCGGGAGCGCCAGCACCCCGTAGGAGGTGGCGGTCCCGGCGGGGAACGGGTCGGCCGCCACCGGGTAGCCGACCTTCTCCGCGCGGACGAACTTGAGCGCGGCAGCGGCCTGGTCATTGGCGTCGATCCCGATGACCGCCACCCGGCTGTGGTGGGTGGCGTAGAACCGGGCCAGCAGCGGCGTCTCGCGCTTGCAGGGACCGCACCAGGAGGCGAAGAAGTTGAGGACGACCGGCTGGCCGGCGTACGCGGCGAGCGAGACGTGACTGCCGGGATGGCCCAGCTCGGCCAGCGTGAACGGCCTGGCTGCCGTGGGCGGTGGCTGGCGTGCGGCGTGGCCGGATCCCGTGACCGAGACGGCCACGACACCGCCCGCCACCACGACGGCCAGCGCGGCCGCGAGCAGGACCAGGCGGGCTCGCCGGGACAGCCGGAGCAGGCCGCTCACCCGGTCCTCCCCGGGTCAGCGGGGGGCGCGGGGGAGGGCGCCTCGGGCGCCGGGACGCCGGGCGCCGGGAGGCCGGACTCGGCCGTCGTGGCCAGCATCGGGAGCAGGAACTCGAACCTGCTGCCCCGGCCTGCCTCGCTGCGCACCCGGATCTCGCCGCCATGGCCGCGGGCGACGGCCTCGGCCAGAGCCAGTCCGAGGCCGGTGCCGCGCGAGCCGCCGCGGCCCGGCGCGGTCGTGAACCGGTCGAAGATGCGCGTCAGCTCCGTGCCCCGGATCCCCTCGCCGCTGTCCTCGATAATCACGGAAGCGAATCTAGCGTGCTCGCCCATGAGCACCGACAACCTGATGACGTCATTCTCGCTGGTGTGCTGCACAGCGTTCTCCAGCAGGGCGTCCACGGCAAGCGCCAGCCGCTCGGGATCGGCGGCCACGACGGCGTCGTCGAGCGCTCCGATCCGCCACCGCCGCGTGGCGGTGGGCCGCCACCGGAACAGCAGTTCCATCGCGAAGGCCTGCAGGGCCAGCGGTTCGGGCCGCAGGAAGTCGGGGTTCTCGGAGGCTGCGATGAGCAGCAGCCGCTCGCTCAGGCTCCTGAGGCGGTTCAGCTCGCCGACCACCACGTGGATGTCCCGGCTGGCGTCCTGGCTGGTCAGGTCCCGGGCCAGCAGCTCGGCGTGGCCGAGCGCGATGGTGATCGGCGTCTTCAGCTGGTGGGAGGCATCCTGCAAGAACCGCCGCTGCGCGGCGAGCAGCCGCTCGTTCTCCGCGCTGACCGCCGACCGCGCCGCATTGGCCGCCGCTGTCCGGTGGCTCTGCCAGACCAGGACGCAGAACATCGCGGTCATCAGCGGCACCCTGCTGAGCGAGACGGCCGGCTGCAGGCCACGGATGACGTTGACGCTGTCGGCGGCCGCCGTGCTGGCGGCGACCGCCGCCACCAGCTGGAATGCCGACCAGGCGGGCCAGGCCCGAAGACCGTACAGCAGGGCGAAACTGAGCCAGATCAGGTAGAAGCTGACCGTCTCCCAGCGCGGTGTCGAGACGATGATCACCAGGCCGACCAGCCAGAGCAGCACCCAGCCGACCTCGGGCAGCCAGCTCAGGTCCGCCATGTCCACGGTGTCGAGATCCTCGGCGTCCCGGCCGCCTGCGTCCCGGCCGCCCGTAACCTGGCTGGCCGGATCCGGGCTGGCCGGCCCCGGCAGCGCGACCCAGCTGGGCGCTTCAGGAAGCGAGCTGGTATCCGGCACCACGCACCGTCTTGATCAGGTCAAATCCGAGCTTGGACCGCAGCCGGCGCACGCAGACATCGACCACGTTCGAGCCGGGGTCAAACTCCAGGCCCCAGATGGACGCCAGCAGCTCCTCCTTGCGCAGCGGCTGGCCGACGTGCTCGGCCAGCTCCCTGAGCAGGAGGAACTCCAGCTTGGTCAGTGCCACCGGCCCGTGCCCGATGTCGGCTCGCAGGCGCCAGACGTCCAGGACGAGGTCACCCGCCCGGATGGTCTCGCCATGCGCGGGCGCGTGGTCTCGCAGCCGCACCCGTACCCGGGCCAGGAACTCAGCCAGTGAGAAGGGCTTGGTCAGGTAGTCCTGCGCGCCGAGCTCCAGGCAGGTCACCTTGGTCGTCACATCGTCGACGCAGGACAGCACCAGCACGGGCGGTGCCGCCCGGATCGCGCGCAGCTGGCGCAGGAAGGCGCGGCCGTCCATGTCCGGCATCACCAGGTCCAGCACGACCAGCCCGTAGTCGCGTTCGGCAGCCAGCTTCAGCCCGGCGGCGCCGTCGGCGGTCAGGTCGGCTTCGTACCTGGCATCTGACAGGGCGCGGCCGATCATGTCGCGGATCGCCTGCTCGTCGTCCACGACCAGGATGCGCGGTCGGGACGAATGCTGAGCCGGCTGACTAGAGATCATTCAGGGCGCTTCGCTCTGCGCGGGCGCCGCAGCGCTTACGGCGGTGCGGGCTGGCGCCATCGGACTACAGGGGCAGGTCGGAGGCCTACTGCAGAAATCTGCTCTATCGGGCAACTGTGGTCAAGACCCCAGGGGGGCCCAAATCTGACTGACTGACTGAACAGACAGCACCGGGCGCTCACGAGTCACCCTCATGACAGTTTCGTCATGTAAGCCGCGAACCGTTGCAGGCCGCCGGCGTGTCTTCCAAGATCAGGTAGGTCCACGGGCTACCTGGGTACATGGTGGGTCGAGCTGACTGTGTTCATTTGATTACGCTGAGTGAGGTGGTGGCAGGTGTCTTTGCCGGTCCGGGTCGCGACCCTGGCAGCGGCGTTCGTCGCCGTGGTAGCCGGCGCGTCGTTCCTGGTCATCCACTATCTGCTCGGCGGGCCTCCGGTGGAGGCCTTCACCGCCAGCTCCGGGCAGGTGAACATCACCATGCAAGAGGACCCGCAGAACACGGTGACCTCCAAGCCTGACTGGGTGTCCTACTTCATCCAGAGCCCGACGACGCACCAGTGGGTGCACACCACGCTGTTTCGGGTCCCGGCCGGGACCCGGGTCAACATGACCATCCTTGGCTACGACGGCTGCACGCCGCTGCGTAACCCGTACTGGAGCAAGGTCACCGGGACTTACGGCAACGTCGCGCTCGTCAACGGCAAGCCGGTGTCGGTGCTCAACTCCTGGTCGGGATGCAACGTCGGGCACACGTTCTCGATCCCCGGGATCGGCCTCAACGTGCCGATGGCCTCGCCGCCGCTGACCGCGAACCTGTGCGGCACCTCGCCCTGCACGGCGGGCCCGCACACCGTGGTCAAGTTCAGCTTCACCACGCCCAAGGTGGCCGGTGAATATTTCTGGCAGTGCCGCGTCCCGTGCGGCGGCGGCTTCGTCACCGGCTTCGGCGGCCCCATGCAGACCATCGGCTACATGACCGGCAACATGGAGGTGGTGAGCTGATGGCCGCCGCAGCGGGCGACGCCTCTCCCGGCGCGCAGGCGATCAGGCCGAATGACGGGGAACCCAACCACGGGCTGCGGATCTTCCTGATGTGGGTGGTCCTGGCGCTCGCGGCCGACCTGCTCATCTGGTTTGTCTGGGGACCCCACCTGCCGCCTGGCACCATGGCCACGGCGTCGGCGGGCCAGCAGTTCGACATCAAGGTGATGGCCGTGATGGCCGCGCCCGTGATGGTCCTCGTCCTGGTCTACTTCGGCTACGCGCTGACCGTCTGGCGCCAGCGCGACGGCGACGAGGAGGACGGCCCGGCGCTGCACGGCAACACCCGGATTCAGGCCACCTGGATCACGGTGACGTCGGTGATGGTGCTGTCCCTGTTCGCGTTCGGCACCTACGAGCTGGTAACGGCGCAGGGTGCCGGTGCGGGCGAGGGCCCGAGCCCGATCTGGAAGCCGACCGGCCACACGACGCTGCAGGTCCAGGTGATCGGGCAGCAGTGGCGGTTCACTTACCGCTACCCGCAGTTCGGCGGCTTTGAGACGACGCAGCTCATGCTGCCCAAGGGCGCCTGGGTGGAGTTCCACGTCACCTCGCTGGACGTGATCCACAGCTTCTGGGCCTACCAGCTCGGGGTCAAGGCCGACGCCAACCCCGGCGTCGATAACGTCGCCTTCACCAAGCCGACCCAGCTCGGCCTGGTGACGGTGCGCTGCGCTGAGCTGTGCGGCCTGTGGCACGGCGCCATGTTCGACTACGGCCACGTGGTCTCCCCGGCCGCCTTCGCGTCGTGGGCCAGCGCGACGCGCATCCGGCTCGCCTCGGTGACCAAGATCCTGCCGCCGTACGCGACCAGCTATGACCCCACCGTGATTCCCAACATCAACAAGGCGATGGCCAAGGCCGGCATCTCCGGGGCGAACGGCTATTACTACCCAGGTCCGCCCTTCACGCCGACGGCTCCATGATCGCCCTGCCGGCAGCGCTCGGGGGGCCACCCCCCCGAGCGGCAGCAGCCGCCATGACCCCGTGCCCATTGACCCCGTGCCCGTTCCGATCCAGTACTGCGAGGAGGTGACCGGATGGCCATCGAGATTCAGCCCGGGCAGACCCACGAGCCCGGCGGCGGCGCACCCGCCGCCGCCAGTCGGCCGGCCCGGCCCTGGTGGCGACGTCCTGCCATCCACACGGGCCTGATTGGCGCCGTCATCGGCTACCTGCTCGGGCACCTGCTCGGCAATTTCCTGGCCAGCAGCACGCTGGCGAGCCAGTACCCGAATATCGCGCTGTCGGACTCCAGCGACCTGCCGATCGTGCTGGGCTACGTGCTCGCGATCGTCGGCTGGCTGGTCGGGCTCGGCGTCTTCAACGACCTGGCGCGTCAGGTCACGGGGCGCCCCGCCATGGAGGCGAACGGCCATGCGGAGTCGCGCGGCATCGCGCAGTACTTCCGGTACTCCCTCGACCACAAGGTCGTCGGGATCCAGTACCTGATCGGCATGCTCATCTACTTCTGCACGGCCGGCCTGTTCGCCATGGCCATCCGGGCCGAGCTGCTCTCGCCCGTGCATCACATCTTTAGCTCCTCCGCCTACGTCGAGATCGTGGGCGAGCACGGCACGATGATGATGATGCTGATGACCTCGGTCATCCTGGGGCCGTTCGGCAACTACCTGGTGCCGATCATGATCGGCTCCAAGCGGGTCGCCTTCCCCCGCATCGAGGCGCTGTCCTTCTGGCTGACCCCCGCCGCTTTCCTGATCCTGCTGTCGGGCCTGCTGCTGGGCGGCTTCCCGTTCGGCTGGACCGGGTACGCCCCGCTGTCGATCGAGTCGACCTACGGTGCCGATTCCTACGCCATCGCGTTCGGGCTCATGGGCGTCTCGATGATCCTGGCCGGGTTCAACCTGATCGTTACGATCATCTGCTACCGGGCGCCGGGCATGCGCTGGAGCCGGCTGCCGATGTTCGTCTGGTCGATGCTGGCCACGTCCTTCCTGATGGTGCTGGCCGCGCCGGTGCTGGTCGGCGGCATGTACATGATCATCACCGACCGGACCATCCAGACCGCCTTCTTCACCGATACCCTGGGCGGCAGCAGCTACCTTTACCAGAACCTGTTCTGGTTCTTCGGCCATCCCGAGGTCTATATCCTCGCGCTTCCAGGCTTCGGCATCGTGTCGGAGATCATCCCGGTGTTCTGCCGCAAGCCGCTGTTCGGGTACAAGGTCGCGGCGGCGGGCCTGATCGGCGTCACGCTGCTCAGCTTCTTCGTGTGGCAGCATCACCTGTTCGACAGCGGCATCAACCCGGACATGCGCCCGCTGTTCATGCTGACCACCGAGCTGATCTCGATCCCCACCGGGTTCATCTACCTGGTCGCGATGGGCACCTTCTGGAAGGCCAAGATCCGGCTGAGCGTGCCGATGCTGTTCGCGCTGGGCATGTACTTCAACTTCCTGATCGGCGGCATCTCCGGCGTGTTCCTGTCGGACGTGCCCGCCGACACCACCGAGCACGGCAGCTTCTTCGTGATGGCGCACTTCCACTACACGATCATGGGCGGCTTGATCTTCGCGCTGATGGCGGGCATCTACTACTGGCTGCCTAAGATGATGGGCGTCAAGCTGAACGAGCGGCTGGGCAAGCTGCAGTTCTGGACCATGTTCATCTTCTTCAACGCGACGTTCCTGCCGCTGTTCGCCGTCGGGATGGCGGGCCAGCCGCGCCGGGTCTTCGAGTACGCCCGGAACCTGCAGACCATCAACGACTGGGTCTCGATCGCGGCGTTCTGCCTGGGCGGCTCGATCCTGATCTTCGTGATCAACTTCATCTACTCCACGGTCTTCGCGCGGGTGCGCGAGGAGGGCAACCCCTGGCGGTCCCGCGGGCTGGAATGGCAGATATCCTCGCCGCCACCGCCGGGAAACTTCGCCCAGGTACCGGTGGTGCTGTCCGGCCCGTATGAGTACGGCGATCCCAACGCCGAGCCCGTGGCCGACCTCGCCCCGCCGCCAGGCGTGCTGGCGGCGAGCGTCAGCGGCCTCCAGTCGACGCGAGCGGAGGCATAACGATGGCGGAGACCACCGCCCCCGAGCCGGCTCAGCTGAGCCCGGCGCACGAAGAGGCCGCGTTCTACCACGAGGCAGCGCTGAACGCGGCCTGGATCGGCTCCCGGCTGGCCATCGGGTCGCTCTCGTTCGGCTTCGGGGCCTTCATCTTCGCCTTCTTCTACCTGCAGTCGCTGAACTCGCACGGGCTGTGGTACCCGGCCGGGTTCCACGGTCCGGGGATCGTGCTGGGCACGGTCATCATGGCCCTGATCGTGGTCAGCGCGGCGGTCCAGACCGCCGGATTGCAGCGGATCAAGGCCGCCAGCCGGAGCGCCTGGCTCGGGGCGGCCACGGTGGCCCTGGTCCTGGGGCTGGCCGCGGTGGGCCTGCAGATCTACCAGCTGGTCAGTCTGTCGTTCTGGCCGGGCGCCAACGGCTTCGCCAGCGTCTTCACCGGGGCCAGTCCGGTCTACCTGTTCGTCGCGTTCGCCGTGCTGATCTGGCTGGAGACGCTCATCATGCGCTGCCGGGCCATCCCGCCGATCTCCTTCGTCGAGCAGCCGCCGACATTCGCCGAGGCGTTCGCCGTGCAGCGCTTCCAGTCCGCGCTGAGCGCGTTCACCCTGGTATGGAATTACCTGGCCGTGGTCGCCGTCGTCATGTGGGTGCTGTTCTACCTCGTGCACTAGTGACGATCCCGGGCAGGCCGTCTCGCATCGCGGGGTAACCGGCCCCATGACCGCAGCAGGAGGCAGCGGTGCACGCAGCAACACTGGCCACGGGCGTACTCGCCTCGGGCGTCTCGGACAACTCTCCGCACGGGTTCAACTGGACCTTCGCATTCCCCATGATCTTGTTCATCGTCGTGGCGGTGGCGCTCTACCTGCTGTTCACCAGGCCGCACCGGGTGCCCGGTCACGGTGAGCTGCGCTTCACCCCGGAGACGGGGACCGAGGCGGGCAGCGTGCCCGACCCCGGGGCCGCGCGGGCCGCCGCGGTAGCCTCCGGCTTCACCACCGCGGCAGGCGGCGGGGCGGCCGAATCGATCGCCGAGCCCGCCGGCGCCCATCGGGCTGCTAGCGCGGAAGATGAGTCCGATACGGTGTCACAGGACGAGGATCCGGCGCTGCCGGACCAGACCGCAGCTGACGGTCCCGGCGCGGACACGCCGCCGGCTGCGCAGCAGCCGCCCAGCGATGACCCGGAGGCCAGCGAGTGACACACGCGACGGGCGCGCTGCCCTCCCGCGAGGCGGGGCACGCGGCGACCGCTACCGCCGCGGGGGCCGCGCTAGCCCCGGCGCCCCCGGCCGCCGGGCTGGCCGGCCGCCGGTCGGTGGGCGTCATCGCGCGCTCGCTGTTCCTGCTGACCAAGCCCCGGATCATCGAGCTGCTGCTGGTCACGACGCTGCCGACCATGCTGCTGGCGCGGCACGGCCTGCCGTCGGTCCGGCTGATCGCTGTCACCCTGCTCGGCGGGGCGCTGGCGGCGGGCAGCGCTAACACCCTGAACTGCTACATAGATCGCGACATCGACGCGGTGATGAAGCGCACGTCGCGCCGCCCCCTGGTGGCCAAGGCGGGTGCGGGGGGCGCAACGGCGATCAAGCCCAGCGAGGCGCTGATATCGGGCATCGTGCTCGGCGCCGCCTCGACATTGCTGCTCGGCCTGCTGGCCAACTGGGTCGCGGCCGCCCTGGCCGACTGCGCCATCTTGTTCTACGTCTTCGTCTACACCCTGGGCCTCAAGCGCCGTACCGCCTCGAACATCGTCATCGGCGGGGCGGCCGGCTGCTTCCCGGTCCTGGTGGGCTGGGCGGCGGTGACCGGGCGGGTCAGCCTGCCCGCCGTGCTCCTGTTCGCCGTGATCTTCTTCTGGACGCCGCCGCACTTCTGGGCGCTGGCGATGCGGTTCCGAGACGATTACGCCGCCGCTAAGGTGCCGATGCTGCCCGTCGTAGCCTCCCCGGCCGTGGTCGCCCGCAAGATCGTCGTCTACTCCTACGCGATGGTGGCGGCCACCCTGGCGCTGGTCCCGTACGCGGGCTGGGTCTACGGCTTTTGTGCCGCCGGCCTGGGGGTCTGGTTCCTGGCCGAAGCGCACCGTCTGCGGGGCCGGATCGCCGCGGTCGACGTGACCGGCGGGACGACTGCTTCCGGACCGGGCGGGCCGGCTCCGATGCGGCTGTTCCACCTGTCGATCGCCTACCTGACCCTGCTGTTCGCGGTCGTGGCCGTGACCTCCCTGCTGCCCTGGGGTAAGTGGTAGGAACGCTGCGGGCAGGAGTGCTGCGGGCCTTCGCCGACGGGCCGGCCGCGGCCAGCTACCGGCCGGGACAACCTGCGCCAGCTGGGCGAGTGGGCCGGTGACCCGATCGCCGGGCGGCACAGCCTATGGACCTGACGCCGTGCGCCTGACGCCGTGGACCCGAACGCCGTGGACCCGAACGCGGTGGACCCGACAACGGAGCCCTGACGTGGGCCTGACGCGGCGGAGTCTGACGGCGGCCCGGCGCACCGGCAGCGGGCCGCCCGCCCCGTTCGCCGACGCCAGCGGGGCGTCGTATTGTGGACTGCAGTTCGGCGACAGTGAGCCAGCCGACGGAGGTGGCGAATGAAGTTCGGACGCAGGCTTGGTCGCAGGGCCCGGTGGGCCGTACCGGGCGCCGCGGTAGTCGCGGTCGGCGCCGTGGTTGCCGGCACCGCCGTGGCGGCAGGCGCGCAGGCGGCCCCGGCCCTGCCAGCCCGGAGCGTTGCCCAGCTACTGGCCGACGTCCAGCGAGCCACCGGGCCGGGTCCGCTGACCGGCACCATCCAGGAAACGGCGAACCTGGGCATCCCGAGCCTGCCTGGCCTGGGCGATAACAGTTCCCTGTCGGGGCTCTCGATGCTGTCCGGAACGCACGCCGCCACCATCTGGTATGCCGATCCGACGCACGTCCGGATCGCGGAGCAGGTCCAGCTCGGCGAGACTGACCTGCGACTGAACGGCCGTCACGCGTGGCTGTGGGACAGCAAGGCCCAGACCGCCACCCGCATCGTGCTGCCGGCTGTCCCGTCCGGGCGCCAGGCCGGTGCACCGGACATCAAGTCGCCCGCCGCCGGCATGCCGCCCACGCCGCAGCAGGTGGCCAGGCAGATCCTGGCCGCCGTCGGCCCGACCACGGCCGTGTCCCTGCAGCAGAACGTCACCGTCGCCGGGCAGGCCGCCTACCAGCTCGTCGTCGCGCCCAAGGACAGCCGCTCGCTGATCGGCCGGATCCGGATCGCCGTCGATGCCGGCCGTTACCTGCCCGTGCGGGTCCAGGTGTTCGCTCGCGGCGCCAAGAGCCCCGCGTTCCAGATCGGCTTCACCGCGCTGACGTTCGGCCGCCCGGCGGCGTCCAACTTCACCTTCACCCCGCCGCCCGGCGCCAAGGTCAAGACGATGATCGTGCCCGCCATGCGGCCGGGATTCGCGCCCGGCCAGACCGCCCCGGTTCGCCTCCCGGTGCGGGTCTCCGGCCGGGGCCGCCCGATGCGGATAGTCCGGCTGCCGCGCGGCAGCCTGTACTCCGGCGGTGCTGGTGGCTGGACGGGCGTTGCGCCCGCGGCCGGGGTGCTCGGGCCCAACGACGCTATCGGCGGGCCCGGCGGCCCGACCGTCCTGGGCCAGGGCTGGCTCTCGGTGCTGGTGCTAGGCGCCCACCCCAAGGGTGGCCTGGCCAGTGCCAGGCGAATCGAGACGGTGCACGGCGCGCACAACCCCGTCAGCGTCGCCGCGGCCTCGTCGTCCGGCGGGGTAGTCTCCGTCGGCTCCGCGGGCTCCGTCAGTAGCAGCAACACGGCCGTGTCTGTCATCAAGGAATCGCCGTCGAGCGGAGCGCCCATGGTGGCCGGCCCGAACGCCGCCATGCTCCAGGTTCTGTTGCGGGCCGCCAAGCCCGTGCACGGCAAGTGGGGCAGCGGCCGCCTGCTGCGGACAAGCCTGTTCTCGATCCTGATTACCGCCAAGGGGCCGGTGCTCGTGGGCGCGGTGACGCCGGCCGTGCTCTATGCCGACGCCGCCGGCGTCAAGTAAGCGCCGCCACCACGTGAGCCCTGTCCCGCCGCATTCCGCCCAGCCGGACGAAGTCAGCTTCGGCCGGCCAGGCGAGCCCTCGCCGGTCACGCGTGCGGCGCCGGGGCCAGGCGCTCAGGGGCCGGTCACTCAGCAGCCTGCCGCGCCGGGGTCGAATGGGGACACGTCAGGGTCGGTTGCGCCCGGACTGGCTGAGACGGCCCTGCCGGAGTCCGGCCCAGGCTCGGTCACGGCGGAGCCGGGTCCAGCCTTGGCGCCCGGGCCAGTCGGGGCCGGCGCGACGAGCGCTCCGGCGATCGCCACCCGCGGCCTGACCAAGCGCTTCCGCAGCGGCCAGCTCGCGGTCGACAACCTCAGCCTCGAGGTCCCGCCAGGCTCGGTCTACGGCTTTCTCGGGCCCAACGGGTCCGGCAAGACCACCACCATCCGCATGCTGCTGGGCCTCGTTCAGCCGACCAGCGGGAGTCATCAGCTGCTGGGCGTCCCCATGCCCGGCGGGATCAACGCCGTGCTGCCCCGGGTCGGCTCGCTGGTGGAAGGGCCGGCCTTCTATTCCTTCCTCTCCGGCCGGGCCAACCTGGCCCGGTGCGACGCCGCCGACCGGACGGCCGACCCCCGCACCGCCGCCGCCCGCATCGGCGAGGCCCTCGACCGCGTCGGCCTGACCGCCACAGCGGGCAAGCACTACCGCGCTTACTCGCTCGGCATGAAGCAGCGGCTGGCCATCGCGGCCGGCCTGCTCCAGCACCGGGACCTGATGATCCTCGACGAGCCGACCAACGGCCTCGACCCCCAGGGGACCAGGGAGGTGCGCGGCCTCATCCGCGAGATCGCCGCCGAGGGAACCACCGTGTTCGTCTCCTCGCATCTGCTCGCCGAGGTCGAGCAGATCTGCTCGCACGTTGGCGTCATGCGGGCCGGGCAGCTCGTCTTCGAGGGCACGCTGGAGCAGTTGCGCGGCGGCGGCGTGGCCCGGGTCACCGTGCTCACCGCCGACTCCGAGGTGGCCCTCAGCGTCCTGGCCGGATGCGGCCTGGCCGATATCCAGGCCGTCAACGGGAAGGTCAGTGCCCAGCTAGGCGGGCAGGCGCCCGAGGACATCAACGCCCGGCTCGTGCAGGCCGGCGTTCGCGTCGCAGGCCTGGCTACCACGCGGCCGAGCCTGGAGGACCTGTTCGTGGAGCTCACCGGGGAAGGCTTCGATGTCAACGGCTGACCTGGCCGGCCAGCCGGCGAGCGGCCGGCCAGCGGCCGGCCGGCGGGTGGGCGGCCAGCCGGCGGCGGCGCAGGCCGCGGGTTACCGCCCTGCGGCGGCTCGCGCGTGGCTGCGGCTGCTGCGATCCGAGCTGGGCCTGATCTTCCTGCGGTGGCGCAACATTGCCCTGCTCGCCGTCCTGGCCGTCATTCCCGTCCTGATCGGCATTGCGCTCCGGCTCGCCGCGCCGTCGGGCGGCGGCCAGGGGCCCGCCTTCCTCGACCAGGTCGCCGGGAACGGCGTCTTCCTGGCCTTCCTCGCGCTGACCATCATGCTGACCCTGGTGCTGCCGCTGGCCGTCGCCGTCGTGTCCGGAGACTCCGTGGCTGGCGAGGCTGGCCATGGGACCCTGCGTTACCTGCTCGCGGTCCCCGTCGGCCGGACCCGGCTGCTGAGCATCAAGTACAGCGCGCTCCTGGTGTTCTGCGTCGCGTCTGGTCTGCTGGTGGCCGGGATTTCCCTGGCCGTCGGCGCCGCGGCGTTCCCGGTGGGGCCGGTCACCTTGCTGTCGGGCACCACAGTCTCGCTGGTCGACGGGCTCCTGCGGCTGCTCCTGGTGACCCTCTATGTGGCCGCCGCCATGGGCGCCCTCGCCGCCATTGGCCTGGCCATCTCCACCTTCACCGAGCACGCCATCGCGGCTATCGCCGCCATCCTGGTCATCGTCATCGGCAGCGAGGTGGCCGACAGCGTGCCCCAGTTCGCGGTGGTCCACCCGTACCTGCCGACGCACTTCTGGTTGTCGTTCGACGGGCTGCTGCGCATGCCCATCGCCTGGGGCAGCGTCGGGCAGGGGCTGCTGTCGTTCGGCATCTACGCCGTCATCTTCTGCGCCATCGCCTGGGCCCGGTTCACCACGGCCGACGTGACCAGCTAGCCCGATCAGCTGTGGTGGGTGTCGGGACCGACGGTGTAGGCGCGTCCGGCTGGCGTGATCCACTGGAAGATCCCAGGCTGGGGCTGGGTCAGCTGCCAGCCGGATAGCTGCTTGAGGATGTGGTGCGCGCGGCAGAGCGGGCCGAGGTTGCAGCGGCAGGTAGGACCGCCTCGGTGCCATGGCCGGGTGTGGTCGAGGTCGCCGCGCCAGGCGGGCTGCCCGCAGTAGGGATACCGGCAGGTGAGGTCCCGGGCCGTGACGTACTCGCGGATCCGCGGTGGTGGCCGGTAGGCCGCTGATGCCTCGCCGTGCGCGCACCTGGCGGGCGCCTGCAGATCCGCCTCGGCCAGCTGGACCGCCCGGGTCCGGGCCCGGGCGGCGGCCCGGAGGATGTCGTGCAGGATCTCGCCGGTCGGTGTGTCTTCGGGTAGGTCGGGATCCAGGCTGGTTACCGGCATGGTGACAGTGACGCGGCCAACCAGGCTGACAGAACCGGACGGGCGAAGGTCACGGGGCGGGAGGCCGCGGAGGACCCGCCCGACCGCGATGGCATGGCCATGATCGTCGGTGAGAACGACCCGCCAGC
>DATCEO010000197.1:0-13814 GCA_036510065.1 Streptosporangiaceae bacterium | reverse complement strand
GTCCGGTGAACACGCTCGTTCTTCAATGCGGCAAAGAACGATTCCGCCATCGCATTATCATAGCAGATCCCGGTCCGCCCGACTGATTGCCTGAGATGATGCCTCCTCAGCACCGCGGCGAACTAGCTGGACGTGTAATTGCTGCCGCGATCGGAGTGAAAGATCGCATCCTCAGCGAGAGAATGGGTGCGGGCGGCCATGGCGATAGCCTGCTCGATGAGCGGCGTCCTGTAATTGTCGTCCATGGCCCAGCCCACCACGCCCTTGGTATGGCAGTCAATGACGGTCGCGAGGTAAATCCAGCCTTCCCACGTCGGTATATAGGTGATGTCGCCGACCATCTTCAGCCCCGCCGCGGCCGCGCTGAAATCACGGCGCACGAGGTCGGGAATGTGATTCTCCTGGCCGTCCTGCTCGGTGAGGCCGGCCCGCCAGGGCCGGGGCTGGCAGGCCTCCAGGCCCAGCTCACCCATGAGGGACCGGGCCAGCTCGGGCCCGCAGGGCACGTCCCAGCCGGCCAGGTCCGCGTGGACCCGCCGGTACCCGTAGGTGCCGTCCGAGTCATCAAAAGACTTCCTGATAAACAGCTTGAGTTCCTCGCGTCTTTCCGCCGTGGCGGAAGCGGGCCGGCCTCTCCATTCGTAGAACCCGGAGCGGGATACTTCCATCAGCACGCACATTCTGGCAAGAGGAGGGACGACGTTGATGTTCGTGATGCCGGCCGCGTGCTCTGCGTCGATGAACTCGAACCTGTCGCTCACCGATGATCCCTGGCAAAGTACGCAGCGGCTTTTTTCAGGAAATCATTTTCTATCTTCAGTTCCCGGGTTTCCCGCTCGAGCTCACGAAGACGGGCCCGCTCACTCAGGGTCAGCGGCGGCTCCTCGCCGGCATGCTCACGCCGGTAGGTATTTACCCAGTTCCCCAGGGTGCCCTCGACAATCCCCAGCTCCCTGGCCACCTGAGCGATCGGGCGTGACGTCTCGATCACCAGCTTCACGGCCTCTTCCCGGAACTCAGGCGAGTAATTCCTCTTGACTCTGGCCAACACTTTTCCTTTCAGATGACCCTTATCTTATTAGGGTCACTGTCCGGAAGGCTCGGGGCACTTCAGTTCTCGGAGACCCCTGCGGCCTTGTCCCGTGCGCGCTGCAGGCCACCGGCAGGATCTTTGGAGTTGGCGGGCTGGTTCAGGAAGTCGCGGCGGAACCGGCCTTCGTCCATCATTCCCTGGGGCGGGACGTTGTACGACTGCCAGTGACCCCACTCTGCCGCGGGTAGATCGCGCCCGAGATCGCCGAGGTACACCTCGACGAGGCCTCCGCTGTTGAACGAGATGTCGACGCCCCACAGATCCAAGCACGATAGGCGCGCAGCCGATGGGGCATACTTCCCCGGTTCAGCGGCGTAGGGCTGCAGGACTTCGCGTTTGAAGTAGACGGGTGTCAGATAGTGCAGGCGCGTTCCGTCCTTGTCGAAGTAGGTACCGAGCTGTTCCGGGTCGCAGGTGTGAGACAGCGGCTGGCCGGTTTCCTGGTCGGTGCCGTAAATGAACGCCGGGTAGTCGTGGTCTTGACCCCACTCCTCGAAGCGGGGAACCCG
This sequence comes from Streptosporangiaceae bacterium, assembly GCA_036510065.1. Taxonomy (GTDB): domain Bacteria; phylum Actinomycetota; class Actinomycetes; order Streptosporangiales; family Streptosporangiaceae; genus DASUBV01. The sequence continues at coordinate 12,212 of DATCEO010000197.1, read as the reverse complement.
GCTGTTCCTGACTCCGGGTCAAGTGCTACGCGCCCGGCGAGCACGTCCCGGTCGAGGGGATCGTCCCGGCCGAGCTGGCGGAGCTGATGTACCGGGGCGACAGCAAGCGCCGCCAGCGGATCCTGCGCACCGTGTATGAGTGCGGGGTTTTAGGCGCTGCGGGAGAAGCTGCGGTGCAAGGAGATCTGGGTGGCCGGCGCCGGGAAGTGGCGCAACCCCGGCCTCGACCTGCCGGCCGACTTCGAGGCCAACCGGGCCGAGAACTACGCCCGGCTCCGCAAGCCGCTGGACCCCAGGCGGTTCACCGGCGAGCTGCGGGAGGGACTAGACGCCGAGATGTCAGCGCTGAACGACGCGCTCGGCGGGAAGGGCCTGGCCTGGCTGAAGATCGCCGAGCGCCGCAGCGCCGGGGCGATCCACCTCACGCCGCTGGACGCCGCGCCTGAGCCGCGGAACCTGCGCCGGCTGAAGACGGCGATCCGGGCCCGGTGGGGCGTGGTCCCGCTGATGGACATGCTCGCCGAGACCTGCCTGCGCACCGGCTGCCTGGACGTCTTCACCCCGGCCGGGACCCAGAACCACCTGGACCCGCAGGTGCTGTTCGAGCGGCTCCTGCTGCTCATCTACGCCTACGGCACCGGGACCGGGATCCGCGCGGCCGCCGCCGGCGACCACCCGCACACCGAGGACGACCTGCGGTACGCGCGGCGCCGCTACCTCACCGTCGAGGCCTGCCGGCAGGCCGCCCGGATCATCGCCAACGCCACCTTCGCCACCCGGCAGGCCACGCTGTGGGGCGAAGGGACGACCGCGGTTGCAGGTCCCACCTGGGTCGCTGGACAAACACCTCCATGATCTTCGGGCGCACCGGCTGCCGTACTAGCCGACCGGTGGTGATGCGGGAATGTCGCGCGGCGGGCCGGTATCGGCGGCTATCTGGCCTGGGGCCGCCCGGTCGGCGGCGGGCTGCCCGGGGCGGTCCATTGGGCGCCGGTTTCGTCGCGGAATGCGGCGACGGCGGCTCCGATGGTCGGGAAGAAATGGCGCGCTTCGATCTTGCGTGCCAGCCCGTAACGTTCGATCTTCTGCCGCACCGGGTCCTTCATCTCCGCGAATACCAGCGCGATGCCCTGTGCGTTCAGCGAACTGTCGAGTTCCTCCAGCACATCGGACGCGGTGGTGTCCACGTCGGTCACCGGTTCCGCAGCGATCACGATCCAGATGGGTGGCGGGTCGGTCCTGGCAAACCGCCGCACCTCATCACGGAACGTCTTGGCGTTGGCGAAGAACAGCGGGGCGTCGAACCGGTAGATCACCAGGCCGGGCAGGTGCCGCGCTTCTGGATGCATGTGCACATCGTGGTAACCCTCAAGCCCTTCAACCCGGCCGAGTTCGGTGTCGTAGGGCCACCAGGCCCGGCGGAAGACGTTGAGGATCGACACGCCGACCGCGATCGCGATCCCGGGCAGCACGCCGAGCAGCGCGACGCCGCCGAACGCCGCGATCGACAGCAGGAACTCCGCCTTGCGCTGTTTCCAGAGCCGCGCCGTTGCCGGGATGTCGGCCAGGGACAGCGATGCGGTGATTACCACGGCGGCCAGCGCGGGCTGGGGCAGGTTCCGGAACAGGCCCGGCACCAGCACGATCATGAGGATGATCAGGGCCGCCCCGGTGACCCCGGTGAGCTGGGTCTTGGCACCTGACCGTTCGGCCACCGCCGTCCTCGACGCGCTGGTGCTGACCGGGAACCCCTGGAACAAGCCTGCGGCCAGGTTCGCCGCGCCGATGCCGGTCATCTCGCCGTTGCCGTGGACCTCCTGCCCGGTGCGGGCGGCAAAAGCCGACGCAGTCGAGATCGTGTCGGCCAGAGACACCAGGGCGATCCCCGCCGCCCCGGCGAACAGCGGGCCGAGGTCGGCCAGCCGGACGCGGGGGATGGTCAGCGGCGGGAACCCCCTGGGCAGCGCCCCGACCAGGCTGACGCCGTGCTCGGCCAGGTGAAAGACCGTCGTCGCCGCGATCGAAAGCACCACCATGATCAGCACGGCCGGGACCTTCGGCAGCCAGCGCTGCAGCACCAGGATCAGCGCGATCCCGGCGATCCCGACCGCGGCCGCCGCGGCGACCGCCTCGCCGTTGGCCAGCCCCTTGACGAATCCGGCGGCCTCACCGATCAAGCCTCTGCCTTCGACCTTGAACCCGAACAGCTTGGGCAGCTGGCCGACCAGGATGGTCAGCGCCAGGCCGTTCATGTAGCCGATCATCGTCGGCTTGGAGATCAGGTCGGCGATGAAGCCGAGCTTGGCCACGGCCGCCACGATCATGATCGCCGCGACCATGATCGCCAGCACCGACGCCAGCGCGACCGCCCGCTTGGCATCGCCCCCGGCCGCGATCAGCGGCAGGATCGTCGCGGCGATCATCGGCCCCAGCGCGGAATCCGGGCCCAGCACCAGGATCCGCGACGGGCCGAACACCGCATAGCCGAGCAGGCACATGATGGACGTGTACAGTCCGGTGATCGGCGGCAGGCCCGCCAGTTCCGCATAGGCCATGCCCTGCGGGATCAGCAGCGTAGTGAGCACGATCCCGGCGACGACGTCCTTGGCCAGCCACTCACGCCGGTAGGACGAAACCGCCTGCAGCCCCGGCACCAAGCGGAAGACCAGGTGTCTATCCTTGGCAGGAGCCTCGAGCGCGGTCAATCTGTCAGCGCCGTCCGGCTAGTGCCTGGCGGGCGGCGCCGGCTTCCACCGCCGGGCGGTACACCAGCACCCTGTAGGTGTCCGGGGCGGCCAGCCGCCGCTGGTGGTCGGCCAGCAGCGCGATGCCGGTCCGCAGTAGCTGCCTGCCGTCCTTCTTCTTCACAAAGCCTGTCGTGTAGCCCGGGTTGAAGTCCCTGGCCAGGTTCACCTTCGCTCCCGACTTGACCCGCAGCGGCTTGATCAGCTCCGCGATACGCTTCGCCGTCTTATCAGCCATCGCCGGTTCGCCCCTTCCTGATCGGTACAAGCACCGGATCCCGGTGTACTCAGGTACCCTGACTGGTGAATCGCCTGTCAGCTGGGGTGCCGCTTGAGGTGCTTCACGTATGCTTCCACGCCCGCCGCGATCGGGAACGGCCTGCGGATCCGCTGAAGGCCGGGCGGGACCTCGCGGTAGTCCCGGTCGGGATGGTCACCGCAGTCGCAGCAGATGATCTCGAACATGCTGGTGTAGCCGCCTTCCGGCTGTCCGTCCACGGTCCGGGCCGGCTGGCGCCGGCCCGGACCAGTCAGCCTTGTCGTCACGGGGCATTCCGGCAGCCTGGCCGTCGTGGGACCTCCCGGCCTTCTTGGCCCTGGGGCACGCAAACCTCATCCTCATTCAGCCAGCCTCAGACAGCCGCGAGCCGTCCCAACAGGGACTTAGCACTCATCCCTGGCGGAACCTTCGACCCTGAACACCCGGGCAGGCCACCATGCGATCGTAGCCCGGGACGCACCAGCAGATAGTGACCATAGATCGCAGAGGACGCCCCTGAGCGAGAACCGGACGACGGCCGATCGGGGCGCCGGGATCGAGATCCTGAGCACACCAGCAGAGCTGGATCTGCCACCGGCGATGGCGTGGTCGAGCAGGGCTGCCGACCCGATAAGACTCATGAGGGACCCGGGGCGGTCCACCCGGCCTGCAAGCCGCCAAACCCGTAGCCTTGGGCTTGTGCGTGCAGACCGGCACTTCCTGAACTGGCTTTACCCACCGAGGGTGATGCACGGATGTCCGGTCTGGCTGGATGCTTCCGTCAAGAACTTATCCCTGGTGCGACGAATGCCAGGGCAATTAACGAAGTGATCACCATGGAGCGTCGTCCGGGTTCCTGGGCCCGGGAAGCCGGGATCGCAGCTCGCCGGGAAGGGAGTGACCCGTGCAGGCCAGGCTGACCGGTGCGCCCAGGCCGGAATCGGAGCCGCAGGCCAGCGGGCTTACCTGGCACACGCTCAGCGTTGAGCGCGTTCTTCGTGCCGAGGAGGTGGACGCGCAGCGCGGCCTTAGCTCAGCGGAGGCGGCGGCGCGTGCCGGCCGGTTCGGCCCCAACGAGCTGGCCGCGGGCAGGGCAGAGCCTGGCTGGCTCGCGTTCATCCGCCAGTACTCCGACCCCATGCAGATCGTCCTGCTTGCGGCCGGGGTCCTCAGCCTCTTCCCCTCATGGGTCCCGGTAGCCCTGGCCGAAAAAACAACGGATATGGCTGACCTGTCCTGACGCCGGAGGGGGTCGGTGTCGGCTTGCCCGATCGCTGCCGCTACCGTTCGAGCCGTTTGCCCGGTTCTGCGTGTGGATGGTGTCGGTGGCGACGCGGTTGTTCTCCGATGATCAGCTGGACCAGCTGCGGTCGTTCCCGGACATCGGCAAGGACGACTTGATCCGGTACTTCACGCTGACGGGCGCTGATGTCGCGTTCGTCGACCCGGGCCGTGGCCGTGGACCGGGTGACCGGCTTGGGCTTGCCGTCCAGCTGTGCACGCTGCCGTGGCTGGGGTTCGTGCCTGACGAGGTGACTGCGGCGCCGCCGGTGGCCGTGACCCGGCTGGCGGAGCGCCTGGCCATTGATCCGGCCGAGCTGCAGGGGTATGGGCGGCGAGAGCAGACCCGCACGGGTCATCTGCAGCTGGCGGCCGGGTACCTGGGGTGGACGCAGGCGCCGCCGGGCGGCGCGGCGATGAAGGAGCTGGAGCAGTTCCTGCTGGACCGGGCGATGGAGCATGATTCGCCGGCGCTGCTGTTCAGCCTGGCGGCCGAGTACCTGATCTCGGCGAAGGTCATCCGGCCGGGCGTGGTGACGCTGACGGAGATGGTCGGGGCGGCCCGCGCCGGGGCGGGTGAGCTCACCTTCGAGCAGGTAACGCATCTGCTGACCGGGCAGGTGCGCTCGGATCTGGACCGGCTGCTTCAGTTCGATGCCGGGCTGGGGATGACCCGGCTGGCCTGGCTGACCACGCCAGCGGTGGACGCTACGGCCGCCGCGGTGAAGACCGCGATCGAGAAGCTGACCTATCTGCGCAACATGGACGCGCACACGCTTGACCTGTCGATGCTGCCGACCGAACGGCTCCGGTTCCTGGCCACGGTGGGCCGCCGATCCACGGTTCAGGCGCTGGAACGCCGCGGGGAGCGCCGGTACCCGATCTTGCTGACGCTGGCCGCGCAGTCCGCGGTCGATCAGCTGGATGAGGTGGTCGCCCTGTTCGATCAGGCGGTGTCGGCACGGGAATCGCGGGCGAAGACCCGGACCGACGAGGCGCTGGTCGAGCGCGCGAAGGCCGGCGAGGTGCGGCAGTTGCTGTTGCAGGTGATCCTGCCGGTGCTGGCCGACCCGGCGATCCCGGACGAGCAGGTGGGCGGCCTGCTGCGCGAGCAGATCGGGATGCAGCGGCTGCGGGAGGCGGCGTCGGGCGGATGGATGCCACTGCCGCGTGACCATGGCCGCCTGTCGGCGATGGACTCCTCCTACTCGTATCTGCGGCAGTTCGCCCCGAACGTGCTGTCGGTGATCGACTTCCAGGGCGGGCCGGGCACAGCTGAGCTGATGGAGGCCGTGGCAATCTTGAAGAAACTGAACCGGACCGGTGGCCGCAGGGTCCCGGATGAGGCTCCGGCAGCCTTCGTGCCCGCCCGCTTCGCCGGGTACCTGGAGAAGGCCCGCAAGGTCGGAGATGACACCTCGTTCCGGCACTACTGGGAGTTGTGCGTGCTGCTCGGCCTGCGGGACGGGCTGCGCAGCGGGGATGTGTTCGTGCCGGGGTCGCGCCGGTACGCTGACCCGTCGACCTACCTGTACCCGCCGGGGCAGTGGGAGCTGCGGCGCGAGGCGTACTGCAAGCACGTCCGCAAGCCCGCCAGGGCCGCTGACGCCCTCGCCCAGGGCAAGGAGGAGCTGCACGCCGCGCTGGCGGAGCTGGAGAAGACCCTGGCCGGCGCGCTGCCGGGCGACACCGGCGCCGTCCGCCTGGACGAGAACGACCAGCTGGTCATCCCGAGACTGACGGCTGAGGACGTTCCCGCGGAGGCCAGGGAGCTCAAGGCCGAGCTCACCGGGATGCTGCCGTTCGCGCCGATCGCCTCGCTGCTGATCGAGCTGGACCGGCGCACAGGGTTCCTGGACTGCTTCGTCCACGCCGGGGGCCGCAAGCAGGCCCGGTCGGCCGAGCTGAAGCGCAGCATCCTGGCCGTCTTGATCGCGATGGCCACGAACCTGGGCCTGGCCAGGATGTCGGAGGCGTGCGGGGTGCCTTACGACGTGCTGGCGTGGACGGCCGAGTGGTACGTGCGGGAGGAGACACTGGCGGGCGAGCTTGATCGACGCCTCCACGGCTTCCGAGCCACTGTTGCAGAAGAACGACGCCGACAGATCGCCCGGCGTGAGCTCGGCCAGCTTGCGCGCCAGCTCGATCGTGACCACGCTCGTCGCGGCGCCCGGGCTGGTGTAGTTCAGGCTTAGAGCCTGGTCGTACATCGCCCGCGCGATCTCCTCTCGCCCGTACCCGGCCAGCACCGCGAAGAGTCCTCCGGACATGGCATCGAGATACTCGCGGCCGTCAGCGTCGTAGAGCAGCGCTCCCTCGCCACGTTCCAGCACCCACGCGCCGGATGTGGCCAGCCACTGCCTCGGCGTCATGTGGAAGATGATCTTGTCGAGCGCGTCCTGCTTGAGTTGAGCCAGATCTGCGGTCTGCATCGTCATCGCCTTTCCTGTTGGTCCGCTTCTTACTGCCGCATCCGTCCCGTCGCTAGCCGTGGCGGCACGCTGTCGCGCGGCGCCGCCGCACGGCGGCCGCTGCGGTGACGACAGCGAGCGCGCCAGGCCCGCCGGTGATCCACGGCCGCGGGTTCTGGCTGGCGGGCTGCTTCCGAAGTGAGAGCGGAACCATGTCGGTGTGGATTCGCGTCGTCCCCGCTCCAGGTTCGCGACTGAACACGATCCTCGCGGTGCCGAGGCCAAACTGGGACAGGTCGATCCGGAAGACGCGGGGATCCTGGTCGTCGTCCGGGTGGAGGGGAAAGCCCCTGTACACCGCGGGTACCGGGCTCAGGGCCCGGAGCGTCAGCTGACCGCGCCGCACGAAGACCTCGGCGCCGAGGCCGGCGAAGCCCCGCGCCTGGGTATCAGTCAGCTGGGCGGACACCGGGTACCAGCCGCAGAGCTCGCCCCAGATCTCAGGATGGTGCGGAACATCGGTGCGGATCACCTCATCCGGGACGCCGAGCAGCTGCCTGAGCAGCTCGGCGACCTCAGCCAGCAGCCAGATCATCGCCCCGCTGGCCCCGTTGGTGAAGGCCATCACCCCGACCCGGTCGCCGGGAGCCACCCAGATCTGCGAGTTGAAGCCGGGAAGGACGCCCTGGTGCTCGACAGCGAGATGCGCGCCGAAATAGCTCCGCATGAACGCCAGCCCGATGCCCGGCACCCGGGGATCGGTCTGGTAGTGGGGCTGGAACATGGTGGCCAGCGTCGCCGGATCGACCATTCGGCCGTGTTCGTTGGCGCCGCCGCCGGCAAGAGCCGCGACGTAGCGGGCCATGTCCCTCGGGTGGAGTAGATGGAACTCGCTCCCGGGGTCACCCACTGGCGGTCGGTCACAGCAGTCACGCCGCGGGAGCGCAGCTTGTATCCCGTGGCCAGGCGCGACCCGACCAGGTCCGATCGGAGGAGGTCGGTGCCGGCCATGCCGAGGGGCTCGAAGATGTGCTCGCGAAAATAGCGGTCGAGCGGCTTCCCGCTCACGTCCTCGACGATCTGGCCGAGCGTGGCGAACCCGTGGTCGCCATAGGTGAACCTGGTGCCCGGCTCGGCCGCCAGGCGCAGGCCGCCACCGTAGTACTCGGCCAGGGTGGGCAGCGGCTGTCCGAGGTCATAGCTCTCCCCGCCCTCCGTCAGCGCCGAACCCGCAAACAGCGTCATGAGCGCCCGGGCAGGGTGCGGCATCTGAGGAACTCCGGCCGTGTGGGTCAGCAGATCTCGCACCGTCGCGGGCCGGAAGCTCGCCCTCGCCGGGATCAGCCGGTAGGCGCGCAGGTAGTCGCTGGCGGGCGCGTCGAGGTCGATCCGCCCTTGCTCCCGCAGCTGCATCCCGGCGACCGCAGTGAACGTCTTAGTGATGGACGCGATCCGGAAGACCGTGTCCTCGGTGACGGGCGTGTTCGACGCGAGGTCTGCGACCCCGTGTGCGTCGAAGAACTCCAGGGATCCGTTGCGGACCACTCCCACCGCCAGGCCGACGGCGGCGTGGCGGTTGAGGATCTCGGCCACCCTGGCCTTCATCGCGAGCTCATCGGCCTCGGGCATAGCTCCCCCTTCTACCTAGCTGGCCGGACTCCCGGGCCGAGTCCCGACGGCGAGGACCCAAAACCGGCGTTGGCCTAACCCCACGTTGCCCGGATCCGGACGTTGCCCGGATCCGGGCAGGAAGGAAGAGGCGACCGGCTCTTGCCGGGAGGGCCGAAAGTCCCTGGCCCGGCCCCGGACGGTGCCTGACACTGGCCGGGGAACCGGGGGTGATACCGGATGAACAGGCTGACCGCCGCCGACCAGCTCATGTGGTGGCCGGCAATCAGCGTGTGACGAGCTGGCCCGAAGACTGGCCGGGCCACTGCTGCGCCGCCGTTAGCAGCCGATGTTCGAGCGCGATCTGAACAACATCAAGGCCCGGCTCGAAGGAGCCCGCATGGCGCCATGAGCCGGGTCAAGGAGGAGTGAAATGCAGACGATGAAACAAGCCGCGGCTGAGTTCTTGGCGGGCAAGCGGGTCGCCGTCACCGGGGTGTCGCGGAAACCGCAAGGACACGGCAGCAATGTGGTGTACCAGCGGCTGCGGCAGCGCGGCTACGAGGTTTTCGCGGTGAACCCCAACGCGGACCAAGTCGAAGGCGGCCCCTGCTATCACGATCTGGCCTCTGTCCCCGGCGGCGTCGACTGGGTGGTGATCGGAACCAAGCCGGAGACGGCCGAGGCCACCGTGCGCGAGTGCGCCGACCTGGGCATCAAGCGCGTCTGGATGCACCGGGGGCCCGGCGCGGGAAGCGTGTCACACCCAGCCGCCGAGTATGGCCGCCAGAACGGCATCACCGTGATCGAGGGCGGCTGCCCGTGCATGTTCAGCCCCACCGCCGATCCCGGCCACAAGGCGATGCGGTTGGTGTTCACCCTGGCGGGCAACGTGCCACGGCGCGTGCAATAGCAAGGAAGCCGAGACAGCCCGGCCGCCGAAATGATCACACACACCACACCACGATGGAGCCCCTGGCGCGGCCGGACGCGCCCAGATCCCGCGCAACCGGTGCCGGTGGACCGGGCCAGCCCGGCCGACCTGATGCAGCTTGCCACGGACGTCGGACCCGCGCCCATGCACGTGGGCGCCGTACTGGCCCTTGGCACCGGGCCAGGCTTCAGCGTTCAGGACGCACAGCGGCTGCTCGGCGAGCGCGTCCACGCCATGCCCCGGCTCCGGCAGCGGCTGCGCCGGGCGCTGCCGGGTTGCGGCCGGCCGTTCTGGGCCGACGACCCGGCGTTTGACCTGCGGCACCACGTCCGGCAGATGCCCTGCCCGCCACCCGGCGACCAGCGGGCACTGCTGGAGGTGGCCGCGGCCGTGACCGGCGAGCCCCTGCCCCGGTCCCGGCCGCTGTGGTCAGCCACGTTCGTCACCGGCCTGGCCGACGGCAACACCGGGCTGGTCATCGTCATGAACCACGTGCTGGCGGACGGCTCGGCGGGCTCGCCGTCCTGGCCGAGCTGGTGGATGAGATTCCGGGCCTGCCACCTGGTGACCCGGAGCGGGCGCGGTTCCCGGTCCCCGCTCCCGGTGCCCGCACGCTCGCCGCCGACGCCTGGGCGGGCCGGGCTCGCGGCCTGACCCACCTGGCGCGCAGCGTGCGCACGCTCCGGCAGGGCCTGGCCGAACTGGGCGGTGCCCGCCCGCCCCGCAGGCTCCCGCCGACATCGCTGAACCGCCCCACCGGCCCGCAGCGGCGGATCGATGTCGTCGCCGCCGACCTGGCCGCGGTACGCGACCTGGGCCACGCCCACGGCGGCACCGTCAACGACGTGATCCTCGCCGTCATCGCCGGGGCGCTGCGGGCCCTGCTAGAAAGCCGGGACGAGCAGCTCGACCTGGTGACGGCATCGGTGCCGGTCTCCGCGCGCTAGGCGGCCACCGGCGGCCAGCTCGGCAACCAGGTCGGGGTGATGCCGGTGGCCCTGCCCGCCCGCGGCGACCTGGCCGCCCGCGTACCCCGGATCGCCGCGATCACCCGCGAGCGCAAGACTGCGGCCCGCGGCAGCTCAGCGCTGGTCCTGGGACTGCCGTTCCGGCTGCTGGCCCCCACCCGGCTGCTCCGCTGGTACGTCAACCACCAGCGGCTGATCCACACCTTCGCCACCAACCTGCGCGGCCCGGCCGAGCCGCTCACCTTCGCCGGCGCCCCGGTGCGAGCGGTGATCCCCATCCCGGCTACGACCGGCAACGTCACCGTCACCTTCGGCGTGCTGTCCTACGCCGGGACCCTGCGGATCACCGTCGTGTCCGATCCCAGCCGGGTACCGGACGTGGCCGTGCTCACGGCCGCCCTGCGCCGGGAACTAGGCAGCGCAGCCCGCTGACCGGCGCGGCTGACGGCCGGCGGCCCTCCGCGCCCACCGCACAAGTGCGGTGCCCCTGGCGGGGAATACCGGCCCGCATGGTGCTGGTCAGCCAGATGCCGCAGACGTGCCCGGACAACCCGGAGCACCACGTCGGCCCGCGCCAGGTCCGGGCGGGCACCCGCGCATAGGGGGTGGGCCTACATCGGAACCGGAGGGTCTGTCAACTTAACGGTGTAACTTGATCTTGGTTGTTTACTGCCTGCCCGCGCTGAGGCGGCCGTCGAAGGTGATATCAAAGGCGTTCAAGGCGGCCTTCCACCGGTTAGTCCAGCGCTTGCGGCCCTTCCCGGTCGGGTCCAGGCTCATGATCGCCAGGTACAGGCACTTGAGGGCGGCCTGCTCGGTCGGGAAATGGCCGCGGGCGTTCACCGCGCGGCGCAGCCGGGCATTAATAGATTCGATGGCGTTGGTCGTGCAGATCACCGTCCTTATCTCCCGGTCGAAGCGCAGGAACGGCACGAACTCCGCCCACGCGTTCTCCCACAGCCGGATAATCGCCGGGTAGCGTTTCTCCCATTTCCCGGAGAACTCGGCGAACCGGTCGAGCGCCTCAGCCTCGGACGCGGCGTTGTAAATGGGCCTGAGGTCCTTCGCAACCTGCGCCCAGTCCTTTTTCGAGGCGTACTTGAAGGAATTCCTGAGGAGATGAACAATGCAGGTCTGCACGATGGTCTTCTCCCAGACGGCGCTCACCGCGTCGGGCAGGCCCTTCAGCCCGTCGCAGACCACCATGCACACGTCCCGCACGCCGCGGTTCCTGATCTCGGCCAGGACCCGCAGCCAGAACTTCGCGCCCTCCCCGTCGCCGTGCTCCCCGGCCCACAGTCCCAGCACGTCACGCTCGCCGTCCACGGTCACGCCCAGGGCCAGGTACACCGGCCGGTTCGCGACCTGGCCCTCCCGGATCTTCACATGAATGGCGTCAATGAAGACCACCGCATATACCGGATCGAGCGGCCGGCTCTGCCATTCCGCCATGCCCTCCATGACCCGGTCGGTAATCGTGGTGATCGTCTGCTTCGACACCTCGGCGCCATACACCTCGGCCAGGTGCGCGGCGATCTCCCCGTGGGTCAGCCCTTTAGCCGACAGGGAAATCACCATGTCCTCCACCCCGGTCAGCCGCCGCTGCCTCTTGGCGACCATTCTCGGCTCGAAGCTGGAATCCCGGTCCCGCGGCACCGAGAGCTCCACCGGGCCGGCTTCGGTGAGCACCGTCCTGGCCCGGTGGCCGTTACGGGAATTCCCGCCATTACGACCGGCTGGGTCATTCCTCTCGTAACCGAGATGGTCATCCAGCTCACCCTCCAGGGCGCCCTCGACCACCATCTTCGTCAGCTTCCCCAGCAGGCCGCCCTCACCGGTCAGCTTCAGCCCGCCCAGGCGAGCCCGCTCGGTCAGCTCCCGCAGCAGCTGCTCATCACTCGCTGACAGCTCCGGGCCGTCCTGGTCCTGGCTAGTCGTCACATCAGTCACTGGTGTCTCCCTATTTGTCAGGAGTTACACCGTTAAAATTACAGTCCCGACCCTGGC
>DATCEO010000196.1:0-2274 GCA_036510065.1 Streptosporangiaceae bacterium | reverse complement strand
ACCGTCGGCCGCGCTCGGCATCGCGGCGATCCTCGAAGACCGTGACCGCTTCGCCGGCCGACACGTAGTCACCATCGTGTGCGGCAGCAACGTCGACGTAGACGCCTATCACCGCTGGGTCGGTGCGGCTCCCATCCACAGATCTTGACAAGTGCTCGTCCAGGCCAGGAACCCCTCGCTGCGGTTCACCACTCGCGGCATGTGCGGGCAATCACGCCAGCGGTGGCAATGGATAAGCATGCGGCCTGCTGCCTGTTCGGCCATGGCCGGGTCGTCAACGGGTGCGGGCAGCTCTTGATCACCGCGCGCCGAGCCGATCCGGTTGATCTGCGTGCCATCTTGCATGGCTATCGGCGTCCCGCTCGCGATCGCGTTCAGTGGAAGTACGGTGGGCGGCCGTCCTGGCGGCTGTTCATGGCCTTCCGCCTGCGGTTGGCGCTGCCGGGGTCAGGACGGTCGCGTCCCTGGTCCTGCTGGTAATCGTCGCCAGGGAGCGGACCGGGACGAGTTCAGCAATGAGTTCCAGGTCCAGCGGGCGTCAGAATCGGTACCAGGCTCAGCTCATCAGGAGGCGACCACCATGGCCGACGAAACCGTTAGCGCGACCACGATCATTAACGCCCCGGCGGAGGGCATCTTCGCGGTCCTCGCCGACCCCGCCAAGCATGCCGCGATAGACGGCACCGGCTGGTCCGCGAGCCCTTCGACAGCCCGCCGCTGACTGCGGCGGGGCAGGTGTTCCGGATGGCCATGTACCACGCCAACCACCCGGACGGGAACTACCAGATGGCCAACCGGGTGCAGGTATTCGACCCGCCGCACGCCATCTCCTGGGAGCCGGGCCAGGACACCGGCGACGGCAGCCTGCGGTTCGGCGTCTGGCGCTATGACCTGACCCCGGCCGGACCGTCCGGAGACAAGGTCACCCTGTCCTACGACTGGTCGGCAGTCCCCGGCTTCCTCCGCCAGCACATCGGATTCCCCCCGTTCCCTCCGGACCATCTGGGCAACTCCCTTGTCCACCTCGCCGACCTGGTCACCGCGTGACCGGGCAGCGAGCCCGCCAGGCCCCGGGCCTGCCCTCCGGCCAGGCCAGCTCGGCAGGCACTGGCCGCGGCCGGGTATGTCACCCTTGAGCAATTCACCCAGGTGGCCGAGGCCGATCTCGCCCGGATGCACGGTATTGGACCCAAGGCGATCACCCAGCTCCGCGACGCCCTCGTCGCGGCCGGGCTGAGCTTCGCCACCGAGAACTGAACCAGGCTCCGGCGTTCTGCTCCGAGCCGTGCCATGAGCCCGGCCTACCCTCCGAGCAGCCCGGCCGTCGCGCCTCATGAAGGGCGGATCGTCAGATCAGAAGAACGCGTCATAGCCGCCGTTAAGCACGTTTGGAAAAAGATGATGCTGTACCCGCAGCGCGCGCAGAATAGGCTATCTGAGCGCTGCTCCTCCGGCAGGCCTGACCGCAATGCGCATGACATTGAAATCGGATCATGCATCAGCGTTGCCGCGCTGCCGGTTTGGACGATGAACTTTGGCGGTCCTTTCAGGCTGGACAGGTTCTCTCGCGCAGTCTTCGTATACGGGTGATCATGTCCTAGGGTGCGCTCGTAGTTCGCCAGGACGGGTTCGAGCAGCGCTTCAGCTTCACGTGTCCTGCTGTCTGCGCGGTATGCGCTGGCGGGGTTGCGCCGCGAATTCAATGTCGCCGGGTAATCCGGCCCGACGCCTGATCCGGGCGCGCATCGATCGGCACCGCGTCGGCGTACCCCTCGTTGATGGCCGCCGACTCGCGCTATAACGTGGAATGCCGGTGGCGCGGCGCCACCACGTCGCCGCCGAGGAGGCCGGATGTCGGCAGATCCGCCCAGCTCACCCGCGCTGCGCGCGTCCGACGCGGACCGCGAGCGCGTCATCGAACTGCTGCGCGCCGCCGTCGCCGACGGCCGGATCGACCCGGCCGAGTTCGACGAGCGGCTGGACGCGGCGCTGGCCGCCCGCACCATCGACGCGCTGGCCCCGCTCACCGCCGATCTGATCGCGGCGCCAGGCAGCGACAGCGCGCTCACGCTGCCGCTCGCCGGGACGCCGGCCGAGCCGGCCGCCGAACTGCTCACCATCCACGAGCGGCACGGCTCGGTGCGCCGCGACGGCCGGTGGACGCTGCCGCACCGGCTGGCGCTGCACACCGCGTGGTGCGACGTGATGCTTGACCTGACCAGCGCGGTACGCAGCGGGCCCGAGCTGGTGATCGAGCTGCGGGTGCGCGGCGGC
>DATCEO010000195.1:0-36847 GCA_036510065.1 Streptosporangiaceae bacterium | reverse complement strand
TGCGCCGCCAGGGGCCTGCCACGCTGCGCGGGGAGTACATCCCGAACACCACCACCGATCAGCGCCTGCTGGACTGGCGGGGCGGCAGCGACTGGGTGCACACCGATCCGTGGCGCGTGCTGCGGATCCAGGCGGAGTTCGTCGAGGGCTTCGGCCTGCTGGCCGAGCTGGGGCGGGCGGTGGCCGTGTTCGGCTCGGCGCGCAGCGGTCCGGGCACCGTCGAGTATGCCCGCGCCGAGCAGATCGGCGCGGGCCTGACGGCCGCCGGCTATGCGGTGATCACTGGCGGGGGACCGGGCGTGATGGAGGCGGCTAACAAGGGAGCCGCCGACGCGGGCGGGATCTCGGTCGGCCTGGGCATCGAGCTGCCCGTCGAGCAGGGCCTCAACGACTACGTCGACGTGGGCCTGGAGTTCCGGTACTTCTTCGTGCGCAAGACCATGTTCGTCAAGTACTCGCAGGCGTTTGTCGTCCTGCCGGGCGGGTTCGGGACCCTGGACGAGCTGTTCGAGTCCATCACGCTGGTGCAGACCGGCAAGATCACTAAGTTCCCCATCGTCCTGGTGGGCAGCGATTACTGGTCCGGGCTGCTGTCCTGGATCAACGACATGCTGGTGGGCCAGGGCAAGGTCGCTCCCGGGGATCCGGGCCTGCTCCAGGTAGCCGACGATCCCGAGCACGTGGTCCAGATCATCACTGACGCCCACCGCCAGCGTGATTGGGTCACCTATCAGTCGGCGCGCCCCGACCTGGACTGATCCCCCGCCCTGGTGGCCGCCGGGAGCGGCGGTGGCGGTTGACGGCCGGACTGTCGGTGGTGCGTTGACGACCCGGCTGTCGGCGGGGCATGGCACGATTCCTGGTATGCCAGTGGCCCTGCTCCTCGCCGCCATCGCCATCCTCGCCGGGGTGGTGGTGGTCGCCATCGGCCGGGGCGGCGAGCTGACGATCTTCCGGTCCGACGTCCCGCCGCTGCGCCTGGAGTTCGCCACCGCGGCCGACCTGGCCCGGTTCCGGCCACCGCCCGCGTTCTTCGGGTACAGCGCCCAGGTCACTGACGACGCGCTGCAGCGAATCGCCCGCGTCGTGGCCGACCGGGAAGCAGAGCTCGCGTCGCTGCGGCGCCAGCTCGCCGCGCTGGGCGTCAGCTCCCCGCCACCCAGCCCCGCCAGTTATCCGCTCGCGAGCTCGGCAGCGGCCGCAGCCGCGGCTGCCGGAGTCGCGGACGCCAGCATCCCGCCCGCCCGTCCGCCGGAGCCGGGCGGGTGGCCCGAGTATGGCGGCTGGGCCGAGTCCGAGCCTGAGCCCGAATCCGGCGGCTGGCCTGAGTCCGAGGGCGGCACCGGGCCGGTGGGCTGGGCCCAGTCGGGGTCCGAGGCTGGGACGGGACCGAGCGGCTGGGACGAGCCTGTGCGCGAGGGCGGGAGCGGGCCGGGCGACTGGACTGGCTCCGGAGCCTGGCCGGAGGCCGATACCGCCGCTGAGCTGGGCACCGGGACCGTGACCCATGGCGAGGATCTTGATCCGGACCCAGGTTCAGAGCCAGGGCCAGGTCCAGAGCCGCTGCCAGGGCCGGGGCTCGGGGGGCCGGGCCGGTGAGCGATCGGCCAACGGGCGCCGCGCCCGGACCCGACGGCCAGCTCCGCTGCCCGTGGGCCGTGAGCACCGCCGACTACCTGGCCTATCACGACGACGAGTGGGGCCGGCCGGTCCGCGATGATCGCGGCCTGTTCGAGCGGCTGTGCCTGGAGGCCTTCCAGTCCGGGCTGTCCTGGCTGACCATCTTGCGCAAGCGGGAGAACTTCCGCGCGGCGTTCTGCGGGTTCGACATGGAGAAGGTGGCCGCCTTCGGCAGCGGCGACGTGACGCGCCTGCTGGCCGATTCCGGCATCGTCCGGAACCGGGCGAAGATCGAGGCTGCCATCGCCAACGCGCGCGCCGCGCTGGACCTGCCAGCCGGACTGACCGCGCTCGCCTGGCAGTACGCCGACAGCTCGCGGCCGGCTCCGGTCACGCTCGCCGACGTTCCCGCCGCCACGCCGGCCGCCAAGGCGCTGTCGGCGGAGCTGCGCCGGCACGGTTTCCGGTTCACCGGGCCGGTCACGGCCTACGCGACGATGCAGGCCTGCGGCATCGTCAACGATCACCTGGCCGCCTGCTTCTGCCGCGGCTGACCTGCGCGCAGCGGCTACCGAGAATGGGCGCCCGCGAAGCCGGAAATGGCCGATCCGACAATGCCGGGCGAGTCACGCGACTCCCGTGCCAACAGATACGATATGTACGCCGCAGCGGATGGCTGCCAGCCCCGCGGCGCGGCAGAAATCGGGAGCACCTCGGGACGCCAGGCTCCGCACGCCCTGCCTGGGCGGGGAGCCCGCCATAACCCGGGAAGGCCTGGGGGGGCCGAACACCGCGATGTCGCGGACACCGCCCATTTCCGGTGCACGACCGCGAGATCGCGTTGCTGTAATCGATCCGCTGGTATCCCCCCAGGAGGCGAGATGACCGAGCCTGAGCAGGCCTTGCCTGGCGTGGATACGACCAGGCCCAGCCCCGCCCGGCTCTACGACTACTACCTCGGCGGCACCCATAACCTGCCGGTCGACCGGCAGGTCGGGGACAAGCTCAAGGCCATCGTGCCCGACCTCGAAGATGGCGCCTGGGCCAACCGGGCGTTCCATCAGCGGGCGGCGGGCTGGCTGGCCGCTGACCGCGGTATCCGGCAGTTCATCGATATCGGATCGGGACTGCCGACGCAGAGCAACACCCATGAGGCCGTGCACAAGGTCGCGCCCGCCGCGCGCGTGGTGTACGTCGACAACGACCCGATGGTCGCGATCTGCGCGGAGCGGCTGCTGGCCGGGGACGGGACCACCGCGGTCGTGACGGCTGACTTGCGGGACCCGGACACCATGCTGGCCAATCCGGCCCTGCGGGCCCTGATCGACTTCGGCCAGCCGGTCGGCCTGCTGATGACGGCCGTCATGCACTTCGTGGCCGACAGCTCCGACCCCTGGGGCCTGGTACGGCGCTATGTCGACGCCACCGCGCCCGGCAGCTACCTGGTGCTATCGCATTACACCGCCGACAACCTGCCGCCCGCGTTCGTGCAGGCCACGCAGGAGACCTACGAGCGGGCCACGGAATCCACCTACCCCCGCTCGCGCGCCGAGGTCACCCGGTTCTTCGACGGCCTCGAGCTGGTGGCGCCGCAGCCCGAAGCCAAGGCCGCCGTCAGTTACGTCGGCGTGTGGGGAGCCGAGGATCCGGAGGCCGCCGACAGCGACGGCTCGCGCGCCTTCTACTGCGGCGTGGCCCGGCGCCGGTGACGAGCTGCCGCCCCGGCCTCCGGTCTGTCGAGCGGAGGCGAGACGACCGGCTGCCCGGTTTGAGTGACCATGGAGACGAGATGACGGACGCACGGGCCGCAACGGAAGCACGGGCCACAACGGAAGCACGGGCCACAACGGAAGCACGAGCCGCAAGAGCCAGCCAGCTCGGGCTGAGGGCCAAGCCCACCGTCGAGAGCCTGGGCGTGGACCTGAGTGCCCAGGACTGGCAGCGTTCCGGAACCGGGCCCGGTGCCATCGAGGTGGCCGTGCTCGGGTCGGACGGCGCCGAATGGGTGCTGATGCGGGTGTGCGGAGACCCGGCGGGACGGGTCCTCGTCTATGACCGGCACGAGTGGGAGTGCTTCCTCGACGGCGTTCGCGGCGGCGAGTTCGACTCCACCGCTAGCTGACCAGACTGAGGCGCGAATGGTCACACCAATGTTTGTGAATCACAACTTAAGTACCGCTATGCTAAATATCTGGTCTCGTCAAGGAGGCAATCGCTGATGAGCGACGATGCCTACGGAGCCACGGCCGCCAAGAGGCGCCTGGCCCGTCGCCTCACCCAGCTGAGGCAGGCGTCGGGACACACCGCCAACCACGTCTGTGACCTGCTGGACTGGGGGCGCGGCAAGGTCGGCCGGTTCGAGGCCAACCAGTGGAAGCGCCCGGAGATGAGCGACATCCGGGACCTGCTGCGCGTCTACGGAGTCAGTCCGGAGGAGTCCGAGGAGCTGGAGCTGCTGGCCGCGAAGGCCCGGGCCCGGCCGTGGTGGCGCGACTACTCCGATGTGTTCGAAAATGAGTTCCCTGGCTTCGAGAGCGACGCCAGCCACATTCGTACCTTCATGCCGCTCGTGCTGCCGGGGCTGCTCCAGATGCGCGAGTACATGGAGGTCGTGCTGCGGGCGGGCTCGCGGCCACCGACCTTCGTGCGCCGGGCCAGCGAGGCCCGGATGCGGCGCCAGGAGATCCTGAACCGCGGCGACGGCACGGCACCCAGGCTGACCGCGGTCATCACGGAGGCCTCCCTGATGTACCGGTGGGGGGCCAAGGGCGACCGGCGCGAGCAGATCGAGCACCTTGCCGCGCTGAGCCGCCAGGGCAACATCGAGCTGCGCATTCAGCGCTTCGCCGACGGGCCGCCCACGGGCATGCACTCCATGGTCAACATTTTCGACCTGCCGGGGGACGAGTCGCGTCTGGTTTACCTGGAAACTGACGTGGCGATCCAAGAGGTCAGCAGGCGGGAGGAGGTGGAGAGCTACCTCCAGGGCTTCACCCGCGCACGGGACGCGGCGCTGGAGCCCGGCGACACGACGGCCTACCTGAAGTATCTAGCCGAGCAACTGGAGTGAAGATGATCGACCTGTCTCAAGCAGCCTGGCGGAAGTCGCGAGCAAGCTCCATGAACGGTGGCTGTGTGGAGATCGCGGCCAACCTCCCCGATGTGATCGCTATCAGAGATAGCAAGCGCCCCGAGGGCGGTGCTCACGTGGTGGGCAGGGCGACGTGGACCGCGTTCCTGGCCGACGCGCGGGCCGGCCGGTACGACCTGGGCGGCCAAGCGTAGGCCGACACTAAGCGAAGAATCCCCCGGGCTGTCCCCCCGGGGGATTCTTCTTACTACAGCGCCTGTCTCAAGGGCAGGTGGCCACCGTCGGCTGGCCGCCCGGTCGCCATCGGTGCGACTGTACCTGCAGGAAGCGGGACTGGCTATGGCTGAGAGCGAGGTTCTGTGTGGCCTCAGGGTCACGGTTGGCTTACCCCGGGCGTCGGTGCCCCGCCAGGGAGCCAATCGGAGGACCATTGGGAGTTATTTTCGGTATGTTTCGGCCGATCCCATTGCGATAGATTGCACAAGGCTCATAATCTGTGCTTCACAGATGCTAACTGGGAAGTCGGAGGAGCATGCTCCCGTCGCCTGCCGGTAGCGGCCGTAACGGTCGCGGCGGATCCGCCCCCTCTACGGCTGATGGGGGGCTACTGGGGGCACCAGTGGCGGAGGCGCTCGACATCCTCCCCGACGGCCCGGTCCGGCTGCAGGACACCTCGGTGCGCGCCGGAGGCTGCTTCGTCCGGGCCCTCCCGCTCGATCGCACCTGCTCCGCGGCCGCCCGCCGGTTCTTCCGCGAGGCCGTCGCCGGCCTGGACCTACCGGGCGACATGGTGCATGACGGGGTCACGATGGCCAGCGAGCTCGCGGCGAACACGCTGCACGCTCACGCCAACGTCGAGTACAGCGGCAGCAACCGGCGGCCCGTCAGCGGCATCCCCGAGTTCTGGCTCTACCTGCGGGGCTGCGGCGCGCGCAGCGAAGTGGTCTGCAAGGTCTTCGACTCCGAGCCTGGCTGGGCCGTGGACGCCCAGGCGCAGCCTGGCAAGGCGCCGCTGGAGCAGGTCGGCGGCCGCGGGCTCCAGGTCGTCGCCGCGCTGTCGGCCGGGGAGTGGGGCGGCCACCCGAGCCGGGGCCGGATGGGTGCCTGGAAGGTGCCGGGCAAGGCGGTCTGGTTCGCGCTGCGGATTCCCCCGGGGGCGGAGGCCGCTCGCTACGGCCGGCCCGAGCTGAGTCCTGAGCAGGCGGTCGATGAGCTGGAGGCCATGCTGATTGACCGGGGTCTCGGCGGGCGGATCGTCCGGGTCGAAGAGCCGGCCGGGGATCTCTCGGTGCTGTCGATCAGCCGTCACCTGACGGTGTGGCGGCACGGCAAGACGCTGTCCTGGCGAGCGCATGCCGGGGAGTACCAGCAGATGTACGTGGCCGACCTGGTGGATATCGCCGAGCAGATCATCTGCGCTCACGAGGAAGCCGTCCTGGCCGACCCGGCCATCGCCTGAACGCGGGCCATCGCCTGAACGCGGGACAGCGCCTGAACGCGGGCCAGCGCGCCCTGGCTCACCGGCCTTCGTAGACCGGTGTCTCCTTGCGCAGGAACGCCCGCGTCGCCGCCAGGTGATCATGAGTCCTGCCCAGCGCTTCCTGGAGCTCGGCCTCCTTGGCCAGGGACTCATGCAGCCCGTGCGCCGCCGCGTACAGCAAGCTCTCCTTGATCGCGGCATAGGCCAGGGTCGGGCCGGCCGCGAGCCTCGCCGCGAAGGCCGCGACGGCGGCCGGCAGCTCCTCGTCGGCGACGACCGATGTCAGCAGGCCCATGCTGAGCGCCGGCCCGGCCTCGACCGGCTCGGCCAGCATCAGCAGCTCGGCCGCCCGGGCCATCCCGACGAGCCGCTGCAGGGTCCAGGAAGCCCCGGAGTCCGCGCCCAGGCCGACCCTGGCGAAGGCCATCAGGAGGCTAGCCCGCTGGGCGGCGATCCGGAAATCGCAGGCCAGGGCGAGCGCGGCCCCGGCCCCGGCTGCCACGCCGTTGATCGCGGCGATCACCGGCTTGGGCATGGCCGTGATCGCCGCCACCATCGGGTTGTAATACTCCCGGACCGTATCGGAGACCGCGCCGCCCGCTTCTAGCTGCTCAGCGTGCTCGCGCAGGTCCTGGCCGGCGCAGAACGCGCGGCCGGCCCCGGTCAGCACCACGGCGCGCACCCCATCGTCGCCGCTGCAGTCCCGCAGAGCATCCAGCAGCCCGAGCTTGGTCTCGGCGGTCAGGGCGTTTCGCGCGGCCGGCCGGTTGATCGTGATGGTGGCTACCGTCCCGGTCTGCTCCCGCAGCACGCTGTCGGTCATGGCCCTCTCCTGTTCGCCGACTATCGCCCACTGTCCCCGAAGCCGGGTCCGCCGGGCAAGATCCCCCGGTGAGGGCGGCTCGATGAGCCGTCTCCGGGCCCGGAAAACCGGCCCGGGCGTCCGCGATCTCCGGCCCCGCCGGGCAAACCGGTCGCCCGCGCGAGCACGTAGGAACACTGATCATTACCACTCGCCGCCGCAACTGAAGGATAATGGAGGTACTGATCGAGATGCTTGTGGCTGGCCGGTCCCGCCAGGCACCGTCGCTGCGGTGCGCTGCGCCTCAGCGAGGTTCCGTGTGGCCCCAAGACAGGGAAGGGGATGCAGCATGGCGGCGATGAAGCCGCGGACGGGCGACGGTCCGCTGGAGGTCACCAAGGAGGGCCGCGGCATAGTGATGCGCGTCCCGCTCGAAGGCGGTGGCCGGCTCGTCGTGGAGCTGACGCCGGACGAGGCGCACGCCCTCGGTGAGGCGCTCAAGTCCGCTGTCGGCTGACATTGCCGATTCGCACGGACGTCGCCTTGCTGCCGGGCGCTGGCCAGCGCCCGCTTGAGGCCTATATTTCCGGCCTTGCCCAGGCCGGAACCGATTCCGCTGGTCTGCTTGTCGTGCCGGTCATGCCGGCGGGCGGCCACCCCGGTGCCGGGCAACCGGCAGCGGCAGTCGATCCGGCCCTGGATGGACTCCTGGCGATCAGCACCGCCGAGGCCGTCGCAGCCTACCGGCTCACGGGCCGGGCAGGCGAGGCCGCCCAGACGATGGCCACCATCTCCGGCCGCCCGGCCAGGGTGCTGCTGCTCGGTGTCGGCGACCGGTCACCGGGGGCGCTGCGCCGGGCTGGCGCGGAACTCGGCCGCCGGATCGCCGAGGGCGGTACCGCGACGGTCAGCGCCGTGGCCCCGGAGACCGGCGAGGGCCTCCAGGCGTTCGCGGAGGGCGTCCTGCTCGGCGGCTACCGGTTCGACCTGAAGTCCGGTCATCCGCCCCCGGGGGCGCCTGGCCGGGTCAGGCTGCTCGTCGGCGATGGGTCGGCCGCAGCGGCGGCCGCGGCGCGCGCGGCTGCCATCGCGACCGCCGTGGGACTCGCGCGGGACCTGACGAACCTGCCCTCGCAGGTCAAAAGCCCGCAGTGGCTGGCGGAGGAGGCCGTGGCGGTCACCGCCGACCGCGGCGTCCAGGCCCGGATCTGGTCGCCGGCCGAGCTGGCTGAGGCGGGGTTCGGCGGCATCCTGGCCGTGGGCTCGGGATCGGCGCGGCCGCCGCGGCTGATCGAGCTCAGTTACCAGCCGTCCGGCGCCCACCCGTCCGGCGTCCAGGCCCACATCGTCCTCGTCGGCAAGGGCATTACCTTCGACAGCGGCGGCCTCTCGCTCAAGCCAAACGATGGCATGAAGCTCATGAAGACCGACATGGCCGGCGGCGCGGTGGTGATCGCGGTCCTGTCCGCGCTGGCCAGCCTGGGGGTGCCGCACCGGGTGACCGGGCTGGTGGCGGCGGCCGAGAATATGCCATCGGGCTCGGCCTACCGGCCCGGCGACGTGATTACCCAGTACGGCGGCCGCACGGTGGAGGTGCTCAACACCGACGCCGAGGGCCGGCTGGTACTCGCGGACGCGCTGGCGTACGCGGCGGCCGTGCTCCGCCCGGACCAGCTCATCGACATCGCCACCCTGACCGGCGCCGCCCGGGTGGCCCTGGGTACCAGCCATGCCGCCCTGTACGCCACCGACGATGCGCTGGCGCAGGCGCTGATCGCCGCCGGCCAGGCCAGCGGCGACCGGGTGTGGCGGATGCCGCTGGAGGACTCCTACGCGACGGC
The DNA here is from genome assembly GCA_036510065.1 of Streptosporangiaceae bacterium. Lineage (GTDB taxonomy): Bacteria > Actinomycetota > Actinomycetes > Streptosporangiales > Streptosporangiaceae > DASUBV01. The sequence goes on along the minus strand of DATCEO010000195.1, from coordinate 28,013 downwards.
GCTGGCCTCGGACGTTGCCGACTTGTCCCATATCGCCAGGGACGGCACGCCAGCGGGGTCGATCACGGCCGCGCTGTTCCTGCGCGAGTTCGCGGGCGGGCTGCCGTGGGCGCACCTGGACATCGCCGGAACCGGGCGCAGCGCTGAGAACGACGGCGAGCTGGCCAAGGGCGCGACGGGCTTCGGCGTCCGGCTGCTGCTGCGCCTGCTCGCTGGCCCGCTCGGCTAGTCCGCTCGGCTGGCCCGCTCGGCTAGTCCGCTCGCATGACCGCTGTCAGCAGGCCGTGGCCGACCGGCAGCAGCAGCGGCACCAGGCGGTCGTCGCCGCGGACCTGCTCGCGAAGTTCGCTGGTCGCGGCCCGGTCATCAGGCCCGTGCTCCGAGCCGAGCGCGTCATCGATGGCCACGACCCCGCCAGGGCGCAGCAGCCGCAGCGCAGCCGCCAGGTAGTCGGTGTCCTCCTGCGGATCGGCATCGCAGAACACCATGTCGTAGGCACCGTCGGCGAGCCGGGGCAGGACCTCCAGCGCCAGCCCGCCGATCAGGCGGTAGCGGCTGGCGGGGAATCCGGCCGCCAGGAACGCCGCCCTGGCCAGCCGCTGATGCTCCGGCTCGACGTCCACGCTGGTCAGGACGGCTCCCGGGCGCATGCCCCGGAGCAGCCAGATGCCCGATGTCCCGCAGCCGGTGCCGATCTCGACGACCGACCTGGCCCCGGTGGCCGCCGCGATGAAGCGCAGCACGCCGCCGGTGACCGGGGTGACCGGCGCGGCTCCCCCGACCTCCGCCGCGTTCCGCCGCGTCGCGATCAGCGCGTCATCCTCGGGGAGGAACTGATCCACGTAAGCCATGGTGACGTCCGATGTCGAGATGGCTGCCTCCCCGGTCAGTCGTGCAAAGTCTCCAGTGCGGCAGCCTAGCGCCAGCTCAGCTAAGCCGGGAACTAGCTGGGTAACCCAGCGCGTTGATGGAAGCATGCGAGCCGCAATGGCGTTGGAGGCTGTGGGAGCGGGTGAAGGGGGAAACCGTGGACCTGGCCGGAACGCCGGAGCGTGACGGGCTAGATGCCGCCGACTGGACGCCACCGACCTGGGAGGACGTGGTTCGTGACCACTCTGCCCGGGTGTACCGGCTTGCCTACCGGCTGACCGGTAACACCCACGACGCCGAGGACCTGACCCAGGAGGTCTTCGTCCGCGTCTTCCGCTCGCTCGCCACCTACTCACCAGGCACGTTCGAGGGCTGGCTCCACCGGATTACCACCAATCTCTTCCTGGACATGGCGCGCAGGCGCCAGCGGATCAGGTTCGAGGGCCTGGGCGAGGAGACGGCCGCCCGTATCGGCGGGGCCGAGCCCACCCCGGCCCAGGTATTCGACGACCGGCATTTCGACGGCGACGTGCAGGCCGCTCTCAAGGCGCTTCCCCCGGAGTACCGGGCGGCGGTCATCCTGTGTGACATCGAGGGCCTGTCCTACGAGGAGATCGCCGATACGCTCGGCATCAAGCTCGGGACCGTGCGCAGCCGGATTCACCGCGGCCGGGCGCAGCTTCGCGAGGCCCTGGAGCACCGTCGGCCGCGCCACCTGAGCGTGGCGCCGCTGTCGGCGCCGCGCATCGCCGCCGAGCTGCCCCTGCCGCACGGAGGACAGCCATGACTCACGTGGGACAGCGCCTGTCCGCGCTGATCGACGGCGAACTGGACGGCGAGGGACGCGACCGGGTGCTCGTGCACCTGGCCAAGTGCGAGGCCTGCCGGGCCGAGGCGGTGGCCCTGCGGACGCTCAAGCGGCGGATGAACGCCCTCGGCGGCGAGACTGAAGCCGACTCGGCCCTTACGGGACGGCTGATGGGACTGGCCGGCCTCAGCGGCGGCCTGGACGGGCGCGGCGGCGTGCCGCCGACTCCCTGGTCGGCTATGGGACTGTCCGGGTCGGCCGCGGGCCGGACGGGATGGCCGGAAGCCAGGCCCGCGTGGTACCTGTTCGGCGGGGCCCTGTCGGTCCTGCTGGCGGGGCTGGGTACCGCCGCCTTCGTGGCTGGCGGCAGTCCGCAGCAGCCCGAGCCTCGCGTCACGCCCGCGGTGGATGTCTTCGTCCTTCAGCACGACCTGGTGACCGGCGAGATGCCGGCGGCGCGGCCGAGTCCGGCCACCAGTCACAGATCCGCGCCTCACGGTCCGTGACCAGCAGGCTGCGATCCTCACGGCGCATCGCCGTAGCCGTGGTCATGATCGGCCTGCTGGGCGCGTGCGCGGTCCTGGTCGTGCTGGTGGAGGCACCGGACAGCACTGGCGGGTCGCCCGGGTCGGGTGCGATGGCCCTTTCCCCTAGCTCGGCGCTGCCCGTGCTGCACTCGCCCGTGCCCGTGCTGCACTCGGCCGCGCTGACCCCTGCGGAGCGGACCGGAACCCACCTGATGAGCCAGGCCGAAATCTCCTGCGGATCGGTTACCTTCCACGGCCTTCAGGTCACGGCCTGGTGGGGCGCCGCCAGCCAGCGTGTGTCCTTCCTGGAGGTCTGGCACCGGCCCGGCGGCGCGATCGTGGCCGAGCCCTCCGATCTCACCGGCTCTGCCGACGAGGACCGGCCCAGGACCAGCGGCCTGCCGCAGGAGCAGGAGGTCATGACCATCACCGCCCCGCTGCTGGCGCTGATGCGCGCGAACTACGTCCTGACCTACCGGGGTCGTGATGCGATCGCCGGGCGTCCCACGGTGGTGGTGGAGGCCAGGCGCCGTGACGGCAGCCTGGCCGCCCGGTTCTGGCTCGACAGCGCGACCAAGCTGCCGCTGGAGCGCGAGCTCTACAACGGGAAGTCCCAGCTCTTCAGCCGGGATGCCTTCATCAGGGTCAGCGTCGGGGCCGGCCAGCTGCGCGGCATGCCGCCGCCGGACGCGCAGCCCTGGACCGGTCAGCTGTCCGCCCGGAACCTGACCGCGATGCGGGCGGCGGGCTGGCCGCTGCCGCAGGCCATGGCCGCCGGCCTGACCCTGTTCCAGGCCACCGAGACGACGAAATCCGGCCAGGTCGTCGAGCTGTCGTACTCCGACGGGCTGTCGGTGACGTCGGTCTTCGTGCAGCGCGGGGAACTGCCCCGGAGCATGCCGGGGTGGCAGCGCCTGACGGCCCGCGGCCGCCAGGTTTACGCCAGGGACCCCGACGACCGCAGCCTGGCCTGGTCGTCGCGGGGCTTCGTCTACACCGTCATCTCCGACGCGCCCACCGCCACCATCGACCAGGTGATCCTGCGCCTGCCGCACGACAGCCCGGCCGGCTTCTGGGAGCGGATGGGCCGGGGCTTGCGCCGCATCGTCTCCTGGGCCAACCCGTTCCGCTGAGCAGGCCTACTCGTGCCCGATATAGGGCAGGAATGCAGGCAACGGTGGTTCATGCGGGAAGTAAGCCGTCTGGGGGAGGCGCAGCATGTCCGAGTGGCCTGGGCGGTCAGGCGCGGGTCAGTCGCCCGCGCCTGCGCCGGCGGTGCCAGCGGAACCTGTGCGGCCCGCCTACCCGGTCGACGACCCCGAGCCCGATTACGCGCTGCTGGACGCCCCCGGGGCCGCTGACGACGGCCCTGGCGGCCGCTCCGGCGCCCGCCCCGCGCACTCGGGCCCCGCGCACTGGGGTCCCACGCACTGGGGCCTGGACCGGCACGGCCGGCGACTGGCCGTCGGCGGCCTGGCCATCGCGCTGGCGTCCGCGCTGGTCGGGGGGCTGCTCGGCGGCTACATCGCCACCAGGTCGCAGGGAACGGGTACCGCTGCTGGCTACAGCCTCGCCCCGGCGCCCCGGGCGGTAACCGGCCGGCCCGCCGCCTCGATCGCGGGAGTGGCCGCCCGGGTCCTGCCGTCGGTCGTCATGATCCAGGTCAACGGGGGGGACGGCACGGGCTCCGGATTCGTTATTTCCGGGGGTTACATCGTTACCAACAACCACGTCGTGACCCTGGACGGGCATGCCGGCCACGCCTCCCTCCGGGTGGTATTCCGCAACGGCGCGACCGCGGCGGCGCGGCTCGTCGGCCGGGACACCTATTCCGACATCGCCGTCATCCGGCCGGTCGGCGCCGGCAAACTGCCCGCGCTGCCGCTCGGTAACTCCGGTGGCGTCGCCGTGGGTGATCCGGTCATCGCCTTCGGCGCCCCGCTCGGGCTCGCGGACACGGTCACCAGCGGCATCGTGAGCGCGCTCGGCCGGCCAGTGCAGCCGGGGGCCGGCAACGGGCCCGCGGCGCCCCAGGTCTTCCTGGAGGCCATCCAGACCGACGCGCCGATCAACCCGGGCAACTCTGGCGGTCCCCTGGTCAACGGGCGGGGCCAGGTCATCGGGGTGAACGCGGCCTTCGACACCCTCGGCGGCAACGTGATCACCGGCCAGGGCGGCAACATCGGCCTCGGCTTCGCCATCCCGATCAACCAGGTGCGGCGGGTCGCGCTGGACCTGATCCGGACCGGGCACGCCACGCACGCGATCATCGGCGCGCTGCTCAGCACGGACTCTGCTGGCTCCGGCGCCCAGATCGCCGTGGCCAGGCCTGGCTCGGCCGCACCCGTCGCCCCCGGCGGCCCCGCCGCCCGCGCGGGCCTGCGTCCCGGCGACGTCATCGTCAGCCTGGCCGGCCAGCCCGTGACCAGCACGCAGACGCTGCTGGACGCGATCAGGGCCCAGCCGCCCGGGGCCCAGGTGCGGGTGACCTATCTCCGCGGCGGGGCCAGCCGCAGCGTCACCCTGCGGCTCGGGTCGGCTCCGTAGGGGCCACGCCGAGCCGGGGTTCCGGGTGGCTGGCCGGCGGTTTACGCTGGGGCCAGCGGATCTGCACGCTCACATGGTCCATAGCCAGCTGGAGCGCTCGTTGTTTGACCTGTCGTTTGTCAAGATCGCCGTCCTCGCGGTCATCGCGCTGGTGGTCTTCGGCCCCGATCAGCTGCCGAAGATGGCCTCTCAGGCCGGCCGGGCCCTGCGCGAGCTGCGCCGGATGGCCGAGGGCGCGCGGGCGGACCTGCAGGAGCACCTGGGTCCCGAATTCACCGACTTTGACCTCAACGAGCTCAATCCCAAGTACTTCGTCCGCAAGCACCTGCTGGACGAGGCCGACGGCTCGGCGACCGCCGGGGCCACCACGGGCGGGTCCGCCGGCTGGGCAGGCATCGGCACCAGGCCGGCCGGGGAACCCCCCGTCGGCCTCCTGGAGCCCGGCGAGAGCCCGCCCTATGATGCCGAGGCGACCTAGCAGCTAGACCGGCGAACAGCTAGACCGACCTAGATCGTTGACCGGTAAATCTGGGCTGGTCAGTGGTCGTAAGCGATCAAAGATCGTTTGACATGTGCGCCGATCTGCCAGTTGTGCCAGATCGCGGCGTTGAGTGCGAGCAGCCGCTGGACGACGCGGGCCCACAGCCCGGCGGGGGCTCGTCCGCCGTGGCGTTCCAGGCCGAGCTGGTTCTTCAGAGTCCAGATGATGGCTTCGACCCGCTGGCGCAGCCAGTTCGGGAAGTAGCGGGGTTGTTTCTCGTCTTTGCGGGCCGGGCGGATCAGCGTCAGGCGCAGGTCCGGGCCGGCGAAGAACGCTTCGGTGTCTTCGCCGGACAGGCCCCTGTCAGTCACGATGGCGGTGCCTGGTGCGGGGCGGTTGGCGGGCTGGTGCTCCAGCATCTGGCGGGCTTGCTCACGTTCTCGGTAGAGCTTGGGGTCGGCCAGGGCGAACCCGGTCACGGTCCCGTCGCAGGTGACGATGAGCAGCAGCTTGCTTCCCCAGTACCAGCGGGAATGGCTGGGGCAGTACCCGTAGCCTGCCCATCCGGCCAGGTCAGAGCGGCGGGCGGTGATGACCGAATGCCCGCATGGGACTGGGGTGGCGTCCATCAGCCGCAGCATCTCCGCGCTGCCCGGCGTCTGGCCGGACAGCCACCGCAGCGCGGCCTCCATTAGCGGTGCCGCGTTCTTCAGCCGCTGGTTGTACTCGCTTTGCCCCAGCAGCCGCGGGAACAGGTGCCCGATGCGGGAGGCCGCGGCCCGCAGCCAGTGCCGTTCGTCGTCATAGCGCAGCAGCACCTGCGCGACGGCCAGGCAGGCCAGCTCGGCATCAGTCACCTCCGGCGGCCTGCCCGGCCCGGACCGGGCCAGTCCCAGCGAGGGGATGATGCGGTCGGTCAGCTCGACATAGAGTGCGGTCAGAAGAGTGTCCAGATCGGCGATCACGATGACTTCCCAAGGTCAGAAGTGTGTAGACACGCCGATCTTGGACACTCTTCGCCTGTCAGTCACCGATCACCCGCGGCGTGTTGCGGCACGTTGTCCGTAGGGTTGGCTGGTGGCCATCGAGCTGGTGTTTGAGACCCACTCCACGACCGTGGACAACGAGCAGGGGCACGCCACCGGCTGGCTGCCCGGCCAGCTGTCCGAACGGGGTAAGACGCAGGCGCAGCAGCTGGGGCGCCGCCGCCTGGGCGACGGGATCACCACCGTGTTCAGCTCCGACCTGACCCGCGCTGCCCAGACAGCATCGGCCGCCTTCGGCACCTCCGCGATCCCGGTGCTATATGACTGGCGGCTGCGCGAATGTGACTACGGGCAGCGCAACGGGATGCCCGTGGCCGAACTGCACACTGGCCGGCGCGAGCACCTGGACCGGCCCTACCCGGGCGGGGAAAGCTGGCGGCAGGCCGTTGCCCGCGTCGGCCGGTTCCTCAGCGACCTGCCACTGCGCTGGAACGGGCAGCGGGTCCTCGTCATCGGCCATGTCGCCACCCGATGGGGCCTGGACCATATCCTCGGCGGCATCCCGCTGGAAGACCTCGCTGAGCAGGACTTCACCTGGCAGGAAGGATGGGAGTACCGGGTCAACTAGCCAAAGCGCCCGTAGCCAGCCCAGTGTCCTGCACAGAATTACCGGTCAACGATCTAGCAGCTAGACCGGCGACAGGCCGAGCTGGCGCCCGGCCAGGCTGCGGGACCGCCCGGCGATCTGGTCGGCGATCCGCCGCAGTTCCAGCGCGGCCGGCGAGTCGGGCGCCGAGATCACCAGCGGCACGCCGACGTCCCCGGCCTCGCGCAGCCGGGTATCGATCGGGATCTCGCCCAGTAGCGGGACCGGTGCCCCGGTGATCCGGCCCAGGGTGTCCGCGACGGCCTGGCCGCCTCCGGCCCCGAAGACCTCGACGCGCTCCCCGCAGTGCGGGCACGGCAGGTAGGACATGTTCTCGATCACGCCGACCACCCGCTGGTGCAGCTGCAGGGCCAGCGAGCCGGCTCGCTCGGCTACCTCGGACGAGGCTAGCTGAGGAGTGGTAACGACGATCAGCTCCGAGCCCGGGACCAGGTGCGCGGCGGAGATCGCGATGTCTCCGGTGCCGGGCGGCAGGTCCATCAGCAGCACGTCCAGGTCGCCCCAGAACACGTCGGCCAGAAACTGCTGCAGCAGCCGGTGCAGGATGGGACCGCGCAGCGGCAGCGGCTCGTTGCCCTTCTTCAGCATCCCGCTGGAGATGGCCCGGACCCCGTGCGCGGACGGCGGCATGATCATCTGCTCGACCTGAGTCGGCCGGCTGGTCACGCCGAGCATGCGCGGCACCGAGTGCCCGTAGATGTCGGCGTCCAGCAGCCCGACCTTCTGGCCCGCCGCGGCCAGGGCCGCGGCCAGGTTGACGGTGACCGACGACTTGCCGACCCCGCCCTTCCCGCTGGCGATCGCATAGACCTTGGTCAGCGAGCCGGGCTGGGCGAACGGGATCTCCCGCTCCGCCTTGCCGTTCGCACCGCGCAGCCTGCCCTGCAGCTCGCGGCGCTGCTCCTCGCTCATCACGTCGAGCTCGACCTGGACGCCCCGGACGCCGGGCAGCTTGCTGACCGCGGCGGTGACCTCCCGGGTGATCGTGTCCCGCAGCGGGCAGCCCGACACCGTCAGCCAGACATCGACCCGCACGGTCCCGTCGGCGGCGACCTGGACGTCCTTCACCATGCCCAGCTCGGTGATCGGGCGGTGGATCTCGGGGTCGTTCACTCCCGCCAGGGCCTGGGTCACCTGCTCGGTCGTGGGCGGCGCTGCGAGTCCCACGCCGGACTGTGACGTAGTTCCTGAGGACATGCCCCCATGCTACGGCCTGCCAGTTAGGCTTCGGACGAGGCGGTGGCGGCGCCCGCCCCCGGTAGGATCCCGGCGTGACCACGCGCACATCCCGGGCCAGGCGGACCTGCCTGGCCGTGCCCGGCAGCAGCCCGCGGTTCCTGGCCAAGGCCCAGACGCTGGACGTCGACGAGGTGTTCCTGGACCTGGAGGACGCGGTGGCCCCGGCGCAGAAGGCGGACGCCAGGGCCACGGTCGCCGCCGCCCTGCGCGCTGGCGACTGGGGCAGCAAGGTCCGCGCCGTCCGCATCAACGACGCCACGACGGGCTGGGCCTACCGGGACGTCGTAGACCTCGTCGAGCAGGCAGGCGAGTTCCTGGATGTCATCATTCTGCCGAAGGTCGCCCGGCCCGGGCACATCACCTGGCTGGACCTGCTGCTGGGCCAGGTCGAGCAGGCGACGGGCTTCCCGGCCGGGCGGATCGGCATCGAGGCGCAGATCGAGGACGCGGCCGGCCTGGCGGCCGTGGACGAGATCGCCGCCGCCTCGCCCCGGCTGGAGGCGCTGGTCTTCGGGCCCGCCGACTTCATGGCCAGCCTGGGGATGCGCTCGCTGGAGATCGGCGCGCAGCCGGCGGGGTACCAGGGCGGCGACGCGTTCCACTACCCGCACCTGCGGATCCTGGTGGCCGCGCGAGCCCGGGGCCTGCAGGCGATCGACGGGCCGTATGCCGCCATTCACGATGCGGAGGGCCTGCGGCGCAACGCCGCCAGCGTCGCCGCGCTCGGGTATGACGGCAAGTGGGTGCTGCACCCGGACCAGGTCGAGGTCGTGAACGCCGAGTTCTCGCCGGCCCAGGCGGACTACGACCGGGCCGAGCTGATCCTGGAGGCCTACGAGTACGCCACGACGGTGCAGGGCCAGGGCGCCGCCCTGCTAGACGGCGAGATGGTCGACGAGGCATCGCGCAAGCTGGCGATGGTCGCCGCGGCGCGCGGCCGGGCCGCCGGCCTGCCGCGAACCCGCGAGTTCCGTCCCTCCTAGCGGGTACCATTGGCCTGTAAACACACGGGAGCTCGGGCAAACCGGGCTGAGAGGGTGGCTGGCCCGCAGGGGCTCGGCGCCACCGACCGTCTGAACCTGACCGGGTAATGCCGGCGTAGGGAGGCAGTCGTGGAGTTCGTCACGGTGGCGGGTGACCGCAGGTCCGAGGTCTCGCCGACGCTGGCCGATCCCGTGCCCCGCGCGCTCAGCCTGCTGGACCAGCTCGGCCTGTGGGGCAACCTCGGGGTCAGCCTGCTGGGCTTCACCGGCGCCATCTTCGTCCTGCAGCCGCTCGGCAGCGGGACGGCCGAGCTGTCCCTGGCGGCGGCCCTGACCTCGATCGTGGCCGGCACGCTGCTGGGAACCCTGGCCGTGGCCCTGGCCGGCCTGGCCGGCGCCCGGACCGGCGCGCCGGCCATGGTCCTGCTGCGCGGGCTGTTCGGCGCCCGGCTGTCCTACCTCCCGACCGTGGCCAACATCGCGCAGTGCCTGGGCTGGGGCGTCTTCGAGCTCGTCACGATCGCCACCGCCGCGCACGTCGTGGCGCCAGCGCTGCCGCGCTGGGCCTACATCCTCATCGCGGGGACGCTCACCGGCTTGCTCGCCGTCCGGCCGCTGGGGGCCATCCGGGTCCTGCGCCGGTACGTGACCAGCGCGGTCGTGGTGGTGCTGGGCTATCTGCTGGTCGAGCTGCTCCGCCATCCGCTGCCGGCGCTCACCCGGGGCACCTGGTCGGGGTTCTGGGTGGCGACCGACACGGTGGTGGCCGCGGCGATCTCGTTCGCCCCGCTGGCCGCCGACTACACCAGGCACTCGCGCAGCCCGCGGGCGGCGTTCACCGGGACGCTGGCCGGGTACGGCCTGACACAGACGCTGTGCTACGTCATCGGCCTGCTGGCGCTGCTGACCGTGGCCCGGAGCCCGGCCGACATCTACGGGGCGTTCATCGCGCTGCCGGCCGGCGCCATCGGCTTCGCGATCCTGGCGGCGCGCGAGCTGGACCAGTCGTTCGCCAATGTGTACTCGACGGCCGTGTCCACCCAGAACCTGCGCCCGCTGTGGGACCGGCGCGTCCTGGCCGTCGTCATCGCTGCCGCGGCCACGGCGGGCGCGCTGTTCCTCAACATCGCCGACTACGAGAACTTCCTCTTGCTGCTCGGCTCGGTCTTCGTCCCGCTGTTCGCGGTGCTGGTGACCGACTTCTTCGTGCTGTCGCGCGGCCGCTGGGACATGTCGGGCGACGCCGCCGCGCGCTGGCCGATGCTGGCTGCCTGGGCCGCCGGCTTCGTCGTCTACCAGCTCATCAACCCCGGCTACATCTCCTGGTGGGCCACGGCCTGGGCACGGGTCGACACGCTGATCGGCTTCGTGCCGGCCAGCTGGATGTCCGCCTCGATCCTGTCGTTCACCGCGGCCGCGGCGGCCACGCTGGGGTGTGGCGGCCTGGCCCGGCTCAGCGCGCACGACGCGAGCGGCGCGCCCCGCCAGGCATGAGCGCCGCCCCGGCCGGCCCGCCCGGCCCGCCCGCCCCGCCCGGCCCACCCGACGGCCTGGTGCACGGCCTGGGCCGGGAGCTGGTGGCGCCGGACTGGCCACCGCTGACCGACCAGGAGGTCCGCGCCGTCCTGACCGGCTGCCCCGGGCTGGGGCTGCCCGCGGCGGCCGTTATTACCTGGCGGAGCCCTCGCCCGATGTCGGCGGCCGCCCTCGTCCGCTGGCCCGCGGCCCCGGGCGCCCAGGCTCGCTCGGTCTTCGTCAAGCGCCACCACGTGAGCGTCCGCTCGCAGGCCCAGCTGAGCGCCGAGCACGCCTTCGCGGCCTACCTGCGTGACCGCGGGGTGCCGGTGCCGGCCGTGCTGCGCGGGACGGACGGCGCCACTGCCCGGCGATCGGGTGACTTCGTCTACGAGCTGCACGAGACGGCGGCCGGCGTCGACCTTTACCGCGACGCGCTGTCCTGGTCGCCGTTCACGAGCCTGCGGCACGCCCGGGCCGCGGGTGCCGCGCTGGCCCGGCTGCACCTGGCGGCGGCTGACTTCCCGCTTCCTGAGCGTCCCCCGGCCGCCCTGCTGGGCTCGGCGGCCGTCGTGCTCGCGGCCGACCCCGTCGCCGGGCTGTCGCGGTTCGCCGCCCGGCTGCCGGACCTGGCGGGCTACCTGAGCCGGCGCTCGTGGCGCGCGGACTTCGAGCGGCACCTCCTGCCGGCCGTCCTGCGGGCGGGCCCGCTGCTGCGGGCGCTGCCGCGGCAGTGGGGACATGGTGACTGGCACCCCTCCAACCTCACCTGGACCGGCTACGGCCCGGACGCCGGGGTGGCGGGCGTGCTGGACCTGGGCCTGGTCAACCGGACCCTGGCCGTCCACGACCTGGCCACCGCGCTGGAGCGCAGCACGGTGTCCTGGCTGGACCTGCCCGAGTCGGGCCGGGCCGAGGCGGATCACGCGGCCATCGACGCCTTGCTCGGCGGCTACGAGTCGGTCCGGCCGCTGGGACCGCTGGAGACCGCCGCGCTGGCCGAGGTGCTGCCCGTGGTGCACGTCGAGTTCGCGCTCAGCGAGGTCGAGTACTTCGCCGGGATCGTGAGGTCACCGGCCAGTTCCGACCTGGCCTACGACGGTTACCTGCTCGGCCACGCGCGCTGGTTCGCCGGGCCGGCCGGGTCAGCGGTCCTGGCCCACATCAGAGGGCGCCCCACGAGCTGAGTGCCGCGACGAGCCCGTCGGTCAGCTGCCCGGCGGCATCCAGCGCGGCCAGCTCCGGCGGCGTTACCCAGCGAGCGTCGGCCGCGTCGTCGCCCGCCGCGAGCTCGCCCCCGGTGACCACCGCGCGGTAGTCCCGGATGTCCAGGACCGAGTCGGCCCGGCCCGGCCGCTCGACCGTACCGAGCAGCGGGCCGCAGCTGACCACCAGGCTGGTCTCCTCGCGCACCTCCCGCACGATGGCCTCCTGGTCGCTCTCGCCCGGCTCGACCCGGCCGCCGGGCAGGGACCACAGCCCGGCGCCGGGCTCGTTACGCCGCCTGATCAGCAGCATCCGGCCCGCCGGATCCGTGATGACCGCCCCGACGCACGGGATGTGCCTGTTGCTCATGTACCTCGTGTACCGCATCCGTGGTAGGTAAACACCGTGGTAAGTAAACACCGTGGCGCATAACTTCCGGGCCGACCTGCATAGTCACAGCGACGCCTCGGACGGCACGACTCCGCCCGCCGACGTCATGCGCCGGGCCGCCGCGGCCGGCCTGGACGTCATCGCCCTCACCGATCACGACACGGTCGCCGGGCACGCGGCGGCGGTGGCCGCCCTCCCGCCGGGCCTGATACTGCTGCCGGGCATGGAGCTGTCGTGCCGGCTGGCCGGTCACAGCGTCCACATGCTGGCCTACCTGTTCGACCCGGACAACGCCGAGCTGGCCGCGGAGACCGCGGCCATCCGGGAGAGCCGGGTCAGCCGGGCCCGGGCGATGGTCATCCGGCTGGCCGAGCTGGGCGCCCCGGTGACCTGGGAGCAGGTGACCGAGATCGCCGGCGGCGGCGTCGTAGGCAGGCCGCACGTGGCCCGCGCGCTCGCCGCGGCCGGGGTGGTGGCCACCCCCGCCGACGCGTTTACCCCGGAGTGGATCGGCCCCGGCGGCCGGGCGCACGTGACCCGGTACGCGCCGGATCCCAGCCGGGCCATCGCCCTGGTGCGGGCCGCGGGCGGGGTGACCGTGCTGGCCCATCCCCGCGGCTCGAACCGCGGCTGGCAGCTCCCCGACGACGTCATCGCCGGCCTGGCGGCCGCCGGGCTGACCGGGCTGGAGATCGACCACCCGCAGCAGGACGAGGAGCAGCGGGCCCGGCTGCGCGAGCTGGCCGCCGCGCTTGATCTGGTGCCGTCCGGCGGCAGCGACGACCATGGCGAGCTGACCGGCTACCGGATCGGGGCGCAGACGGCGCCCGGCGACAGCTACCAGCGGCTGGTCGAGCTGGCCAGCGGCGCGGCGCCGGTGAGCGGCTGATGCGCACGGGCGATCCGCACTATCGTTGCGACATCCACAAACCTGGAGGACAGTACCCGGATGGATGCGCGGATTGAGGTCATCGCTGACGGCCCAGAGGCCACTGGCAGCACAGCCGAGGCCAACACCTGGATTGTCGGTGACGACGAGGAGGTCATCGTCATAGATCCCGGTACTAACGCCAGCCTGGTGCTGGCCGCCGTCGGGGAGCGGGAGATCCTGGCCGTCATCTGCACGCACGGGCACGCCCATCACGTCGCGGCCGCGCTGGAGGTGGCCGCGCGCGACGAGGCGCCCGTGGCGCTGCACAGCGCCGACCGGGTGGCCTGGCGTGAGGTCCACGCCGATGATCCCGACATCTCCATGGAGGACGGCGGCACCTTCGAGGTCTCCGACGTCAGGCTGGAGGTGCTGCACGCGCCCGGGCACAGCCCAGGCTCGGTCTGCCTGTACTGCGAGGACCTGGAGGCCGTGTTCACCGGCGACGTGCTGACGGCGACGGGCCCGGTTCCGCATGAGGATGGTTACCCGGACTTTCCGCGTCAGCTGAGCTCGATCGGCGCCCAGGTGCTCACGCTGCCCGCGAAGACGTCGGTCATGCCGGGGCACGGAGACCAGCTGACCGTGGGCCTGGCGGAGAAGAGCTTCGACTCGTGGGTCGCGGCCGGCCCGGCCGGCGCGACAGACTAGCCGCCCCGTGGAGCAGCTCGGCTTCGAGGGCATGCCGCGCCGGCTGTATCCGTGCACGCCGACCCGGCTGAGCAGCTGGCTGGACTGCCCGCGCCGGTACCGGATGACCTACCTGGACCGCCCGCCGCCGGCCAAGGGGCCACCCTGGGCCCATAACAGCGTCGGGGCCAGCGTGCATAACGCGCTGGCCGGCTGGTGGCGGCTGCCGCCGGCCGAGCGGACGGTGGCCGCCGCGGGGGACCTGCTGGAGCGCGGCTGGCTCGGTGACGGCTTCGCCGATGACGCGCAGGTGACCCGCCAGCGGCGGCGGTGGCGGGCGCTGGTGGAGGGCTACGTGGCCGGCCTGGACCCCGCTCAGGAGCCGGTCGGCGTCGAGCGGACGGTGGCCACCCGGACCGACCTGATCGCCTTCTCCGGCCGGATCGACCGGCTGGACGACCGGGGTGAGCTGGTGGTGGTCGACTACAAGACGAGCCGCCACCTGCTGACGGTGGACGACGCCCGGTCGTCCATGCCGCTGGCGCTGTACGCGCTGGCCGCCCAGCGGGTCCTGCGGCGGCCGTGTTACCAGGTGGAGCTGCATCACCTGCCGACCGGCCGGGTCCTGGCCTGGGAGCACACCGCGCAGTCGCTGGCCCGGCAGCTGGACCGGGCGCAGGACATCGCCGCCGAGTGCGCCAGCGCGGACGAGCGCTACCGGGATGTCACCGGCGGCAGCCAGGGCGATGACGTCTTCCCGCCCCGGCCCGGGACCTCGTGCGGCTGGTGCGACTACCGGGCGCACTGCCCGGAGGGCCGCGCGGCGGGCGCAGCCCGGCGCCCCTGGGACGGCCTAGCCGATCCCGGGGCTACGGTGGCGGGCGAGCCTGGCACCGCCGGGGAGCTCACGCCCAGCGCCTAGTGCGACTTGGCTACCCGGCGCCGCTCCGCGGCGTTCCAGAAGGTGGTCAGGGCCCTGGCCGTGGTCTCGGGAGCCTCGACCGCGGGGGAGTGCGCCGCGCCGGGGATGCAGGCGCGCTCGGCAGCCAGCCGCCTGGCCATCCGGTCCTGCGTGACCGGCGGCCAGGCGTCGTCGTTCTCGCCGTAGATCACCATGACCGGCAGCCGGGGCGGCCGGGAGGGGCTGGGCGGCCTGGCCAGCGCGGCCAGCTCATCGGTTCGGTCCGGGCAGGTCAGCAGGTATCTGGCCATCGCGATGATGCCGATCGGGCAGTTCCGGTGGGTGCGCTCACGCAGGAACGCGATGATGCGCTCGTCCGTCCCGTCGTCGCGGGCCTGGGGCTCCAGCTGCTCGCGCCATAGCTGGGCGATGAGGGCACTCAGCTGAGCGCGGTCGTCGCCGTCCCGGCCGTGCCTGGGGTCGAGTACCGACAGGACCTCGCGCAGTACGGCCGCGCGCTGTCCCGCGATGGCACCGGGACCCGAGCCGAGCAGGGTGAGCGACAAGAACCGCCCGGCCGGCAGCAGTGCGGCCTCCCGCGCGATGAGGCCGCCCATCGAGTGCCCGACCAGGTGGACCCCGCCCCCGCCGGCGCCCCGGCCGTCCGGGTCGATCATGTCAGCGACGGCGAGCAGGTCCGCGGCCAGCTCACGGGCGGCGTAGCCCTTCCGGTCGGCGGCGTGCGGGCTCTGGTACTGGCCACGCAGGTCCAGGGCGACGATGGTCCGGCCCGCCGCGGCCAGCGGCTCCAGGACGGGCAGGAAGTCTTCCTTGCTGCCGGTGTAGCCGGGCACGAGCAGCGCGGGCCGGCGCTCGCAGATGCCGTGCCCCGGCTGGGCCTCCAGCACGGCGAACGCGCCGCGCTCGGTCGTCACGGTCCCCGACCGCACCCGGTGGGGCATCTTCAGGGACCTGGGGGTGCTCACGTGGCGGCAGCCTATCGATGATCCCGCTGGAAACCTAAGGCGTACTAGCCCAGAATCTCCTGAACTCTGTCTCAGCGCCAGCCATCAGGCCTGGGCCTGGAGGGCCTAACTCGCCCCGGCCGGGCTGGTTGCCCCGCCCTGGCCCGGTCCCTGGCCACCACTGCGGGATGACCGCCGACGGCGGCGCCGCCCCGGCTGGCTCCCGGCCGCGGGCGAGCCGCTGGCCCGGGACTGCTCGGCCCCGGCCTGGTCGCTGTGCCCGGCGCCGCCCGCGTGCCCGGCGCCGTCCGCGCTCACGGCACCGTCGGCCAGCTGGACGCCGGACCTCGTGCGCCGGCGTACGCGCTGCCTGCGCGGGCCCGGCTCACGGTCGGACTCCGCGCGCCGGCCCGCGTCGCCGGTGCGACCCCGCCCGTGCTCGGGCTTGGGACCGCGGGAGCGGGTCTTGCCGGTCTCGCCGATGTCCTCGAGCTGCTCGGCCTCCAGGCCCGCCCGCTCGCGCTGAGCGCGCGGCAGCGTCCCGGTCACGCCGACCGGGATCTGCAGGTCGGCGAACAGGTGGCTGGAGGTGGAGTAGGTCTCCACCGGCTCGGGATGGCCGAGGTTCAGTGTGTCGCTGATGACCTTCCAGCGCGTCATGTCGTGCCAGTCCACGAAGGTCACGGCCACGCCGGTCCGCCCGGCGCGGCCGGTCCGCCCGATGCGGTGCAGGTAGGCCTTGTCGTCCTCGGGACACTCGTAGTTGATCACGTGCGTCACGTCGTCGACGTCCAGTCCGCGGGCGGCGACATCGGTGGCCACCAGCACGTCGACCTTGCCCGCCCGGAAGGCGCGCATGGCGCGCTCGCGCTGGCCCTGGCCGAGGTCACCGTGGACGGCGGCGGCGGCGAACCCGCGCGTCGTCAGGGCGGTAGAGACCTGGTCGGCGGACCGCTTGGTCCGGCAGAACACGATGGACAGGCCGCGTCCCTGGGCCTGCAGCACGCGGGCCAGGACCTCGATCTTGTCCATCTGGTGAGCCCGGTAGATGTGCTGCTGGGTGCTCGGCACGTGCGCGGGCTCGTCATGCTGCTCGGCCCGGATGTGCATGGGCCGGCTGAGGTGCCGCCGGGCCAGCGTGACGACCTCGCCCGGCATGGTGGCCGAGAAGAGCATCGTCTGGCGGTCGCGGGGAGTCAGGCGGAGGATCTTCTCGACATCCGGCAGGAAGCCCAGGTCCAGCATCTTGTCGGCCTCATCGAGGACCAGCGCGTGGACGTGACCCAGGCTCAGGTGGCCCTGCCGGACCAGGTCCAGCAGCCGGCCGGGGGTGCCCACCACGATGTCCACCGTGGCCAGCGCCTCGATCTGCGGCTCATAGGCGCGACCGCCATACAAGACGACCACCTTGGCGCCCAGGCGGCTGCCGGCCGTCTGCAGGTCCTCGGCGACCTGAAAGGCCAGTTCCCTGGTCGGCACGACCGCGAGCGCGCGGGGCGCGGCCGGGATCCCGCCGCCGGGCATGTCCGGCAGGCGCTGCAGGATCGGGATGCCGAAGGCCAGCGTCTTTCCGGTACCCGTCCGGGCCTGCCCGATCAGGTCGTGGCCGGCCAGCGCCACCGGCAGGGTCAGCGCCTGAATGGGGAAGGCCGTGGTGATGCCCTCGGCCTCCAGCGCCGCGCAGATCGGCTCGGCAATGCCGAAGTCCCGGAAGGTCTTCTCGGTGCCAGGACCAGCGTCGGCGCTGGCGGGGAGGTCATCCTCCGGGTCCGCCGTGAGTGGCTCGCTTGCGGCCAGGCCCGTGACCTTCGGCTCAATCGCCTCCGGTTCGTCCTGAGTGGCTGCTGTGTAGGTTGTCAGGGCTTCCGCCTCCATCAATTGCCTGCGGTCCGTCAGGCACCTGTGCGCCCGGTTTTCGTCGCCGCAGGCTGGCATGTTGCTTCTTCGGTGCGACAGCAGGCACCGCCACGGCGGGATGCCCGACAGGGGGCCATGCGCTCACGCAGAAGTGGACGACGCCTCGTTGCCTGCGCTAATTCAGCGCTCGGCCTACGCCGCGCCTTGCTTGTGTAACACGATCGGGGGGTCACCGCATTCCTGGTGTCGATCGCAGCACAGGGGTGATTCTAGCAAGCCAGCTCGCTGGGTCCCCGCCGAGCGTCTCCGGCCGTGTCGCGGGGCGCTTGTTAGGCTGCGATCGTGAGCCATGAAGCGTCCGAGGTGCAGGCGCCGGATCCCGTCGCCGCTGCCGGCACCGCGTCCGCCGCTCCAGCCGGATCCGGCGACGCGATCGAGAACGGCGTACTGGACCTGCTGGGCCTGGTGGCCTACGCACAGCTGGTGGCCTTCTTCCGGATAACCGACGACGCGGCGCGCGCGGTCTCCCTCACCGACAAGGCGGCGCTGGCGGAGATGGCCGTGGCCGAGTTCGGGCATTTCCAGCTGCTGCGCGGCCGGCTGGAGGAATTGCAGGCCGATCCCGACGCCGTCATGCGGCCGTTCGTGGCCGCCGTGGACGACTTCCATGCCCGGACCGTGCCCGCCGACTGGCTGGAAGGCCTGGTCAAGGCCTATGTCGGGGACGGCATCGCCGCTGACTTCTACCGCACCGTCGCGACGCTGCTGGATGCCCCGACGCAGTCCCTGGTCCTGGAAGTGCTCGCCGACACCGGTCACTCGGCCTTTGTCATCGACGCGGTCAGGGCGGCCATCGCCGCGGACCCGAGGGTGGCCGGGCGCCTGGCCCTGTGGGCCCGGCGG
Organism: Streptosporangiaceae bacterium; assembly: GCA_036510065.1. Lineage (GTDB taxonomy): Bacteria > Actinomycetota > Actinomycetes > Streptosporangiales > Streptosporangiaceae > DASUBV01. The sequence continues at coordinate 9,610 of DATCEO010000195.1, read as the reverse complement.
CTGGTCGGTGAGGCGTTCGGGCAGGCCCAGCGGGTGGCGGCCGAGCGCGAGTCGCTCGCGCGGTTGCTGGCCCATGGCTCCCGCAGTCAGCTCGGCGACATCGGGCGGATGTTCGCGCGGCTGACCGACGCCCATGCCGACCGGATGGCCGCCCTGGGCCTGGCCGGGTAACTGCCTGGCCGGGTAACCTGACGACCCCTTGGCCCGCAACGCCGCGACCCCGGAGGGTGCATGACCACGAGGCAGCTCACCGCGGCCGCGGCGCGGGCCTGGATTGGCCGCTGGGACACCCAGCAGCAGGAGTACATGCCCGATCGCGAGGAGCGGTTCACCGCGTTGATCGACGTGGTCGCGGCCGCGGCCGGGCGGCCCGACCCGCTCGTGCTGGACCTCGGCTGCGGGCCCGGCTCGCTGGCCACCCGGCTGCTGGACCAGATCCCCGGCGCCACCGTGCTGGCGATCGACGCCGATCCGGTGCTGCTGGCCCTGGGCCGGGCCAGCTCCTCCGGCCGGCCGGGCCTGCGCTACGTCGACCAGGACCTGCGCGCGGCGGGCTGGACCCGCGCCCTGGGCCCGGACCGCCCAGCTGACGCCGCCGTGAGCACCACGGCCCTGCACTGGCTCCGGGAGGCCGAGCTGACGGCGATGTACGCCGAGCTGGCCACCGTGCTGCGGCCGGGTGGCGTGCTGCTGAACGGGGATCACCTGGAGGAGAACGAGGCGACCGCCCCTACGCTGGCCCGCCTGGGCCAGGTCCTGATCGAGCGGGAACAGCAGCGGCGCTTTCCCGATGGCCAGTCGGAGAGCTGGGCGGGCTGGTGGACCGCGGCGCTAGCCGACCCGGCCCTGGCCGGGCCCGTGGCGCAGCGGAAGCAGCGCCACTACAGCTCCGACCACCACGGGTCGGAGTCACGCTGGCTGCACACCCACGTGACCGCCTTGCGGGCGGCGGGCTTCACCGAGATCGGCACGCTGTGGCAGCGCGGATCGAACCGGCTGCTATGCGCAGTCGCCGGCTAACTAGTCGCCGGCGACCCAGTCGCCAGCCAGCCCGTAGCCGCCTAGCTGGCCAGCTAGCCCGAGCCGCCTAGCTGTAGGCGCCGAAGCCGACGCGGCGCGGCTCGGCGCCGCCGATCTCCAGGTAAGCGATCTTGTCCGCCGGGACGAGGACCTTGCCGCCCTTGTCGTCCTCCAGCACCAGGACCGTGCCATCGGTCACGGCCGTGCTGAGGGCACGCTCGACCTCCTCGACGGCGGAATTCGTCTCCAGGACGAGCTCACGCGGTACCGACTGAATGCCAATCTTAACTTCCACGGTTCTCCTCTCCGCACCGAGGCTAACTCGTGGCCTGGTCGCAACGGGGGAATCGCGCTCCGCAGCTGCTACGCCCCGAGCGTAACCGCTTGGGCTAGGCCTGCCCGGTCAGCGGCCAGCCGCTGATACCGCGCCAGGCGAGCCTGGTGATGAGCTGCTCCGCCTGGTCCTTGGGGATGGCCCGGTCCGTGCTGAGCCAGTACCGCGCGCTCACCTGGGCCATGCCCACCAGGGCCATGCCCAGCAGGTGCGCCTCCTCCTCGTCCAGGCCCGCGTCCTCGTGGATGAACTGGCTCACCATGTCCGCGCACGACTCCATGGCGATTCCCAGCCGGTCCCGCACGGCGGGCTCGTTGCTCAGATCCGACTCGAACACCAGCCGGAACGCCTCGCCGCTGCCGCCCACGAAATCGAAGAATGCCTGGAAGGTGGCCGGCACCCGCTGCTTGTTGTCCGTAGTAGACGACAGCGCCTGGCCCACGATCCGGTTGAGCTCCGCCACGCTCTCGTCCAGCAGCGCCAGGTAGAGCTCGAGCTTGCCGGGAAAATGCTGATAGAGCACCGGCTTGCTGACGCCGGCCCGCTCCGCGATCTCGTCCATGGCCGCCGCGTGATAACCCTGCGCAACGAAGACATCGCGAGCCGCGCCTAGCAGCTGCCGCCGCCGCGCGGGGCGCGGCAGCCGGGGACTAGCCGACTTGGCCTGCGACGATGCGGTCACAATGATCTCCGAGCGTGTCTGTGCGGGCAGCGAGGACGGACCGTCCAGCTTCGATTCTACGGCCGATGGGAGTTACAGCGTGCTAGCGGTAATCCTCGGTGTCGTCGGTTTCCACTTCCCGGGCCTGCTCCACCACGTCCGCGGGATCCGCCTCAAGCGGCACGTCTTCCAGCTCTCCGGCGGAATCGTCTGGGGTAGGCAGGGCGCCGGTTTCCTGCTCGGCGGCGTCGGCTTCGGACGCCTCGAGGCTTTCTTCGCTCATATGCCGAGCCCCTTCCTCTGCTGAAGGTTCTTGCCAGGGCGTCGTCTCGAACATACTGCCGGATGACAGAATTCGGACATCGGCCGGCGTATTTCTCGGTATCTGCTCAGGGACCAGGGTAAGGAGATGTCATGCGCAGCATGTGGAAGGGTGCGATCTCCTTCGGCCTCGTCATGATCCCAGTGAAACTTTACGCTGCGACCGAGCAGAAGGACATCGCCTTCCGCCAGGTTCACCGTGAGGACGGCGGCCGCATCCGGTTCCGCCGCGTCTGCTCGATCGACGGGGCCGAGGTGCCGTACGAGGATATCGCCAAGGGGTTTGAATTGCCCGGCGGCGAGATGGTCGTGCTCACCGACGAGGACATGGCCGAGCTGCCGCTGCCGACCAGCAAGAGCATCGAGGTCCTGCACTTCACCCCGGCCGACCAGCTCGACCCCATCTTGTTCAACCGCAGCTACTACGTCGAGCCCGAGACGTCCGGGGGCCGCGCCTACGCCCTGCTGCGGGACGCGCTGGAGCGCTCGGGCCGGGTGGCCATCGCCCAGGTGGCGCTGCGGCAGCGCGAGTCGCTGGCCACGCTGCGCACCCGGGACGGGGTGCTGGTGCTGGAGACCTTGCTGTGGCCGGACGAGGTCCGCAGCGCGGACTTCCCGTTCCTCGACGACGACATCGACGTGCGGCCGCAGGAACTGCGGATGGCGACGTCCCTCATCGATTCCATGACCGTCGACTTCGACCCCGAGGAGTACCACGACGGGTACCGGGAGGCGCTCCTGGAAGTAGTCGAGGCCAAGATCGAGGGCCGCGACATCGTCCAGCCCGAGACCGCCGAGGTGTCCGAACAGCCCAGTAGCCTGGCCGACGCGCTCAAGGCCAGCCTAGCCGCGGCGCGCGGCGACCAGGGGGCTGCGGAACCTCCGCAGCGTCGAACCAGGTCGGCCAAGGCCGGGGCGGCGACGAAGGGCGCCGACGGCAAGAGCGGCGGGGCTAAGCCGGCCGCCAAGAGGGGCCGCCCCGGCAAAGAAACCGCCAAGGACACCGGCAAGGGGGCCCAGCCCGCCAGGGCCAGCCGGACCGGCCGGTCCGGCAAGGACGCGTCGGCCGCGGAAGATACCGGCCAGGAACCCACGCCGCAGCGCCGGACCAGGCGGCGGGCCAGCTAGCCGCTGGAGTTGGCCAGGCGGTCCCGGGCAGCGTCCGTACCCGCAGGTAGAGTCGGAATATGGCCGACCCGATTCCACCGTGGCCAGGCGCGCTTGTCGCGCTCGACATCGGAGATGTCTTCGTCCGGACCGCCGTCCCCGCAGCCGGGGCTGGCGAGCCTGCCGTGTTCGTCCACGGGCTCGGGGGCTCCTCCCGCAACTGGACCGACATCATGGACCTGCTCAGCCGTCCCGGCGACGGCCTGATCACCGGCCCGGTCCTGGCCAGCGAGGCGCTGGACCTGCCCGGGTTCGGTTACTCGCCGGTGCCCGCCAGCCGGGACTACTCGATCGACGCGTCCGCCACCGCCGTCACGGCCCTGATCGACCAGCGCGGCCAGGGCCCCGTCCACCTCGTCGGCAATTCGCTGGGCGGCGCCGTCTGCACGCGCGTGGCGGCCCGGCGGCCGGATCTGGTCCGGACCCTCACGCTCATCTCGCCGGCCCTCCCCGACCTGCACCCGCGGCTCGGCCCGCTGCGCGTGGCGGCGGTGATCCTGCCCGGACTCGGCCGCCGCGCCCTGGCCCGGCTCGAGGCCGTGCCAGCACAGCAGCGGACCCTGCAGACGATCCGCGACCTGTACGCCGATCCGACCCGCATGCATCCCGACCGGGTGCGCGAGGAGGTCGACGAGGTCACCCGCCGCGACGGCCTCGGCTACCAGGCCGAGGTCCTGATCGGTTCCGCGCGGGCCCTCGTGACCGAGTACACCCGGCGGGGAGCCCGGACCCTGTGGCGGGACGCCGCCCAGGTGACCGCGCCCACCCTGGTGATTCACGGCAGCCATGACCGGCTCGTCAACCCCGTGACCGGCGCGCGGGCGGCCCGCGTCTTCCCCTCCGCGCACGTGGTGGTGCTGCCGCGCACCGGCCATGTGGCCATGCTGGAACGGCCCGACATGGTGGCGCAGGTCATGCGGGGATTCTTCGCGCTGGCCGAGCCGGGCCGGGCCGCCGGGTTGTCGGCGGCCCACGCCAGCCAGGCCGGCGCCGGGCCGGGAAGCGACTCCGGCCAGCTGAACCAGGTGCCCAGCTGAGCGCGGGGCCGTCCTTCGTCGTCACCGCCCCGCAGCTGATCACGGGCCTGCCAGGAGCACCGATCCTGGCCCCCGGCTACCTGCGGATCCGGGCCGGCGAGGTAGCCGACGTGGGCGAGGGAACGCCGCCGGGCCCCGCCGACGTCGCCCTGCCCGACGGAATCCTGGTCCCCGGCTTCGTTGACCTGCAGGTCAATGGTTACTACGGCCAGGAGCTGATGGCCGCCCGGCCCGACGGCTGGGCGCAGGTCGTGCGCCGGCTTCCCGAGACCGGGACGACCGCGTTCCTGCCCACCTTCATCACCGCCCCGGTGGACCGGCTGGCGGTCGCGTTCCGTGCGGCGGCAGCGATCATTGCGGATCTGCCGACCGGCGCCCGGGTGCTCGGCCTGCACCTGGAAGGACCGTTCATCGCCCCGTCCCGGCGCGGAGCGCACAACGAGGACTGGATCGTCGACCCGACCCACGTGGCCATCGACCAGTTGCTGACCGCTGGCCGCGGCCTGCTCAGGCTGGTCACGCTGGCTCCCGAGCGCCCCGGCGCGCTCGCCGCCATCACCCAGCTCACTGAAGCCGGAGTGCTGGTCAGCGTCGGTCATAGTGACGCCACCGCCGCGCAGGTCGCGCAGGCGGCCGGCCAGGGCGCGCGCATGGTCACGCACCTATTCGACGCCCAGCGGCCGTTCCATCACCGCGAGCCCGGCGTGGTCGGTCAGGCGCTTGGCGATCCCCGGCTGACCAGCGGACTCATCGCCGATCTCCAGCACGTAGCCGGCCTGGCCTGCCGTATCGCCTTCGCCGCGGCGCCTGGCCGGATCGCCTTGGTGACTGATGCGGCGGCATGCGCGGGGATGGCACCGGGGCGTTACCTCCTGGGTGGCGAGTCCATCGAATTGCCGCCCGGCGCCGGGCGGCCGCCGGTCCGGGCCGACGGCACGCTCGCCGGCTCCGCCCTGCGGATGGACACCGGCGTGGCGAACATGGTCGCGGCCGGCGTCGACCTGGCCATCGCCGTCGCGGCCGCCACCCGCGTTCCCGCCGACCTGATCGGATGCCCCAGCCTGGGCCGTATTGCCCCGGGCGCCGTCGGCGACCTAGTCTGGCTCGGCCCCGACCTGCGGGCCAGGGCCACCTGGATCGGCGGCCGGCAGGTGTTCGGCCCGGGCGACAACAGCGATGGAGGACGGCCGTGAGCGTGGCGACCAGCGACGGGCAGACCGTTTCACACATGGGCCGGGAGATCGCGCAGCAGCCCGCCGCGCTCCGGGCCACGATCGATGCTCTGCTGCCGCGCCGGGCCGAGGCGGCCGCCCTGGCGGCCCAGACCCGGCACGTGCTGTTCATCGCGCGCGGTACCTCCGACAACGCCGCCGTCTACGGCACCTACCTGATCCAGGCCTACGCCGGACGGCTGGCCACCCTCGCCTCGCCGTCGATCGCGACGACCTACCGGAGCCGGGTCGACCTGTCCGACGTGCTCGCGGTCGCGTTGTCCCAGTCCGGCCGGACCGAGGAGATCGTCGAGACCCTGGCCTGGGCCCGCGACTGCGGGGCGCACACCGTGGCCATCACCAACGGGACCGACTCGCCGCTCGCCGATCAGGCCGAGGTCACGTTCCAGACCCAGGCCGGGATCGAGCAAGCCGTGCCGGCCACTAAGACCTTCACCACCCAGCTGGCCGCCCTGGCCGTGCTGGCCCTGGGCCTCGGCGCGGCCCTGGACCCCGGCGAGCTGCGCGACGTGCCCGACGCCGTCGAGGCCATGCTCAGCCTGCCCCCGGACTTCGACGCCATGGTGACCGAGCTCGCCTCAGTTCCCGGCGTCGTGGTGTCCGGCCGGGGCCTGGCCTATTCGGCCGCCCTCGAGCTGGCCCTCAAGCTCAAGGAAGCGTGCTACTTGCACGCCATGGGCCTGTCCTACGCCGACTTGCTGCACGGCCCGATCGCCGTCGTGGACGCCCAGACTCCGGCCATCGTGCTCGCGGCCGAATCCGGCCCCGCCCTGGCCGGGTCCGTCGAGCTGGCCCGCCGGGTCACCGGGGCCGGGGCCATGGCCTACGGCATCGGCGGCGGTGACCAGCTCGCCGCCGCCTGCTCGCGCTCGCTGCCGGGACCGCAGCTGCCCGAGTGGCTGGCGCCCATGGGCCTGATCGTGCCGGGCCAGCTGCTGACCGAGGCGCTGTCTCGCCGGCTCGGCCTGGACCCCGACAGCCCGCGCGGCCTCAGCAAGATCACTCAGACCGGCTGAGGCGCGGCGGCTGGAGGCGCGGGCGTCTGGTCAGGTCGTCTCCCGGAACACCTTGTGCTGCGCGGCCTGCGCGCGCGGCCGGATGACCATGAGGTCGACGTTGAAGTGCGCGGGCCGTGTGACCGACCAGGCGACAGCGTCCGCCACGTCCTGCGCCGTCAGCGGCTCCTTGACCCCGGCGTAGACCGAGGCCGCCTTGTCCGCGTCGCCCCGGAAGCGGTTGAGCGCGAACTCGTCCGTCTTGACCATGCCCGGGGCGATCTCGATGACCCGGACCGGCTGATCCCACAGCTCCAGCCGCAGCGTCTCGGCGATCGCGTGCGTGCCGTGCTTGGCGGCCACGTACCCGCCGCCCCCCTCGTAGGAGGTCAGGCCGGCCGTCGACGACATCAGCACGATGGTTCCCGCGCCGCTGGCGATCAGCTTGGGCAGCAGCACCTGGGTGATGTGCAGCGTGCCGAGCACGTTGACCTCGTACATGGCCAGCCAGTCGTCCGGGGAGCTGGCGGCGACCGAGTCGCCGCCGATGGCGCCGCCGGCGTTGGCCACCAGGACGTCGCAGCGACCCAGCGCGGCGCCGAACGCCTCCACGGCCGACCGGTCCGTCACGTCGAGCTGATGAGTGTCCGCCTGGCCGCCGTCCTTGGCGATGCGGTCGGCTACCTCAGCCAGCTTCTCAGTGCGCCGGGCGGTGAGGACCACCCGGTAACCGGCGTCCGCCAGCTTCAGGGCCGTGGCCGCTCCGATGCCGCTGCTGGCCCCGGTGATGACAGCTACGGGCTGGACGGCTTCAGGGTTAACGGCTTCAGGGTCAACGGCTGCAGTGTTCATGCCGTGATTCTGCCAGGAGGCCAGCCGGCCCTTTCAGCTGGGCTCGACGTCAAATCGGTTAGTCAGCGGTGGTCCTCAAGGTCGAACGGATTCCGTAGCAGGGCACATGTGGCGTCGAGTCAGTGAAGTTGCCGAACGACGTGGGCGACTCGCTATTGTTTTGCGTAGAGGCCGAGCCAGACCCATAGCTACTTGTATGGTCAGCCCGGTTACGGTTCGAGCAACTCGGCCAGCCGCCGAACGATATTCCCCAGGGAACCGAGAGGCTCAGGGACGGATTAAAGCCGTATGAATACCCGCTCCAGAACTGCCCCATGGTTATCTTGCTTAAATTGTCGGACCCAATGCAGCTGCCTCCTGTACCGATAGGGTCAGCAATGACCGAGCCGCGGTCCTGGGCACAGGTCAATGACCTGCCCAGTCAAGCCAGATAGGGATACTCCTATGGTTGTCAAGCGGCTGGCTCCATTGGGCGGTCAGGCGGCTGCCCGTCCGGGCCGGTCAGGACATGCCCTGCTCCCGGGCCAGCCGGACCAGCTCTCTTGCGGCCTCAGCCTCAGCCGATGGCTCCGGCTTCTTGCTGGTCACCTCGTCCAGTGTCGCGGTCATTCACGGCACCTCTTCCGCTGGGCCCAGCGTGATCGGGCCGGAAACACCTTTAGATCCACAGTCCCGGCCGTTGCGGGCCTGTGACGCCGTCGGGCACCATTGAATACTGTGGCTGGACTTCGATGCGATGTGCTTGCCGACTTGTCGGAGTTGGCCGACGTGCGGCTCGGCTGGCGCAATCTGATCGCGCGTGGCTGCCTCCCGTCTGTCTTCCAGCATCCCGGCTGGGCGGATGCGTGGTGGCGTAGCTTCGGCGACGGCCGCATCCCGTTCGTCGTCGTGGGTCGAGACGGCGATTCAATCGTCGGCATCGTGCCGTTGATGGTCGACTGCGCGATCGGGCAGGCCCAGTTCATCGGTCACCCGCTCAACGACCGCAACGGGGCGGCTCGGATCATCGAGCTGTGCGCGCCGAGGTGGGCCCATTAACGTGATCGAGCTTAACAACGACTCGACCGCCATTCACCTAACTGGCTGGGCGAGCTGTGGCGCTTGCGCACCAGCACCGTGGCCGGATGGCCGTTGACGAGGATTTCATAGGCGGCGTCCGGTATGAGCCCCGAGTCGCTTAGCGCCTGCCACAGTACCGAGGCATTGCGGCAGTTGACCAGGATGACGTAGCGCCCGCGTGAAGGGTGCAGGACCCGGGCGAAGGAGGTGCCGATGTCCTTGGCAAACTCGGAGTACGGCCGGTCCAGCATCTCATGTTCGCCCCAGGGCGGGTCGGTGACGATGGCATCGACCGATCCATCGGCGATGCTCGGCAGCCGCAACGCGTCTTCGTCGAGCAACCGGACGCGGTTATCGCGGACGAGCCGGGGTTCGAAGGCCGGGCGATGCGTGGCGAGGTTGAGATCGGCGTACAAGATCTTCCGGACAGGCAGGTCCAGCCTGGCCTGGGCGAAGGACCCGCTGCCGCCGAAGGGATCCAGGAAGACGTCCCGGGGCTCCGGGTTGGATGTGGCGATGAGGATCGCCGACAGCTCGTGGCCGATCGCGCCCCGCGCCTTGGCAGGGCGCCCCCGTTTCGGCAGCCGCGCGCCGAACAGCAGCTCGTCTAGTGCGGTGCGGCCGATGATCCAGTACTCCTGGCAGTTGCCACGTGGTTCGACGCGCCGCCCAGTGCGCATAGACACCGTGTGCTCCAGCGCCGCTCTGTTCCTTGGGCTTGCAGAGGCCAGCGCGCCGTCGATGTGGAACATCAGCCGAAAGCCGCGAGTCCGATCCGGCGACTGGGGAAACGTAAGCATTCAGCTCCCTGCTGGCGGGATGGTCTGGTTTCGATTACGGGGCGTGGCGTCGTTTCCGTGTGGTGATGTTCTGGGAGCCGGCCCAGCGTGTCGGCTTGATTACTGCCGGCCGGCGTTGATGATGGCTGGTTG
>DATCEO010000194.1:0-8752 GCA_036510065.1 Streptosporangiaceae bacterium | reverse complement strand
GGGCCAAGCTCGGCTTCATCACCCGCACCGGTTTCGCTGCCTACGCCCTCAACACGCCGCCAGAAACGACCTCGACTACCGCCCCCGACCCTTAACTACGCGGCATTGGCTAGCGACGCGAGCGCAGCGAGCGCCCTTGACTGTGATCTTGGGCGGCGAGAGGATGCCCGGCGCGTAGAGGACGGCCCGGTCAGCTCATGCGGGCGCGGTCATCGGGGAGCGTTGGGGCGCGAGCCGCCTGCCTGCGGGTGGGGGCAGCCGACCGGGCGGCGCGCCGCGACCGGAGGGCTTCCGCTCGCAGGTCGCGGCATGCAGCCGCCCCCCGGAGTAGGCGAGTCCCCCTGCTTCCCGCCTGGCGCCTGGCGGTCTCGGCCGCCCCATGCCGCAGTCCCGACGATGACTTCCGCGTCCCCGCATCCGAGCCCGGCCGCAGGTCGGACGGCTGGCGCGCCCGGAGGGCGTGCCCTTGAAACCGTAGAGAAAGTTGTCACAGCTTCAAGGGCTGCACCTTGTCCGACTCCGACTGATCGTTGACACATTGGCTTCATCTGATGCTTGACACCGCCCGCCCTGGGCATGCCCCCGTCGTGACGTTGATCGCGGGCAGAAGATGGCCGGGCGATGCTCGTGGGTTGAGCGTCATGGAGCAGCGCTATCACGCAGTCATGAAGTTCGTATCTGGAGCGGCCTGAAGGCAGGCTGACTGGCGCGCTACAGGTGTTCTGACAGCCAGGCATGCACCTCGGGGACGCGATTTTGCATCAGCGTCAGGTGCCCATCATCGTCGAGCAGCCGCGCCTCGACGCCGGGAATGTGCTTGGCCAGCCATTCGCCGTGGCCGAACGGCACGAACATGTCCTGCCTGCCATGCAGCAGCAGGACCGGAACAGAGATGTCGGCGAGGTCAAATCCCCACGGTCTGACCATGCAATTGTCCTCCCACCATCCCTCGCTGCCAGGCGCCAGTCCGTCTTGCTCTGAGGACACCAGGTACTCAGCCAGCTCGCCGCGCAGGACCGCCGCATCTGTCGGCGTGAGGAGCGATTCAATCCCCCTGGCCGCATCGTCCGGCGACGTGGCCAGGATTTCGTCCCGGTCCTTGTCCATCTTTGCCCTGGCCGCGGCCTCATCAGTAAGGAATAGGCGGGTGTCATCGATGTTGACCTGGCCCATGCCGGCGAAATAATCAAGGCCTTCGGCACCGTATGGGGCCGGCGAGGCAAGCGAGGCGACAGCAGTCACCAGATCCGGGAGCAGGGCGGCGCACGCGAGCACATGCGGACCGCCGCCCGAGATGCCCCACGTCGCCAGGCGATCGATGCCGAGCTCAGCGCAGATCGTGCGGACATCGTCGGCGCAATCGGCGACAGTGCGCCCCGGCTGGGGCGAGGACTCCCCGTAGCCTGGTCTGTCGTAGCCGATCAGCCGCAGTCCGCGCTCGGCGGCATCCCGCACATTCCGGCCGTAAAGGTACCTGGAATTTGGCGTGCCCATGTGGACCAGGACCGGCCGACTAGCGGGATCACCGCAGTCTTCGACAGCCAGCGTCCGACCGTCCCGGGTGTGAACTGTGCGCTGCACGTTGCCTCCCTTGCACTGCGCCGTATCGGTCTTAGCCATCAGCGCACAGTGACATGTTGCAGGAATTCAGGGCGAGGATGAGCCCCGGCCGCGCAGCTAGCGCGGCAGGTCTCCGGGCCAGCCGAGCCTACGCCTGGGGCCTTACGGGCCTCAACATCGTTTTGTCCTCGCGCTGGCGCGCTGCGGGTGCCACGTTGACCCCCGCCAGCACCGGCGTTGACTGACACCTTCCGGAAGCCAGAGCAAGCCCTGGTCTACCAGAGGCTGGGCCCTAGAAACCGTCAAGCATCACCTGAAGCCGATCCGTCAACGATCAGTTGAACCTAGGCATCAAGGGCTGCACCTGTCAGGGGAGGACGCCGAAGCGCTCCGCGAGGTCGCGCAGCTCAGCTCGCGGACGCGACCCGGAAAGCTGGATCAGGTCGCGGGCGACTGCGCGGGCTACTCGGTGCGTGCGGATCTGCTCGGGTGTAAGGCGCTCGGCCTCTTCGAGGCAGCTCAGCGCCTCGCCGATCTGCCGTCGCATGACATGCGCCTGGGCAAGGTCCAGGTCGTACCGGGCCTGCCGCTCGGGCGATAGCCGGTCGGGGTTGATGCGGCGGGCTATCGCCCGAGCGCTACCAGCCCGGCACCGGATGCTCGTGCTCCTGGCCACCTTCGCGGGCCTGCGCTGGGGCGAGCTGACGGCCCTGCGCCGCGACAGCATCGACCTCGAAGCATGCGAGATCAGGGTCACGGAGACGATCGTGCAGCTCGACAAGGGCGGCCTGCGGGCTGACACGCCCAAGTCACGTGCCGGGCGGCGCGCCGTCGCCTTCCCCGCCGAGCTGGTCCCCGAGCTTCGCGCGCACATCGAGCGCTTTGCCGAGCATGGGCCACGCGGCCTGGTCTTCATCGGCCCGAAGGGCGGGAAGCTGCGCCGTACGAACTTCCGCCCGATCTGGGTCCGGGCATGCGCCGCCGCCGGTGCTCCCGGCGTCCACTTTCACGATCTGCGACACACGGGCGGCACCCTCGCGGCTGCTACCGGCGCGCCTCTCAAGGAGCTGATGGCCCGGCTCGGTCACTCCAGCACGCGCGCTGCAATGATCTACCAGCATGCCACCCGCGACCGTGACCAGGCCATCGCGCAAGCGCTCGGCGGCCTGGCCCGCGAAGCCCGGAGCAAGTGAGATGTGGCCCGTCTGTGGCCCGCGCCCAGGTTCCGGCTCATCCGGCCGCCTGGGCCATGTGCCCCTGACCTGGGAGGCAGTAGTGAGAGCGGGCGACCGGGATCGAACCGGCATGACCAGCTTGGAAGGCTGCGGATCGCAGCGCTTTGAACTGCTACAGCCCAGGTCAGGACATCTGGGCTAGGCACCATGAGTGTCCGTGAGACACCCTGATTGACCGTCCTATCGGGCACGCAGCGGGCACGTTCGGCTGCTGAGCCTGAGCAGGAGGAAAGGGATCAGCGTGCCACCTGGACATCGCTCCGTGTCGGAGACGATACGCTAAGCGATCGTGAGGAAAACGATCACAGAGCCAGCCGGAGACTGCCCGGTCTGCGGCTCGCCACGGGTTGCGGTCTTCTCCGTGCTGATGTTGCAAGGCGTAGAGGCCCGCCGCGACATGATCCGACGCCGCTGCCCGAATCACTGCACTCACGACCAGATCGTGGCGGCAGAGGGCCGGGAGGCTGCTGGGACGCCACCACCTTGGAGGGTCGGGGGAGCTAGCGAGAGATGAAAGCACGGCAACGAGCAGTGCAGGTAGCCGCACAGGTTCAGCGTGAGCGGGCCATCGCTGACAAGACGCGCGGAGTCACCTTCACCGACCTTGGCGTCCGCGTGAAGGGCGACGAGGTGTGGAGTCTGCCCGGTTGGACGCGCGGCCGGTGCCTGGGACCCCTGGCCGGTGCCTGCGCAGGCGTCATGGATCTCAAGCCAGGCAGTCAGGCTGTCTACGTCGCTGCAGGCGTCATTGGGGTCAATCCGCCCCGGGTCGGCACGATCTTTGTCGCCTTCGCAGACGGAACTCGACACGAGCGGCCACTAAGAATGGGAACGCGACCGGAGATGCACAAGGTGGACGCCGCGGTCGCTCGTTTCAACGCTATGGCGGACGCTGCCAGCTAGCGCTCTGTCATCTCTGGGTTATGAGCAGTGCGACGCATGTCTCCGGCGTCTCGGGCGGTCTCTGGTCGCCGCGTTGGCCTCGGGGAAATCGGTCCGGTACCTCCGGCCAGGGTCGCCGAGTCTCCGCTGTCTCGCTCTATCCCGTCACGTCCGGTTTACAAACCGGTTTACAGAGGGCGCCACTGAGGGTAACGCCGGAGAGCGGACAACCGTCTTCTTTCAGGCGTGAGATATCCCGAGTCGGGACGAGACGTGCGAGCGTGCTGCGCTTACCCGCGCTGTCCGCCCTAGGGATTCTTGGAGTGTAGGTTCTTCCAGTAGACGACTTTGTCGTTGCGGGTTCATAGAAGTCCCGGATGCGGGCCTCTTCGTGGTAGCCGAGTCCGGTGTAGAACCCTCGTGGGCCCGAGAAATCAGGCACTCCCGCGATGTCTCTATCAACAGCACACGGGCGCACGCCTGCCGCAGGTCCTGCTCGACGTGGCGCACGAGCGCGGCTCCGCGCCCTTGCCCCTGGTGATCGGGGTGCACGGCGAGCAGGTAGAGGTTCCAGGTGCCGTCGGTCATCCGCTCCGGAGCGTAGTAAGCTGTCGCCGCGATGCCGGTTCCGGTGTCGGTGATCACCCAGCGGTCGGTTACCGCGGCGCGGGTCAGGAACGCGTCCAGTGTCGCTTCGACTTCGGTGAGTCCGCCCTGTGGGAACAGGCCAGAAGCCCGAACGACGTCGATGATCGAGGCGCGTCCTGCGCTCGAGCCGCGCGGATAGTGCCAGACATCGGAACGGAGACCACCAGGTCAGCATGCCACGCCAGTCGAACGGTAACCATACAGATCGTAGAGCTGCCGCGCGGGTGGGTCTGGCTTGCCTCCTGGCATTCTGCAGGGAGTAGAAGAGAACCGGCGGCTCTGAGCCGCCCGCTGCACCTGCACCGCCACCTGGCTCGGGAGCCAGGTCGCTGGCAATGTGTTGGCCAGCTCGCTAACGCATGCAGGGGGCGTGTAGGGCGTTCCTGCTTAGCAAACATGGCGGTGGCTGCTTCCGGCTACCTGGCGAGGCGTAGAGGTGCCTTATCCGATAGCTGCCGGAAACCGCCCTGGAAGGGCGGGACTGTCAAGGGTGGCGCTTGCGCCATCGCGTTAGCGACAGCGAAGCTGCCCTTTACTGGCCTGTCCTGAAGGGCTACACAATTGGAAGCGGATGAGGCACTCCCCCACCGACATGCACTGGGTTTCCCAACTAGGGCTTGTGTCCGACGAAGAGATAATGCTACGTTGCGCGGGGGTTTAGGGACAGTAAGGGGCTTCGGGGCTGACACAACAGAGGAAGGGAGCAAGTATGAAGTCTCGTATTCTGCTCGGCGCGGCCATGGTAGTGGCGTTGTCTGGGGCGATGTTGGTCGGTACCACCAGTATCGCTAGCGCACACCCCTCCAAAGGGCCGCCGGTGAGGTACACGTGCGCCGGTGGTGATCTCGCCTCGGGGAACTTCATCAGCATCCCCTCGGGGAACTACGCCAGCATCACGGTCACGGGCGCGTGCAACATACAGCCCGATGCCGTGATCAACGTCGCCGGCAACATCAACGTCGCCCCCGGTGCCGCGCTCGACGCGCAAAGCGCGCCGTCGACGATCACCGTCAGACACGACGTCACCGCCGGCCTGGGCTCATTCCTCGGCCTGGGCTGCCAGCCGGTGACTTCTATCGGCACGATGGCGGGAGTGCCGTGCACCGCCGACCCGGCCGGGCACACCACCATCACCATCAAGGGGAACGTCACCGCCATCTTGGCGAACACCGTCCTGATGAGAGGAATGACGGTCAAGGGGAACGTCACGCTGATCGGAGGAGGGGGTGACATTCCCTGGTCGATCAAGGGCAACACGATCGGCCGCAACCTCACGGTAATCGGGGTGACGGCCGACTGGCTCGGCGTGCAATTCAACCGGATCGGCGGCAACGCGACGCTAATCAAGATCACGGCGACCGACCCGGGCGACCCGGGCCGCTCCGTCGCCGTCGTCGAAAACACGGTCGGGCGGAACCTCATCTGCGCGGGCCTCGCCCCAGCGGTGTCCGGAGGTTTCATCCCCGGGGAGGTCAACCACGTCGGGGGCAAGGCAATCGGTCAGTGCGCATCCCTGGTCTGACCTCGTTCGCATCCCGTCCGTCCGCCACCCTGGGCTCAAGGGGTGGCGGACGGGCGCTGTGACGAGTGGGTTCCGTCAGGGGCGGGTGGGTGCCCCGTTACCGACGCAGGCACCGCTTTAGCGCGGCGCCGCAACCGAAGACCAGCCAGGCCGGACGAAGGCCAACTCTGATCTATAAGAGGCGCGGGGCGATCAGGCTTGGGACGAGAGTGTCGAAGTTGGCGGCTTTGGAGGCGATGAAGAACGAATCGCCTTCCAGTCCGTGGACCACCTCGTCAAGCCTCCAGCGGCGTCGTCCGGCGCACATAATCACCTCCGGAGTCGCCAGAGAGAAACTCACCACCCCGCGACCGGCCGATTGCATCTGGCGTTATCGAGCACTTCGACGTCTCTCATGATGCTCCTGCCGGTAGCGCAGAATGCTCCGGGCGAGCCCGACGATCTGGCGTCGGATTCTGGCGCCAGCGACCACTGGTTCGTCGTCGGGGCGAAGGCGCGAGAGCCGTCTTTCTGGGCGCGCGCCTGTTCCGGCGGACCACGGACTGGAGCCCGTCGTCCGCCGTGGATGGCTCATAGCCGCCAGGAGACAGCGGAACAGCTGGCATGACGGTAGAGCCAGTCAGATCAGCGGCGGCCAAAGGTTGGGACGGCGCGGGCGCGCCGGGCGGGGCCTCCCAAGGCCAGAGCCCGGCGCGGGGAGCGCCGGACCCGGCCCCGCGCAGCGGGGCCCTTGATCTAGTACGGCTCAATTCGGCAGTGGCCGGGCCGGGCTCGGAGGCTGAGCACGAGGTCGGCGAGGCTGCTGACGACTGCGGTGGCCCCGGCATCGGCGAGGCGGGCGTGCTTGCCGGGCTTGTTGGCGTAGCCGATGCTGTCGATGCCGACGAGTTCCGCGACTTCCATGTCGGTGGTGGAGTCGCCGATGAGGACGCACTGGCCTGGTGGTGCGCCGAGTCCGGTGATGGCCTGGTCGATGAGGTGCGGGCTGGGCTTGAGCAGGCCGGGATCACTGCTGGTCCGGGCCGCGATCAGCTCGATGCGGTCATCGAGGCCGTGCAGAGCGAGGTAGGCACGGACGGCGCGGTCAGAGTTGTTGCTGACCACGGCGATAGGGCGGCGGGAGTCCCGGCAGCTGGTGACGACATCGTGGACGTAAGGCGTGGGCCGCGAAGTGGCGACGGCTTCTGCTTCCTGGTCGGTCATCTCGGCTTCGACCTTGGCGGCCACGCCGGGGCTGATGGTCGCGGAGTAGATGAACACCTCGATCGGGTCGCCGGATTCAGTGATGTACGCGGGCAGGATGACCCCTTGGCCGGTGAGGAGCTTGCGGAGTCTTTCGGCAACGGTGGCCGCGGGGAGCCCGGCGTAGATGTCGCAGACGGGGCCATCGAAGTCGAGGAGCACGTAGCTGGTCCGGGCGATGATGTCGTCGACGGTCGCGCCGGTCGGGGAGCTGGTGGTCATGCGGGGTACTCGTAGCTGATGGTGTCCCACATGGAGGCGAACCAGGTGCGTGACTGCTCGATGTAGGGGATGTCGGTGGGCTGGCCGCTGTGCACGGAGTGGTGGAACACCATGGCGTCTTTGCCCATGGTGTCGTAGATGTCGCGGTCGCCGCGCTGATCTACCAGCACGCCACGCGGGAGCGGGACGAGGCCATCGCGGCGGGCATGGGCAAGCTGCTCAGGCAGGCACGAAAGGCGAAGGGCGCCGTGGGATCGGGCACGCAACGGGCACGACCCCGCAAGCAAGCATCCTGATCGAAACCGACAATTCGATGATCATGCCCCTGACCTGGGCTGGAGCGCTGGAGCGGGCGACCGGGATCGAACCGGCATGACCAGCTTGGAAGGCTGGGGCTCTACCATTGAGCTACGCCCGCGCGGCGGCTCCGGCCGCCGTCCGTAGCCTACCGGTTTCGCCGACGCCCTGACGCTGGGCCTTATCCCAGCCCGCATGGCGCCCAGCTAAAGCGAGCCCCGGCCGCATAGGCGCCTCCCCGGCATATTCGGCTGCCCGGGCGGACGCCGCAGGGCAGGGCGGCCGCAGACACTGTAGGCTTCGGCTGGCTGACGGGATGTGGCGCAGTTTGGTTAGCGCGCCTGCTTTGGGAGCAGGAGGCCGCGAGTTCGAATCTCGCCATCCCGACCACGAACACCCAGCTCACCAGCCATGACCCGAGCGGCCGGGCAGACAGGGCGGCTCGGTGAGTAACTAAGTGAGTAACTACGCATCAGGCTCATCCCCGAAGATGCGATCCATGACGACAGCGCCCGACTGGAGTACCGGGCGGATCTGCTGGCGGTAGACCAGCTCAGTGACGGCGGTACTGCTGTGCCCGACGAGCCGGGCAATCTCGTCGATGGGCGTCCCATTGTCGGAGAGCAGCGAGACGAAGCTGTGGCGCAGCTCGCGCGGCGTCCAGTCGGCGGGGTTGAGCCCCGGCGTGCCCCGGATAGCGTTGCGGAAGTCACGCCGGACGTGTGACGGATCGAGCGGAGTGCCGACCGCCGAAGCGAACACGAGCCCGTGTTCCCGCCAGCGGCCACCAGCCGCCGCCCGGTCGCGTTCTTGCAGCTCGCGCTGCTGTCTCAGAACGTGGACGCATCGTTTGGATACCGCCAGCGTGCGCCGTGACTTGCGAGTCTTGGTGTCGCCGCCAGCGCGCACCGAGCGCCAGACCGCCACGTGCGGCGGAATCGGTGGAGTGGCATTAGGGTCCCCCGCGAGGTCCACATCTTTCCAGGTCAGTGCCCGGAGTTCTTCCGTGCGTGCCCCGGTAAGCAGGGACAGGACGATGTAGCCATGCATCCTGGTGCCCTCGGCTGTGCGAAGCACGCCCTCGGCCTGAGCCATGGTTAGCGCCTTAGAACGACGGCCCGTGCGTCCCTGCGGGACGGCACAG
>DATCEO010000193.1:0-7623 GCA_036510065.1 Streptosporangiaceae bacterium | reverse complement strand
GCCGAGCACGGTCCGGATCCCGGCTCCGGCGAGGACGGCGTCGAACGCGCAGGTGAATTTGCTGTCACGGTCGCGGATCATGAACCTGATCCGGTTCGCCTGGTCGCCGATGTCCATGACCAGGTTGCGGGCCTGCTGGGTGGTCCATTCCCCGGTGGGATGCAGAGTGACGCCAAGGATCCGGATCCGCCGCGCTGCCTGCTCGATCACGGCAAGGACGCAGGCGCGGGTGCCGCCGGGCAGGTCGGCCGTGAAGAAAGCCGCGCCAGGATCGCCTCGGCCTGAGAACGCAGGAACTGCGACCAGGCAGGCCCGGCGCCGCGGCGCAGGATCGATCCCGGCATTCCTCAGGATCTCCCACACTGTCGACGCCGCTATCTTCACTCCGAGGCCGGCTAGCTCGCCGTGGACGATAACCCCATTCAGGGTTCTCCCGGGCCAGCCGGACGACCAGGGCCTTGACGTTCCGGCGGGTGGCGGGGCGGCCGGTCTTTCCGTGCCTCGACCGTGCGGCCCAGCGGCGGCGGATGATGTCGCGGTGCCAGCGCAGGACCGTGTCCGGCGTGACCAGCAGGCGCAGCCCGTGGCGGCGCGCCTTGGGTATCAGGCTGAGAAGGGCCGCGATCAGGGCCCGGTCCGCCCAGTTCAGGTTCGGCCGGCGCGGCTGGCGTCGTTGCAGGACGGCGAGCTGGTGGCGCAAGATCAGGATCTCGGCGGTATTCCACGTGTCCGCGCGCCGGAGCCAGCCGCAACCATGCGGCCACCCGCGTAGTCAGGAGAAACACGAACCGCAGGCACATGACCGGTGATCATCACGGCAAGGCGGGTAGCGAGCAACTCTGCAGGTCAGAGTCGTGGACAGGATTCTCGGCACGCACAGGCGTGGCTCGCACGAGCACACGTCGTTCACGTTCCTGGGGTACACGTTCCGGCCCAGGGGCGCCAGGAGAGCCGACGGGAAGATGTTCGTGGGCTTCCAGCCCGCGGTCAGCCCGGAAGCGCTCAAGAGGATGGGCCAGCAGGTCCGCCAGTGGCGGATCCACACGTGGACCAGGCACGACCTGAACGAGCTCGCCGCGCTGATCAACCCGGTCGTGGCGGGCTGGATGAACTACTACGGCCGGTTCTACCGGTCGCAGCTGTATCCCCTCCTGCGGCGCGTCAACACCTACCTGATGCGCTGGGCAGGCAAGAAGTACAAGCGGCTGCGCGCCTACAAACGGTTCATAAGGTGGTGGTCCGGCGTGACCGAACGGGAACCCTCGCTATTCGCTCACTGGGCCTGGACGCGCGAGCTGGCCGGATTGCGATGAGAAGAGCGGAGTGAACCGAGAGGCTCACGCTCCGTTCTGTGGGAGCCTGGGGGTGCGATTCCCCCGGGCCACCCGACCATGCTCTCCGCAGATGAGAATGTGATCGAGGCACTCGCGGCGCAGCGTGCCCGCTAATCGTTCCGCAAAGCGTTCGCCTGCGACCTGAAGCTGCCTGCGTAGCCCGTCATCTGTGCGCGCGATCCGGTGCCGGGAGCGGGCCGGAGATGCTCGCTCGCAGCCGACTGCCCGATTCCGATGGCCTGCGCGGCCCTGGACAGGCTCTGATCACGTTCAAGTGCGACCAGCAGCAGCTCACCTTCCCGCCCGGACTGCTGCTGGCAGGCCAGGCGGCGACGCCTGCCGGTGTCCTGCTGACCGCTCAGCCAGCTGCGATGATCTCGCGGTGCAGGTCGAGCAGGCCTGGTATCTCCTCCCGCCCTGCGCGCCCCATGCCGCATTCGGTGCAGATACCCCAGGCACGGCTGTTACCGGGGCTGGCCGCCAGGGCAGCGTCGATGAGGCGTATCTGTTCAGCAGTCGTACCCGGTGCCTGATCGGCCGGATGGTACGGCACGAGCGCGAAGTTAAGCTCGGTGCCGGCCCCGGCAGTGAGTTCGGCCAGCGGCGCGAAATAAGCCGCATCGTGCTGGTACTGGGGCACGGTGAAGGAGGCGAAGCTCACCGGGCGGCTGGCCGCAGCGCTGACCGCGCTGAGCACGCGGACCTGCAGTGCGAGGGACTCGGGCTGCTTGAAATGCTGATGACCGTAGTCCCCGTAGCACAGGTGCAACCCGGCCGGGACGTCACCTGGTACCTGGTCGATGCAGCGGGCCAGACCCGCGATGATTGCCTCGAAGGCCTGCGGGCCGCTTCCGGTGAAGCTCGCCTCTAGGATCCCGAACTCCACCGCGACATCCCATTGGACCGCCACCTCATCATGGGGAACCAGGGCCAGGAATCGGTCCAGGTCGGCGAACATCGCCCGCTCGTACGAGCCCAGCAGCGGCTCCTGCTGCTCGGCGACGACGTAAGCACTGATCGAGGCCAGCGGCGTCGGGTATTCGACCTGAAAGCGGATCTGGTCGGGGATAACGCCCTGATCGCGCAGCGCGGCGAAGATCGCGTGCGACTCCAGGTAAGCATCGGCGTAGCCGGGATCGGGCCAGGTCATGTCCGCCGGATCAACCCCTTCAGCGAGCCGCACCTGCGGCATTTCGTACTCTTCCGCCGGATTGTCGTGTGGGTGGGCTGCGACGAGCGAAGGGCTCTGCAGGAATTTCTGCAGCTGGAAGAAGACCCAGTTTCCCCGGTCTCCGGTCTCGCCATCAGGGATACGCCGCAGGCCGGCAGGGACCCGTGACACGATCTCCCGCATCACCGTCTCGGTGTCAGCCAGGTTGACACTGCCGTTGAAATGAACACCAGTAGGCGGCATGGCGGCCTCCTTTGCGTCGCTTCCCGCAGTATCCACCACTTCACGGTGACTGGGCGGGCGATCGTCGCCGAACCGCGCAGGTCGGCTGCCGCGCCCTGATGTCCTAGCCCCGGTCGCCGTAGTTCTGATCACCGGCCGCACCGCATGCGCCCACAGTGCAGCACTGGACTGCAGTGTCGGTCCGTCGGGGAGCTGCTGGGCAGGGCGGCCGCCGGCCCCCGGCGGCCACACCGCAAGCACTGTGGTGGGCGGGCATGAACGGGTGCTGCGCCAGACGGTCATCGCGCTGGTCAAGGGCGCGGCCCTCGCCGAGCATGCGAACCCCGGATAGGCGAGCGTGCATGTGCTGCGGGGCCGGGTCCGGCTGTCCGCCGGAGAGCTGTCCTGGGAGGGCAGAAGCAGAGACCTGATCGTGGTGCCCGACTCATCCCACAGTCTGAGGCGCTCGAGGAGTCGGCCGTCCTGCTGACAGTGGCCAAGCTGCCATAACAGGAATCTCACGCCGCCCGGTGAGGCCCCAGCCGGCTGGTGACCTGAACCGTCAGCTACTGAACGGTCAGCACCGCCAGGGCCTCCGCCCGGGCGCTGCCGCGATGTGTCGTAGCTGCCTCATCGGGCAACCACTAGGCTCACCGGCACGGCGCGGGCCACCCACTGGCGCCCTTCTCCGCCGGTAACTCGCCCGGTACGTGATCCAGTACAGGTGGCGCAGCCAAGGTACTTGCCCCGCGAGCGGTCAACGGGCGGATAACGAGCTCTCGCTCGCCTGCCGCCGGGCAGGGGTAGAATTTATACAATGACTGACTGTAGAAATAGGAGGCGTCGTGGTCAGACCTCGAATCTGGCTGCTAGCGCGTCTGGGAAAACGAGTTTCACGCGGCCTTCCCGGCAGGCCGGCCAGGCACCAACGCCGCTGAGCTAGCGTTCCCCTTGCGCCGCCGGGCCGTCATGAACATGCGGCGCGCCGCCAAGGCAGGTGCCACCTGCGGGGGCACCTGGTCAGCGATCGTGCCGCTGCCCCACCCGCTCATGACGCCACTCCTGGACGTGGCCGGCTGGCCACGATGGACTCGAGCCGGTCAGGAGAGTTCGCGGCCGCACGGGCGGCTCTGCCGGTGAGTTCCGGGCCCCCGCCGCCGGGTGAGTTCTGGTCCCGCCTGGCGAGCGGCGAAGAAGTTCTGCGGCTCGCGGCGGCAGTGGCCGCGCGGCCCGTCAGCATCCGTCTCGCCGACGCCGTCACCGAGGCGATCGTGGAGCAGTGCACCGACCCGGCCGAGCACGATCGTGACAGGCTGCTGCTGATCACCGGCCGCCCTGCGCTCCGCGATGCATACCCTGGCACCGCCGCGGAGATCGGGCATCCCCTCCCCGACGCGATCGCCGAGCGTCTGCGATAGCGACGAGCAGACCGCCCGAGTGCTGTCGGCGAGCGTGGCCGCCGCCGTTCGCGTCGCTCTCGAACGATGGCTGCGGCCTGCTGCCGTGCCTCCCGCCGCCAGCGGAATCGTCGTGCCGTCCCCATCGCTGCCCGGGCTGCTCCGGACCGCGCTCGCACCACTGACCCCAGCGCTCGACGCAGCCGAAAGACAACCACGGCAATCATAGAAAAGCCCGCGCAGGCGGCCTGTCCGCACGGGCCCTCGACGAGCTGATCCTTCGGCGCTGCATGCCGCCGGGCGGTACGCGAGCAACCGGGCCGAGGCCGGTTACGGAGGGCTGATGGCCCGGCTGCGGCCGGTGCGCGGCGCACCGGGCGGCCGGCGCAGCGCTGCGCCCCGAGCACGACCTCCCTGAGGGCAGCGCCCGGAAATTATATCGTGGTACGATAAAAGTTAAACTGCGCCCGGCAGCCCGCCGAGCCGCCCGCCACCGGGGCGCCGGGGTTAAGGGGTGATCTCATGGCACGGCGGTACAAGTTCCGGGCGATGCTCACGCCCGCCCCGGCCGGAGCCGGGGACGAGGGCGGCCAGATGCACAGGATGGTCCTGCGGGCCCACCATCACCAGAGCCACGGCTGCAAGGTGTTCAGCGCGCTTGTCACCAGCGACGACCATCCCGGATGGTTCGGAGACGACCATGCCCTCGCGACCATCGCGCTTTACGCCGATGACGCCGGCGACTACTTCGACATCGGCGACCACTTCGCCGTCTGGCTCGGCAGCGACGTCGCCGACGGCGTCGTGACCCGCCGCCTGTTCATCTGACCGCAGACATTGCCAGCACCTCATGCATCCGCCGGGGGCGCGGGCAAGGCCCGCTCCCGGGCGTACAGTCAGGTGCCGGGCTCGCCGCCGCCGGGGGCGTCTTCGCGGCGCGCTGGCTGAATGCGCCGGCCTGGCCCCCGGTGCGGCGGGCGCAGATCGTGAGCAGGGCAGCGGCGGAGTGCCCTGCGCGGCGGGGCCGCGGCGGGAGAAACGGCGGCGCTGAGCCATCCGGGCAGGCAGGAGCGGCGGCCGTCGCAGGGCCAGCGGGCGACCGGGGAGGCCAGCTCGCGGGGGGAGGTGTCACCGACAGGAGGCGGCCTGCCGGGCGGCCGCTGAGCGGCTCGCCGCCGTGCGGGTGGTGGTGACTGTGACCGGTTTCGGCCAGCAGGTCGCCGCCTCGCCTGCGGAGCTCGGGCTCGCCGCCGACGTCGTGCTGACAGGGTCCCGCTTACTGGCCCGCTCGCTATGAGCGCGGGGGCCGGGCTGGCCCGGCTCCGGCGGCCCGCGAACTCGGCTGGCGCAGGCATGCCGGGAGCGGGAGCGGCAGGTGCTGTACTCGGCTCGCCGCCCGGCGGATGAGGACCCGGTCCCCGGGCAGCCCTTTCGCCGGCCCTCGGCGATCACACCGCCGGAGCAGCCGCGGGCCGCGCAGCGCGGCCTAGATCGCGGTGGTCCGCCCGGCCATGTCGCGGCGCCGGCCGCGCGTGAGCACGGCGGGGATCTGCGCGGTGGTCAGCTTCGCCGCCGCGCGCTCGGCCCGGGATCTCGACAGCAGAGCTGCGGCCAGGCCGGGCTGGCGGAGCGCGGCAGGCAGGCGAAGCCAGCACGGCGGGCACGCTGCCGGGTTCACCCCCCTGCCCGCTACGGCCCGACAGTATCGTGATGCGAGTAAGGCCCGGCGGCAGGCCCTCCGCTCCCGGCGCACGGGCCCGCCGGCAGCGGCCAGCAAGGCACGGGACCGGCTTCCCCGGATGAGGATGGGCGACAGTTCAGAGGAGCACGCGTGTCGGAGCTAACCCGCGGCGACTTCGCGCACCTGCTCGCATTCCGAACCCGGCTGCGTGAGTTCCAGCACTGGAGCGAGGAGCAGGCAGCCGCCGTCAGGCTGACGCACGTCCAGCATCAGCTGCTGATCGCCGTCAAGGGGCACCCCGGTGACCAGCCACCGACGATCAGCGATCTGGCCAGCTACCTGCTCCTGCGTCACCACAGCGCCGTCGAGCTCGTAGACCGCACCGCCGACGCCGGCCTCGTCCAGCGCGCCGTCGACACCAGCGACGGCCGCATCGTCCGCGTCCGGCTGACGCCACTCGGCGAGCGCCGGCTGACTGAGCTCACCCCGGCGCACCTCGCCAAGCTGCACGACCTGGCCGCTGCTCTGAACGACCTCCTGCAGGCCTGAGCTAACCGTCCCGGATACAGGATCCGCAGGCAGCAGGCCCGGCGATCAAGGCCGCCCAGCGACAGCGCGACGTCATGTTCCCCGGCTGCGGGGCGCGGGCACAGAGCGACAGTGACTCGACATAGGAATTTCAATCGTGACACGATATAATTGAGGAATCATGCAGAGATAACGTCGCGGGACCGTAACGGCCCCGCCAGGCCGGGCAGACACGACGGCGCGGGAGGGGAAGCAACCGTCCCCGTCCAAGGCCGGCAGCGCGCTGCCGGGGCCGCGGCAGCGCGGAAGGAGCACGGCATGACCGACAGCCAGCAGGGCGGGCAGGAACCTGAGCTGATGGGCGGCCCCGAGCCCGATGAGGAGCGCACCGACGTGATGGGCGGCGCGGATCCGGGAGGCGACGTGATGAGCGCCCCGGAGCCAGGAGAGGAACACCACGACGCGACGGGCGGCCAGCACGGCGGACCTGGCTAGCCCGGCGCGGCCCGCCACAGCGCAGCCGCAGCCTCCGCTGCAGACTGCCAGGACACGCGCTCACGCCCGTCCGGCAGCTGTCGTCCGTCCGGCTCGAGTCCGAATGCCGCCGCGGTGCCCGCGCTGGCACCGAGCGGTTCCGCCAGGCCTGTCGGCCGCTCCCGGGCGGGCCCGCCCGGTCAGGCGAACTGCAGCGTCGCGATCGCCCTGATGCTGCGGCGATGGCGTAGCCCGCTGTCGGAGTCCGTCGGCGGATGTACCTGTCGGTGCCACGCTGAGGCCGACATCGGTGTCCGCCAGGTCGGAAGAGGCCGCCGTCGTTGTCGCCGGGGGACCGAGCAGGAGCGCGGCGCAGGCCTGCCGGGGATGATCTTCAGCGCTGCCCGGATGATCTCCGAGCGGGCGGAAGCACCGGCGCACCGGCGCACCGGCGTCAACTTGCAAAGCGGGGCAACTGATGCTGCTCACCGCGGCCAGTCAACCCGAGACTAGCGAAGCGGCGGTGCTCGCCGGGCTGCTCCGAGGCTGCGGATGGGTGCCGGCGGCAGTGTTGCATTAGCCGATTGGTGCGCCGGACGGAGCGCGCTGACTGGGATGACCGGCTGGTCAGATTGTCGTCGTGAGCTGGTCGAAGGCTTCGTGGAGCCGGTGGCCGGCGAGGGCGCTGGTGGCGAGTTCGTAGTGGCCGCGGCGGATGTTCTGGACGAAGGCGTGACCGGCGGCGAGGATCCGCGCGGACCGGGGGCGCTTGAGTCCGCGCATGGGCCGGAGCCGGGCTTTGAGCCGCCCGTGATC
>DATCEO010000192.1:0-64152 GCA_036510065.1 Streptosporangiaceae bacterium | reverse complement strand
GGCTGCTCCGCCGCGGCGAACGGAACTGCGGGAGAAGGGTGACCATGATGACGCGCCTGAGCTCGCGGTGATGGGGCGTCGGCTGATCGCCCTGTTCTGCTGGGCGTTCGCGGTCTGGGTCCTGCTGACCTGGACCCGCACGGCCGAGCAGCTGCTCGTCGGGGCGGGGGCCGCCATCGTCGTGGCGGTGGCCCTGGCGCCGCTGGGCGACGTCGTGGGCCCGTGGCAGCTGCTGACGCCGCGGCGGCTGGCGGCGGCCGCCGCCATCGCAGCGTCGTCCGGCTACCGGATCGTCGCCGCTAACCTCAGGCTGTCCCGGCTGATCTGGGATCCGGCGCTGCGGCGGCGGCTGCGCACCGGCATGGTCATCGTGCCGACGACGCAGGAATCGGCCGGCGGCCTGACCGCCGTGGGCCTGATCACCTCGCTCATCGTGGACAACCAGCTGGTTGACCTCGACCGCAGCGCCCGGCAGCTCCAGTACCACGCCGTCGAGGTGCCCGAAGGCGGTCCGGAGCAGGTCCGGGAAAAGATCAACGGGCCGCTGGAGCGGCGGCTGCAGGCCTTCACGAAAGGCAGTAGCCAGTGAGCCACGTCTACCTGGCCGTCGCGATCACCGAGATCGCGATTGCCGCGCTGCTGTTCGTCCGGCTGGCAGCCGGCCCGACGATTACTGACCGCATCGTCGCGCTGAATACGATGTCGACCCAGGCGGCGCTGGCCGTCCTGTTCTTCTCGGCGTTCGCCGGCCGCACCATCTACCTGGACATCTCGCTGTGGCTGGCCTCGTTCAGCTATCTCGGGGCCGTCATCTGGGCGCGCTATCTGGAGCGGGGGTTGCTATGAGGGACGCGATCGTCATCGCGCTGGCCGCAATCGGGCTCGCCTTCTCCCTGTCGGGGGCGGTGGGGATCTTGCGGATGCCCGACGTCTACAGCCGGATCCAGTGCTCCAGCAAGACCATCACGATGGGCGCGCTGCCCGCGCTGATCGCGCTGGTCGTCGGCATGGGACCCATCAGCAGTTACGGCAGCCGCGCGCTGCTGGTCGCGGTGCTGCTGCTGATCGTGAACCCGGTCGCGTCGCACGCGCTCGCCCGGGCCGCCTACAAGACCGGCGTGCCGATGTGGCGGGGCGCGGTCGTTGACCAGGTCCGTCAGCAGGCCGGGGCAGGTGAGCAGGCCGGGGCAGGTGAGCAGGCCGGGACAGGCCAGCAGGCCGAGGCCGGGTCTGGCGAGGCGGACGGGCCGGGCCGGCCGTGAGCGGGTTCTGGGCACTGGACTACCTGCTGCTGGCCCTGGTCCTGGCGTCGGCGGTGCTGGTCGTGCGGCTGCGCAACCTGAACGGCGCGGTCATGGCCCTGTCGGCGGCCGGGACGATGCTGTCGGTGCTGTTCGTGGTCCTCGGCGCGCCGGACGTCGCGCACTCGGAGGTCGTGGTCGGCGCTATCGCGCTGCCGGTCCTGTACCTGGTGGCTATCGGCAAGACGCGGGCCGATGTCGTCGACCGGGGCGACCTGGAGGAGACCGCGCAGGCCGATGGCGGCCCGGACGATCCCGAGCAGGGCCGGACATGACTGCGGCGCCGGGGGGTCCGGAGGAGGACGCGGCGCCGGCCGGGCGAGGGCATGCCCGGCCGGACACCACCGAGCATGAGCCCGAGCACCGGCGGTGGATCGGCGCGCTGCTGGTGGCCGGCCTGGCGGTGGCCCTCGGCATCGCGATGGCCGGCATCCCGCGCGAGCACGCGGCGCTGCCCGAGGTGGCCCGCTATGCCATGGAGGTCGCGCTGCCCCGCTGGGGGCTGACCGAGCCGGTCAACGAGATCGTCTACGGCACCCGCGGCTTCGACACCTTCGGGGAGACGTTCCTGCTGCTGGCGGCCGTCGTCAGCGTCGTGGTGATCACCAGGTCCCGGGAGGCGCGCCGCGGCTACTTCGGCGAGTCGCAGGCCGGGCAGCGTGAGCAGCAGGAAGGCGATCCGGCCAAGCCCGCGGACGCCGGCGAGCAGGAGGCCCGGGCGGCCGAGCGCCGCGAGCAGGATGACCCGGCCTACGGTGATCCGCGCCCCCTGGAAACACCCGACGACGAGCCGCTGGGCACGCCCGCGCCGGAGATGGCCGAGGCGATGACCGTCGTCACGCGAACCGCGATCCGGATGGCCCTGCCGATCCTGGCCGTTGCGGGCCTGTACCTGGTGGCCTGGGGCTACTCGCCCGGCGGCGGGTTCCCCGGTGGCGCCGTGCTGGCCGGCGTCCTCCTGTTCATCTATGCCGCCTACGGGCGCCGCCGGATCGCCGGGGTGGTCCGGCCGGGGCTGCTGGAGGGCATCGAGATGGCCGGTGCCTCCGCGATCATCCTGACGGAGCTGCTCGGCCTGCTGCTCAGGGGCTCGTTCAGCGCGAACTGGCTGCCGCTCGCGCCGCCGCAGACCATCCTGTCCGGCGGCATCGCCCAGCTGTTCTCGGCCAGCGAGCTGATCGAGGTCGGCACCGGCCTGGCCATCGCCATCTTCGCGCTGATCGGCATGGGCCACGACTGGACGCCCGACGAGACCAACAGCACCGGCGAGAGCAACAGCACCACCAGCCAAGGGGGCGGGGAATCGTGATCCTGGTCAACTACCTGGCCGCAGTGGCCCTGCTCTGCATCGGCCTGTACGCGGTGCTCACCCGGCGCAACATGATCAAGATGGTCATGGGGCTGTCCCTGATGGAGGCATCGACCTACCTGTTCATGATCTCGCTGGCCTACCGGGCCGGCTCGACCGCGCCGGTGCTGCTGAACCCGCCGCCCGGCAAGAGCACGCAGAGCCTGGTGCACGGCAACGTCGCCGACCCGGTCCTGCAGAATTTCTGCCTGACCGCCGTCGTGATCGGCGTGGCCGTCACCGCCGTCTTCCTCAGCGTGGTGGTCCGGATCGTCCAGCACTACCGCACGCTGGACTCCGACCGGGTGCGGGACCTGCGCGGATGACGATCCCGGCGCTGGCGTCGCTGCTGCCGCTGCCCGTCGCGATCCCGCTGGCCGGGGGCGTGACGGCGCCGCTGCTGGCGCGCGTGTCGCGGCGCCTGACCGTGGCCGTCTCGCTTATCGCGCTGACCGGATCCGCCGCGATCTTGCTGCTGGCGGCGCCCACGGTCTTCGGCGGCCGGGTCATCGCCCACTACATGGGTCACTGGACGCCGGTCCACGGCCAGGTCCTGGGCGTGGCCTTCGCCGCGGACCCGTTCGGGCTGCTCGTCGCCCTGGCCGCGGCGATCATCGGCGGGATCCTGCTGCTGTACACCCTGTCCGAGCTCGGCGGCCTCGGCCGCCGGGAGCTGGGCGGGTACGCGTGCCTGTTCCAGCTGCTGATCGCCGCCGTGATCGGGGCCGCGCTGACCGCCGACCTGATCAACCTCTTCGTCTGGTTCGAGGTAGCCGCGCTGTCCAGTTACGGGCTGGCCGGCTTCTTCCTGGAGCGGCCGATCGCCCTGGAGTCGGCCTTCAAGCTCCTGGTCCTGACCACGCTGGCGAGCTTCGCGGTCTTCATCGGGGCCGGCCTGGAGTACGCGCAGCACGGCGCGCTGAACTTCGCCCAGCTGCACCTTGCGCTGGCCGGGCACGTCACCGCCCCGGACACCATCGCACTCGGCCTGATGCTGGCCGGATTCGCCACCAAGGCCGGGCTCGTGCCCTTCCACGGCTGGCTTCCCGACGTGCACACCGCCGCGCCCGGCCCGGTGAACGCCCTGTTCTCCGCGATCATGGACAGCATCGGCGTGGTCGCCATCGCGCGCCTGGTTTTCCAGGTCTACGGGACGGGCAGCACGCCCGTGCTCGGGCTGCTGATGACGCTCGGCATCGTCTCGGCGCTGCTCGGCGCGATCATGGCCCTGGCCCAGGACGACCTGAAGCGGCTGCTCGCCTACGACACGATCTCCCAGATCGGGATCATCGTCGTCGGGTTCGCAGCCGGGAACCCGGCCGGCGTGGCCGGCGCCGTCTACCACCTGGTCAATCACGCGGCGTTCAAGGCGCTGCTGTTCCTGGCCGCCGGGGCCGTCGTGCACCGGACCGGGCTGACCAGCCTGTCGCAGATGGGCGGCCTGGCCCGGTCCATGCCCGTGGTCGCGGCGGCCTTCGTGCTCGGCTCCCTGTCCATCGCCGGGATCCCGCCGCTCAACGGGTACGTGTCGCTCAGCCTGATCCACGAGGGCCTGCAGCAGGATCACCAGACCATCCCCTACCTGCTCACGCTCGCCTCCCAGGTGATCACCGCGGCGGCGCTGGGCCGGGCGGCCTGGCTGGCCTTCTTCCGGCCCCGCGGGCAGGACTATGAGTGGCGCGAGCGGCTGCGGCCCGGGATGCTCACCGGCCTGGTGAGCCTGGGCGCCTGCTGCGTGGCCTTCGGCGCGGCCGGCCCGCTGGTGCTCCGGCGGCTGATGGCACCGGCGGCCGCCGGCCTGCTAGCCCCCGCCCGGTACGCGAGCGCGGTGCTGGCCGGCTCGGGCCCGATTCCGGTGCTGCGCGTGCCGTTCGACTACGGCTCGCCCGCCGAACTGGCCTCCGTCGCCGCGACCGTAGCCGTGGCGGCCGTCCTGGCCTGGGTCTACCTCCGGATCCGCGAGCCGCTCCCCGTACGCGCGCTGCGCGCCCTGCACACCGGCTCGGCCAACGACTACGCTGCCTACGCCGTCACCGGCATCCTGGCCGTCGTCGCCGTGCTCAGCCTGGCCTGAGGCGCCTGGCCAGACGTCCCCGAGGTTTGGGGCCGCCGGAACCGGCAGTTTGCATCCCGCCGAAACCGGATCCTCCATGATCACCACCGGTTTGGGGCTGTCAGCGCCTCATAACGGTAGTGATCACGGAATCCTGGGTCCGGGTGGCGGCGGGGCGGGCTCAAGCGGTGCGGTAGCGCTCGGCGTCGGCGTGCCGCAGCTCCAGCCCGAGGCCCGGGCGGCCGGGGTCGGGGGTCAGCTCGCCGCCGGCCGGGCTGAGAACCCCGTCGAACAGCAGCCGCTCGATGCGCTGATGATCGTGGAAGTACTCCAGGTGCCGCAGGTTGGGAACGGCGGCGGCGACGTGCGCGTGCAGGCTGGGCGCGCAGTGCCCGGAGACCTGCAGGCTGTGCGCGGCGGCGAGGGCGGCACCGCGCAGGAACTCGGTGATGCCGCCGCACCGGGTCACGTCCAGCTGCAGGCAGTCCACCGCCCCGGCCTCGATGAGCCGGGCGGAGTCCGCCAGCTGCCAGCTGTACTCGCCCGCGGCGACATCGGGAAGGACCTGGCGGCGGACCGCGGCCAGGCCCGCCAGGTCCTGCGACGACACCGGCTCCTCGAACCAGGTCACGCCGTAGTCCTCCATCGCCCGCGCCACCCGGATCGCCTGCCCGGCGGAGTAACCGCCGTTGGCGTCGACGTACAGCTCGGTGTCCGGGCCGATCACCTCGCGGGCGAGCGCGACCCGGGCCAGGTCGCGCCGCTCGTTACTGCCCCAGGACTCGCCGATCTTGATCTTCACCCGGGGAATGCGGTCGCCCTCGACCCAGCCGGCTAGCTGGTCGCGGGTCTGCTGCTCGTCATAGGTGGTGAATCCGCCGCTGCCGTAGACCGGGACGTGCTCGCGCGCCCGGCCCAGCAGGTCGGTGACCGACCGCCCGAGCAGCCGCGCCTTGAGGTCCCAGAGCGCCACGTCCACGGCGGACAGCGCCGTGGCCCCGACGCCGCCCCGGCCGAAATTCCGCAGCGACCGCGCCATGGCCTCGGCGGCGCCGGGGACGTCGAAGGCACGGCGGCCGACCACAACGGGCTTCAAGACCTGAGTAATAACGGACCCGGCCGCGCCGGCCGCGTACGTCCAGCCGATGCCCTCCAGGCCGCCGGCCCGGGCGGTCACCAGCACGAGCGTTGTCTTGTCCCAGGCCAGGGTGCCGTCGGCCTCGGGCGCGTCCGTCGGGACGACGTAGACCGCGGCGCCGAGGTCCTCGATGACCGGCGAGCCGGCGGTGTCCGGCTGCTGCCGGACGGCTTGTGGGGTCGTCATGTTCCCCCAACTACCTGACCTCGCCGGCCGCAAACAAGGTGGGCGGCCCGCGCCGGCCCGTTTGACGGGGCCGGGGTGACGGCGTCGTTTGATGGGGGCGCCGCGTGGCGGCGTCGTTTGGCCGCCGGACTGCGGGGAAGCTGGCCGGAGCACCGGAAGCTGACGGAAGGAACAGGACAGAGATGAGAGCCGTGCGCCAGCACAGCGTGCCGCGGCCGGGCGTGCATGGCATCGACCGCATGATCGGCAATGTCAGGACGGGCCACTTCGAGCGCAGCCTCTCGGCGCTGACGGCCGCCGGCGCGCTGGTCACCGCGGCGGAGATCTTCTTCGAGCATGACAGCGCCAGTTTCGGCAACAAGATGATGTGGATCCCGGTGACGCTCGGGCCGGTGGGGGCCGCGGCCGGGGTGGCCGGCTTCTTCAGCCGGCGGATGGCCAAGACGGCCCTGCCCATCGCCTCAGCTGCGATTGTGGCCAACGGGCTGCAGGGCACCTACCTGCACGCCCGCGGCATCGCGCAGAAGCCGGGCGGCTGGTCGAACGCCCGTTACAACATGGAGATGGGCCCGCCCTTGCTGGCGCCGCTGCTGGTGACCATGGTCGGCGGCATGGGCCTGCTCGCCGCGGTCCTCAGGCGCGAGCAGTGAGCGGCCGGTTTCCGGGTTTCGACGTCGAGGCGCAGGCCAAGCACTGGGATCAGGTCACCGCGGGCGTCGTGCTGTCCCGGATCGGCATGCCGCCCGACATCCGGTTCTTCACCCCGGCGCAGGAAGCTATCGCCACCGCGCTGTGCGACCAGCTGCTCGGCCAGGCCGACGAGCCGCTCGTGCCGCTGGTCAACATGATCGACGCGCGGCTGGCCGAGCAGGAGACCGACGGCTGGCGGTACGCCGACATGCCCGAGGACGGCCAGGCCTGGCGGGACTCGCTGCACTACCTGGACGTCGACGCGCGGGACAAGTTCTCCTGCGGGTTCGCGCAGTGCGCGGCCGCCGACCAGGGCGCAGTGCTGCAGGCCGTGCAGGACCTGGCCGCGGGCGACTGGCACGGGATGAACGCCGCCCACGTCTGGAGCCTGTGGACCCGCTACGCGTGCACCGCGTTCTACTCCCACCCGCTGGCCTGGAACGAGATCGGGTTCCCCGGGCCCGCCTACCCGCGCGGGTACAAGAACGCCGGCGTGGGCAAGCGGGAGCCCTTCGAGGTCGCCGACTCCAGGCCGGCCCAGGATCCGGTGCGGGGGGCGGGCTGATGGCCGATGTCCGGACCCGCAACGAGTCAGCCTGGCTGCTTCCGGGCGACGGCAGCCGGACCAACCACCGGCTGCGCCGTGACATGCGGCGGTTCGCCGACTCCGACGAGGTGGACCTGGTCGTGGTGGGCTGCGGGGCGGGCGGCTCGACCATGCTGCAGCGGCTGGCCCGCCGCGGCTGGCGGGTAGTCGGGCTGGACGCCGGCCCGTTCTGGGACCCCGACGCCGACTGGGTGAGCGACGAGGCCGGCTCGCACCACCTCTACTGGACCGACCCGCGGGTCATCGACGGCTCCGATCCGGTGCCGATGGGCTCGAACAACTCCGGCCGCGGCGTCGGCGGGTCGATGGTGCACTACGCCGGCTACACCCCGCGGTTCCATCCGAGCGACTTCGCGACGCTGGCCAACGACGGGGTGGGCGCGGACTGGCCGATCAGCTATGACGACCTGGAGCCCTACTACCGCGACATCGAGGGCGAGCTGCCCGTGGCGGGCGACGACTGGCCCTGGGGTGACCCGCATTCCTATCCGCAGCGGCCGCACCCGGTCGGCGGCAATGGCGAGATCTTCCTGCGCGGCGCCTACGCGGCGGGCATCACGGCCAAGGTCGGGCCGGTCGCCATCAGCAACGGCCGCTTCGGCAACCGCCCGCACTGCATCTACCGCGGCTTCTGCCTGCAGGGCTGCAAGGTCAACGCGAAGGCATCGCCGCTGATTACCCATATCCCGGACGCGCTCGCCCGCGGCGCCGAGGTGCGGGCCGACGCCATGGTGACCGGGATCGAGGTCGACCAGCGGACCGGCCGGGCCACCGGCGTGCATTACGTCCACCGCGGGGTGCCCCGCTTCCAGCGCGCGGCGGTCGTCGCGATCGCCGGTTACTCGATCGAGACGCCGCGGCTGCTGCTGAACTCGGCGTCGCGGCGGTTCCCGGACGGCCTGTGCAACGAGTTCGACCAGGTCGGCCGCTACCTCATGGTGCAGGGCGCGCCGCAGACGGCCGGCCGGTTCGACGCCGAGGTGCGGATGTACAAGGCCCCGCCGCCCGAGGTCAGCAGCGAGGAGTTCTACGAGACCGACCCGGCCAAGCCCTACAAGCGCGGCTTCTCCATCCAGACCGTGTCGCCGCTGCCGATCACCTGGGCGGAGCACGTGGCCGCGCAGGGGCACTGGGGCGCCAGGCTGCGCGCGTACATGAGCGACTACGTGCACTGGTCGTGCCTGGGGGCGCTGTGCGAGTTCCTGGCCCGGCCGGACAACCGGGTCACCCTGGCCGGGGAGAAGGACCGCTACGGCCTGCCCGTGGCGCAGTTCGCCTATTCCCAGTGTGACAACGACCGGCAGCTCATGCGGGCCGCCCAGGGCGTCATGGAGAAGATCCTGCACGCCGCGGGGGCCGACGAGGTGATCACCATCGACCGCTATGCCCACCTGGTCGGGGGCGCCCGGATGGCCGCCGACGCGCGGCAGGGGGTGGTCGACCGGAACTGCCGGAGCTTCGCGGTCCCCAACCTGTACATCACCGACGGCAGCGTGCTGCCCACCCAGGGCAGCGCCAACCCCGCCCTGACCATCATGTCCGTCGCCGCCCGCGCCGCCGATCACCTGGCCGCCGGGGCCTTCGGCCCGGCCTGATCCCAAGGCCGGGCCGGGCCGGCCGGAAGACTGAGAGGAACAGATCACATGGCCAAGCCAAATGTTGCCGATTACCTGCTGGAGCGGCTGCGCACCTGGGGCGTGGACAAGGTCTTCGCCTTCCCCGGAGACGGGATCAACGGCATCCTGGCCGCGTGGGGCCGCGCCGACAACCAGCCCAAGTTCATCCAGGCCCGGCACGAGGAGATGGCCGCGTTCGAGGCCGTCGGCTACGCCAAGTTCACCGGCCAGGTCGGGGTGTGCATGGCCACCTCCGGGCCGGGCGCCATCCACCTGCTGAATGGCCTGTATGACGCCAAGCTGGACCACGTGCCGGTCGTGGCCATCGTGGGGCAGACCGCGCGGTCCGCGATGGGCGGCTCTTACCAGCAGGAAGTGGACCTGCTCAGCCTGTTCAAGGACGTGGCCAGCGAGTACGTCCAGATGGTCACCGTCCCGGAGCAGCTGCCCAACGTCCTGGACCGGGCCATCCGGGTCGCGCTGACCGAGCGGGCCCCGACGGCGATCATCATCCCCTCCGACGTCCAGGAGCTGGAGTACGCCCCGCCGACGCACGCGTTCAAGATGGTGCCCTCCAGCGTCGGGATCGACTGGCCGACCGCCGTGCCCGGCGACGAGGCCATCGCGCGCGCGGCCGACATCCTCAACTCCGGCGCCAAGGTCGCGATCCTGGCCGGCTCGGGCGCCCGCGGCGCGCGGCCCGAGCTGGAGCAGGTCGCTGAACTGCTCGGCGCCGGGGTAGCCAAGCCGCTGCTGGGCAAGGACGTGCTGTCGGACGAGCTGCCCTACGTCACCGGGTCCATCGGCCTGCTGGGCACCCGGCCCAGCTACGAGCTGATGAAGGACTGCGACACCCTGCTGACCATCGGATCCAGCTTCCCGTACACCCAGTTCCTGCCCGCCTTCGACCAGGCCCGGGGGGTGCAGATCGACATCGACGGCAAGTTCATCGGGATGCGCTACCCCTACGAGGTCAACCTGGTCGGCGACGCAGCCGCGACGCTGCGGGCGCTGATCCCGCGGCTGCAGCGCAAGGAGGACCGCTCCTGGCGGGAGGACATCGAGGCCAAGGTGACCCGCTGGTGGGAGACCATGGAGATGGAGGCCATGGTCGAGGCCGACCCGATCAACCCGATGCGGCTGTTCCACGAGCTGTCGACCCGGCTGCCGGCCAACGCGATCGTCGCGGCGGACTCCGGCTCCTCGGCTAACTGGTACGCGCGGCAGCTGAAGTTCCACGGCGAGATCCGCGGCTCGCTGTCGGGCAACCTGGCCACCATGGGCCCTGGTGTCCCGTACGGGATCGGGGCCAAGTTCGGGCACCCGGACCGGCCGGTGATCGTGTTCGAGGGCGACGGCGCCATGCAGATGAACGGGCTGGCCGAGCTGATCACCGTCAAGCACTACTGGCAGGAGTGGGCCGACCCGCGCCTGATCATCGCCGTGCTGCACAACGACGACCTCAACCAGGTCACCTGGGAGATGCGCGCGATGGAGGGGGCGCCTGCGTTCACCGAGTCACAGACCCTGCCGGATGTGGACTACGCGTCCTTCGCGGCCAGCCTGGGCCTGCAGGGCATCGCGGTGGACAAGCCCGACGACCTGGGGCCAGCCTGGGACCGGGCGCTGGCCGCCGACCGGCCCACGCTGCTGGACGTCCGAACCGACCCGAGCGTCCCGCCGATTCCGCCGCACGCCACCTTCGAGCAGGCCAAGGACGCCGCCAAGGCGATACTCAAGGGTGACCACGACGCGCGCAGCATCATCGTCGAGGGCGTGAAGGCCAAGGTCCAGGAGTTCCTGCCGCACAAGGACTAGCGCCCGCGCCGACCGCGACGGGCCCGGCCGGCAACGGCGCCGGCCGGCCCCGTCGGCCCGTGCTAGGCCCGTGGCCGCGGCGGGGTCGGGGTGATGCCCCACCGGGAGGTCAGGCAGTCGCCGGGCTGCAGGATCGCCAGGCCGTCCTCGGTCTGCAGGGCGTTCGGGGCGCAGGTCATCGGCTCGACGCCGAGCGCGCGGCGGCGCCGGGCGGGATCGGGCAGGCTGTCGCCGGTGAAGAGCATCAGGAACGGATAGGACTGGTCCAGCCATACGCCGGTCGCCTCGCCGGAGGAGTCATCGGCCAGGACGACCCAGGCCAGCCCGTCCTCGTCGCGCTCGAGATCCCGGTAGCCGGTGTCGAGCGCCGCCGAGCCGATCGTGACGCCCGCCCGGAAGTCGTACTCCGTGCCCGTCACGGGGTCATCGCCGGCGGGGATGCCCCGGTCGTCGGTGAGAAGCCGGCGCGCACCGGGGGCGCGCAGCCGCAGCCCGTCGATCGTCATGGCGCCCGCGATGATATAGGGGTGGCTGCCGACGCCATACGGGCAGGGCTGCGGCCCGGCGTTGCGGCCGGTGGTCGTCACCGCCAGCCCGGCCGGGCCCAGCTCATAGTCGACGCGCAGGTCGAGGGTGAAGGGCCAGCCCGACTGCGGCGGAATCGAGTAGGTCAGCGCAGCCCGGTCCTCGCGCTGCTCCGCCACGGACCAGCGCGCCCAGCGCACCAGGCCGTGGATGGCGTTGCGGCGGGCCGGCTCGGTCAGCGGAAGCTGGTAATGCTGGCCGCCGGCGGCGTAGCTGCCGTCGCGGAGCCGGTTGGGCCACGGAGCCAGGATCTGCCCCCGGGCGTCGGTGCAGCGCTCCCCGACCTGGTAGCCGTCCAGCAGCGCGCGGCCGCCTGCGGTGTAGCAGCGCAGCCCGCCCCCCACCTCGACGACCGTGACGGACTGGCTGCCGTAGCGCAGCTCGACCTGCGTCCCGGACGGGGCCCTGCCGATGTCCGGGCCGATGTCTGGTCGGATGTCCGGGCCGGCGTCTGGGCCGATGTCCGGATCGGCCGGCCCGGAGGTTCCCGGAGCTCGCGGAGGGCTCACGTCCATGCCAGTCATCGTGTCCAGCTACCCGCCAGGCGCCGCCCAAACGAACCGCGTGAGCGGGCCTGATAGACACTATGAGTATGGCTGGCAATGAGCAGGCCGAGCCCGAGGCGGGCCGTCCTAAGGCGCGGGAGCTAAACGACCTCATCCGTTACACCATGTGGTCGGTCTTCCGGGTGACCAGCGCCGGCGCCCTCGAGGCGGCGGCCGCGCAGGCCAGGAGCGGGCGGCCCGGCCTGGCGGCGGAGGTCAGCGAGCTGTGCCAGCACGCGGCCGGCAAGGACGTGGTGACCCGCGGCTGCTACGACGTGCAGGGCCTGCGGGCCGACGCGGACTACATGTTCTGGTGGATCGCCCCGACCGCCGATGACCTGCAGGAGATGTACGCGCGGTTCCGCCGCACCGGCCTCGGCCGGGCCAGCGAGCCCGTCTGGTCGGCGATGGCCCTGCACCGCCCGGCCGAGTTCAACAAGAGCCACGTCCCGGCGTTCCTGGCCGGCGAGGAGCCCAAGGACTACGTCTGCGTCTACCCGTTCGTCCGGTCGCTGGAGTGGTACCTGCTCGACGACGCCGAGCGGCGGCAGCTGCTGACCGAGCACGGCATGATGGCCCGCGAGTATCCCGACGTCCGGGCGAACACGGTCGCCTGCTTCGCGCTGAACGACTACGAGTGGATGCTCGCGTTCGAGGCTGACGAGCTGCACCGGATCGTCGACCTGATGCGCCACCTGCGCGGCGCGCGGGCCCGGCTGCACACGCGGGTCGAGATTCCCTTCTACACCGGCCGGCGCAAGCCAGTCAGCGAGCTGCTGGCCGCCCTCCCGTGAGGCTCCTCCTAGGCAAATCCCCTTGCCCTGGCCGGTAATGTCCCGGCTATGGACCTCGATCTCGCCACGGCCAGCGAGCTGACTCAGGCCATCCGGGACCGGCGGCTGTCCAGCCGGGAGCTGCTGGATGCCCTGCTCGACCGGGCCGAGCGGCTCAATCCCGCGCTCAACGCGATCGTCGCCTGGGACACCGACCGCGCCCGCGCCGCCGCGGCGGCCGCGGACGACGCCACCGCCAGGGGCGAGCTGTCCGGCCCGCTGCACGGGCTGCCGATGACCGTGAAGGACGCGTTCGAGACCGAGGGCCTGGTCACGACGTCCGGTGCTCCCGAGCTGGCCCGGCACGTGCCGCGGACCGACGCGGTCGCCGTGGCCCGGCTGAAGGCGGCAGGCGCGATCATCTTCGGCAAGTCGAATACGCCGATGTACGCGGGGGACTGGCAGACCTATAACGACGTCTACGGGCGGACGAACAACCCCTGGGACCTGAGCCGCACCGCGGGCGGATCGTCGGGCGGCGCGGCCGCGGCCGTGGCCGCCGGGCTGGCCCCGCTCGAGCTGGGCAGCGACATCGGCGGCTCGATCCGCAACCCCTCGCACTACAACGGCGTGTACGGGCACAAGCCGTCCTGGGGCATCGTGCCCGTGCGCGGTCACATCCCCGGGCCGCCCGGCAGCCTGGTCCAGCCGGACGTGGGCGTGGCCGGGCCGATCGCGCGCAGCATCGCCGACCTGCGGACGGCCCTGGCCATCATGGCGGGCCCGCTCCCGCAGGAAGCGGCGGGCTGGCGCCTGGAGCTCGACCCCGGATCTGACCTGGGCGAGATCGGCCAGCTCCGGGTGGCGACCGTATTCGGCGAGGGCGCGGACGTCGTGCCGATAGCCAGTGATGTCCGGGCGAGCCTGGACTCCTACGCGGCCAGGCTCGCCGACGCGGGCGCGAGGGTAGAGGCGGTGCCGCTCCCGGTGCCGCTGGCCGACGGGTTCAGTTCCTGGCGGGACCTGACCCTGCCGATCATCGGCCTCGGCCTGCCGGAGGCGGAGTACGCGGAGCTCGCCCGCCTGGAGAACGTTCCCGGCGATGACCCGGCACTGGTCGTCGGGAAGGCCCTGGCCAGCCGGTTCCGGTCGCTGATGCACGCCACCGCGCTGCGCGAGCGCCAGCGCGCGGCCTGGGCCCGGTTCTTCGAGGACTACGATGTCGTGCTCGCGCCGGTGATGCCGACCACAGCGTTCCCCCATGACACCGACCGCCCGATGACCGAGCGGCGGCTCGATATCGACGGGACGGCGGTGCCGCACTTCTACGCCGCCGCCTGGTGCGGCGCGATCGGCTCGGCTCTGCTGCCCGTGGTGACCCTGCCGGCTGGCCTGAGCCCGGCCGGCCTGCCGGTTGGCGTGCAGGTGATCGGGCCGTTCCTGTCGGACCTGCGGCTGCTGCGGATGGCGGAGATCCTGGAGGCCGCAGCCGGCGGTGGCTTCGTCCCGCCGCCGGCCAGCTGAGGCTGCATCGCTGATGGCAGAAGGGCATATTTCATGGGAGAAGTACTGCCGGAGCTGACGGCGGAGCTGATCGTGGATGGCGCCGTGCCGCAGCATCCGGTGATCTCCCCGGACGGCCGCTGGGTGGCCTACGTGGTCAGCACGACCGGCCTGCGCGAGCGCCCGATCGGCGCGCTGTGGGTCGCGGCCGCTGACGGAAGCTCGCCGCCCAGGGAGCTGACCGTGGGCCTGCTGCGGGACTGCGTTCCGCGGTGGGCGCCGGATTCAGCGGCGCTCTTCTTCCGGTCGGACGGGCAGCTGCACCGGATCCGGGTCGATGGCGGCGCGGCCGAGGTGCTGACCGACTGGCGCGGGGAGATCTTCGGCTGCTGGCCGCTCGCCGACGGCACGACGGTGGCCGTGGTCGCCGCCGACGAGCCGAGCCAGGAAGATGAGCGCCGGGCCGCCGAGGGCGACGACGCGATGGTGTGGAGCGAGCCCGTGCC
This sequence comes from Streptosporangiaceae bacterium, assembly GCA_036510065.1. Classification (GTDB taxonomy): domain Bacteria; phylum Actinomycetota; class Actinomycetes; order Streptosporangiales; family Streptosporangiaceae; genus DASUBV01. Next base: position 49,483 of record DATCEO010000192.1, on the reverse strand, counting down.
TCGCGGCCGGCTGTGGCTGCTGGACCTCGCCCGCCGCGAGCTGGCGGTGGCGGGCGGCCTGGGCGAGCGGCATGTCGTCGAGGTGGTCCAGCGGCCGGACGCCGGGCCGCTGGCCGTGATCAGCTGGGACCGGCCCGAGGATGAGCCGGGCGCCTTCACCGCCCGGCTGCACGTCGTTGACCTGGAGACGGGAGAGGTCCAGGATCTCGGCCGGGCCGGGCTGGACGCGTGCTCGCCGGCCTGGTGGAGCGCCGACGGCCGCTGGCACCTGGCTTATCTGGCGGTCACCCCGCCAGGGCCGGTCGGCGGCTTGGCGGTCTTCGACGTCAGCGTGACCGCCCCTGGAGCCGCGAGGGAGCACCGCAACCTGACCACGGGCATGGCTGTCTGCCCCGCCGAGCTGGTCCAGGTCGCCGCCGGCCCGCCGCTAGCGCTGTTCGCCGACGGGCTGGATACCGCGCTCTACCAGCTGGATTCCGGTGCGCAGCGATTCCGTGAGGTGTCCGCCTGGGACGGCAGCGTCGATGGGCTGACGGCGAGCGGCCCGGCTAACATGATCGCCGCCCGGCGGAGCACCGCCTACGAGCCGGCGGACGTCCAGGCCGGACCGCTGGGCGGCCGCCTGGCCCGGCTCAGCGATACGCGGCCTGAGCTGCGCGGGATCAGGTGGGGAGCGCAGGAGCGGCTTTCCTACCAGGCCAGTGACGGGCTGGATCTGCAGGGGCTGCTGATCCTGCCGGCTGGCCGGTGCCGGGAGGAGGGCCCGTTTCCGCTCGTCACGCTCATCCACGGCGGCCCTTACTATCGCTGGGCCGACGAGTTCGTGCTCAGCTGGTTCCCCTCCGGGCAGTGGCTGGCGACCGCCGGATACGCGGTCTTCCTGCCCAACCCGAGGGGCAGCTCGGGACATGGCCACGAATTCGCGGCGACGGTCGGCAGCCGGGTGGGCCTCGACGAATGGACGGACATCCTCGGCGGGATCGACCGGCTGATCGCCGACGGCGTCGCGGATCCGGACCGGCTCGGGATCGGCGGATGGAGCCATGGCGGATTCATGGCCGCGTGGGCCGTGGGCCAGACCGACCGGTTCAGGGCCGCGCTGATGGGCGCCGGAATCTGCGACTGGGGCATGCAGGTCGGCGTCGGCGAGCTGGGCAACCAGGAGGCGGGTCTGGGCGGCGGCTGCGGCTGGGAGGGACCAGGCCCGCACCCCCATGACCTGCTCAGCCCGATCTCCTACGCCGCGAAGGTCCGCACCCCGGTGCTGATCGTGCACGGTCAGGACGACACCAATGTGCCGGTCGGCCAGGCGACATACTTCCACCGCGCGCTGAGCCGGTTCGGCGTCGCGCACGAGATGGTCATCTACCCGCGGGAGGGACACCCGATCCTGGAGCGCAGCCACCAGATCGACCTGCTCAGGCGGACCCGGGCATGGTTCGACCGCTGGCTCGCCTGATGACCAAAGCGCCTTCGCAGCCCCTTCGGAGCGCTGCCACGCGATCGAGCCGACGGGCATGGATGGCCCTAGCCGCTGCCCTTGGCCAGGAACTCGGTTAGCTGGGGCAGGGGCCAGGTGTTGATCACGTCGTCGGGGGTGAGCCAGCCGCGCTGGGCGGTGCCGACGCCGTAGCGCAGGTTGTCCAGGTCGCCGGTGGAGTGCGCGTCAGTGTCGATAGCGAATTTCACTCCGGCGTCCCGGGCCGCGCGGATGTGCGCCGAGGGGAGGTCCAGGCGGGCCGGGTGGGAGTTCACCTCCAGCGCCGTGCCGGTCCGGGCGCAGGCCGCGAACAGCTCGGGCAGGTCCACCTCGACCGCCGGGCGGCGGCCGATCTTGCGGGTCAGCGGGTGGCCGATGATATTCACGCGCGGGTTCTCGCACGCGGTGATGAACCGGCGGGTCATCTCCGCCTTGGGCAGCTCGAAATGCGAGTGCACCGAGGCCACGCAGACATCGAAGCCGGCCAGGAACTCGCCGTCCCAGTCGACGCTGCCGTCGGGCGCGATGTTGAGCTCGGTGCCGTGCAGCAGCGTCATCGGCCCGGCCTGGGCGCCGAGCCGCCGGACCTGCTCGCGCTGGGCCAGCATCTTCTCCTCGGTCATCCGCTGCATGAACAGGTTCGGCGCATGATCCGTTATCGCGTAGTAGTCGTAGCCACGTGCCCGGGCGGCGGCCACCATGTCGGCCAGCGACGCCACCCCGTCGGTGAGGTCGGTATGACCATGCAGGTCCCCGCGGATATCGGCGGCGGTGACCAGCGCGGGCAGTTGGCCGCGCAGCGCGGCCTGGACCTCGCCGGTGTCCTCGCGCATGGCCGGCGGGATCCAGGCCATGCCAAGGCGCTCGTAGACCTCCGCCTCGGTCCGGGACACGATCAGCTCCCCGGACACGGCGTCGAACAGGCCGTATTCCGACAGCTTGAGCTTCTGGCGTACCGCGATCTCGCGGACCCGGACGTTGTGGGCCTGCGAGCCGGTGAAGTACTGCAGCGCGGCGCCCCAGGCGTCCAGCGGGATCACCCGCAGGTCGACCTGGAGTCCCGCGTCCGTCCTGACCGAGGTCTTGGTGGGCCCGGCGGCGATGACGTCGGCGACCTCCGGCAGGCCGGTGAGCGCCGTCATCAGCGGCGCCGAGTCCGTCGCCGCGGCCAGGACGTCGACGTCGCCGACGGTCTCCCGCGACCGGCGCAGCGAGCCGGCGTACTCGCAGCGCAGGCAGCCGGGTACCGCGCTGACCGCGGCCACGACGCGGGCGGCGGTCTGGGCGGCGACGTTGAGGAGCACCCGGCCGCCCGAGGCCGCCAGCAGGTCGACGCCGCGCAGCAGCTTCTCCTCGCTCTTGGCGCCGAAGCCCCGCAGGCCGGCGAGGCGGCCCGCGGTGATCGCCTCCCGCAGCTCGGCCGGCGAGCTGACGCCGAGCTCGGTGTGCAGCAGCAGGGCCCGCTTGGGGCCGAGCGCCGGAATCTTGGTCAGCCGGAGCACTCCGCCGGGAATCTCGGCGCGCAGCTGCTCCAGCGCGGCGAAGGTGCCGGTCGCGGCGATCTCGCCGATCTTCTCGGCGATCGACTTGCCGACGCCGGGGATCTTCTGCAGCGCCGCCGGGCCTAGCGGGGAGATGTCACCGGAGTAGCCGGCGATGGCCCGGGCGGCCTTCTCGTAGGTACGCGCGCGGAACATGTCGCCGCCGGTCATCGCGACCAGCTCGGCGTACTCGCTGAGCAGCGCGGCCGCCGTGTCATTGGCCTGGGGCATGCAGTCATTCTGCCCGCCCGGCGGGACCCGGCGTGGCGCCCGGCAGCGGTGCTAGGCGGTGCCGATAGCCGGGCTCACAGGAGCCGGTCGGTGGCGGAGTCCGGGATGCCGTCGAAGTACTGGTCGATGACCCGGCCGAACAGGGGATGGTCGGGAGCCGCGCGCTGGAACAGCGTCATGGACGAGCGCAGCTTCTGCGCGTCCAGGCCACCGAAGATCTGCTGCGCGGTCCGGCCCTGGGTCTCCGCGAGGATGCCGGCGGCCTCGGCCAGCCGCGGCCCGAGCACGGGATGGCGCAGGTAGGCCCGGGCCTCCTTCAGCGAGGAGATGGCGAACCTCCGGGCCGTCGGGCTCTGCCCCAGGCCGGCGACCTGCGGGAAGACGAACCACATCCAGTGGCTGGCCTTGCGGCCGCGCCGCAGCTCGGCGGTGGCCTGGTCAAAGGTCCCGCCGCTGTCCTGGGCGGTCACGAAGCGCTCGAGATCGTAGGGGTCGTCCATCCTCATCTCCGTCATCAAGGCGGCCGGTGGCGCTGGCGGTCGCGGGGCGCCGCGGTTCCCTGCGCGCTTCCCCGAATCCCGGATTCAAACAGGCCCCCTGGCCAGTAGACCCGCACCGGGAGAGGTCTCTCGCGCTATCATGGGATATCACTGGGAGGCGAAGATGACCGATGTCCTCATTCGCGATGTACCCGATGACATCATCGCGGCGATAGACGCGCACGCCGGGCGCCTGGGGCTTTCGCGCAGCGAGTATGTGCGGCGCCGTCTGGCGCAGGATGCCGCGACGCCTGGCTCACCAGTCAGCGTCGATGACCTGACGCGTTTCGCCGACAGGTTCGGTGACCTGGCCGACCCGGACGTGATGTCGCAAGCATGGCAGTGACGACGTGGCTGATTGACAAGTCTGCGCTGGTGCGGCTGGCCGCCAGCCCGGACGCTGCTGAGTGGGCCACGCGTATCGAGCGCGGCCTGGTGCGAATCACGACGGTCACCCGCCTGGAAGCTGGCTACTCTGCCCGGTCAGGTCCGGACTTGCGCGCCGGGTTACGGCAGCCACCGCTGGCATCGATGCCAGTGGAGTACCTGACGCCTGCTATCGAGGACCGCGCGGTCGAGATCCTTACCCTGCTGGCGGATCGAGGCCAGCACCGCGCTCCGTCGGTCCCCGATCTGATCATTGCCGCGACCGCAGAGCTGGCCGGGCTCACGGTTCTGCACCTCGATAAAGACTTCGACGTCATAGCCCACATCACGGGTCAGCCCGTCGAACGCCTGAGCACGCCCTAAAACGCTCGTCAGCGCCAGGGCGGCAGACAGACGCTGCGATCCAGCCGGATGTGGTCATGAGCTGGTCGACGGCGGCGTTCAGGTCCTGTGCTCCGGGGTCACGCTCGCCGGGCGGGACCTTGCCGAGGAACGCCCGGTACTCCTCGGGCAGCGGGCCGTCCTGGTCGCCGCCCGCGGGCGGGTGCTGGTGGGCGCCGTGTCGTACCAGGTACAGCAGAGTGCTGGCCAACGATCGCTCCGGTCTTCCCCGGCCGGGCTCACGCACCGCCGGCGCCTGGCTGGCGGCCAGTCGAGAATGTCTCCGCCGGGTAAGGTGCCGACATGAGGATAGCGGTCATCGGCACGGGGAACATTGGCGGCACGCTCGGCGGAAAATGGCGGGCGGCCGGTCACGACGTGGTGTTCGGTTCCAGGAACCCCTCCGGGTCCGGGCCGGGGGGCGCCCCGCTGGTGCCGGTGGCCGACGCGATAACCGGTGCTTACGCGGTCGTGCTCGCGGTTCCCGGCCGGGCGGTGGCCGATGTCGTCGCCGCCAACGGGGCGGCGCTGGACGGCAAGGTCGTGATCGACGCTGCGAACCGGATGGGCGAGCCCGAGCTGAACAGCCGGGCGGCCATCGCCGACGCGGCGCCTGGCGCGCGATACGTGCGTGCGTTCAGCACGCTGGGCTGGGAGAACTTCGCCGACCCGCTGCCCGGCACGGCCTTGTTCTTCGCCGCCGACCCCGATGCCCGCCCGGTAGCCGAGGAACTCATCGCCGCCGTCGGGCTCGACCCGGCCTTCGTGGGCGATCCCGGCGCGAGCGGGACCGTCGATGCCCTGGCTCCGGTGTGGTTCGCGCTGGTGCAGCAGCACGGCGGGAACCGCAGGATCGCGCTGAGCATCGTCCAGTAGCGCGGAGGCCAGCGCTTCGGGCCACCGCATGGCTCCCGGCATTCTTGCCGGTCCCAGACAAGGGCTTGACAGTCGCCCTGACGGCGCGGTTGTTTGGCAGTCAGTTTCCCGTGTGTCCAGTTCGCGTTAACCGGCGGCCGGTAGCTTGCAGCACGTCTGGCGGCGCGCTCAGCGCCGCCTCGGGCAGATGAAGGGACGTCCGCTTTGTCTAGATCGCGGAAGGCTTTGTCCAGCGCGGCGATACTGGGCGCGGCGACGGCACTCGGCACGGCAATGGCTCTCGCCGTGCCCGCGGGGGCGGGGGCCGCTCAGGCTGCCGGTCGCCACGCCGGCGCTACAACCACGCCGATCAAGCATGTCGTGGTGATCTTCCAGGAGAACGTCTCCTTCGATCACTACTTCGGTACCTACCCCAAGGCGGCCAACACCTCGGGCCAGCCGTTTCACGCGGCGCGGAACACCCCCCGGGTGAACGGGCTCGCCAATAGCCCCGGGGCGGGCGGCACCGGGAACCTGCTGACCAACAACCCCAACCTTGACGCCGGCGGCCATCAGGTCAACCCGCGCAGGTTCAACCCGGCCAACCTCAACGACGTCCTGACGTGCGACCAGGACCACAACTACGGCGCGGAGCAGAAGGCCTTCGACGGCGGCAAGATGGACAAGTTCGTCACGAGCCTCGGCACCGCGACCGGCAGCAACGCCCTGGGCCAGCCCTGCCAGGCCAGCGACGTCATGAATTACTACGACGGCAACACCGTCACGGGGCTGTGGAACTACGCGCAGCACTTCGCGATGAGCGACAACTCCTTCGGGACCACCTTCGGCCCCTCCTCGCCCGGCGCCATCAACCTCGCGTCCGGCGACACCGGCGGCGTCGGAAAGATGATCAACGGCGCTGACACGAACGGCGACACGATCAGTGACGGACACGGCGGCACTTCCCTCATCTCGGATGCCCAGCCTTACTACGATGACTGCTCGACGCGGGACGCCGTTTCGATGACCGGCTCGAACATCGGTGATGAGCTGAACGCCGCCGGGCTCAGCTGGGGCTGGTTCCAGGGCGGCTTCCGGCCCACGACCACCTTCGCCGCGGCGACCGCCAGCAGCCCGCAGCCCACCAGCACCTTCATCCCCGACCAGTTCAAGGGCAAGTTCGCGACGGCTCCCGCCTCCGATCAGGGCCTGTGCAACGCCGTTCACCCGGTCGGCGCGGCCGTGGGCGGTACCGGCGGCACCACCGCCGGGCCGACCAACTACGGCAACAAGGACGACTACATCCCCCACCACGAGCCGTTCCAGTACTACGCCTCCACGGCGAACCCGCACCACCTTCCGCCGGCATCGCTGGCCGCGATCGGCACCGACACCCAGGCCATCGTCAACGGCACGCCCCAGTTCAACACCGCCAACCACCAGTACGACACCAGCGACTTCGACTCCCTGGTGGGCGCCATCGCCCACGGCTACCTCTCGCCTGACCACCTGCCGGCCGTCAGCTTCCTCAAGGCGCCCGGGTACCAGGATGGCCACGCAGGCTACTCGGACCCGTACGACGAGCAGCAGTTCATCGTCAGGGAAATCAATGCGCTGGAGAACACCCCGGACTGGTCGAGTACCGCGGTGATCATCTCCTACGACGACTCCGACGGCTGGTACGACCACGCGTTCAGCGGCATCCACAACCCGTCGAACACCTCGGCGGTCGCTACCCCGCCCGGGCCGCAGGACTTCCTCACCGGACTGGGCCTGTGCGGGAACACCGCGCAGCAGGCTCCGCTGGCTGGCCAGAACGGGCGGTGCGGTTACGGACCCCGCCTGCCGCTCCTGGTCATCTCGCCCTGGGCCAGGCACAACTTCGTCTCGCATCACCTGACCGACCAGAGCTCCATCATCAAGTTCGTCGAGGACAACTGGGGCCTGCCCCGGATCAGCGGCTCCGCCGACGCGATCGCCGGCTCGCTGAACGACATGTTCAGCTTCCGCCGTGACCGGGGCCACGACGGCAAGCTGTTCCTCGACCCCATCACCGGCCAGCCGCTCTACGCCGCACGACTCGGCTGACCAGGCCGGTCAGCTAGCCCTGCCGACCGGACGCAACGACCGGAGCCCCCTGGTGGCTCCGGTCGTTGCGCTTTCCATCTCCTCCTCGGCCAGCGCGGCAGCCCGGTCCGGTCCCTTCGGCCAGGCATGGCAGCGTGTCCGGGGCTGGCGGCCTCGCCGCGAGACGACATGCACCAGGGAGGCAGCAGTGGACTCGCTCGAGAACTACCAGGACGAGATCTACCTCACGGGACTAACGGATGTGGTGCCGGCGTTCCCGGCCGACCTGGGGCGGCTCGAGGAGGCGGCCCGCGAGGTCCTCAGCCCGCGGGCCTTCGGCTACATCGCCGGCAGCGCGGGCTCCGGTGATACCGCCCGGGAGAACCTCGAGGCGCTGCGGCGCTGGCGGATCATGCCGCGGATGCTGACCGACGTCAGCGCCCCGTCCTACGCGAGCGAGCTGCTCGGCGCCACCCTTCCCGTGCCGATGCTGCTGGCTCCGGTCGGCGTGCTGGGCATCGCGCACGCCGACGGCGAGCGGGCCGTGGCCCGGGCCGCCGCCGCCCAGGGCGTCCCGATGATCTTGAGCACGGCCTCGTCTACCCCCATGGAGGAGGTCGCCGCGGCCAGCGGGGCCGGCCAGCGCTGGTATCAGCTCTACTGGCCCAAGGACCGGACCGTGGCCGTCAGCTTCCTGGAGCGGGCCCGGGCGGCGGGCTTCACCGTGCTGGTGCTGACCCTGGACACCCGGCTGCTCAGCTGGCGGCCGCACGACCTGGACCAGGGCTACCTGCCGTTCCTGCGCGGCATCGGCGTGCAGAACTACCTGACCGACCCGGCGTTCCGGGCCGGGCTGGCCGCCCCGGTCGCGGAGGACCAGGGCGCGGCCATCCTGCGCTACACCCAGATGTTCGGCGACCCCTCGCTGACCTGGGACGACCTGCCATTCCTGCGCCAGCACTGGACGGGCCCGATCGTTCTCAAGGGCATCCTGACCCCGGCCGACGCCCAGCGGGCCGCGGACGGGGGGGTCGACGGGATCGTGGTCTCCAACCACGGCGGCCGGCAGGTCGACGGGGCGATCGGCGCGCTGGACGCGCTGCCGCCCATCGCCGACGCGGTCGGCAGCCAGCTGAGCGTGCTGTTCGACGGCGGCATCCGCGGCGGCGCGGACATGCTGAAGGCGCTGGCGCTGGGCGCGCGAGCGGTCCTGATCGGCCGTCCCTACGCCTACGGGCTGGGCCTGGGCGGCGAGGAGGGCGTCCGGCACGTGCTGCGGGCGCTCCGCAACGAGTTCGAGCTCACCATGCGGCTATCGGGATACTCGCGGCTGGCGGAGCTCGGCCCGGACGCCCTGCAGCGGCGTCCCGGCTGATTGCTTCGGCCCCCGGGGCGCCCGGGGCTCAGCCGTCAGCCGGCTCGCGCGTCAGCGACACCGAGTTGATGCACCAGCGCTGGTCGGTGGGAACGTCGTAGCCCTCGCCCTCGAACACGTGCCCGAGGTGGGAGTCGCAGGCGGCGCAGCGGACCTCCGTGCGCACCTGGCCGAACAAGCGATCCTCGATCAGGGTCACCGCGTCGTCCTGCGTCGGCTGGTAGAAGCTCGGCCAGCCGCAGTGCGACTCGAACTTGGCCCCCGACCGGAACAGCTCGGCCCCGCACGCCCGGCACCGGTAGACCCCGACCGTCCTGTCATCGGTGTACTCACCGGTGAACGGGGCCTCGGTGCCCGCCTGCCGCAGCACGCGGTACTCCTCGGGAGTCAGCCGCTCTTTCCACTCCGCCTCTGACAGTTGCACCTTGTCCATGCCTGGAGAGTACCCGGCGGCCGCCGGAGGCCTCCGGTCAGCCGATGGCGGCGCGGAATCGCTCGCCCAGGCCGGCGAGCCGCTCGGCGGGCTCGTTGGCGAAGACAATGCGCAGGTAGCGGTCCCCGCTCGGTCCCCACCCGGTCATCGGCGTGGCCGCGACCCTGGCCCGGTCGAACAGCAGCCGGGAAAGCTCACCAGGGCTCAGGCCGAGGGGCTGGGTGTCGACCAGCAGCGACCAGCCGCCCTGCGGCGCGATGGCCGGATAGCGGGCGAGCTGGCGCAGGACTTCCTCGCCGCGCTGCTGCCACTGCGCGGTGGCCGCCGCTACGTCGGCATCGGAGTCCGCGGCGTCCAGGGCGGCGGCTACCGCGCGCTGCGCCAGCCCGACCTGGCAGACGACGTTGGTCAGGCCGACGAGCCGGATGTCGGCGACGATGGTGGCCGGCCCGGTGACCCAGCCCACCCGCCAGCCGATCATCCGCAGTTCCTTGGACGCCGAGCCGACGGTAATGGTGCAGGCGGCCAGCCCGTCATGGGCGGCGGGATGACAGGGGCGCTGGCCGTCGAAGCGGATGCGCTCCATGGCGGCGTCGTAGATCAGCCAGGCGTCGTGCCGCTCGCATGCGGTCGCGAGCGCGGACCAGTGCCGGTCATCCAGGACCAGGCCGGTCGGCATGGCCGGTCCCATCATCAGGACGGCCGCGGTGCGCGGCCCGACGGCGGCCGCGAGCTGCTCGGCGTCGACGGTCCAGCCGTTCGTCCCGGCCCGGGCCGGGACGAAGCGCGGCACGCCGCCGGCCAGCCGGACCCGGTTGACCAGGCCGGCGTAGATCGGGTCGCACAGCACCACCTCCTGCCCGGGCTCGACCGTCGCAAGCAGCGTGTTGAGGATGCCGTTGAGGCCGCCCGCCACGCTGACGCACTCGGTGCCGGGGTCGTAGTGGCGGCCAGCGATCCGCCCGACGTGCGCCGCCGCTGCGGCCAGCAGGGCGCGGTGTCCCTGGAACGGCAGGTAGCTATTGGCCGTGTCATCGTCAATGGCCGCGCGGGTGGCGGCCAGGGCGACCGACGGCGGCCGGAGGTCGGTGTCGAGGTTCTCGAGCCGGAGGAGCTCCGGGTCGCCGGCCGCGTCAGCCGCGTCGCCGATGACGTCCACCCCGATGCCGGGAATGTCCCGCAGCCTGCTCACCGTCATGTTCGCTCCCGCGTCCTCGCCCGGTCCCGCGCTGTCTGGTCCTACTCTCCCCGGTCCTACCGGGAGACCGGGACCACGCGCCACGCGGTCTCGGTGACGATGACGTGATCCAGGAAGCACAGGCCGGTGACGGCCGCGGCCTCGGCCGCCGACTGGGTGGCGGCCAGGTCCTCCGCGCTCGGCTCGGGGTCCCCGGACGGGTGGTTGTGCGCCAGCGCGAAGCTCCGGCCGTCCCGGCGGAGCACGGCGACGATGATCTCCCGCAGCGGGAACAGCGTCTGGTCGGTCCCGCCGTCGGAGATCCGGTCGGTCCCGATGACGCGTAAGGCCGCGTCGCAGGAGATGACGATCAGCCGCTCCCGGTCCCGGTCCCGCAGCATCGGCTCGGCCATGGCCGCGATGTCCGTGGTGGCGCGCAGCCGCCGCGGGCGGCCCGCGGCGGCGCTGCCGCGCCGTGCCAGCTCGAAGCCGGCCACCAGGCTGGAGGCCTTGGCCGTGCCGATGCCCGGCATGGCCGACAGCTCGGCAGCCGTGGCCCGGCCGATGGCGGCGACCGAGCCGAACCGGCCCAGCAGCGCCTCGGCCAGCTCGTGAGCGCCCTTGCCGCGGACGCCCGTGCTCAGCAGCAGGGCCAGCAGCTCCCGGTCGCCCAGGGCCTCGGCACCCTGCTGGGCGAGGCGCTCGCGCGGCCGGTCGCTGGCCGGAACCTGGGACATCAGCATGACCGGAGCGTAACCGGGGGTCCGACAGCCGGGCTACAGCAGCACCTCGTGCACCGGCTCGATCCCGGCCAGCGGATGCAGCGTGATCTCACCGATCCGGCCGGCGGCCGACACGTCCGCCGCGGCGGCCGCCAGGGCGTCCACCTGCTCCCGCGGGGCGGTCAGGATCAGCCGGGCCACGGACACTTTCATCGGCATCCTGGCCTGCGACTTCGCCCGCCGGACCGCCGCGATGGCCGCCGCGGCGGCATCCAGCACCGCCGTCCCCGAGTCACCGTCGGCACCGGCCAGCAGGCCGGCCGGGTCCGGCCAGGGGGACCGGTGCACCGAGCCAGGCTGCCACCAGGACCACACCTCCTCGGTGACGAACGGGAGAAACGGCGCGAGCAGCCGCAGCAGCACCGACAGCGCCGCGCGCAGCGTCGTCACCGCCGACGCGGCCGGCCCGGGCCCGTGCTCGCCGTAGGCCCGGGGCTTGACCAGCTCCAGGTAGTCGTCGCAGAAGAACCAGAAGAACCGCTCGACCTGCTCCAGCGCCACCGCGTGGTCGTAGGACTCGAAGGCGGCCGTGCACTGGCGGGTGACCGCCGCGAGCCTGCGCAGCAGCGCCCGGTCGATCGGCTCGCTGACCGGCGGGTCCATCGCTGGCGCGCTGATGCCGAACACGAACCTGCTCGCGTTCAGGATCTTGACGGCCAGCCTGCGGCCGATCTTGAGCTGGGCCGGGTCATAGACCGTGTCCACCCCGAGCCGGGCGCTGGCCGCCCAGTACCGGACCGCGTCCGTCCCGTACTCGGCCAGCATGTCGGCCGGCGTCATGACGTTCCCCGCCGACTTGGACATCTTCTTCCGGTCCGGGTCCACGATCCAGCCGGAGATGGCCGCGTTCCGCCAGGGCAGCACGCCCTCCTGCTGCTGCGAGCGCAGCAGCGTGTAGAACAGCCAGGTCCGGATGATCTCGTGGGCCTGCGGCCGCAGGTCCATCGGGAACACCTGGCCGAAGATGTCCTCGCTCGTGCTCCAGCCCGCGGCGATCTGCGGCGTCAGCGACGAGGTGGCCCAGGTGTCCAGCACGTCCGGGTCGGCCGTGAACCCGCCGGGCACGTCCCGCTGGTCCGGCCGGTAGCCGTCGGGCGTGTCGGCGGCCGGGTCCACCGGCAGGTCCGCGTCGGCCGGGAGGATCGGGCGGCCGCGGTCGGGCAGGCCGTCACTGCCCAGCGGGTACCAGACCGGGATCGGCACGCCGAAATAGCGCTGGCGGCTGACGAGCCAGTCCCCGGCCAGGCCGTCCACCCAGTTCTCGAACCTGGACCGCATGTGCGCCGGGTGCCAGGCCAGCTCGCCGCCCCGGGCCCGCAGCACCGCCCGGAGCCGCTCATCCCGGCCCCCGTTGCGCAGGTACCACTGACGGGTGCTGACGATCTCCAGCGGCGCCTCGCCCTTCTCGTAGAATTTTACGGCGTGCCGGATCGGCTCGGGCTCGCCGCGCAGCGCCCCCGTCTCCCGCAGCAGGTCGATGACCTGGCGCCGGGCGGCCCGGGCCGGCTGCCCGGCGATCTGGGCGTAGGCGGCCAGCCCCGCTCCGGCGATGCCCGGCGGCGGCGAGGTCAGCAGCCGGCCGTCCCGGCCGACCACCGGGCGCGTCTCCAGCCGCAGGTCGCGCCACCAGATCACGTCCGTGGTGTCGCCGAAGGTGCAGACCATGGCGATCCCGGTGCCCTTGGCCGGGTCCGCCAGGCGGTGGGCCAGGATCGGCACGGGCACGCCGAACAGCGGCGTCGTGGCGGTCGTCCCGAACAGGCGGGCATAGCGCTCGTCGTCCGGGTGCGCCACGAGCGCCACGCAGGCCGGCAGCAGCTCGGGCCGGGTGGTGGCCACCACGACCTCGTCGCCGTCGCCGTCGCTGAACGCCAGCCGGGCGAAGCTGCCGCCGATCTCCCGGTCTTCCAGCTCGGCCTGCGCCACCGCCGTCCCGAAGGTCACGTCCCACAGGCCCGGCCCCTCGGCCTGGTAGGCGTCGCCCCTGACCAGGTCGCGGAGGAAGACTCGCTGGGAGATAGCCTGCGCGCGGTCGTCGATGGTCCGGTAGCTCAGGTCCCAGTCCACCGACAGGCCTAGGCGCTGCCACGCGCCGGCGTAGGCGTCCTCATCCAGGGCCGTCAGCTTCCGGCACAGCTCGACGAAGTTGCGCCGGGAAACCGGCACCTGCTCAGGCGGCGAGACCGGCCGCCCGCCGGGCCGCGCGGGCGGGTCCAGGCCGGGCTGGTAGGGGAGCGAGGGATCACATTTGACCCCGTAGTAGTTCTGCACGCGCCGCTCGGTGGGCAGCCCGTTATCGTCCCACCCGACCGGGTAGAACACCTCTTTGCCGCGCATTCGCTGGTAACGCGCGATGGTGTCGGTCTGGGTGTAGGAGAAGACGTGCCCGATGTGGAGGGATCCGCTGGCCGTCAGCGGGGGAGTGTCGATGGCATAGACATCATCGCGGCGGGCGGAACGGTCAAACCTGTACTACCCGCTCCTTAGCCCAGCGCCGCGTCCACTTGTCCTCGATGCCCGCCAGCGTCGGCTTGTCCGGCACGGCAGCGCCCGCCAGAGGGCTGGCCGCCAAGGGACTGCTGGTATCGGTGTTCATGGCACCTATCGTAGCCGGGCCGGCCAGGCGCTTGCCGCGTCATTTTGGCCGCCGACGGCCGCCCGGCCGGTTGCGGAGGATTAGGCGAGCCAGCTTAATAGGATTAACTCGCCGGAATCCGCTGACACCAGCACATTCTCAAATGCTTTTCCAAGCGTGTCAGAATGATCGTCGCGATCGCAGGCTCTATTCTCGGGTAAGAACGGCAGGGAGGCGCGCGAGGCTGCCGCCGGGGATCAGGAGGGGACGCGCTTGCTGCAGAAAATTTTCTGGACGCTCGTGACGATTTTGGTACTCGTCTGGGTTGTTGCCAACCCGACCAGTGCGGGCGATTCTGTCCACCACTGGGTTAACGGCGTCATTACATTCTTCAGTCACCTCTCTGCCTGATCAGCCAGGGTTGGCGGCAAGCTAGTGCTTCCTCCAGGAAACCGGCGAGGTCGAGGTGCTGACGCACGTCATCCAGGGTCTTGCACTCGGCGACGAAGTAGCCGTCGCAGGTCACCCGCAGCCACTCACCGTCCCGGTGGTCACTCGTCAGGCTCAGCCGGATGAGGTTTATGGTCCACCGGCCGTCCGGTGAGGGCGGTCAGGCGCTCCGCCAGGACGCTACCGCCCCATTTCTCCCTGTCCATCACGAGCAACTTAATTAATGGTAGTTCCGGCACAAACGCGACCTGAAGATCAGTAATGCCCTGGCACCGGATGTGCTGGTCCCGCTGGCGACGGCGCCACCAGTACCGTGCCCGAGCATGCCACTACCAGCGGCAATCCATGCGGTTACGAAGATCACGATCTACGGCTTTGTACTAGAACTGGACGCGACCTGCGGCAAGGTGCTTAACCATCGTGTCGGAGCCGGCGTCACTGGAGTCCACGATCTGATAGCCCTCGGAGGCGTACAGCTTCTGTGCGAAGTTCTTCCGCTCGACGCTGAGGCTGATCTGCCGGATGCCCGCCGAGCGGGCCTGCTCGGCGATGGCCCGCAGCAGCGCCCGTCCTGCGCCCCGGCCGCGCCAGTGCACGGCCACGCCGATAGCCAGTTCCGGTACGTCGGAGGCAACGAATCCGTATCCCGGATCGGCAGCCGGAAGGAAGCGAAGCCATGCCGCGGCAATCCGCTCGCCGTTCGCCTCGGCGATCACGCCCAGATCGGTGTCACGCGGCCAGCCGGCAATGTAATGCGCTGTCTCGGGCGTCGAGAGCACACGGTTCCGGCTCTTCTTCTTCTTCCATTCAGGTGACCAGTTCACCGCCTCCACGAGCATGTCGGCCATGAACGTGCCGTCTTCGGATGTCGCCCGTCGGATGATCCAGGGGCTGTCAGCCACGGCCGCGAGGCTACCGCATCCAGGGCTCCAGCCTGGGAACACGGTCGGGCCGCGGGCCGCGTCACCCGGCATCGATGCGCACCGCCGCCGTTCCGGTAAGTCCCACACGATGAAGGTAACGATCGACGGCTGGATCGCTAGCGGGATAACGGGCTGTCATCGCGCCGAGGACGCTGAGCGCATCACGAAGCGCCGCGACATCATGGCTGCGGATGTCATCGGCTCCGTTGGCGGCCTTAGCTCATCGGGGAGGTTAGCTCGTAGTCTGAGCCGCCACGACAGCGCAGCCGCAGCGGCGGGATCAGGCCTCCGTCCATGCTCCCGAGGCTGACGGTGACCGGGTGCCCTTGTCTGGCCTCGTCCACGTACCGGGTGATGTCACGCTCACGTATCCCGAGCTTGGCCAGGTGCCGGCGCACGGGCGCGTCGTCCGTCGCCAGGACCACCAGCTCATCCATGGCAACCAGATACAGCGGCTTGCGCTGCTCAGATCCCTGACGCAGCTCGGCGCTAGGCTCAACTCGTCAACGGAGAGGAACTACATGCAGACACGGATACTAGGAACTACTGGGGTCAAGGTCAGTCCGCTGTGCCTGGGCGCGATGATGTTCGGCGCCTGGGGTAACCCCGACCACGACGAGTCCGTCCGCATCATCCACCGGGCGCTGGACGCCGGGATCAACTTCATCGACACCGCCGACGTCTACTCCGGCGGGGAGTCCGAGGAGATTGTCGGCAAGGCACTGGCCGCCGGCCGGCGCGACGACATCGTGCTCGCCACCAAGGCGCACGCGAGCATGGGCGATGACCCCAACCAGCAGGGCAACTCCCGGCGCTGGCTCATCCGTGAATGCGAGAGCAGCCTGCGCCGGCTCGGCACCGACTACATCGACCTCTACCAGATTCACCGGCCTGACCCGTCGACCGACATCGACGAGACGCTGGGCGCCCTGAGTGACCTGATCCGGGCCGGGAAGATCTGCTACGCGGGCAGCTCGACCTTCCCGGCCTCGCAGATCGTCGAGGCTCAGTGGACCGCCCAGCGCCGCGACCGGGAGCGGTTCGTGTGCGAGCAGCCGCCCTACTCCATCCTGGTCCGGGGCGTCGAGGCCGAGATCCTGCCGACGTGCCAGCAGTACGGGATGGGTGTCATCCCGTGGAGCCCGCTGGCCGGCGGCTGGCTGTCCGGCCGGTACCGCAAGGATGCCGAGCTCCCGGTGAGTAACCGGGCGCAGCGGCTGCCGCAGCGCTATGACCTGTCGCTGCCCGGAAACCAGGCCAAGCTGGAGGCGGCCGACCGGCTGGCGCGGCTGGCCGAGGAAGCCGGCCTGTCGCTGGTGCAGCTCGCGATCGCCTTCGTGCTGAATCACCCGGCCGTCACCGCGCCGATCATCGGGCCGCGGACGATGGAGCAGCTGGAGAGCCAGCTCGCCGCCGCCGACGTGAAGCTCAGCAGCGACGTGCTGGACCGGATCGACGAGATCGTGCCGCCGGGCACGAACCTCAGCCCCGGCGACCGCGGCTACGACCCGCCCGCCCTCGCCGACCCCGCCCTCCGCCGCCGCGGCTGACCGGCGGCGCGGCTAACCGACGGCGCGGCTAAACCGGAGGATCCTGCCCTCGCCGGACCGTCCCGGATACGGTGGCACCATGGCCAGCGCCCCGGACTCCAGCGCAGCGGACCTCGAGCGGGAGAAGGAGGTCGCCGCGGCCGCGGCGGCCGCGCTCGTCGAGGACGGCATGACCGTGGGCCTGGGCACCGGGAGCACGGTGGCTCACCTGCTGCCGGCGCTGGCCAGGCGGGGGCTGTCGGTGCGCTGCGTGGCCACCTCACCCCGGACGCAGGAGGCGGCCCGCGCGCTGGGCCTGCACGTCGAGCCGTTCGGCGACATCGAGCGGTTCGACATGACGATCGACGGAGCC
This sequence comes from Streptosporangiaceae bacterium, assembly GCA_036510065.1. GTDB lineage: Bacteria > Actinomycetota > Actinomycetes > Streptosporangiales > Streptosporangiaceae > DASUBV01. The sequence goes on along the minus strand of DATCEO010000192.1, from coordinate 32,385 downwards.
GACCAGGTCGCCCCCGACGGCTGGCTGGTCAAGGGCGGCGGCGGCGCGCACACCCGGGAGAAGGTGGTGGCGGCAGCGGCCGACCGTTTCGTGGTGATCGCCGACTCCAGCAAGCCCGTGCCCCGGCTCCATCCGCCCGTGCCAGTGGAGCTGCTCGCGTTCGGGCTGGCGGCGACCATGCACCGGCTTGGGTCGGTGCCGCGGCGCCGGGACGTTCCGCGGAGCCCCGACGGCGGGATCATCGCCGACTACGAGGGGCCCTTCGAGGACCCCGCGGTCCTGGCCGCCTGGCTGGCGGGCACGCCGGGGGTCATCGGGCATGGCCTGTTCCCGCCCGAGATGGTGTCGACCGTGCTGGTGGGCCGGGGCCAGGATGTCGAGCGCATCGACATTCCCCGCTGGCCCGCCATGTCCGCCTGAGCCCGGCCGCATGAGCCAGCCGGGACACCTCAGCGGACCCCGGCCGTGGCTGGCCCGGCGGCTGTTCCCGCTGCTGGCCACCATCGGCCTGGTGCTCGTCGGGATGGCGGATACGGTCTGGTGGGGACCTGGCCTGGTCGGCAAGTCAGCCTGGTCCCTGCCCGACGACCTGTGGGGGACGATGGTCGCGGCGCAGCGGCTCTGGCACCTGCACCTCGGCGGCCTGTATACGCGCCCGACCCGGCTGGTCGGCTTTCCCGGCGCGGCCATGATCCTCGTCCCGGTCGTCGCCATCCTGGACGCGGCGGGACTTTCGCTCCAGATTCAGGGCCCGCACAACCCGCATCCGGGTGCCTGGCTGCTGGCCGGGCCCTACGAGACCGCTATCTCCGCCGTGGCGCTGTTCGCCGCCGATGCCCTGGCCGAGCAGCTGGGCGTGTCCCGGCCCAGGCGGGCGCTGCTGGCCGCCGCGGGGGCCGTGGCCCTGTGGGGCGTCTCGGTGCGCTGGGGTCACCCCGAGGACGCCGTCGCGGTGGGCCTGCTGCTGTACGGCATCCTGGCGCTGTCGCGGGGCCGGCAGGCCCGGTCCGCGTGGCTGATCGGCGCGGCGGCCGCCGTGCAGCCGCTCGTGCTGCTGGCGCTGCCCGTCATCGTGATGGCGATCCGGCCGGGGCGCCTGCCCGGCTTCCTGACCAGGGCCGCTGTCCCCGGGGTGCTGCTGCTGGGCGCCGCCGCCGCAGCGAACTGGAGCGCCACCGTCAGCGCCGTGACCCGCCAGCCCAACTGGCCCGCCATCGACCATCCCACTCCCTGGTTGTTCCTGGCTCCCCGGCTGGCCCATGGCGCGGTGGCCTCCGGGCCGGCCCGGGTGCTGGCCATCCTGGTGGCCTGCGGCTGCGCCGTCGCCGCCGGGCGCGGCTGGCGGGCGGCCAGGGACTGTGCGCCGTGGGGCGCGGGAACCCTCCAGGAGCTGCTGTGGTGGGTGGCGGTGACGCTGGCGCTCCGCTCGGTGTTCGAGCCCGTGATGGTGGCCTACTATCTGTGGCCCGTGCTGGCCGTCGCCCTGATAACGGCAGCCAGGAGCTGGTCCCGCCTCATCGCGACGGCCCTCGTCGCGGCGACGCTCACCTTCGCCTCCCAGCTCACCTGGCGGGGCCCCTGGACCTGGTGGACTCCGATGATCGCGGGCCTGGGCATCACCCTGTACCTGGCCCGGCCCGGCCGCCGGGCAGATACGGAACCCGGTCCGGATGATCATGAACCTGGACGGCTCATGCTGCGAATACCCCCTGTCAGCAAGCTGTCGAGAGAGACGAGACGTCCATGCGGAGCCCGCGATGAGCCCGAAGCTGACGCCGCGCTGGCCGGGATTCCTGGCCGCGGGCGTGGTAACGGCCATGATCACGCTGGCTGGCTGCGCAAGCGCCGCCCCCGCGGCGCCTAGCTCCAGCCCGTCAGCCAGCGCGACGCCAGCCAGCTCGGCGCCAGCCAGCTCGGGCGGATCCGGGGCGGCCGGCGCCAGCCAGTTGGTCACGATCACGGGCAACAGCTCGCTGCGGTTCGCGCCGATGACCGTGCATGTCCGGACGGGGACGGTCAAGATCACCCTCAAGGACATGGGCTCGTACCCGCACAACATCGTCATCCCCGGCCTTGGCGTGACCTCGGCCACGGTGACCGGCGCCCCCGGCTCGGGCAGCGTCTCCTTCACCGTGACGTTCAAGCATCCCGGCCACTACGCGTTCCATTGCCAGTACCACCAGAGTGCCGGCATGGTCGGTGCCTTCGTGGTCTCGTGATCAGGCTCGCGACCGGGCCGGCCAATCCGGCGGGCACCGAGCGGCGAATACCTAGGGTGATGACGCGAATCGGGAGAGAATTCGCCGGGGATGGCGGCCAGGCGCCGGAGCCGGCCGACGCCGCGCTGATGGACCTGATCGCCGGGGGCGACCAGGAGGCTCTGGCCGCCCTGTACCGGCGGCACGGGTCGGCCTGCTACCGGCTCGCGCGGCAGATTACCGCGAGCGTCACGCTGGCGGAGGACGCCGTTCAGGAGGCATTTGTCGGCCTGTGGCGGGCGCCGGAATCGTATCTGCGCGGCCGCGGCACCGTGCGCAGCTGGCTGCTGGGCCTGACCCATCACAAGGCCGTCGACATGGTGCGCCGGGAGGCGGCCGAGCAGCGCCGCCAGGATGCCCAGAAGGTCCAGCAGACCGTCGACCCGCCGACCAGCGAGGATCCGGCCGCCGCCGCCTGGAACGAGATCCAGGCCGCGGAGATCCGGGCCGCGCTCCTGGAACTGCCCGAGCCACAGCGCCAGGCTTTGACGCTGGCCTACTTCGGGGGATATACCCAAAGTCAGATAGCGGAGCTCACCGGCGTGCCCCTGGGCACCGTCAAGACCCGGATGTTCGCCGCCATGCGACGGCTGCGGCTCCGGCTCGCCCCGCTCGCCGGCCTGCCAGGGGAGGGGGCACCGTGACCGACGCGACGCAGGAGCACGCTCACTTCGATGAGCTGGCCGCCGGTTACGCCCTGCACGCCCTGGACCCCGAGGACGAGCAGCAGTTCCTGGCCCACCTGGCGACCTGCCCGCGGTGCCGGGACGCGCTCAGTGACTTCACGGAAGTGGCGGCGGCGCTGGCCGACGACTGGTCGGCCGTCGAGCCGAGCCCGCTGCTCGGCCAGCGGATCATGGCCGCGATCGCGGAATCGCCCCCCGCCGGGGTGACCGACCTGTCGGCGCGGCGGGCCCAGCCTCGCGACCCGGCCGAGTCTCACCACCCGGACCAGGCCCGCAGCCAGCCGCGGCACCGGAGCCAGCACCAGCACCGCCGGCGGCTGGTCACCATCGCCAGCGCCGCGGCGGCCGCCGTGCTGGTGGCCGGCGGGGCGGTCTGGGGCGGCCTGGCAGCGACCGGCGGCCCGACCACGCCGGTGGCCGGCCACGCCGGCAGCTGCCTGACTCACCGGACGTGCCCGCAGGTCGTGCTGACCGACTCGCGCACCCACGCGACCGCCGGCCAGGTCATGATCGTCGGCCAGACAGTCTGGCTGGTCCCCTCCGGCCTGCCCGCGGACAACGAGGCGCGGTACGTCTACGTGCTCTGGCAGATCACCGGCGCGCACACCCCGCTGGCCGTCGGGTCGTTCGACGTCCGCGGCCACGCCGGCCGGCCCGTCCGGATCGGCTCGCTGGCCGTTCCCTACCACGGCACCTGGGCCTTCGCCGTCAGTCTCGAGCCCGGCCGGACCATCCCGGCGCACCCGTCGCCCCCGGTCGCGCTCGGCCAGGTCACCTCCTAGCCGAGGCCGCCGGCTGAACCGATCCGCCGCTGGCGGCGAACCTTTCGGACGGACTTCCCCGATCCGAAGGTGAGATCTCGATGCAGAACAAGACCCTTATCCGCGGCAGTGTCGGCCTGGCCGCGCTGGCCCTGGCCGCCACCGCCTGCGGCAGCAGCGGGAGCTCCGCAAGCAACAGCTCCTCGCACTCGGCCTCGCCGAGCAGCAGCATGCATGCGTCGATGACGCCATCGGCTGGCACCGCCGCGATGACCAACACCGCGGCCGCCCAGCTCTACGCCGGGCTAGACCAGCTCCTGGTCGAGCACGTCGACCTGACCGCCAACGTGGTGCAGACGGCGATCACCAAGGGCGCGACGTCCGCGCAGACCAAGGCGGCGCTGGCCGCCCTGGACCTGAACACCCAGGGACTCGGCAAGGCCATCGGCAGCGTCTACGGCACGGCGGCGCAGACCCAGTTCCTCAAGCTGTGGCGCGCGCACATCGGCTTCTTCGTGAACTACACCCTGGGCGTGGCCGGACACAGCCAGTCCCAGGTGGCGACCGCGAAGAAGGACCTGGCTGGCTACATCACGCAGTTCAGTACCTTCGTCGCCGGGGCGACCAAGCTTCCCGCCTCAGCGGTGGCGGCGGACCTGCAGGGCCACGTCTCGACGCTGGAGACCGCCATCAACGCGATCGTGGCCAAGAGCCCCGACGCGGGCCAGAAGATCGAGATGGCCGCCATGCACATGAGCGGCACGGCCGAGGTCCTGGCCAAGGGCATCGCCACCTCCAAGAGCATCTCCGGTAACGTGACGGGCGCCAGCTCAACGCTGCGGGCCGCCCTGACCGGCCTGCTCATCCAGCACGTCGCCGCGACCGCGTTCGTCGTGCAGACGGCAGTGGCCGCCGGCGGCAATCTGAGCAACCCCGAGGTCAAGGGCGCGATCTCCGCGCTGTCGGACAACACCAACCAGCTCGGTGATGCCATCGGCAGCGTCTACGGCCCGGCGGCGAAGACGCAGTTCCTCAAGCTGTGGAACGCCCATATCGGCTTCTTCGTCAACTACACCCTGGGCGTGGCCACCAAGAACACCGCGAAGACCAACGCGGCTAAGAAGGACCTGGCCGGCTACATCTCCCAGTTCGCCGCCTTCGTCGCCAGCGCGACCAAGCTTCCCGCTTCCGCGGTGGCAGCGGACCTGCAGGGGCACGTGACCACGCTGGAGACCGCGATCAACTCGATCGTGGCGGGCAGCCCGGCGGCCAGCGCCAACCTGCAGGTGGCCGAGGACCACATGGCCGGCACAGGCGCGGTCCTGGCCCAGGGCATCGCCTCGTCGATGCCATCGAAGTTCGCCTCGTAACAACCGCACGCCGGCATCGGGCCCGGCCAGAGCCAGCCAGGCTCTGGCCGGGCCCGCCTGGGTCCGGCTCCAGGGCTGCCTGCAGGGAATAACTGACTCGGGCCGGAAGTCCGTTTCATGTTAGAACTGGAACCGTGGGGCGTCGCTGGAGACCTGAACGCGCGGGGCAGATCAGATGGCACTGACGAGCCCCTTACTGGCGGTTGCGCTGGGCACGACGGTCACGGTCCTGCTGGCCGGGATCCTGCTCGGCTGGCGGCGGCTGGCGGGCCGCGGCGCGCGCCGGGTCGCGCTGCGGGCCATCGGCCTGTGCGCCCTGCAGGCTAGCGTGCTCGGCCTGGTGTTCGTCCTGGTCAACAACTCGCTGGTCTTCTACTCCTCCTGGTCTGACCTGGCGGGATCCGACACCGGCGGCGGGACGGTGCACGCCGCGGCGGGCGGCAGCGCCGGTCCGGCCGACTCACTGACCGTGCTGAGCCGGTCCGCCGTCACGGTGCCGGGCCTGCCGCGAGTCGGCGGCCGGCTGGACAGCGTCCGGATCCACGGCGCGCTGTCGGGACTGACCGTGTCCGGTCATCTCTTCCTGCCGCCCGGATATGGCGGCCGCGCCAGCCGCCGTCTGTTCCCGGTGATCGTCGTTATCAGTAACCGGGGTGCCGACCGCTCCGCGCCGTACGGGGCGCTCAGCCTGGCCGCCGCCGCGGCCGCGCAGATCGCCGCCGGCCGGCTGCCGCCGGCCATCCTGCTCTTCCTGCCCGCCGGGCTGAGCTCGTCCGACCAGGGCTGCCTGAATCAGCCGGGCGGCGTCCAGGCGCAGACGTTCTTCGCCCAGGACGTTCCGCGCGTGCTGCAGACCGCGGCGGCCGCCAGTTCCTCGGCCAGCCAGTGGGCGCTGCTCGGCGACCAGTCGGGAGGCTACTGCGCGCTGCAGCTCGCGCTGGACGACTCCGGGGTGTTCTCGGTCGCTGCCGCGCCGCCCGCCAGCTACGCCCGCCCGCCCGGGCCGGGCGCCGCGGGCAGCCCTCAGCTGAGCCAGCAAGACGACCTGCTGTGGCAGCTGCGGCACCTGCCGCCCCAGCCGCTCTCGGTGCTGGTCGCCGGCCCCGGGGCGGCCCCGGGCCTCGGTCCGGCCCGCGAGCTCGCGGCCCTGGCCCGGCCCCCGATGCACGTGGCGTCGGCCAGCCTGGCGCCTGGCCGCTGGCCGCTGACCCCGGTCCTGGACTGGATCGGCGCCGTGCTGCGGGCGCCCGCGCCACTCACCGCGGGGCCGAGGTAGGAAGGAGCGGCGATGGGACTGGACAGCGGCTTCTTCGAGGTCGTGATGATCGCCGCTGCCGCGGCCTCGCTGGCCGCCGTGGTGTGGCTCTGGCCCAAGGCGGCTGCCCGGGACCTCACCCACGCCGCGGCCCGCCTGGGCCTGATCGCGGGCAGCCAGCTGCTCGTGATCGCGGCGTTCCTGGTCTGCCTGAACGGCTACTTCGGCTTCTACGGCTCCTGGGTCCAGCTCCTGGGCGGCGCTAGCCCGCCGGCGGTGCCCGCCGCCGCGAACCGGCCGGGCGCGGCGGGCAGCGGCCCCGGCGGCCGGGCCCGCTCGCTGGTCATCAACATGACCGAGCCCGGACCGCTGCCCGGTGGTCAGGTGCTGCCCGCCGAGGCCCCCCAGTACGCCGCGCTCGGCCCTGGGCTGCGCCCGCGCGCGGTCGCCGCGCCGGGCCTGCCGCCGCCGCTCCCGCTGGGACCGCCGGGGCCGGACGTCGCCGGCCTGAGGCCGCGCGCCAGCACGAGCGCCGCCGTTGTCGGCCGCCTGCTGCTGGTATCGATGATCGGCCAGCGAACCGGGATCACCGCCCGCGGCGACTACGTCTACCTGCCGCCGCAGTACTTCCAGCGCGCCTACGCCCGAGCCCGGTTCCCAGTCGTGCTGGCGCTCACCGGGTATCCGGGTGCGTCCTGGAGCATCGTCAAGCGACTCGCGCTGCCCTCCGAGGCGGCGAGCCTGGTCGCGGCCGGGCGGCTGCCGCCGGCCGTCTACGTGATGATGAACGTGTCGGTGGCGATGCCGCGCGACACCGAGTGCACCAACATCCCGGCGGGCCCGCAGGTGGAATCGTTCTTCGCCCAGGACGTGCCGCGCGCGATCGAGCAGTCGTTCCGGGTCGAGCACCAGGGCGCGGCCTGGGGCCTGATCGGCTACTCGACGGGCGGGTACTGCGCGGCCAAGCTGGCCATGCTGAACCCCTACCAGTTCCGGTCCGCGGTGTCCCTGGCCGGCTACTACGCCGCGGTGCGAGACAGCACCACCGGCAACCTCTACGGCGGCAGCCTGGGCTACCGGCACGAGAACGACCTCGGCTGGAGGCTGGAGCACCTGCCTGCCCCGCCGGTGTCGCTGCTGGCCACCTCCAGCAGGGTGGGGGAGAAGACCTTCCCGGGCACCAGGGCGTTCCTGCGGCTGATCCAGCCGCCGATGCGGGGCTACTCGCTCATCCTGGCCCAGGGCGGTCACAACTTCGGCACCTGGCAGCGGGAGCTGCCGCAGGCGCTGACCTGGCTGGGCCGTCAGCTCCAGCCGGCGGTGCCCGACCAGCCGCAGCAGGTCCTGCAGCACAGCTAGCGAGACGGCCAGCGGCACGGGTCGCGGCACAGCCAGCGGCTAAGTCAAGCCGCGACTCATCACAGCTGAGTCACTTTTCGGAGTCAACCTGTTACTCTCTGTCCTCAGAATCGTGTACGCGGAGCTGCGGCACGTGACGAGGCGCAGCGGCTACCTGGCGGCGTTACCGCCGTAAAGGAGCCGAGCTAGCGGGGGGGAGCTCGTGACGATGTGGCTAGGCGACGGACAGGAACCGGGGGCCGGACTGGCGGCACAAGGCGCGGCCGCGCTCGGCTACGCCCCGGCGCAGGAACCCGACCTGACTGCCTACCGGGCGGCGGTGACCGACCTGGTCGCCTCGTTTGAACGCAGTGGCGCCGGCGCCAGTCCCCACATGGCGGTCCGGTTCCTGTCCGGCCGACTGGCGGTGCCCGATATCGCGCCGGTCCTGGTCCAGACCCCGCAGGGCGCGGCCGGGGCGCTGGAGCGGCTGCTGGCCGAGGTCCGCGGCTACCGGCCCAGCGCGCGCAGCTCGGCGGCGAGCCTGGCCTCCCTGACCCGGATCTCGCTGCTGGCCCAGATCGACGCGATGTGGTGGGGCCGGGAGAGCGCCTACCCGACCGACGACGCCGTGCTGGACGCCCCCGACCTGCTGGACCTGGACGCGCTCCGGCAGGGCGGCCTGCTGCGGTTCCAGTACCGGCACCAGGCCGGGTCGCTGGTCGGCCGCGCGGCCCGGTCGGTCGAGCGGCGGGCCATGCCCGGCCGCAAGCCGATGACGGCCGGCCTGTGGCTGGCCCGGGCCCGGCCGCAGGCGGTGGCCCTGCTCAACCAGATCGCCGGTCAGTTCGCCGAGCTGGCGCCGCGCGGCACGCCGCCGCTGTGGGTGACCAGCCTGGCTCGCAGCGTCGAGCACCAGCGGCGGCTGCGGGCCCTCGGCTATGCCGCGCTGCTGCCCAGCTCGCATTGCGTGGGCTGCGCGGCGGACGTCGAGATGGCCTGGTTCGGCCGGTTCGGCGCGCAGCAGGCCCTGCAGCGGGTCCTGCTGGAGCGCCAGGCGCAGGGCGACATCAACGTCATTGACGAGGGCCAGGTCTGGCACGTGTGCCTGCGGCCCGGCGTGACCTACGGATCGCGTCTGGTGCCGGTGTCCCGGGCGGGTGGCTGACTGATGTGCGGGATCGCGCTCATCCTGGGGCCCGGGGTGGGCAGCACCGGGGCTGGCAGCACCGGGGCTGGCAGCACCGGGGCTGAGAGCCCTGGGGCCGACGACGAGGTCTTCCGCCACATGCTCGGCGTGCTGGCCCCCCGCGGCGAGTCCCTGGAGGTGGCCCGCCAGCCCGGCCTCCTGGCGGGCACCCAGCGCCTGCGGATCGTCGATCGCGCCCACGCGGTGCAGCCATGGACCTCCGCCGACGGCGAGGACGTGCCCAGCCGGGGTGCGCGCAGCCGCTGGGTCCTGTGCTACAACGGCGAGCTCTTCAACTACCGCGAGCTGCGGGCCGAGCTGCTGAGCCTGGGCCGCTCCTTTCGCGGCGCCAGCGACACCGAGGTCGTCTTCGAGGCGCTGCGCCAGTGGGGTGACCAGGCCGTCGGCCGGTTCCGCGGCGAGTTCGCGCTGGCGCTGGCCGACATGGCCGCGCGGCGCGTGTACCTGGCCCGCGATCCGCTCGGCGTCAAGCCCCTGTACTGGGCCCACCGCGACGGCCGGCTGCACGTGGCGTCGGAGATCAAGGCCCTGGTCCCGCTGCAGGCACCGGTCCGCGAGCTGCCGCCGGGCCATCATGGCTGGGCGGCCGCCGACGGCGAGCCGCGGATCAGCGCCTACGTGGACCTGCTCGCGCTCGGCGCTGCCGCCCAGCCGGTCACGGACCCGGGCGAGGCGGCCAAGCTGGTGCGGGCCGCGTTCGAGGACAGCGTGCGGGTCCGGGTGGACACCGACCTGCCGGTGGGCGTGATCCTGTCCGGTGGCCTGGACAGCTCGCTGACGCTGCTGAACGCCGCGGACATGCACCCGAACTGCGTCGCGTTCACGGTGGGCGCGCCGGGCAGCGACGACCTGCGCTACGCCCGGCGGCTGTGCGCCGACCTCCGGGTGCCGCACGAGGTGATCGAGATCTCGCCCCGCGAGATCCGGCTGGCCGCCATCCGCGAGGCCATCGCCATGTCGGAGCTCACCGAGTACGGCGACATCATCAATGCCGTGGCCTGCGTACCGCTGTTCCGGCGCATCCACGACGCCGGGATCAAGGTGGTGCTCACCGGAGACGGCTCCGATGAGCTTTTCGGCGGCTACCCGATGTACGACCGGACCAGCCCCGAGCAGGCCCGGCGGCTGTTCCTGCACAAGATCAGGAACCTGGCCCGGACCGAGCTGCAGCGCGTCGACCGCATCAGCATGGGCCACGGCGTCGAGGCGCGGGTGCCGTTCCTGGACCTGCCGCTGGTCGAGCTGGCCATGCGGCTGCCCATGGGCCTGAAGGTGCGCGACGGGCAGGAGAAGTGGATCCTGCGCGAGGCGTTCGCGGACCTGCTGCCCGGCTACGTCCGCGAGCGGCCGAAGAACCCGATGTCGCATTCCTCGGGGCTGCATGAGCGGGCCCGGCTCTACAAGCCGCTGTTCCCGCGGCTGCACCGCGGCCTGGGCTACGACCTGTGCGCCCCCGTGCGCCGCGACTTCTCGCTGGTGCTCGAGGCCAGCGGCAACGACCTGGACCTGGCGGTCCGCCGGATCGCCGCGCGCGGCGACTACACGGCGGCCGAGCGGGCCAGGGACCTGGCCGGCGCGCTGAAGTGGAACGCGGCCGCCACGGCCCGAGGCTGGGCCAGGACCGCGGCGAAGGTGCGCGACGCCGCGGCCCGAGCATGACCGGAGCGCGGCCTGAGGCGATGTGATCGCAGGACCCGCCCGGCGGGCGCGCCGCCGGGCGGTCCTGGACACCGTCACGCGCCGCCAGGGATCACCTGGCACGGCATCCGCTAGGAGCAGGGGCTGCCGAGCCCGGATGACCTCACGTGATTGGCCATCGGCTGGCGGTAGCCGGCCTGTCCGGACCCCTGGTTGAATGCGTTGGCCGTCATGTGCAGCAGGTACTTGCCGTTGCCCAGGCAGTACCACGCTCCGCTGTAGCCGGTGTAGTAGTACAGGCGGACCGCGGCGGCGGCGCCGTTGTTGTAGACCGAGTCGACGGTCCGGCAGGAGCTTGACCACGAGGAGATGCTGCTGCCGGTGTTGTAGCAGATGCTGCCGCCGTTGCCGTACCTGTAGCTGCAGAAATGCGCGGTCCCGCATCCGGCGGGGTTGCCGGCTATCGGGACTGCTCAGGCGGCATAGCGGCGGCCGCGGACGGCGGCGCGGAGTACAGGAAGCGCCAGGGAGTACAGGCGCGGGGGGAGCACAGGCGCGCGGGGAGCACAGGGGCGCCCTGCGGCAGCAGGGCGCGGCGCCCTGCGGCATCGGTCGGTGCCTGGCGCCCGGGACGGCCAGATCCTGAAGCCTTTTGGGGGTCCAGACCCACAAAAGGCTTCAGGATGATCGGGCTGGCGGCGGTGGCGCCTGCGGACGCGGCTGGGGGCGGGGTGGCGGCGACGACTCGCGGACGCGGCTGGCGGCGGAGGCGGCCGGCGAGGTGGCCGGCGAGGTGGCCGGGGCAGCGGGGCGGGAAGTGTCCGAGGCGGCTGGGATACTGGACAGGTGCTGCCAACTTCTCAGGCTCCGCTCGTCGGGCGCTCCGGGGAGCTAGGCCGCCTGACCGGGCTGCTGGCCGCCGCCGACGCCGGCCAGCCTGTCGTCGTGCTGGTCAGCGGGGACGCGGGCGTCGGTAAGACCCGGCTGGTGACCGAGCTCGCCGCGGCCGCGACCGGCCGCGGCTTTACGGTGCTGTCGGGCCGCTGCGCGGAGCTCGCGGACACGGTCCCGTACCTGCCGCTCGCCGATGCGCTCCGCGATGCGGCCACCCGGCCGTCGGCGCGCGGTCCGCTGCTGGAGGCGCTCGCCGCCCGCCCGGTCCTGTCCCAGCTGCTGCCCGACCGCCAGGCCCTCCGCCCCGATGGCGGGGACCTGCCGGGCATCGCCCGCCAGCAGCTGTTCGGCGCGGTGCTGGGCATGCTCAGCGAGCTGGCCGAGACCGCCCCGGTCCTGCTGGTCCTGGAAGACCTGCACTGGGCTGACCGCTCGACACGTGACCTGGTGACGTTCCTGAGCCGGGTGCTGCACCGGGAGCGGATCGCCGTGGTGGCGACCTACCGGACCGATGACCTGCACCGCAAGCACCCGCTCCGGGGGGTCGTCACCGAGCTGCTGAGGCTGCCCAGCGTCACCGCGGTGGACCTGCGCCCGCTGGACTCCGCGGCGATGTTCGAGCACCTGATCACGCTGTCCGGAAGCCAGCTCGCGCCGCAGGTCCTGGCCAGCGTGATCGACCGAGCGGAAGGCAATCCGTACTACGCCGAGGAGCTGCTGGCCGCCGGGCCCGGCAGCGCCATGCTGCCGGCCGGGCTAGCGGACCTGCTGCTGGCCCGGACGGAGCGGCTGTCGGCCGCGGCGCAGCGGGTGCTCCGGGTGGCCGCGGCGGCGGGCCGGCACGTCGACGACGAGCTGGTCATGCGGGCGAGCGGGCTGCCCGCCCGGGACTACGAGGACGCCGTGCGGGAGGCGGTCGTCCTGCAGCTGCTCGTCCCCGACGAGCAAGGCCTGTCGTTCCGGCACGCGCTGCTGCGCGAGGCCATTTACGCGGACCTGCTGCCCGGCGAGCGGACCCGCCTGCACGCACTGCTGGCGGAGCTGCTCTCCGAAGACCGCCTGCTCGCGGCGGCCCCGGGCGCCATGGCGGAGCTGGCCTACCATGCCCTGGCCAGTCACGACATACCCAGAGCGTTTGCCGCGTCGGTGCAGGCCGGCGCGGAGGCCGAGCGGCTGGCCGCGCCGGGCGAGGCGCACCGTCACTACGACCTGGCGCTCTCGCTGTGGGAGCGGGTCAGCGAGCCGGCCAGCCTCGGCGGCATCGAGCGGGGGGAGCTGGCGCTGCGCTCGGCCCTGACCGCCGCCGATACCGGGGACATCAGCCGCGCCGCGCAGCAGCTGCGCAGCCTGCTGAGTTATCTGGGTCCGGGCGCCGACCCGGTGCTGGTGAGCCGGGCCAACGAGCGGCTGGCTTACTTCCTGCTGGACCTCGACGAGGATGCCGCCGCCCTGGCCGCGGCCCGCGCGGCGGTAGCGGCCCTGCCGCCGAACGGGCTGCCCGCGGATGACCCGCCTGCGGACGGGCCGGCGCCGGACGGGCGGCCGGCCGAGGGCGAGCCGGCTGCGCAGCTGCGCAGCAGCGTCCGGGCCAGCGCGCTGGCCACGCTGGCCCGGACGCTGATCTCCGAGCAGGACACCAGCCAGGCCCGCGCGGCTGCTGAGGAGGCCCGCGCGGCCGGCCGGGCCGCGGGCGCGCCGTGGGCGGTGGCCGACGCCCTGGTGACGCTCGGCCTGCTGGCCGAGCGCAGCGGCCGGATCAAGACGGCCGTCGCCTCGTACTCGCGCGCGCTGGCGCAGGCGCGCCGGGCAGGAGTGATCGGGGTGGAGCTGCGCGCGGCGTTCCAGCTCGCCCGGATTCACCTGGAGCGCGGCAACGTGGCCGCCGCGAGCGCCACCGCGCACGAGGGCATCCTGCGCGCCGACGAGGCCGGCCTCACCATGGCGCCGTACGGCTTCGACCTGCAGTACCTGCATTACCTGGCGCATTTCACCGATGGCTCCTGGGACCACGCGCAGGAGATCGCCGACGGGTTCGCGGTCCGGGTGGCCAGCGAGGCCGAGGCGCGGCTGTCCGCCATGGCCCTGTTCATCGCCGTGGCCCAGGGAGCTGACACGGTGGACGCGCGGCGGCCCTGGCTGGAGCCGTTCATCGCCCGCGATCAGTTCGTCGAGTACATCGTCCGCGGGCTGCTGGCCGAGCGCGCCTACTGGCAGGGCGACATCCAGACCGCGGCTGCGGAGTCGGAGGCGACCGTCCGCGCGGCGACCGCGTGGGGCGGCCCCGGCGCACCGCAGCTAATCCGGGCCGCCGCGGTGTGGCTGGCCGCACTCGCCGACCAGGCCGTGCAGGCGCGGGGCCGCGGCGACGCGGCCGCGGCGCAGGCAGCCGTCCGGGAGGCGGGCCGGGTGGTGGAGTTCGCCAGAGCGGGGGCCGGCCACCATGGCCGCGCGCGCGCCGGGCTCGGCGTGGACGGGCAGGGCTGGCTGGCCCGGGCCGAGGCGGAGTGGCGCCGCGCTCAGGGCGACAACGATCCCGGGGCATGGCAGGCGGTCCTCGACGCGTTCGGCCCCGGATTCGTCTACGAGGCCGCCCGGTCGCGCTGGCGGCTGGCCGAGGCACTCGCGGAGGCCGGCCGGCGCGACGAGGCGCAGCGTGAGTGGACGCTGGCCGTGGCCGCCGCGGACGACCTGGGCGCGGTGCCGCTGCGCGAGGCGCTGCGCGAGCTCGGCCGGCGGGCCCGGCTGACCGTGGCGCGCGCCGGCCGCGCGGCTCCGCCCGGCAGCGCGGGCCGCGGCCCGCTCGCGGGCCTGACCAGCCGCGAAGTGGAGGTGCTGCGGTTGCTCGCGGTCGGCCTTTCCAACCGCGAGATTGCCGCGGCCCTGTTCATCGCCCCCAAGACGGCCAGCGTGCACGTGTCCAACATCCTGGCCAAGCTCGGCGCGTCCACCCGCACCGAGGCGGCCGCCATCGCGCACAGCAACGGCCTGGAGCCGGCCAGCACCGGCTTGCCCGCCTCCTGACTGCCGCCCCCGGCCCTTTGCGCGGGCGACCCAGGCCCCGGCCCCGGCCCGTCAGCGCCGCGGCTGCGGGGCGGTCTCCGAGCCGCCCGGCTCAGCTGCCGGGCGCGAGGGCCTCGAGGATCTCGGCCGCGCGGGCCGTGGCGGCGGCCGGATCCGCGTCGGGGGCACCGACCTGCCGGTCCCAGTTCAGGTCGTAGAAGACCTCCGTCACGCCCTGCTCGGCCAGCTGCTGGGTGTCGGCCCGGATCTGCTCGTAACTGCCCGACAGCGGCACCCGCTGCCCGTCGGGACCGGTTTCCTCGGTACCCGCACGAACCACGCCTCGGCAGATGACCCGCAGCGCCGCCGGGTCGCGGCCCGCCGCGGCCGCCGAGTCCTGGACGATCTTGATCAGCTCGCCCACCCGGGCCAGGTCGGTCCGGCTGGAGGTGACCCAGCCATCCGCGAGCCGGCCGACTCGCTCCAGCGCCGGCCGGGCCATCCCGCCCAGCAGGATCGGCGGACCGCCGGGCTGCACCGGCGGCGGAGCCATGGTCCCGCGCGGGACCTGATAGAACTCGCCTTCGTACTCGCTGACGCCCGGTGTCCACAGGGTGCGCAGCACCTCGATGAACTCCCTGGTGCGGGCTCCGCGCCGGGCCATGGACGCCCCGGTCAGCGCGAACTCCTCCGGCATCCAGCCGATCCCGAGACCGAGGTCGTGGCGGCCGCCGCTGAGCACGTCCAGCGACGCGGCCTGCTTGGCCAGGTAGCCGGGGGAGACGTAAGGCGCGTTGATCACCGCCACGCCCAGCCGGATCCGCGAGGTGACCGCCGCGGCGTAGGCCAGGGCCGCCATCGGATCGAGCACGCTGTGATACACCGGCTCCATGCTGGCGGCCTTGTCCTCGGGGATCAGCAGCCGCTGGAAACTCCAGAGCGACGCATACCCCGCCTCCTCGGCCCGGGCCGCGAACGAGGCAAGGTTCTGCGGGGTCGCCCAGGCGCCCGACACCGGCGCCCCGAAACCGATCTGCATCGTCGTCACTGTGCTCACCCAGCTGATCCTAAGGGCAACTCCATCGGGCTGACCCGGGTGCCGTAGGCTGCCGTTCGGCTTACAGAGAGGGAGTGGATCATGCAGTCGGATCCCCGCACGTGGATCGCCGCCCTGCGCAACTCGCACGAGCGGCTGACCGGCCTCGTCGGGGAGCTGATTCCCGAGCAGATCCGGGGCGGGTCCTACTGCAGCGACTGGACGATCGCGCAGGTCCTGTCGCATCTGGGCAGCGGCGCGGAGATCGGGCTCATGATGCTGCCCGGCGCGCTCGGCGAGGGCGAGCAGGCCGCCCCCGACAGCTTTCCGCCCGTCTGGGATGTCTGGAACGCCAAGACCCCCGAGCAGCAGGCCGCCGACTCCCTGGTCGCCGACGAGCGGAACGTCGAGGCGATGGAAGGGCTGTCCGACGAGCAGCTCAGCCGGATCAGCATGTCGTTTTTCGGCGGCATGATCCTGGACGCGATCGGCTTCATCCGACTCCGGCTCGGCGAGCATGCCCTGCATACCTGGGACGTGGCCGAGCGGCTGGACCCGGCCGCCACCGTCTCCCCGGACGCGGTCGACCTGCTGATCGACAACGTGCCGGAGTTCCTGGCCCCGCGGCTCGGCAAGCCGCTGGACGAGCCGTTCGCCGTCCGGATTCGGACGACCGACCCGGACCGTGACTACCTGCTGGCCACGACGGACGCGGTGACCATGACCGAGTGGCCCGAGGGCGGCACCGGTGCGCGCGTGGGCGAGGTCACCATGCCGGCCGAGGCGCTGCTGCGGCTGGCCTACGGCCGCCTTGACCCCGAGCACACCCCGGCGACGGTCACCGGCGATCCGGCCGACCTCGACCGGCTGCGCGCGGTCTTCCCCGGCTTCTGACCAGCCCGCCGCCGTAGGCTAGCCCGCCACCGTCGGGCGCCGCCCCGGCTCAGCCGAGCCCGGCGATGGCGAGCTTGGCGGCATCCCGTGCGCAGCCCCAGGCCAGCGAGACGCCTGCGCCGCCGTGGCCGTAATTGTGGACGATATGGCGGCCACCGGAGATGGCCTCGGCCTCCAGGCGGATCCGCGGGCGCGTCGGCCGCAGCCCCACCCGGTGGCCCAGTACCGTGGCGCCCGCCAGCCGCGGCTCGGCCGCCGCGCAGGCGGCGAGAATCCGCTCGGCCGTGGCCGGATCCGGTACCCGGCTCCAGTTTCCGTAGTCCTGAGTCCCGCCCAGGACGACCGTGTCACCGTGCGGGAACAGGTACGTGAGGTCGTCGGGATCCGCGCCCTCGCCCACGAAGAACTCCGTGATGCCGGGATTGGCCACCACTACCGTCTGACCGCGGACCGGCGTCACGGACGGGTCGGGCACCAGCGCGTGCGCGCCCGCGCCCGGGCAGTTCACGATCACCGGAGCGGTGCAGCCCTGCGCGACCTGTGCCAGCGTCGCGAACGAGCGCGGCTCCAGCAGCTGGCCGCCGGCCGCCAGCAGCCGGTCGCGCAGGTAGGTGAGGTAGGCCGGCATGCTGGCCAGGGGCGCGGCGAGCCGCCAGCCGGCCGCGTAGCCCGGCGGCAGGTCACGCGGATCACACCGGGCGTACTCGATGGCATCGGCCGCCTCGGCTCCGGCGGGCGCCTCCGGTGCGTCGGGCGGGGCGTCCTGCGGCAGGCGGACGGCCATCAGGCCCGCGCAGATGCTGACCCCGGTGGTCACGTCACCGGCCAGCTCGACGAGCACCCGGCGCGTCTCGTCCGCCCACCCGGCCACGCGGTCATCAGCGCCCACCAGGTGCGTGCCCCACAGCGCCCCCGCCACCACCGAGGTCGTCTCATGCGGCAGCTCGGCGCCCTGGACCGCGACCGTCAGCCCGGACTCGGCCAGGCAGATAGCGCTCGTCAGGCCGGACACCCCAGCCCCCAGCACGAACGCGTCGGGGCCCGGAGTGCTCACGCCGAAAAGATACCCGCTGCTGGCTGCCGTCCTCGGGTCCGGTCGGCCCGAGGCTAGTGAGCCGCCGGGCTGGTGACCCGGGCGCTTAGCGACGTTACTAGCGATCTTGGCCGTTAGCCGGAACCCCGGCTCAGCGCGGCGCCGCCGCTCGGCCGTCCATGCCTAGCCCGACGACCCGTACTGGATCGGCACCTTGACCTGCTGAGTCTTGCTCCAGGTCGCCCCGTGCTCCGAGGTCGCCCCGGGCTTCCAGGTCACACCGCCCTGGCCGGAGGGCAGCCGCCAGACCGTCAGGCTGCTGCCGGCCGCGGCGAGAGCATCGACGCCGCCGCCGGCCGGCAGGGCCAGCGTGACCGTCCGTCCCGGCGGCAGCCTGGGCAGCTGCTGCCACGACGCCCCGGGGCCGGCCAGGAGCTCGCCACGGCCGCCGCTGAGCACCACGATCGTGCCGCCAGTGCTGCCGAAGGAACTGGACACGACCGAGCGGCCCCGCAGTGGCAGCGCCGGGGACAGCGTCCAGGTGCTGCCGGTCGTCCAGGCCGTGAGCAGGCTCGCCGTCCGCCCGGTCCCGGCCTGGAGCACCGCCGTCAGGCGGCTCCCGGTCCGGGTCAGCCGCAGAACCTGCGTCGGGCGCGCGCTGAGTGACCCCGGCAGCGGCGGCCCGGCCGCATGCCAGGTCCCGCCCTGATAGGCGAAGACTCCGGCCGTGCCGGGGCGGGCACAGATGCCGCCCAGGACCGGGGGCCCCGAGGGCTCGAACGCCGCGGCGGTCAGCCCGGTCAGCTGGCAGGCCCGGCCCGCGGGGGTGGCCCTCAGCGCCCTGGTGCTGATCAGCGTGGTCCAGCTCGAGGTCCCGCCGCCGCGGGACAGCTCGGCGCTGCCGCTGCGGTTCAGCGCGATCAGCTGCCCGCCGCGCGGGCCGGTCGCGAGCGCGTCGGGAACATTGGCCAGGCCGGGGTCGGGTGCGCCGACGGACCAGGTCCGGCCCCCGTCGGGCGTGCTGGTGATGGGGGAGAAGTCCAGCAGCAGGCTCGGGTGGATTCCGGCCACGAGCGACTGGCCGGCCTGCACGCCCAGGGCGATGGCGCCGTTGGTGGCGACGTCGGGTGGCGTGGCGAGCGCCCAGCTGGCCCCTCCGGCCGGGAGCTTGAACAGCTGCCAGAAGAGGTTCGGCCCCGATGCCGCCCCCATCGGGATGACGGCCCAGGTCGTCTGGCCGGCGGACAGCGAGGTCGCCAGGGGCAGCGACACCGGCGGCCCGGCCGGTGCCGCCGCCCCGGCGGCGACGCTGCCACACCCCCCGGCCAGGACGGCGATCGCGGCGCACGCCGCCGCGCAGCGGCCCGGGCGCATCCTGGCTCTGCTCATCGAGCGCTCAGCGCCTGCCGGGCGTAGGTGGCCAGCTCGGTGGCGAACGAGGACTCCGTGGCGGCGGTGCCGGGCCCCGGGTCGAAGTTGAGTTCCTGCCGCAGGCGCCCGGACGGGCCGATGACGAAGGCGACGTCGCTGTGCCCGAGCATCGACCCGCCGGGCAGGGTTTGCGACGCGACCCCGTACTGCCGCCACACCGGCTGCAGCTGGGCCGGAGTGCCGGTCAGGAACAGCCAGTTCCGCACGCCGGTGAGCTGCTCTTCCCGGTCAAACGCGCGAGTGTAAGCGATGCTGCGGTACAGCGGATTGAGGTTCACGGCCACGAGCTCGACCTTGCTGGCGTCGGCGCCGAGCAGGATGCCGGCCTGCCGGAATTCCTGAGCCTCCAGCGGGCAGTCGGTCACGCACACCGGGTCGAGAAAGGTAAGCAGCACCGTCTTGCCGCGCAGGCCCGCCAGCGTGACATGCCTGCCGTTCTGGTCGGTCAGCGCGAAGCCTGGCGCAGCGGAGTTGAGCGGTGCGCTGGCGCCGCCGATGGCCTGGGCCAGGATGGCGGAGGCACTGGGGCTGGCCTGCGCGGCGGCCATCGGGGCGGCGCCCAGGAGGATGACGCCGATCGCGCTGACGGACAGGACGGTCCGGGCCCCCGCCCCGGCGAACGACGTCGAGAGGGCGGCCGGCCTGATGCGCGCTCGCCAGCCCGGACGGGGGACACGCTCCTGCATCCCTTCCCGGGCTGGCGCTGCCCCGGCTGGCGCCGCGACGGGGGCGGGAACCGCGGTCAGGCACAGGTACGCGGCGACCGCCAGCAGCCCGACCGGGATCATGCTGTTCGGGTCGGTGCCGAGCCCGCCGAAGAAGCCGAAGTCCTGGACCAGGACCCAGTCGGCCAGGCTCATCGCCACCAGCGCGATGACGGCCGCGCGGATCAGCCAGGGCCGCGACCGGGCCGGCCCGGGCAGGGCCGCGATGACGAACGCGGCGCCGAGGACGGCCAGTGCCGCGACGACGAACAGGTTGACCGCGAAACCATGCGCGCTGACGACCGTGCCGAAGCCGGAGACCAGCCGGGACAGCGCGGACGGCTGCGGCGTGCCGGACATCGACTGGACCATCGAGGTGAGCGATCCTGGCTGGCCCCGGAAGGTCCCCTGCCAGTACCCGCGTCCGGGCCAGGCCTGGAGCAGCGCCATGCCGAGCAGGAACACGCCGGTCCCGCCGGCGAACAGCCTCGGCAGCC
The DNA here is from genome assembly GCA_036510065.1 of Streptosporangiaceae bacterium. GTDB lineage: Bacteria > Actinomycetota > Actinomycetes > Streptosporangiales > Streptosporangiaceae > DASUBV01. The sequence continues at coordinate 12,380 of DATCEO010000192.1, read as the reverse complement.
AGGGGCTGCGCCAGGACCTGGCGGGCAGCGCGACCAGGGCGCCAGCCACGCAGTAGAGGAGGGCCGCGCCGGGAGCGCCGGTCAGCCAGCTCAGGCCGGGAGCCAGGATCCCGCCGAAGGACTCGCCGAACACCCACACGACCAGGCCCCAGGCGACGCTGGCCACCCCGGCCAGCCGGGACAGCGGGCCGCGCGCCGCGCATAGCAGCCACAGGCCGATCCCGACCTGAATCCACACCGCGGCCGCGCCCGCCTGGACCGGGTGATAGGACCAGGCCATCCCGGCCCAGTTGACTAGGTGCTGCACCCAGTGCGGGGAGCTGCTGGCGCCGGGCTGGATGACCTTCGAGGGAAGGCCGACGGCCATGGCCGGCTGGGCCTGCAGGATGCCGTCGAACAGCCACAGCAGCCCGAAGCCGACCCGCAGCAGCGCACGCCACCGCGGCTCGGCCGCCACCGCGACCGGGGGTGCCGCCGCCGGGCGCCACTCGCGAATGGCCACCCAGGCCACCGACAGGACAGCGAAGATCAGCAGGGCGGCGATTCCCTGGTGCAGCAGCGCCGAGCGGAACGCCGCGACCACGATCGGATCGTTAATATTCAGGCCACTGGTCATGCCCGGCATAGCATCCGCCGTCCTCCGCGACTTGCCGCCGTGCGCGCGTCCGCGCAGGTACCGGCCTGCTCACCGTACCGATCGCGGGCCGTCGGCGGCCACGAGCCCGGTGAACGTGAGGAATATGTCATGGCCTTTCCGCTTCCCGGCGGTCCGCCGCGGCGGACCCGGTCACCGCCGGCGGCCCAGGAACGCCGCCAGGCCGTTGTTGTCGGGGCTGGCAATGAACGCGCTCCGAACCGTCATGAGGATCTCGTCGGCGTGAGCGAGGCAGGCCCACGCCGCGTCCCCGCCGGAGTCGGCCAGCTTCACGTCCGCCTGGTTCGGGCACGCCCGGCCGTGGGACTCGCCGACCTGGCAGGTGACAGTCGTCCCGCCGCGCTCCGCGACCAGGGCGGCGGCCTCCCTGAGCAGGGAGAAGTGCGACGAGGTCTCGTCATCGTCGGCCGGCGGCTGGGACGCCGACCGCTCGCGCTGGCCGAGCAGCAGGGTGTTGCCATCGGGATCCGTGACCCGGACCTCGCCGCCGAGCGCGTGCGGCGGATGGCCTCCGGCTTCCACCTCGACGCCGGCCGCGCCAAGGGTGGCCATGACGGCATCGAGGTCATCGAAGAAGAAGTAGAACAGCAACGGCATCGGGGGAACGCCGAGTGGCGGCTGAGTCGTGGCCAGCAGGACGAAGTGCCCGTTGTGCTCGAGGTAGCACCATCCGGCGGTCGCCGCCCGGCCGGCTGAGTGCTCGCGGAAGCCGAGCAGTTCGTAGAAGGCGCGGGAGGACTCGATGTCACTGACATAGGTCACGGCGACCATCGACTGCACGGCGGGCGTCACGGGGACAAGATACGCCTTGCGGGCCCTGACGACGGCTGGACTCGATCCAGCTCAGCGCCGCTAGCGCAGCGCGGAGGTAACGGTCAGCGCGACGATCACCCCGGCTGCGCCCGCGCCGAGCAGGGTGACGACTACGCCACGACGCAGCCCTAGCAGCAGCACCAGCGCGCCGCCCAGGACGGCGTACTGCCAGGGATGGGTGAGCGCGCGAGCCAGCGGGATGGCCGAGCCGAAGATGGCGCCGATGGCGGCGGGCCCGGCACCGTCGAGGAAGCCGCGAGCCCGGCGGTCGCTGCGGATCTGGTCGAAGCGGCGCGCACCGAGCAGGACGAACGCGAACGACGGGGTGAATGCCACCACCGAGGCCAGGATCCCGCCCGCCAGGCCGGCGGCGGCATAGCCGACGACGGCGACGGTCTGGACGACCGGGCCCGGGGTGATCTGGCCAAGGGCGACGGCGTTGAGGAACTGCCCGCCGGTCATCCAGTGGTAGTGGCTGACGGCGTCGGCTTGCATCAGCGGAATGATGACGAATCCCCCGCCGTAGGACAGCGCGCCGACCTTGAACGCCACCCACGCCACCGACAGCAGCACCCCGCCGCCGATCGCTCCCGCGGCCAGCAGCGGGGCCGTCACGATGGCGGGCCGCCGGGCGCTGGGCCAGCCGCCCGCGGCAGCCTGGGCAGCCAGCTCGATCGCCCCGCAGGCCAGGAGCGCCAGCACCAGCCAGGCGCCGATCGTCGCAGCAGCGGCGCCCCCGGCGATCAGGTAGGCCAGCCAGCGAGCGGTCCGCTGGCGGCGCTGCCAGCTGGCGCCGACCAGGCCGGCGCCCGCATGGATGGCCACGGCCGGGACGGCGGCCCCGGCGCCTGCCCCCGCCCCGAGGACCCACAGCGGCGGGGACTGGCCCAGGAACAGCGCGGCCAGGCCAAGGATCACGATCAGGCCGGGAACGATGAAGGCGACGCCGCCGGTCAGCGCGCCCGGCCGGCCGCGGAGCCGCCAGGCGCACCAGATCGCCAGCTGGGTGGACGCCGGCCCGGGCAGCAGGTTGCAGACCGCGATCGCGTCCTCGAACTCGGTGGCGTCCAGCCAGCCGCGGCGCTGCACGCACAGGTCACGCAGCAGCTTGATGTGGGTCGGCGGGCCGCCGAACCCGATACACCCGATCCGCCCCCACTCGCGCGCGACCGTGGCCAGGGAGACGCGCGGCGGCTCCGGCGGGATCTCATCCGGGGCGCGCGGGTCCCCGGGACCGCTCATCGGCGGCTCATCTGTCCGGCGCGATCATGTCCTCGGTCATTCTGCCAGCCGTCCCCGACAGCCCCGGCGCCCCCCGCCCGCCCCCCGGTCCTCCTGGGTGATCACGACCGTTTCGCCGCGCTATGTGCCGAGAAACGGTCGTGATCACGTTGGGGATGCGGCTCCTGGCCGGGTGGCGTCCGGCTTGAATTCGGCGGTACCCCCAGCGGGTTTAGTGAATACCCCGGCCGGGTTCCTCAAATACCACGGCGGGGTTCTCCGAATACCCCGCCCGGGTGCTGACGGCCGTCAAAAGCCTGCGTACTAGCCACTTGGGCTGCGCATCTTATTGCCTGGACACAGCTAGGGAATCTAAGCTGGAATCGTCACAGTGGCAGGCTCGCTGCTTTTCTGGCGCCAGTTCCTCACCTATTGAGGGCCGGCCTTTTAGGCAAGATGACCGCGTGGGAGGCATGCCGTGACCAGTCAGGCCGCGGCCGCCCAGGACGCGGCCCCGGCGCAGCACCACGGCGACGCCCCCTGGGCGCAGCCCGGCAGCGACACGGCCTGGGAGGCGCCGGACGCCCGGCGGTGGCTGCAGCTCGGCCTGGCCGTGATCTGGGTCCTCGACGGCGTGCTGCAGTATCAGTCGGCCATGTTCACCAGGGCCTTCAGCCAGATGCTGGCCCACGGCGGGTCCGGCAACCCGGCAGTGATCGCCGGGCCGGCCCAGTGGGCGGCCCGCCTCATCGAGCACTACCCGATGTCGACGAACGCCGCCTTCGCGACCATCCAGCTGGCCCTGGGCCTCGGGATCGCCTGGCGGAGCACCGTCCGGATCGCGCTGGCCGCGTCGGTCGTCTGGTCGGTGGCCGTGTGGTGGCTGGGCGAGGGCCTGGGCGGCGTGCTGACCAGCTCGGCCAGCCCGGTCACCGGCGCTCCCGGAGCAGTCATCCTGTATGCCCTGCTCGCCGTGCTGCTCTGGCCCGCCGCGCGAGACCATCCCGCGTCCTTCGTGGCCGGCCGCCCGCTGGGAGCCGGCGCCGCGCGCGGGGCATGGCTGTTGCTGTGGGGCAGCCTGGCCTACTTCACGGTGCTGGCCGCCAACCGGAGCGCGCAGGGACTGCACGACACGGTAGCCGGGATGACGGCGGGCGAGCCCGGCTGGCTGGCGTCGGTCAACCGGGGCGCCGCCGGCCTGCTAGCCCACCGGGGCCTCCCGGCGGCCGTGATGCTCGCCGTGCTCCTCGCCGGGATCGCGGCGGGGATCTTTCTGCCGGCGACGGCGGCCCGGGTCACGGTCATGCTCGCGGTCGCGGTGGCACTGGTGATCTGGGTCGTCGGGCAGGATCTGGGCGCCATCCTGGCCGGGCAGGCCACGGACGTGAACTCCGGGCCCCTGCTCGTCCTGCTCGCGCTGGCCTTCTGGCCGCTCAGCGCCGCGCGGGCCGAGGGGGTGCAGGGATGATCCGGCCGCTGTGGCTCGGCCAGGCGTTCGCGGCGGTGGTCGTCGCCGTGGCGCTGTTCAGCATCGGCCGGCTGATCGTCTCCCGCCGCCGGGGCCGGCCCGGCGAGCTGGACGGCGACGGCGTGCACATCCTGATGGGCGTGGCCATGACCGGGATGTTCGTCCCGCGACTGGCTGTTCTGCCCATCCCGGCCTGGGAGATGATCTTCGCGGCCGGAGCCGCCTGGTTCGGCTGGCGCGCCGTCCAGGTCCGCCGCCCGGCCTGCCGGGGCACGGGGTACCTCAGCGTCTCGGGTCGCTGCTGCCGGTATCCGCTGCCCCACCTGGTCGACTGCGCCGCGATGCTGTACGCGCTGTGGGCCGTGCCGGTCCTGCGCTCGGAGGCCAGGGCACCGGGCGGCATGAGCGGCGTGGCGGGGGCCGCCGGAGGGACGCGCCTGCCGGCCCTGGGCCTCGTCCTGGCCCTGTGCATCTGCGGCTACGTGGTCTGGCTCGGGGACCGGCTGCAGCCGCCCGCGCCGGTCCGTACCGCCGTCGCCGCCCGGCCTGCCGGGGCGGGCCCAGCTCAGCTCGGTTCTTCGCCGGGCGTGCCCCTGGCGGGCCGTCAGCTGCTGGCCCCGCGCCTGGCCATATGCTGCAAGATCGCGATGGGCCTGGCCATGGGCGTCATGCTGATCGATCTCCTCTGACCGTGCGGGCCCCGGTCCAGAGCAGGCCCGACGATCAGGCAGCATGAAGGGGTGACACAGGTTCTCGATTCCGGCGGACCGGGGGACGTGCGGGCCGCGCCGCTGGCGCTGCTGGCTGATCTGGTCTCCGACGGGAACGTCACGATCCTGAGCGGAGCCGGGCTGTCGACCGAGTCGGGTATCCCGGACTACCGGGGGCCGACCGGGCTGGCCCGCCGCGTCCAGCCGATGACCTACCAGGCGTTCACCGCCGCCGCCGCCGCCCGGCAGCGGTACTGGGCCCGCAGCCACCTGGGCTGGCGGCACATCGCCCGCGCGGTCCCGAATGCCGGCCACCGCGCGGTCGCCGAGCTGGAGCGACGCGGCCTGCTGGCCGGGATCATCACGCAGAACGTGGACGGACTGCACCAGGCGGCCGGCGCGCGGCAGGTCGTCGAGCTGCACGGGAGCCTGGACCGGGTCCGCTGCCTGGGCTGCGACGAGCGCACGCCCCGCGATGACCTGGACCGGCGGCTGCGCGCGGCCAATCCCGGCTGGGTCGCCAGCGTGACCTGGGTCAACCCCGACGGGGACGTGGTGCTGCCCGACGACCAGGTAACCGGCTTCCGCGTGGTGGACTGCCTGGGCTGTGGCGGCCTGCTCAAGCCCGACGTCGTGTTCTTCGGCGAGAACGTGCCGAGGCCCCGCGTGGAGGAGTGTTACGAGCTGGTCGGCCGGTCCGACGCCCTGCTGGTGCTCGGGTCCTCGCTCACGGTGATGTCCGGTTACCGGTTCGTGCGGCACGCGGCCAAGGCGGCCGTGCCCGTCGCGATCATCAACCAGGGCGGTACCCGCGGCGACGCGCACGCGATGATCACCGTCGATGCCCCGCTCGGGCAGACGCTGACCGACCTCGCGGCGCGCTCGGCTTAGCCAGCCAGTCCCGAGCCTGGCGGGCCGCTGACGCCGAGGGAATCGTTACGACCCTGGGTTCTGGGTCTGGCTATGCCGCGGCGTCCGGGCCGCCCTGATCCGGGGCCGGCCGCCGGGCTGACGGGCGGCGCCCGGCCAGCGCCCAGGCCACGGGCAGCAGCCCGGCCGCGATCGCGGCCTTGATGGCGTCGCCGGCCAGGAACGGGGTCAGCCCCTCGCTGATGGCAGTGCCCGCACCCAGGTGCGCGTAGAAGGCCAGCCAGGTCACGCCGACCGCGTAGATGATCACCTCGGCGGCGATCATCGCGGGTACCGACCGGAGCACGGAGCGGTCCGCGCCCCGCTCGGCCAGGTAACCGCAGAGCATCGCGGCCAGGAAGAACCCGATGATGTAACCGAAGGAGGCGCCAACGTAGCCGGAAGCGTGACCGGCGAACCAGGGCACCCCGGCGATGCCGGCCACGGCGTACAGGGCCATCGCGGCCGCGGCGCGCCGCCAGCCCAGGGCCGCCCCGGCCAGCAGGACGCCCAGTGTCTGGCCCGTGATGGGCACGGGGGTGAAGGACAGGTGAATCGACAGCTGGGCAAGCAGGCCTACGAAGCCGGCGGCCCCGACCACCAGGGCCACGTCCCGCACGAGCGTGCCTGGCAGCAGGTCAGCAAGCACCAGCGGTTGCGGGCGTCGTAGCGTATCTGATGGCGACATCGAGCCGAGCCTCCTACGGAAAGGCAGGATCAGGTGGAGCCGGACGAGCTGCGACGCTACCACGAGGCAGTCGCGACATTCCGGGCGCTCAGCAGCATACCGAGCCGGCCGGGGGAAGCTGGGGCTGAGCCGCCCGAGCCGGGCGCCCCCGCGCCTGCGCCTGGCGCTGACCTGCTGGTGCCCGACGCGCTCGGCTTCCTGCTCGGACGCTGGCGGCTGCACCGGCGCCTGGTCGACCATGCCGCGCGGTGCAGCGGGACGTTCAGCGGCATGGCGCAGTTCGCTCCTTCGGGCAGCCCCCTGGACGCTGGCCGCGTCGGCGTGCCGGAGCTGACCTACCGCGAGGAGGGCGAGCTGCGGTTCGGCGGGCATCGCGGGCCGGCCAGCCGGAGCCTGGTCTACCGGGGCCGGCCCGACGGGACCGCCGACGTGTTCTTCGCCGATGGCCGCGACTTCTACCATCTGGACCCGCGCTCGGGCGCCTGGCGGGCCGAGCATCCGTGCGCCGCCGATCACTACGCCATGGCCGGGCGGGTCCTAAGGAGCGGCGAACTCGAGGAGCGGTGGCGGGTCCGCGGGCCGGATAAGGACTACGAGATAAGGACGACGCTGGTGCGCGGGTAGCTGCCTGGGGGCGGCGGCGGATCGGGCCGGTCATGCGCCATGTTCACCGCCTGGCCCGACGTAGCCGAGGGCGCCGACCAGGCAGCGGCCAGTGACCTGCTCGCCTCCGCCATCGCGGAGCGGTACTTCGACGACCTGATGCGCTGGCTGGAGGCCAGACCCGGTGAGCCGGAGGAGTGGCAGCAGGCCGCGCAGTTCGGCGACACCCTGCTCTGGCTGACCGCCGGTGAGCTGGCTGAGCTGGGCAGGGCGCTCCCGCGGTTCCGCATGCCTGACGGCGCGCCCAGGTTGACCATGGCCGGGGGCGGCGCAGCTGAGGAAGGCCTGGTCGACTCGGGCGGCGTCGAGGCGGGCGCGGGCGGGTAGAGGCGGGCGCGGTCGAGGCGGGCACGGGCGCGGGCGGGGTAGCTGATGAGCGCCAGGGGCGCCAGCGGCCTAGCCGGCCATGCTGAGGCGGGCGAGCGCGGCGCCATAGCGGATGGCGACCAGCTGGCCCACTGCGGCATGCGATCCCAGCGGCGCCGCGCAGGGAGCGCCGACGGCGGAGCTGACGGCCTCCAGATCCCGGCGGGGCGTTTCGGGCCCGATCACGCACGGCGCGATAACCGGCCGGTCCGCCCCAGCCTCACGCAGCCGGGCCAGCGCACTGTCGATGCTGGCCATGTCATCGATGGACGCCGGGGCGGCGGGCATGGTCAGGCGGGAGGTGAGCAGCACCGCGGCCACGCCTGCCGTCGCGACCGCGTCATCGCCGCGGTCCGCGAGCACCAGAACGCCGTAGGTGGAAGTGGAGATGGAAAGCCCGCGCGATCGCGCCTGACGGGCCAGACCGGCCTCGGCCAGCCGGGCGTGGAGCGCCTCGGCGATCAGGGGATGCGGCCCGAGCGGTGCTCCGAGCATCACCTGGCTGCCGGCCTCGTCCACGGCGCGGGCCAGCGCGGCGTCCGACGCGGGATGCGGGCCTGCCAGGAGCGGGACGATCACCCCGTTGAGCGGATGCTCCCCGGTCGGCTCGGAATCGAAGTTCAGGCAGTCCGCGAGGCGGAATGCCTCGCCCTCCAGGAAACCCACGCGGATCTCGATGCCTGGGCAGGAGGTCTCGGCGATGGCGGCGATCTCTTCGACCACCGTGGCATAGTCGCCAGAGGCGCTGCCCGGCACGGCCAGGATGAGCGACGGCGCGTCGGAGGCGACACTGAGCCGGTGCGGACTGCGATGACGGCCGGGCCGCGACCGGCCGATGCGCCGGGGCAGCGCACCGTTCCCGCCCCGCTGGGGCAGCGCCTCGCCGCCGCGCTGCGGGAGCGAGTCGGCATCCCGCTGTGGCAACGGTGCGGTGCCGCTGCGCGGGGGAAGGGAGTCGGCTCCGCGTTGTGGCAGGGAGTCGGCTCCGCGCTGCGGCAACGGTGCGGTGCCGCGCGGGGCCTGGGCTTCGGATCCGCGCTGGGGCAACGGTGCGATGCCGCGCGGGGGGAGCGATTCGGCTCCGCGCTGAGGCAGGGCCTCAGCTCCGCGCTGCGGGAGGGGCTCGGCTCCGCGCTGCGGCAACGGTGGGGTGCCGCGCGAGGAGAGCGAATCCGCTCCGCGCTGGGGAAGAGCCTCGGCTCCGCGCTGCGGGAGGGCCTCGGCTCCGCGCTGTGGGAGGGGCTCGGCTGCACGCTGGGGGAGCGAGTCGGTGCTGCGCTGGGGGAGGGCCTCAGCTCCGCGCTGGGGGAGCGAGTCGGCGCCGCGCTGCGGGAGCGACTCGGGTGCGGGCTGCGGCTGGGGCGCGGCTGCACGCTGCGGGAATGAGTCGGTGCCGCGCGAGGAGAGCGTCTCGGGTCCGCGACGGAAGAACGGCTCCCTCTCCTGCCGAGACGGGACCTCGGCGCCGCCTGGGAAAGATGGCTCGGTGCCGCGCTGAGATGGTGGCTCAGGGCTGCGCTGCGGGAATGAGTCGCTGCGCTGTGGGAGATGCGGGAGCTGGGGGAGAGGCTCGGCATCCTGCTGGACCGCTGCCTCCGGGCGCGGCGGAAGCGGCGGGACGGGCGCGGCGGCGCTCTGCCGGAGGGAGTCGGCGGTGCGCTGCAAGAGCGAGTCGACCCCGCGCTGCGGCAGGAAACCCCCGCGCTGGGGCAACGTGCGCTGGGGCGGCAGCTCCGTGCGCGGTGGCAGCGAGTCCGCTCGGCGCTGGGGCTGGGTCTCCGCCGCGAACTCGTCCGGCTCTCCGCCCCCATCTGCAGTCGGCGGCACCGGGCGCTGCGGCCGCTCAAACAGACTGCCGCCGCTGGGCCCGAGGATGGAATCATCGAGCGCCGGCGGCATGCGCCGGGGCGGTGCCGCCGGCTCCTCCGGTGGCTCGCGCCGGGGCAGCTCTCCCGCGTCCGGGCTCTGGTCAGTCACGCTGACGTATCGTAATCGCTGGTGGCAACACCTTGTCGGCCTTCCGAGATCTTCATACCTTAGATCCGCGAGTCACCCTTTCGCGTTACTGCGTCGGCAACATGCTGCGGAACACGGCTACGAGCGCACTCTTCTGCTCCGGGCTGAGCCTGTTTTCGGCCTGGATGGCCTCCTCAACCGTGGACGGCCGGGGGTGCGCGGCTTCCTCGCCCGGACGGTCATGGCGAAGCAGCCCGGCCTGGGCGAGCAGGGTCTCGGCCGAGACGTTGAGCGCGCCAGAGATCAGCCGGATGACGCGCACCGATGGCTGATGCAGCCCGCGCTCGATCTGACTCAGGTAGGGGTTAGAGAGCCGGGTTTGCTCAGCGAGCTGGCGCAGCGTCAGGTTGGCCAGCTTGCGACGGCTGCGAATGAAGGCGCCGAGCGTCTCCATCTGCGAGTCCCGGGGTTCGGTCATGTCTTCCTCAGGACGGCGTGGCCTAGGGCTCAGCCCACGGGTGGACTAAACGAAGTGATGCGCGGCGGACCGGCCTGCCGGTCCGCCGCGTCGCAGGTCACTCGTTGGTGGTGTCGGAATTCTTGCTGCCAGCGTTCTTGCGGGTGCTGGTCCTCTTCGGGTCCGTCTTGCTGGCCGTGGGCCTGCTCGAGCTGCCGCTCGCCTTGCCCGTGCCGCCGTCGCTCGCCTTGCCGGAGCCGCCGGCCTTGCTGGTCCGCGAGCTGGTGGCCGTGCCGGCGTCGCTGGCCTTGCTGGTGCTGGGCTTGCTCGCGCTAGTGGCCTTGCCCGTGTTCGCCCCGGTGGCCGTTCCGGTGCCGGTACCGCTGGCCGTGCTCGCGGCGGCCTCATCGCTGGCGCTCGTCGCGCCGGCGGGTGTCGTCGCAGCTGAGCCGGTGTCGGTGCGGCTCCGCATGGGCACCGTCTGGCGGAACCCGGTTCCCCGGCGGCCGCCGATGGACGGGCTGGCCGGGACGGCCTCGCTCGCATCCGCGCTGCCCGTGGTAGGGGAGTCGCTAGTGGCGTGCTGGGTTCCGGCATGACCGTTGTGCCCGGTGATCTCTGCATCGCCGGCTGGGCGCGCCGAAGTCGTCCCTGGCATGGTGATCCCAGCGGTCTGGGCCGCGCGGCCCAGCTGGGTAACGCCCTGCGCGAGCAGCGGCCCGGTGGCCTGCATAACCTGCTCGGCCAGCTTGCGCTGAGCGGCCAGCACCTGCTCGGCGACTTCCTGAGCGGTGACGATCACCGTCTCGGCGCTCGGTAGCCGGGATGGCCCGGCCCACCTGGACAGCGCCGGGCCGGGCAGTGACGGAAGCTTGATCGTGGGAAGCTGCGGCCGGAATGCCTCGGCCGTCGCAGCCAGGGTCCGGACGACCTCGGTGACAATCTCCTGTCCCTTGCGGGCCTGCTCCTGCCCCCGGCGGACCTGCTCCTGCCCTTTGCGGGCCTGCTCTTGTCCCCGGCGGATCTGCTCCCAGGCCTGCTCCTGTCCCCGGCGCACCTGCTCCCAGGCCTGCTCCTGCCCCTTGCGCGCCGCTATGACGAGCTGCTTCTGCAGTTCCTGTCCGACAGCTCGAGCGTCGATCATTGAAGTCCTCCTCGGTTTTGCAAACTATACCAAGCAGAGCGCGCAATATGTCAAGCAAGGAGCCGGTCGGCCTGTGGACAACTCCACTGGCCGAAGCCTCTACCTTGCCCCGAACTGTGGATACCCATCGGTGGTTCGGCTTGGGCTGGTGCCCACAAGCCCAATCCGAACCGCTCATGAAATGCCTTCTAGACAGCACCCGGAAGCCGTGAGTGGTGTGACTGACGGGGACAGGGAGGAGCACGGGGCCGCTGGGATATAGGACGTGGTGTCCAAGGGCCGTGCGTGCGGGTGCCGGGCGGAGTGACCGCCCGTCCTCGGGGGACGGGCGCTCCCGGATCGGCCGTCTCTAGCGAAGTTAGCCGGGCGCCGTCGGCGGCCCGGTGGGGGTCGCCCGGAAGTGTGGCGGGGGTCGCCGAGAAGTGGCGGGCGGGGGTTGCCCGGAAGTGGCGGGCGGGGGATTGCCTGGAAGTGACAGGGCGGGGGTCGCCCGGAAGTGACAGGGCGGGGGCCAGCCGGGAGGTCGCGGGCGGGGGCCAGCCGGGAGGGTCGCGGGCGGGGGCCAGCCGGGAGGTCGCGGGCGGGGGTCGCTGGGAGGTGGCGGGCAGGGGCGCTGGGAGGTGGCGGTGGCTGGGTGGTGGCGGGCGGGGGCGCCGGGAAGCGCCGGGACGGGGGCAGCCGGTGGCTGAAGGGGCTCGGGCTGCGCGGTGGCCGGCAGTGGGAAAGGGCTGAGCGGGAATGGCAGCAAAATGCAGAGCAAATGGCGGGAGGTGTCGGGCAGAATGGTCGAGTGATTTGGGCAGGCCGCCAGGCCGCCGGGCGGCCGGACATGGTGGGCTCGGGGCCAGGCGGGCGGTGGTGTGGTTTAGGCGTCGTGGGGGGCGGCTGGCTTGAGTGCTATCAAGTAGCCAGCGAACAGGACGCCGCCAATGATCAGCGTCAGCCGGGTCCACCGTGGGGCGCTGCGCCACTTGAAGCCTGCTAGGAGCATCGCCGGGACGGTGAGGACCGGGATGACCGCCAGGCCGACAGCCGAGACGATGACGGCGAAAATTGCAGTGCGCTCGCTACTGAAAGCGCCTTTCGGAAGTAACGCCACGCCTTGAGGGTAACTCCGAATTTGCTTGACCGATAGGTCCTGTAATGGAGCAAAGAAACGCTGGGATCCCCCTTCGGGGCTGGAGATGTTTCCCCCGTGTTAACTCATTCTCGGGCAGGCATCGACCGTATCCTGGATGTAACTGGTCAGGTCGAGGGAAATGTTGTGTGACGTGCCGTGGTAAGACTGGCACGCTGATGGTGGTTGAGTGCTGACGGTAGTGGATTTTCG
>DATCEO010000191.1:0-17036 GCA_036510065.1 Streptosporangiaceae bacterium | reverse complement strand
CCTCTTTGTCGCCTTGGTTCCGATCAGGGTGGTACTGGCGTGCCAGCTTGCGGTACGCCTTCTTGATCTCGTCCTCGCTCGCGTCCTTTTTGACGCCGAGGGTCTTGTAGAGCTCGTCTGCCACTGCTTCTCCTCTAAGCGGCCACCACGACCATTGCGGGGCGGATCAGCTGCCCCTCGAACCGGTAGCCCTTCTGCATCACCTCGACCACGACGCCCGCCTCGGCCCCCTCGACCTGCACGGTCGAGAGCGCTTCGTGGAGGTTCGGGTCGAACCTCTCGCCTTTGGGATTCACGACCTCGATCCCGCTGCGACCCAACGTCTCCCGCAGGTTGCGGAAGACGAGGAGCACGCCGTGGGCGAGCGGGTCGTCGGAGTCGCCCTCCGGGTCGAGCCCGGCGGCGGCCAGCGCCCGCTCGAGGTCGTCGAGCACGGGGACCACGCCCCGTGCCACCTCGACCTTCCCGCGCAGGGCGGCGGCCTGAACCTCGGCCGCCATCCGCTTGCGGTAGTTCTCGAAATCGGCCTGGGCACGGCGGGCCAGTTCCAGGTACTCGTCGCGTTTTGCCTCGGCCTCGGTCAGCAGGGCCGCGAGGTCTGCCTCGACGTCCTGGGACGACGGACCTTGGGCCGCGGCACCTCGGTCCTCACCCGCTCCCGAAGGAGTCAGATTGCGATCGGGATCGGGTGAGGACTGGGTTTTTGCATCAACGGGCACGTCCTCCGCTTCGCGTCCGGGCGTGCCCGGCCAACCCTGTGGGCGCTCGCTCATTTATTTGTCCTCGTCGACGACTTCGGCGTCCACTACTTCCTCGTCGTCGGCCGCGGCACCGTCGCTGCTGCCGTCACCGTTCGGTGCCGAGGCCTCGGCCTCGGACTGGGCCTGGGCGTAGAGCGCTTCGGAGGCACCGTTCATCACCGTGGTGAGGGCCTCGGTCTTCGCTTTCACCTCGTCCAGCGAGCCGGACTCGAGCGAGGAACGGACGTCTTTGACGGCCGTCTCGATCTGGTCTTTGGTGCCCTGGTCGAGTTTGTCGCCGGCGTCGGAGACGGTTTTCTCCGCCTGGTAGGCCGCGTTCTCGGCGATGTTCCTGGCCTCGGCCAGCTCGCGCTGGTTGCGGTCCTCCTCGGCGTGCGACTCGGCGTCGGACACCATGCTCTGGATTTCCTCGTCGGAGAGCCCGGAGCCGGATTTGATCTCGATCTTCTGCTCTTTGCCGGTGCCTTTGTCGGTCGCCGTCACGCTGATGATCCCGTTCGCGTCGATGTCGAAGGTGACCTCGATCTGCGGGATGCCCCGCGGGGACGGCGCCAGGCCGGCCAGCTCGAACATGCCGAGCTTCTTGTTGTATGCGGCGATCTCGCGCTCACCCTGGAAGACCTGGATCTGCACGGACGGCTGGTTGTCGTCAGCCGTGGTGAAGATCTCCGAGCGCTTGGTCGGGATGGTGGTGTTGCGCTCGATCAGCTTGGTGAAGATGCCGCCCTTGGTCTCGATGCCGAGCGACAGCGGGGTGACGTCCAGGAGCAGGACATCCTTGACCTCGCCCTTGAGCACGCCGGCCTGCAGGCAGGCGCCGACCGCCACGACCTCGTCCGGGTTGACGCCCTTGTTCGGCTCCTTGCCGCCGGTCAGGTCCTTGACCAGGTCGACCACGGCCGGCATCCGGGTGGATCCGCCGACCAGCACGACATGGTGGATGTCACTGAGCTTGACCCCGGCGTCCTTGATGACCTGCTGGAACGGCGCCTTGCAGCGGTCGAGCAGATCGGAGGTCATCTTCTGGAACTCCGCGCGGGTCAGCTTGGTGTCCAGGTGCAGCGGGCCCTGGTCGGAGTGGGTGATGTAGGGCAGGTTGATCTGCGACTCAGTCGAGCTGGACAGCTCGATCTTGGCCTTCTCCGCGGTCTCGCGCAGCCGCTGCAACGCCATCTTGTCCTTCGACAGGTCGGTGCCGTAGCTGTTCTTGAAGTCCTTCACCAGCCAGTCGACGATGCGCTGGTCCCAGTCGTCACCACCGAGGTGGTTGTCGCCGCTGGTCGCCTTGACCTCGACGACGCCCTCGCCGACCTCCAGCAGAGACACGTCGAAGGTGCCGCCGCCCAGGTCGAAGACCAGGATGGTCGCCTCGGTGTCCTTGTCCAGGTGATAAGCCAGGGCCGCGGAGGTGGGCTCGTTAATAATCCGGAGCACGTTCAGCCCGGCGATCGTGCCGGCCTCCTTGGTGGCCTGCCGCTGCGCGTCACTGAAATACGCGGGCACGGTGATGACCGCGTCGGTGATGGTCTCGCCGAGGTAGGACTCGGCGTCCCTCTTGAGCTTCTGCAGGATGAACGCGCTAATCTGCTGCGCCGTGAACTTCTTGCCGTCAATGGCGACGGTCCAGTCGGTGCCCATCTGGCGCTTGACCGACCGGATAGTCCGGTCCACGTTGGTCACCGCCTGACGCTTGGCGACCTCGCCGACTAGCACCTCGCCGTTCTTGGCGAAGGCGACGACAGACGGCGTGGTCCGCGACCCCTCCGCGTTAGCGATGACCGAAGGCTCCCCGCCCTCGAGGACGGCGACGACGGAGTTGGTCGTCCCCAGGTCGATACCTACCGCACGTGCCATGAGATCAGTCCTTGTTCTGTTTGCTTCGGGCCAGGCCGGCCCTGCCGTGTTGCCCCGTCGCCGGAGCGCTGCCTAAGATTGAGCCTGTCAGGCTCAAGTCTGCCACGGTGCGCTGACCCTGGCAAATGACTTGAGTCATGCGGACTCAACTTTCTGGCCAATCACCTGGCACAACTGGGTCCGGGAACGAGATATTCCTCGAGAGGATGGCCGCTCAGGGGGCGGGCGCGGTGACCGGGGCGGCCCAGCCGCGCAGCGCGAAGGAGTCGGGCGCGCCGTCCAGGACGCCGCCGGCCGGATCGTCCTCGCCGGCCGCGCGCACCACGTCGCGCTCCGGCCGCAGGATGTCGGCCACCACCAGTCCGCACAGCAGCGCCACGGCGCCGAACCGGGCCAGCACCGCGGTGAAGTACAGGCCCGCGCCGATCCCGCCGGGGGACTGCGGCGCGGCCGCGGTGATCAGGTAGGCCCAGATCGCGAAGAAGTAACCAACCTCGGCTACCTGCCAGAGCAGGTACGACCACAGCCGGGGACGGGCCAGCACCACGAGCGGGACGAGCCAGATCACGTACTGCGGCGACCAGACCTTGTTGACGAGCAGGAACGCGGCCAGGACCAGGAAGAACACCTGGGAGACCCGGGGCCGGCGGGCAGCTCCCAGCGTCAGCACCGCGATCAGGCCGCAGGCCACGGCGAACAGCAGCAGGCTGGCCAGGTTCAGGGTGCCCAGCCCCAGGCTGCCCAGCACCGGCCAGTGCTCGGCCTCGAAGAAGTACCAGATCGAGCCCCAGTCCGCGCCCCTGGTGGAGTTCAGCCGGTAGAACTTCGACCAGCCCGCGAAGTTCGCCACCGCGATCGGCACGTCCACCACCAGCCAGGCCACCGCGGCCGACGCGGCAGTGACCCAGAACGCTCGCAGCCGCCCGGCCCGCAGGCAGAGCAGGAAGAGCGCGCCGACCAGCAGGAGCGGGTAGAACTTGGTCGCGATGGCCAGGCCGAACAGCACCCCCGCGAGGACGTTGCGCTTGGCCGCCCAGCCGGCCATGGCCAGCGCGGTCAGGGCCATGGCGATCATGTCCCAGTTGATGAAGGAGGCCAGGATCAGGCCGGGTGACAGGGCGACGAGCAGCGCCGTCCAGCGCCGGGATCGTCCGGCCAGGTAGGCCGTGGCCAGCACGCCGGCGATCGCGCAGACCGTCAGCAGGAAGGCGGTGCCGTCAAAGAACTCCCGGCCCCGGATCCACGGGCTGCTGATCGGTCGGACCAGCCACTCCACGGCCTGCATCGCCGCCCCGATGAGCACCGGGTATTCGACCTGGTGGTCCAGGTAGGGCACCTGGCCGTGCCACAGCCCTTCCCCGTAGAACAGCGGGTAGATGTCGGTGTAGCAGTGCGCCTGATACTGCTCGACGCCCACGTTCCAGGCCCCGGCGCGGCAGCCGGCCTTGTTGAGGAAGCCCAGCGCGCTGCCCGCCAGGCTGGCGATGACCAGCGCCGTGACCGAGCCGGCCAGGATCGCGAGCCGTCCGTTCCGCGCGCCGGCTCGCACTCGGCTGCCCTGCGCCTCTGCTTGGGCCACGTCACGCTCCGTCGACAGCTGCGATCTGGGGACGGCCGGGTCTGGGGCCGGGCCGTCGGGGCCAGGCTATCGGTGAGTAACGGCAGCCTGGGGCCGGCGGAGCGGACTGGTCGCGGCCGCCCAAGTTACCGCCGGGTACGATGCCCGGACAACGCGGCCCCGCTGGCGCCCCCGCGGGGGTCGCCGGCCCTGATCGGCGCCGGGCTAGGCTGGCACCGGCCCCGCGCCGCCGGGCGCCGCCTGGCCTGACGACGCACCGGGAGGTCCCTGTGACCCTTCGCATCATCATCGGACTCGCGCTGACGGCGGTCGCCGCCGTGGTCGCCGGGCGCCGGCTGTGGTGGCTGAAGCGGCTCGCAATGAGCGGCCAGCCAGCGCCGGAGCGGATCGCGGCCGTCCGGGAGCATCCGGCCCGTGATGCCGAGACGCAGGTCACGGAGGTCTTCGGGCAGCGCAAGCTGCTCAAGTGGACGGTTCCGGGGGTGGCGCACTTCCTGACGTTCTGGGGCTTCATCATCCTGATCCTGACCATCATCGAGGCCTACGGCGACCTGTTCAGCAAGACGTTCGCGATCCCGGGCATCGGCACCTGGGCCTGGGTGGGCTTCTGCGAGGACCTGTTCGCGGTCGGCGTGCTGGCGGGCATCGTGACCTTCGCGGTGATCAGGCTGCGCTCGGACCCGAAGCGGGAAGGCCGGGCGTCACGCTTCTTCGGCTCGCATACTGGCGCTGCCTGGCTCGTCCTGGCCGGGATCTTCCTGGTCGTGGCGACCCTGCTGATCTATCGCGGCGCGCAGATCAACACCGGGGGCTTCCCCTACCCCCACGGCGCCTTCGCCTCCCAGCTCGTCGGGCACTGGCTCGCGCCGCTGGGCCGCAGCGCCAACTCGGCCATCGAGACGACGTTCCTCCTGCTTCAGCTGGCCGTGATCCTGGGCTTCGGTATCTTCGTCACCTACTCCAAGCACCTGCACATCGCGATCGCCCCGCTGAACATCTTGTTCTCGCGCCGCCCGGACGCGCTCGGCGCGCTGCCGCCGATGCGCTCGAACGGCCAGGTGCTCGACTTCGAGGAAGCCGACCCGGACACCGACATCTTCGGCCTGGGCAAGATCGAGGACCTGAGCTGGAAGGGCATGCTGGACCTGGCCACCTGCACCGAGTGCGGGCGCTGCCAGTCGCAGTGCCCGGCCTGGGCCACCGGCAAGCCGCTGTCACCCAAGATGCTCATCCTCGACCTGCGCGATCACGCGTTCGCGAAGGCCCCGTACCTGCTGGCGGGCTCGGATGAGGAGCGGGACAAGTTGCCGGACTCGGTCAGGGCCGAGGCGGCGCGGCCCCTGGTGGGCGACTCGTCCGTGAACGGAGTGATCGACCCGGACGTGCTCTGGTCCTGCACGAACTGCGGCGCGTGCGTCGAGGAGTGCCCGGTCGACATCGAGCACATCGACCACATCAGCGGCATGCGCCGCAACCAGGTGCTGATCGAGTCCGCGTTTCCCGCCGAGGCCTCCACGATGCTGAAGAACCTGGAGAACAAGGGCGATCCGTGGGGCATGGGCGCCAGCAAGCGCACGGACTGGATCACCGAGCTGGACTTCGAGGTCCCGGTGGTGGACGGCCCGATCGGCGACGACGTGGAGTACCTGTTCTGGGTCGGCTGCGCCGGGGCGCTGGAGGACCGGGCCAAGAAGACCACCAAGGCCATCGCCCAGCTCCTGTACGCGGCCGAGGTGAACTTCGCCGTGCTCGGCCCGGCCGAGGCCTGCACCGGGGACCCGGCCCGCCGGATGGGCAACGAGTTCGTCTTCAGCATGCTGGCCCAGCAGAACATCGAGACGCTCAACGAGGCCGGGGCGCGCAAGATCGTCGCGAGCTGCCCGCACTGCTTCAACACCATCGCCAACGAGTACCCGCAGCTCGGCGGGAACTACGAGGTGATGCACCACACCCAGCTGCTGGCCCGGCTCGTCGCCGACGGCAAGCTGCTCCCGGTCAACCCGGTCGATGAGAAGATCACCTACCACGACCCGTGCTTTCTCGGCCGGCACAACAAGATCTATACCGCCCCCCGCGAGATCATGGACCAGGTACCGGGGGTCAAGGCCCAGGAGATGCACCGCTGCAAGGAGCGCGGCTTCTGCTGCGGCGCGGGCGGGGCCCGGATGTGGATGGAGGAGCGGATCGGCAAGCGGATCAACACCGAGCGCATCGACGAGGCCCTGGGCACCGATCCGGATACCATCTCCACCGGCTGCCCCTACTGCATGGTCATGCTGGGCGACGCGGTCAGCGCCAAGCAGAGCTCCGGGGAGGCCAAGCAGTCGCTGGAGGTCGTCGACGTGGCCCAGATCCTGGTGCGCTCCATCGAGCGGCCCGCGGCGGCCAGCTCCGGGGGCGCGGCCGGCGCGGGAGGCGCGGGAGGCGCGGGAGGCGCGGAACCGGATGGACACGCGGCGAGCTGAGTCGTTCAGTGACGGGGTGTTCGCGGTCGCGATCACCGTCCTGGTCTTCAACCTGCTCTCGATCGGCAGCGGCGGCAAGCCGCTCACCTACCGCCTGCTGCTGAACGAGTCGTGGCCCCAGTACGCGGCTTACGCGATCGGCTTCCTGACCATCGGGATCATGTGGCTGAACCATCACACGATGCTGGCCCACGTGACCAGGTTCGACCGGGTCACGCTGGTGCTCAACATCTTCCTGCTCATGGGCGTGGTCGCCATGCCGTTCCCGACCGCGCTGGTTGCCGACAACCTTACGTCCGCCGGCACCGGCGGCCGGGTCGCGGCGGTCAGCTACGGGGTGGCGAGCATCCTGATCTCACTCGGCTTCTCCGCCATGTGGACCTATGTATCCGCTCACGAGGACGCCCTGACCCGGCTGTCGGCCCGGGTGTCCTGGCAGACCAGGTGGCGATTCAGTGCGGGCCTAGTCGGCTACATCATCGGCACGCTGGTCGCGGCCTTCGTCTCGGCCTGGGCGGCCCTGGTGATCTATGGCCTGGTCGCGATCTACTACCTGTTCGAGCACCTGCCCGCCCCGGACGCGACGGCCAGTGCCGCCGGGGACGCTCCCGCGCCCGACTAGGCGGACAGCCAGGAACCTGCCGCTACGCCGCGGTGCGGTCGGGCAGCCAGACCCGGACCTTGGTGCCGTAACCCGGCTCCGACTCCAGCGTGGCCCGGCCGCCGTGGGCATGGGCGATGGCCGCGACGATGGACAGGCCCAGCCCGCTGCCGCCACTGCGCACGCCGGCGTCCCCACCACGGGCGTCCCCACCACGGGCGTCCCCACCACGGGCCTGCTCAGCGTCGTCGCCACGGTCGGAGGCCCGGTGGAACCGGTCGAAGGCTCGGGCAGCGTCCTGCGGCGACATGCCGGGACCGGCGTCCGCTACCTCCAGCAGGATGCCGCCGGGGATGACGCCCAGGCGGACCGCGACCGGAGCCGTGACCGGCGTGTGCGCCCGGACGTT
Source organism: Streptosporangiaceae bacterium (assembly GCA_036510065.1). Classification (GTDB taxonomy): domain Bacteria; phylum Actinomycetota; class Actinomycetes; order Streptosporangiales; family Streptosporangiaceae; genus DASUBV01. The sequence continues at coordinate 9,367 of DATCEO010000191.1, read as the reverse complement.
GGCCAGCAGGTTGGCCAGCACCTGGCGGATCCGCGGCTCATCGACCACCGCGACCAGCCGGGGGGGCGCCTCCGCCCGGACGGGCCGCCCCGGCTCGACGGCGGCCGCGTCCGCGACGGCGTCCCGGACCACTCCCGCCAGGTCGGTCTCGGTCAGGTCCAGCGAGGAGGTCCGGTCCAGCCGGGCCAGCTCCAGCAGCTCGGCGACCAGGGTGCTCATTCGCTGGGCCTCCTGCTCGATCCGGCGCAGCGCGTTCGGCAGCTGGTCCGGCCCGAGCGCGCCCTGGCGGTAGAGCTCGGCGTAACCGCGGATCGTGGTCAGCGGGGTCCGCAGCTCGTGCGAGGCGTCCGCGGCGAACTCGCGCACCTTCTGCTCGGACCGCAGCCGCGCGCCGAAGGCCTGCTGGATCCGGTCGAGCATCGTGTTGATCGCCGTGCCCAGCAGGCCGACCTCGGTCTGCTCATCGGCGTCGGGCATCCGCGCGGTCAGGTCGCCGCGGGTGGTGATGTCGTGGGCCGTGCTGGCCATCTGGCCCAGCGGCTCCAGGCCGCGCCCGATCAGCCACTCGCCGCCGATGGCCAGCAGCGCGATCAGCGCCCCGCCGGTAATCAGCTCGGCGATGATGAACCGGCGCACCTGCCCCGTGGCCGCGCTCACGGGCTGGGCCACCACGAGCACGCCGGGACCGCCGGTGTCCTTGCGGGTCACTACCCGCACCACGGCCAGCAGCCGGGAACCGCCGGGGGCAGACAGGTTGAACGTCGTTCCCGCCGGGAGCGCGGGCGGGGCGTAGTCGCGGAGCACGCCCCGCCGCATCAGGCTGGTCACCGCCGCGGTCAGCGCTGCGGTGGTCGGCGTGGCGCCGGTCAGCGGCTGGACGCGCAGCGGGTGCCGGCTGATCAGCACCGCCGCGTAGCCGTTGGGGTGCGCGCCGATGTCGGCGGGACTGCGGGCGGCCTGCGCGACCAGGTTGCCCCTGAACTGCTCGGTGACGTTGCGGGCCAGCACGACGGTGCTGACCGTGCCCATGATCAGCAGGAACATGGTCGTGACGCCGATCAGCAGGACGAGCATGCGGGCCCGCAGCGACAGCTTCCGCGACCCGCTCATCCGGCGCTCATCCGCCCGGCCGGGCCTGTTCCCGGTGCTGGGGCCGGAAGCTGTACCCGATCCCCCGCTGGGTGTAGATGAGCGGCGGCCCGAGGGGGTCCAGCTTACGGCGCAGGTAGCTGACGTAGGTCTCGACGATCTGAGACTCACCGGAGTAGTCCCAGCCCCAGACGTTCTCCAGCAGCTGCGCGCGGGTCAGCACCCGGCCTTCATGCCGCATCAGGTAAGCGAGCAGGCGGAACTCGGTCGGGGACAGCTCCACCGGGATACCCGCCCGGTGCACGGTCCACCGCTCCTCGTCGAGCTCGACGTCCCCGGCTCGCAGCGGCCCGGCGGCCGCGCCGGACCGCGAGTCCGCGCCGGCCCTGGTCGCGCGGCGCAGCACGGCCCGCACCCGGGCGACCAGCGCCTCGACGGAGAAGGGCTTGGTGACGTAGTCGTCCCCGCCGATGGCCAGGCCCGTGACCGTGTCGGAGGAGGTGTCCCGGGCCGTCAGGAAGATAACGGGTACCTCATTCCCCCCCGCCCGCAGGCGGCGGCAGACCTCGAAGCCGTCCATGTCGGGCAGCATCACGTCGAGCACGATCAGATCGGGCTGGTCCGCCTCCGCCTGGCGGAGGGCATCCCGGCCGCTGGCCGCGGTGGTCACCGAGCAGCCGTGAAACTTCAGCGCGACCTGGACCAGCTCGCGGATGTTCAGCTCGTCGTCGACGACGAGAACCCGGGGAATTCGGTCGCTGTCGGTCATGAGATCTGGGGCCAATCCTCGCGTGCGGGGCACTGGGGGCACGACGGCCGGCCGGGGTGCGCCCGGCTGAGAGGGTACCCGCCCCGGCAGCGCCTTCGGCCCCGCCGCGATCGTCGCGGGGCCGAAGGCCTCAGCCAGTCCGGTCAGGAGGCCGTTGCCGGGCTAGACGAGCCGGCACCCGCTGGCGCGGCCGGGCGGATGACCACCAGCCGCGCGTTGTCCGCGCCGCCGACGACCGGGCCGCCGACGAAGACGCGCTGGCCGTCGGCCAGGGTCGAGCTGGCCACCTTCTTGCCGTCCTGGCGCACCACGGTATTGCTGACCACGTGCCAGGTCCAGGTGGTGCCGTCCGCCGCCTTGACGGTCACGGCGCCGCCACTCACCGACTGGATCGTCCCGCGCTCGAACGCCAGCGTCCTGGTGCCCTTCTTGGTCTGGAAGGTGAACTGGCCGTGGATGCCCCGGACCAGCAGCCGGAGGCGCCCCAGGTCGCGTCGGCACAGCGCGCGTACCCGGTGCGCGGCCACCGGATGGTGCGCCGCGCGCAGCCGCTTGATGGCCCGCGCGCAGGCGGCGGCCCGCCTGGCGCCCTTGGCCGGCGCGGTGGCCGGGGCGGTGGCCGGGGTCGCGGAGCTGGGCGATGCGGCGGCCACGTCGGCCACCGAAGGCGAGTCGGCGGAGCTCAGCACGGTGTTCAGGGTGGCGGCCTGACCGCCGGGGGCCGCCGGCGGCCCGGCGGATGCGAGCGCCACGGCCCCCCCGCCGGCCAGCACCGCCGCGGCGGTGATGCCGACCACCCAGCGGGCCAGGTGCCGGGGCCGCCGCGGGCCGTGCCCGGAGCCGGGGCCCCCGGAGCCCGGCCCCGGCCCGCCCGGTCCGGGCGGGTTCGGTACGTGACCGCCTCCGCCGGGCCCGGAAGCGGGCCACAGCTGCTGAGTCGGCCAGTTGTCTTCGGATTCACGGTTGGCTTCCATGGCCCCGAGCTTGCCGCGCCGGGGTGGGAGATCGGGCCGGCGAACCCGGGAACTACCCGGGAACGACCGGGAGATTGGCCCGGGCTGCCGCCCGGCCGGGCCGACGCGGCCCTTGCCTCCGCAGCCCGTGCCTCCGCGGCCCGTGCCTACATGCGCTCCGGGACCGGGATCCCGAGCAGGTACAGCCCGGTTTGCAGGATCCGGAGGGTCAGGGCGGACAGCGCGAGCCTGGAGTCACGGATGGCAGGCTTGGCGGTCACCACGGGGCACTGCTCGTAGAAGGTGGTGAACGCGCTCGCCACCTCGAACAGGTAGGACGCCAGCTTGTGCGGCTCCGCCGCGACGGCGACGTCGTCGACCGCGCGGCCCAGTCCGAGCAGCCGGAGCGCCAGCGCCCGCTCCGCGGGCTCAGTGAACGTGATCGGGCCGGTGGCGGCGGCCGGGTCGCGGCCGGCCCGGTGGAAGATCGAGCGGATCCGGGCGGTCGCGTACTGGAGGTAGGGCCCGGTGTTCCCGGTGAGCGCGAGCAGCCGGCCGAAGTCCAGCACGTAACCGGAGTCGCGGGCCACCGACAGGTCGCCGTACTTGAGCGCGCCGATCCCCACCTGCTCGGCGATCGGCTGGCGCACCTCGGGGTCGTCGTAGCGGTCCTTGATGACCTCCTCGGCCCGCTCGACCGCCTCGTCAATCAGCGCGACCAGCTTGATCTGGTCACCGCTGCGGGTCCGCAGCCGCTGGCCGCCGGGCGCGGTCATCAGGCCGATAACGGCGTGCTCCGCTCGGGCCCCCTCGGTCAGCCAGCCCGCTTCCCGGGCCACCGCGAACACCATCTCGAAGTGCTGATGCTGCTCCGAGCCGACCACGTAGATGATGCGGCTGGCGTTCAGCTCGGTCAGCCGGTACCGGATCGCGGCCACGTCCGTGCTGGCGTAGCCGTAACCGCCGTCGCTCTTGCGCAGCATGAGCGGCACCGGGCGGCCATCCCGGCCGGAGAACCCGGGCGGGAACGCGCACAGGGCGCCGTCGCTGATGACCGCGATGCCCTTAGCCTCGAGCTCCGCGACGACGTCAGGGAGCATCGGGTTGTAGAAGCTCTCCGGGTCCATATCGGCGTCGGTCAGCGTGATATCGAGCCGGGCGTAGACATCGCGCAGGTACTTCATCGAGTCTTCGACCAGCACCTGCCATAGCCGCAGGGCCTGCTCGTCGCCGGCCTGAAGCTGGACGACGCGCTGCCGGGCCCGGTCCGCGAACGCCGGGTCGCCGTCGAACTTCGCCCGCGCGGCCTGGTAGAAGGCGGTGAACTCGCCGGCGGCCAGCTCCTCGCCGGTGGCGTGCTCCCCGATGTCCACGGCATGCTCGATCAGCATGCCGAACTGGGTCCCCCAGTCGCCGAGGTGCGCGGCGCGGATGACGGTGTGCCCGAGGTACTCCATGACCCGGACGATCGCCTCCCCGACGACGGTGGCACGCAGGTGGCCGGCGTGCAGCTCCTTGGCCACGTTCGGACCGGAGTAGTCGACGACGATCCGCTGGGCCGGCTCGGCCAGCGGGACCCCCAGGCGCTCGTCCGAGAGCTGGCTGGCGGCCTGCCGGGCGATCCAGTCGTCGCGCAGCGTGATGTTGACGAACCCGGGTCCGCTCACCTCCGCCGTCGCCACGGCGCCCTCGTCATCGGCGCCGGCCGGGCCGGCCAGCCGCGCGGCGACCGCCGCAGCGATCTCGCGCGGGGGCTGGTGCAGCGCCCTGGCCAGCGACAGGGCCACGTTCGACTGGTAGTCGGCGAATTGCGAGGGGCGGATCAGCGGATCGGCGTCCGCATGCTCCTCGCCCAGTTCCGCGGCGAGCGCGCGGCGGACCAGCCGGGCCAGTACCTCCTCCGGATCCGTCATCTCACTAGCCTATCGGCGCTCCGGCGCGGCCGCGCAGGACCTCAGGGCCGCTTAACCTCAGTGCCGCTTAACCTCAGTGCCGCTTACGGACGCCGCAGGAAATGACCGCCGCGGGCTGGCCCCAGCCGCTCTCGGATCTTGTCCGTGATCCCGGCGCTGGCCAGGTCCGCGGCCAGCTTGATGGCCGCCGTGGCGCCGCGGGCGGCGACGGCGCCGTGCGCGATGACCACGGTGCCCTCCAGGCCGAGCAGCGCGGCCCCGCCGTAGCCCTCGGTGTCCAGTCGCTCGCTGAGCTGGCGCAGGCCGCGGCGCTGCAGCAGGGTGCCGATCCGGGCGGCCCGGGAGCCGCCCAGGGCCTCGCGCAGCTGCCGGGCGGCGAAGCTCGCGGTGCCCTCGAGCGTCTTCAGGGCAACGTTGCCGGTAAAGCCGTCGGTGACGATGACGTCGACCTTTCCCGTCAGCAGGTCACCGCCCTCGACGTTCCCGGCGAAGCTCAGCGGCAGGCCGCCGTGCGGGGGGTCGGCCGCCAGCAGCTCGTGCGCGCGCCGGGCCAGCTTGTTGCCCTTGCCCGGCTCGGCGCCGATGGTCAGCAGCCCGACCCGGGGCTCGGCAATGCCGCAGGCGACCTGCGCGTAGGCCACGCCGAGCTGGGCGAACTGCACCAGCATCTCGGGCTTAGGGTCGGCGATGGCGCCCACGTCCAGCAGCAGGGTGGGATCGGGCCGGGTCGGCAGGACGACGGCCAGCGCGGGCCGGGAGACCCCGGCCAGCGGCCGCAGCCGGAGCCGGGCGGTGGCCACGATGGCGCCGGTGGATCCGGCCGATATGACCGCCGTGGCCTGACCGCGGCGCACCAGCTGGCAGGCGACCGCGATGCTGGACCGGGGGCGCCGCCAGCTGGCCAGGGCGCCCTCGTCCATGGCCAGCGTCTCATCGGCCGGGACGATCCAGACGTCATCGCCGGCGGCCCCGTGGTTGGCGGTCCCGTGGTTGGCGCCCCCGTGGTTGGCGCCCCCGTGGCTGCCAGAGCCGTGCCGGCCGATGCCGTGCCGGGCCAGGAGGGGCCGCAGCAGGCCGGGACGGCCGCACAGGGCGATGCGGATGCCGTGCTCGCGGGCGGCCGCTACCGCCCCGGCGACGATGTCGTCGGGGGCATGGTCGCCGCCCATGGCGTCAACGGCCACAGTCGGGTGCTGGCTGACTGCCGGGTGCCGGCTGAGGGCCGCCCCGGCCTCGGTGCCGGGTGGCTCGCTCAGAGACTGCCCATCCTCGGCTGCCGCCAGCCCTTCGACGGCGTGGACTTCGCCGGTCGGCCGCATGCGGCCAAGCTTCTCATTGCGGGCTGTCGCCGCCCGGCGCCGGCGCCCTGGCTGCGCGCCGTCATAGGCGCAACTAGGGGCAGAAGTGGCGAAATCATTACCTCAGGCGCCGTTGCTTCGTAGGGTTGGGCCGGGCCGGGGTATAACCCCGCGGGGGACATTGGCAACAACAGGCAACTCTCGGCTTTCTCTGAGCGTTATCAGAACGTGATCTCTTTTATCTGGTCTGGCTGGAGCGACGGACCAATCAGCGGCGTCTCAGGGAGCAGCCAGGGGCACAGCGGGGCGCTTCCCGCTGGCGGCATTTACGGCATCCCGAGCACGGCGACGGCGCCGCGGGACCGGAAGGAGCTGCATGACCGATCAGCAGATAGCGTCCACAGTCCCTGCGCAGAGCCGCCGGTTCCGCGCCTACTCCGCGCAGCACCTTGATGACCTGACGGCGAGGGCCGGCTTGAGCGCCGGTGAGCGGCTCGCGGTCCGCGCGGTCGCCGCCGTCCTGCCCTTTCGCACCAACGACTACGTCGTTGACTCACTGATCGACTGGTCGGCGGCTCCCGACGACCCCATCTACCGGCTGGTGTTTCCCCAGGCGGACATGCTGTCGGCCGACGACATCGGCCCCATCGCCGACCTGCTGGCCCGCGACGCTCCGGCGCAGGAGGTGCACGCCGCCGCGCACGCCGTGCGGATGCGGCTGAACCCGCATCCCGCCGGGCAGCTGGCGCTCAACATTCCCGAGGTGGGCGAGGAGCCGCTGCCGGGGGTTCAGCACAAGTACCCCGAGACGGTGCTGGTCTTCCCCAAGCAGGGCCAGACCTGCCATGCCTACTGCACCTACTGCTTCCGCTGGGCGCAGTTCGTGGACGAGCCCGGCCTCAGGATGGCCACCGGCGACATCTCCAGGGTGGCCGACTACCTGCGGGCCCACCGCGAGGTCACCAGCGTCCTGATCACCGGCGGGGACCCGATGATCATGGGCGCCGCGGTCCTGCGCCGGTACGTCGAGCCGCTGCTGGACGCCGGGCTGGAGCACATCGAGTCGATCCGGATCGGCACCAAGTCCCTGGCCTACTGGCCGCAGCGATACGTGACCGACCCGGACGCCGACGAGACGATGCGCCTGTTCGAGGAGGTCGCCGCCGCGGGCAAGAGCCTGGCTCTCATGGCTCATTTCTCGCACCCGCGCGAGCTGGAACCGCCGATGGTCATGGCGGCCGCCCAGCGGATCAGGTCGGCCGGCGCGGTCGTCCGCACCCAGGCCCCGCTGATCAGGAGCATCAACGATGACGATCGCGTCTGGGCGGGGATGTGGCGGACGCAGCTGCGGATGGGAATGGTCCCGTACTACATGTTCGTCGAGCGGGATACCGGCCCCCAGGGCTACTTCGCGGTTCCGCTGGCTCGCGCGGCCGAGATCTTCCGGGACGCCTACAGCAGCGTCTCGGGCCTGTGCCGGACGGTGCGCGGGCCCTCGATGTCGGCTACCCCCGGCAAGGTCTGCATCGACGGGGTGACCGAGATCTCCGGCGAGAAGGTGTTCGCGCTGCACATGATCCAGGCGCGCGACCCGTCGCTGGTCGGCCGGCCATTCTTCACCCGGTTCGATCCCGGGGCGGTGTGGCTGACCGACCTGGAGCCCGCCTTCGGCTCCCGGTTCCCGTTCGATCAGGTCCCGGACCTGCTGCTGGCGGCGGACTAGCTCCGCGCCGTCGTGGGCTCCTCCGCCACCTCGGCCGGGCCGCCCGCGCCGCGGTCGGCGGAGGGGACCGGGCCGCCCCGGATGAGCAGGCAGCTGGCCGCGGCGATGAGCAGGATCACGATCGGGACCAGCATCGTCGGCCGCATCGCGTCGACGAAGCCGTGGCTGAATATCTGGCCGCCCAGACCGGTCAGCCGGTGCCCGGAACCCACCTCCAGGCCGCCCTTGGCCGCGCCCTGGAAGCCGCTGATGATTTTGTCGCGGACCGGAGGGGGCAGGCTGGCCGTCCGCTGCCGCGCCTGGCTGGTCAGCGCGGTGGCCAGGCGGTTCTGCAGCAGGGCCCCGACGCCAGCCGTGCCGATCACGCTGCCCACCTGGCGGGTGGTGTTGAAGACTCCCGAGGCCGCGCCGGCCATCCGCGGGTTGATGCCGCGCATGGCCACGGTCGTCATCGGGGCGAAGGTGCAGCCGATGCCGATTCCCATGGCCACCTGCGGCGCCAGGAAGACATACCAGGCCGAGTCGGGCCCGGCGACGAACGCGATCCACGCCGTGCCGATCGAGAACAGGGTCAGCCCGGTCAGCAGGATGTACTTGCCGCCGATCCGGTCCGACATCCGGCCCGCCACCGGGGCGACGAACATCGCGATGACCGACGCCGGGGCCAGCGTCAGGCCGGCCTTGAGGGCGGAGAACCCCAGTACGGACTGCAGGTAAATGGAAAACGGCAGGAAGATACCCAGCATGCCGATGGCGATGGCGCCGGCCACGAAGTTCATCAGCGCGAAGTTCCGGTCCTTGAACAGCACGAACGGGAGCAATGGCTCGGCGTCCTGCTTGCGCGCCTGGACCAGCAGGAAGACGGCGAGCAGGGCCACCCCGGCCCCGAGGATCAGCGGAATCGAGATGAACGAGGTAACCGTGGACCAGTTGTACTTCTGCCCGTCGACCAGGCCGTAGCAGATGAGCAGCAGGGCCGCGCTGGCCAGGATGACGCCGCTGATATCGAACCGGTGCCGGCGGCCGGCCCGCAGGTCGGGAATCAGGACCACCGTCAGGATCAGCACGATGATCCCGACGGGAACGTTGATGAAGAAGATGTACCGCCAGTCGAAGGCCGTGACCAGCAGGCCGCCGAGGGTGGGGCCGGCGATGGTCGCGACTCCGGCCACCGCGCCCCAGACCCCGAACGCCGCGCCGCGGCGCTCGGGCGGGAACACCATCGTCAGCATGGCCAGGGTCTGCGGGATGAGCAGGGCCGCGCCTATGCCCTGCAGGGCCCGGAAGCCGATCAGCCAGCCGGCGCTCGGGGCCAGGCCGCAGGCCGCGGAGGCGAGGGTGAAGGACACGACCCCGATGAAGAACATCTTGCGCTGGCCCAGCAGGTCGCCCAGGCGGCCGGCGGTGATCAGCAGCACGGCCAGCACCAGCGCGTAGGCGTTGATGACCCACAGGATGTCGTCGAGCGACGCGTGCAGCTTGGTGATCATGTTCGGGATGGCGATGTTGACGATGGTCAGGTCGAGCAGGGTCATGAAGAACCCCAGCGACACCACCAGCAGCACTGCCCACGGGTTTCCCCGGTACCGCTTCACGCTTATCCCTCCCTGGGGCCCGGCCTG
>DATCEO010000190.1:0-2857 GCA_036510065.1 Streptosporangiaceae bacterium | reverse complement strand
ACGCGATCGGGATGCTCGCCGACGACACGTTGCCCATCGTCTCGACGTTGAAGTACAGCTGGTCAGCGGAGAGCCCGGCCTGGCCGGCCAGGTTGAGGATCATCGTCTTGTTGGCCTGGTGCGGGACGATCAGCTCGATGCTCTCCAGCAACGTCCGCCCGGGGTCGTCCGGATCGCTTTGTGCGCCGAGCTCGTCGATCATCTGGGTCAGGTAGCGCCGCACCAGAGACTTGACCTCGGGACCGTACACGGTGATGTCGTTGTCGAACTCCGGGTTCGGCCAGATGATCGAGTTGACCTCGCTGCGCGGCCCGCTCGCGTAGGTCTGCACGACCTCCACGTCGCCTGACGTGCCCGGGGCGGCCGGGGCGACGACTATCGCCGCGGCGCCGTCCCCGAAGATCATCCGCGAGGTGCGGACGCTGCCGATCTTGTCGGAGAACTTCTCCACGCAGACCAGAAGGACCGGCCGCTGGACCTCCTGCAGCTGCCGGATGGCCTCGGCCAGCCCGTAGGGTAGCCCCGCGCAGGCCGCCGCCAAGTCGGCCGAGGCGTGCGTCTGCAGCAGGCCCAGCTCGCCGGATAGCCAGCACGCCATTGACGGGATCTGCCGGTTGCTGGTGCAGGTGCTGACCAGCACCGCGCCGATCTCCTCGGGCGCCCGGCCGGACTTCGCCAGCGAGGCCCGGGCGGCGTGCAGGGCCAGCTGCTCTGGCTCCCGGCTGGTGTAGCGGCGCTGCTCGATGCCGGTCTTCGCGCTGATCTCCGCGGCGCTCATCGGCGACCAGGAGAAGCTCGTGTTCCGGATGACGTCGGTGTTGTCGCAGACGTGCTCGCCACGCACGACGGCCAGCGCCTCGAGCTTCGGCTGGATCGTGAACGCCTCGCGCACCCGCACCGGCGGGTAGGGGGTGGCGGGTGGCACGGCCTTGACCGGCTCGCGCTGGGCCAAGACGGCGGCGTCCTCCCCGACGGCGTTTTGGACGGCGGCACGTGTGCTCTTGACCCGGTCGATGAAGGCCATGACGTCGCGGTTGCGGGGGTGGAACGCGACCACGAAGTCGTCGCCGCCGATCTTGGCGGGCCCGCGCAGCTCGGTGCGGGAGCGGTTCCACGGGTACTGGTTGTGCAGCACCATCGCCCAGCGCATCAGCGCTTCCAGCTCGGGGACCCTCTCATTGGCGTCCAGGATCTCCTCGGTCCCGAAGACCGGGTAGTCCGGGTCGTGCTCGGACATCACGAACGTCAGCGCGTCGGGCCGGTCCAAGAACTCCGCGACCGTTGGCTTGATCGCCGGTAGCTCGGTGGCGTGGTGCAGCTTATTGCGGAACAGGTCAAACAGCAGGCCGAACACCTTTTCTTCGGTGTCGGCGTCCCACGTTGCGGGCAGCTCACGGAAGGCCCGCTCAACCGCGGCCACCTTACGCTCGCTGTCTTCCCACGGGGTCAATACCGGCAGGAAAACATCGTCGCGACGCTTCGCCACGTCGCGCCAGCGCGTCGGCCGCTTCTCGAACATCGTGATCGAGTACCGGTTGGCCCAGAACAGGTTCTGGGCCAGATCGCGCAACAGCTCAAAGCGGCCCGGATAGGCCCCGGACTCGACGCGGGCCAAGATGTCGGTGCCAGTAGGTGCCTTCGCCTCGAAATCCCGCTCGATCACGGCGCTGAACTGCTCAAGCGACCTCAGGACCGAGAAATCCAGCTCACCAAAGAAATTCGCCGGGAACACCAGACGACCGTGCCGGTTGACCACAAACGGTTTCACACGTCACCTCCGGGTCGAACGTCTCCTGATCCACCGGCGACCTGCCCTGCTCGGTCACGTGGTCTGAACCTGTCGGCGAATGGGGGTAGGCGCGTTTGCGCAAGATCGGGGTGACGTGCGCAGGGAGCGGCTCAGCCGTGCGCCAGCCTGGTGGCCGCCAGGCGCTACGGCACAGGCAGGCCCGTCGAGCATGCAGCAGGCCCCGGAAATCAGGCTGTGCTCCGTTCGACGCGACTCCACCGGCCAAGCGTCAGCCGCCGGCGTGACCTGGTCCCGATCTTGCTCAGCGCCCTTGCGCGGCTGCATGTCCCGCTCGTTGCCGACGGGAAGCGGGATCCGCTGGCGGATGGGCGCTGTCATGTGCCACCTCGGCTTGCCTATGCGCGCGAAGCGCCGCCGGGGTCCAGAGCAGCAGAAGCCGCAATCTCGCGTATATGCAGGCACATCGAGCGTGATTGCCTCGGTCATGACGCTACGCGCAATCCGGCGGGCCAACAAGCGCCGCGGCGGATCATTGGAGGCACAGCCGCTGAGGTGGCAGGCGCAGCCCGTGCGAGTCGCCTGGCATGCACCCGGCTGGTCTGCATGGCGGCGACACAAGCACGGTGCCCAGCCTGATCGATGTCTTTCCCGTTCATGCCAGCGTAGACGAAGCGGCCGGGATCCCTGAGCGCCCCGCGCGGGCAGTCGCGCCACTGACGGCGCGTCCTCTCTCTGTCGTCGTGACGTGACCTGGGCCGGTCCGTTTGTGTCAGGGGCAGGCGATGCCAGGTCCGAAGGACGGGAAAGTGCAGAAGCCTGCCCGTAGCGGGCCGGCCAGCAAATCCGGCCAACGACAGTCACACAAGCAATGCGGTCTTCCCTGCTTACAGTTATGGGTCATTCTGGCGGGCAGAATGCCAGATGGGACCGCCGGATCCTCCGCTTCATGCTCTAGCAGCCTCGGATGTAACTGGTCAGGTCGAGGGAAATGTTGTGTGACGTGCCGTGGTAAGACTGGCACGCTGATGGTGGTTGAGTGCTGACGGTAGTGGATTTTCGTCCGGTAGTGTCCGGGTGTGCCCGCCGATCAGGAGTCGTCGTCTGAGG
>DATCEO010000189.1:0-53449 GCA_036510065.1 Streptosporangiaceae bacterium | reverse complement strand
TGGTCATCTACATCGGCGCGGGGATCACGCACTGCGGTCCGTGAAGCGATCGCGGCCACGGCCGCCAGCTCCCCGGCGGCCGCCCACGACGCCACCCGCCGGTACGCGGCCGCGATGCCCGGCAGGTCCCAGTCCGACAGCTCTGCCGGGTCAGCGTTAGCCAGCCACGCCGCCAGGGAAGGCCCCGCCGGCAGATAGTCGACGATCACGCCGGTCAGGTCCCGCGAGGTCGCCTCCGCAGACTCGGCCAGCGCCCGCTCAGCGGCCAGCGACGCCTCCTGATCACCAGGGTCCTCATCACCGGCCGCGCCAATCGCCGCCAGCACCCCGGCCAGATCAAGCTCAAAAGACCAGCACAAGCCACCGCCCGGCCCAGGGCCGGATTCGTCTGCCGCCGGTCCGTTGGGCAGGTTAAATTGACTGGCGGACCCGGGCTGGCCGGTGCCAGCACTGCCGCGGCCGACCTCGCCGACTGGTGGATTGCTGACCTGGGGGTCGCCTTCGGGCGCCGGATCGCCTGTTGGGCCTGGCAATCGGGTCACCTCCCAGCCTGATCGCTGCTGCCGCCGCGATCAGCTCTTCCCAACGAGCACTGCGTGCCGAGACCGCTGAGGTGAGCTATCTGAGCTGTTCAACTACCTTCTTGGACCATATTATCGGCTACTACCGACAGTTTGGTGGCAGTGCGCTGGCATGAGCGAAGTTTCCGCGAGACGAGTCAGACCGCATGCCCGACCATCTGCTGGGCGGGACCGCGCAGGCCGGCCAGCGGCCCGGAGTCATCCCGGCGGTTAGATTAGGAAAGCCACACCACTGCCCATGTTCAGCGGCGCCAAGCCAGCTCTCGGACGCCTGCCGGCGCGCATCCGTGAGGCGGCAGGTTGTCCGACTTATGCTCGGTCGTCATGGCGGAGACGAGGCGAGGTCCAACAGGGGTCCGCAGCATGGAGTATGGGCCAGACGTGCTCGCGGCTCAGCCGCGGCGGTTGGCTCGGCCGGAGCTGCCGCGGATCGCGGCTCAGCGCGGGCTGGTGGTCGAGGACGCGGCCGGCGAGTTCTGCGGGGCGGTGGTGGTGTGCGAGAAGGACGCCGTCACGCTCGAGGACCGGCACGGCAAGTGGCGGGTCTTCCCGCTTGACCCGGGCATCTTCCTGATGGACGGCCAGCCGGTCCAGCTGGTCCGGCCGAGCCAGCCAGCGGCCCCGGCCGGGGGCGCCGTCAGCCGGACCGCCTCTGGGTCGATTGCCGCGCCGCAGGCCCGAGCCAAGGTGGCACGGGCGAGCAGGATCTACGTGGAGGGCAGGCACGACGCCGAGCTGGTGGAGAAGATCTGGGGCGATGACCTGCGCGATGTCGGCGTGGTCGTGGAATACCTGGGCGGCGTCGATGACCTGCCCGCTATCGTCGCCGAGTTCTCCCCCGGCCCCGTGCGCCGGCTGGGCGTCCTGGTCGATCACCTCGTGGACGGCTCGAAGGAGAGCAAGATCGCCGCGCGGGTCGCGTCGCCGCACGTCCTGATCGCTGGGCACCCGTATATCGACGTCTGGGCAGCGGTGAAGCCGTCGGTCGTGGGCATCGGCAGCTGGCCGCAGGTTCCCCGTGGCCAGCCCTGGAAGGACGGCGTGCTGCACGCGATCGGCTGGCCGGAGAACACCGGGGCGGCCTGGCAGCGCATCCTGGCCTCCGTGAAGTCGATCGCCGACCTCGAGCCGGCCTTCCTCGGCCGGGTCGAGGAACTGATCGACTTCGTCACCGAGCCCGGCAGCGCCTAGCCTCCGGACCCGCCAGCCAGATCCGCCGGCGGCTGGTCAGCCGCCGGCTGACAATCTCCGCCAAGGCCAATCCACGTTTGATTTTGCCAATAGATTCAATAATCTAGATTTATGAATCTAACGCGATTGGTGGCTCTGGGCCTGCTGGCAGAGCGGGGAGAACGGCATGGTCACCAGCTCAGGCGCGACGTAGAGGTCATGAAGGCCGACCAGTGGGCCGGCGCGGGGATCGGCTCACTGAACCGTGAGCTACGCCTGATGGCAGCTGAAGGGCTCATCGAGGTGGTCCGCACCGAGCGGATCGGCCGCCGGCCGGAGCGCACGGTCTACCAGATCACTGACGAGGGCCGTCGTGAGCTCCTGGTCCTGCGCGACCGCGCCATCGGACGCGTGCAGGAAGGTCCCGACGCGGTGGCGGCGGGGCTGATCTTCGCCGGCGCACAGGATCGGGAAGCGCTCGCCGGGCTGCTGGCGCTGCGGCGGCGCGCAGTAGAGGCGGAACTGGAGCGCCTGGCCGTGGAGCGCGAACGCGGGATGCGGGAGGGGTACTTGCAGCCGTCTGTCTCGCCGCTGCAGGCCGCCGCATTCCGCCGCGCCGAGCTACGTGCGCGGGCGGAGCTCACCTGGCATCACGAGTGGGACCAGATGCTGGCCGGAGGGGCAGCCGCATCAGCCGACGCGGCAGCGTCCGCAGCGCCGCGATGAGCATGGGCCAGCCCTCATCACTCCGTCGGCTGGCGGCCACCGTGCCGGGGCGGATGCCTCCGGCGCTGCGACAGTCGTCCTTCGTCCGGCTGTGGGCTGGTTCCATCGTGTCCAGTATCGGAACCCAGATGAGCAACGTCGCCAAGCTCTGGGTCCTTTACCTGCTGACTCATTCAGCATTTGCGCTCGGGCTGGAGGGTCTGTGCTTTTCCGTTCCGATCATGGTGCTGCCCTGCCCTATCGGGGACGCGGCCGACCCGGCGTCCGGCCCGCGCTATCACCATCAGCCTGGCTGGCGGCTGCGTCGGCCTGATCGCCTTTGTGCATGCTCCAGTGCTGGCAGCCGGACTGGTACTCCTCTTTCTGGCCTCGCTGGCCCTCACTACGGCCCAGGTCCACATCGTCACCCGCGTCCAGCAGGTCACGCCCGATCAGCTCCGCGGAGCGATCAGCGGCCTCAGCGCGATCAGCCAGAGCGGGCTCGCCGGGGTGGCAGCAGCGGGCATGGCCATGGTCGCCGGGAACCTGGGGGCCTCCAGCACTATCACCGGGGTCGCTGCCGTCAGCGGAGTAGCCGTGGTCCTCAGCAGCGTGCGGGCCAGGAGTCGTCAAACTGAGCCAGGCAGCGCCAAGGCCGCCGACACTCCGCGGGCAGCTTCTACTCGGCTTTGAGGATGTCTTCTGCTGTTTCGGGGTCTCCCACGCTCGTCGGGGAGGTGGCCCGGCGGACGAACTCCCGGGTGGGTGGCCACATGGCCACGTGCTGGTCTCCCGTGGGCGGGTCATAGTGCATGAAGGTGACCTGGTCGATGTCCACAGCGAACAGGTGGAACCGGCCCGGCTCCGGCTCCCAGCCGAGGCTGCCTGCCACCGCGTCTGCGTAGCGACGCTGAACTGCGGGATCGTGCTCAGCCTGGGCCGTGCCGCGGATCTTGAGCTCTCCCTCGGTGCCGTCGCGGTCAGTGATCACGCTGTGCACGAGGATCCGCGGGTCACGCAGGAGATCCCGCGCCTTCGTGGACTGCCACATCATGGACAGCCACAGGTCGCCGTCCAGCACGCAGGGCTCAACCGGACTGAGCCGGGGCGTGCCGTCCTGGCGGATCGTCGCGACGAGCACCACGCCCGGCGCGATCAGGCGCTCCTGAGCCAGCCCCGCCAGGCGGGGCTGACGGTGTTCGACGTCCGACCAGTGCATGACTCCTCCAGTGCAGGGTGACGTAACAGAGGGCACGTATCCGCAGCTCGCAGCACCACTCGCGCTATGATCATTTCTTAACATAACCTCACTCTCCGGGCGGCCCGCGTCATGCTCGCAGTGCTTCGGCGGCAGTGCATCCTGGACGAGCTCCAGCGCACTGGCTCCGCGCTCATATCGGGACTGGCCGAGCAGCTGTCGGTCTCGGAAATGACGATCCGCCGCGACCTGGCCGGCCTGGAGAGCGATGGGCTGCTAGAGCGGGTGCACGGCGGAGCGGTGCTCGCCCAGCGCGGCATCGAGGAGCCGGGCTTCGACAAGAAGGTGCTGTGCCAGCAGCCTGAGAAGGCGGCGATCGCCAGCCTGGCGGCCACCATGGTCAAGCCCGGCTCGGCCATCGGCCTGTCGGCGGGCACCACGACCTGGATCCTGGCCCGGCAGCTGGCCCAGGTGCGGGGCGTCACGGTGCTGACCAACTCCATGAAGGTGTGGAACGAGCTGCAGCGGGGCGAGGACGGCCGGTCGCACGTCATCCTGACCGGGGGGGACTTCCGCACGCCGTCGGACGCCCTGGTCGGACCGACGGCGGACGCCACGATCCGGTCGATGTATGTGGACGTGCTGTTTCTCGGCGTGCACGGGATGGACCCGGTGGCGGGCCTCACGACCCCGAACATCTCCGAGGCGGAGACGAACCGGACCTTCGTCAGCCACGCCCGCCGCCTGGTCGTGCTGGCTGACCACACCAAATGGCGGACTGTCGGGCTGCACATCCTGGCCCCGCTGTCGGCCGCCGACACGATCATCACCGACGACGGCATCGCCGCCGAGGGGCGCGAGCTGCTGTCGAGCCAGGTCGACGACCTGCGCGTCGCAAGCGTCGAGCCAGCCGCCTCCGGGTAAGGCGGCCGGCGGTCGTCCTTGACTCCGGCATAGGGGCTCGATAGCTTGCTGCCTGCCCCGCTCGCGGCGGGGCGGCACGCAGTTCAGCGAAGCCCGGTGAGATCCCGGCACTGTCCCGCAACGGTGATGCCCTCCCCCGGGAGGGATAAGTCCGGTCGCCTGAGCTGCCGCGCCGACGAAACCAGTCCTCGGAGGAAGGGCGGTTCGTGCGGAGGCGGCCACCAGCCCCGCAAGAGCTCTCTTCGTCCTCCGCCTCAGGAGGATGAGCACGTGCCAAGCACCGGAAGCCGCCTGCGGGCGGCGCGGAGTGCCCTGACCCCGCGCGAGTGGGGGCGTTTCGGAGCGATGGCGCTGGTCATCGTGGCCCTGAACGCGACGGGCTGGGGAATCTTCCTGTTCGCCATCCAGCCGCATCACTTCCATTACCAGGGGCTCGGGGTCGGCTTCGGGGTGGCGCTCACCGCATGGACGCTGGGCGCCCGCCATGCCTTCGACGCCGATCACATCTCCGCCATCGACAACACGACTCGCAAGCTCATGTCCGACGGGCGGCGGCCGCTCGGCACCGGGTTCTTCTTCGCCCTCGGGCACTCCGCGATCATCGTCGTGGTCGGGGTGGCCCTGGGCCTGGCCGCCAAGGCCGTCTTCGGCGCCGTGGTCAACCCCACGTCGGGCTACGAGACGATCGGCGGCGTGGTCGGCACTAGCCTGGCCGCCAGCTTCCTGTACCTGATCGCGGCCCTCAACATCGTGGTGCTGGCCGGGATCGTCAAGGTGTTCCGGGGCCTGCGGGCTGGCCTCTTCGACGAGGCTGAGCTAGAGCGCCAGCTGCAGGCGCGCGGATTGATGTGGCGCTTCTTCGGCCGATTCATGCGGTCGATCACCAGGACCTGGCACATGTTCTTCGTCGGGCTGATCTTCGGGATCGGCTTCGACACCACGACCGAGGTGCTCCTGCTGGCCGCTACCGCGGCGGCGGCCAGCCAGGGGCTGCCGTGGTACGCGGTGCTGGCCCTGCCCCTCCTGTTCGCCGGCGGGATGACCCTGTTCGACACCCTCGACGGATGCTTCATGAACTTCGCCTACGGCTGGGCGTTCGCGCGCCCGGTGCGGAAGGTGTACTACAACCTGGTCATCACCGGGCTGTCCATCGCCGTCGCCTTCCTGATCGGGACGATCGAGATCGCCGGGCTGCTGTCGGCCGAGCTCCACATCCACGGGGGCTTCTGGGAGTTCATGGCCGCGTTCGATATCAACCGGGCCGGTTTCGCCATTGCCGGGCTCTTCGTGCTGGTCTGGGCGGCGGCTATCGCCTACTGGCGGGTCGGGAAACTGGACCAGCGCTGGACACCGGCGGCCGCGGCACCCGGCCCTGGTCCCGAGCCCGTCAGCGAGCCGCCCGGCCCGCCGGCCTGAGCCCCCGCGCCGAGCCCGGCCAAGCGGGCTCGAAAAAGCCGGGCCCCGCCTAGGCCGGCTGAGTCGTCCGCAGCCGGATGGTGACGTCCAGCTCGCTGAGCCGGGCCAGCATGCCGTCGGTGTACTCGGTGCCGATATCGGTCAGCACGTAGCCGAGGTCGTCGCGCGTGCCGAGGAGCTGGCCCTCGATGTTCGCGCTGTACTCGGCCAGCAGCTGGTTGATGGTGGCCAGCACGCCCGGCACATTGCGGTGCAGGTGGACGAGGCGATGGGTGCCCGGCGAGCGCGGCAGGGCGACGCCCGGCAGGTTCACGCTGAGCGAGGTCGCGCCGGAGGTCAGGAAATCGCGGAGCTTGCCGGCCACGAACTCGGCGATGTCCTGCTGGGCCTCCTCGGTGGAGCCGCCGACGTGCGGCGTGAGGATGACGTTGGGCAGCCCGCGCAGCTGCGAGGTGAACTCCTCGCCCCGGCCCCGCGGCTCCTGCGGGAACACGTCGACGGCCGCGCCGGTCAGGTGGCCGGACTCGATATTGGCCCGCAGCGCGCCATGATCGACCACGAAGCCGCGGGAGAGGTTGAGGAACAGGCTCCCCGGCTGCATGGCCGCGAACTCGGCCGCGCCGAACAGTCCGCTGTTGCCCGGCCGGCCGTCCACGTGCAGGGTGACCACGTCGGAGATCTCCAGCAGCTCCTGCAGCGTGCCGCAGCGCCGGGCGTTGCCCAGCGCCAGCTTGTCGGCGGTGTCGTAGAACACCACGGTCATGCCGAGGCTCTCGGCCAGGACCGACAGCTGGCCGCCGATGTTGCCGTAGCCGACGATCCCCAGCCGCCGACCGCGCACCTCGTGGCTGCCGGCCGCTGACTTGTCCCAGATGCCGCCGTGCATCTGGGCGTTCTTGTCCGTGAGCCGCCGCGTCAGCGCAATGATCTCGGCCAGGGCGAGTTCCACGACGCTGCGGGTGTTCGAGAACGGCGCGTTGAAGACCGCGACGCCCCGCTCAGAGGCCGCGGCCAGGTCAATCTGGTTCACGCCGATGCAGAAGGCACCCACGGCGAGCAGGTCCGGCGCGGCGTCGAGCACCCGCTCGGTGACCTGCGTCCCCGACCGGATCCCCAGGACGTGGACGCCGCCGATCTCGGCTATCAGCTCAGCTTCGGTCAGCGCGCCCGCGCGGGCCCGCACGTGGTAGCCGTCCTTAGTCAGCCGCGCGACCGCGTCGGGATGCACATTCTCCAGGAGCAGGACGTTGACCTGTCCATCCATGCCAGCCAGCGTGAACACCCTTTCCGTCAGTCCGGTGGCCGGGCCGGCCAGGCTGGCCACCAGCCTATGCGGCGAGCCCCGGCGGCCAGTAACGGCGGCGCTGCCCGGCCCGCCCCGCACTGCGCGGCCCCCGGCGGCCGCGCTCGTTCGTACACTCGATCCTGGGACATGGGCAGCTGGAGGGTTAATCTTGGAACGTTCCACGGCTCCCAGGGCCAGGTCCGGAGCTCCGCGCTACCGGCTGGCGGCGGACGAGATGCTGGATGCGGCGTGCGCGGTCTTCGCGGCGGAGGGGTTCGCCCACGCCAACATGGAGACCATCGCCGCCCGGGCCGGGACCACGAAGCCCACGCTGTACGCCCGGTTCGGCCCGAAGGAGCGGCTGTTCGCCACCGTCGTCCGGCGGGAGCACGAGCTGCTCAACGCCTGGGTCACGGCCGAGTACGAGGCGGGCAGCGACGAGCCCTTCCACGACCGGCTGCATCGCTGGATCACCACCTATTTCGATTTCGTCCGGGAGCGGCCCGACGGATTCAGGCTGACCTTCGAGGGTGAGCGGCACGCAGCCGCTGCCGCGGCCATCGAGGAGGCAACGGCCGAGCGCATCGACCGGATCGCGCAGCTCGTCAGCAGCGTGTCCGGCCATCCGGCCGGGACCGGCCCGCGCGTGGTGGCCGCGTCCATCGTCGGCATGCTCCGGTGGTGCGCGCGGGAGGCAATCCGTCACCCCAGCGTCGACATCGACGAGATCGCCGCGCTCGCCGAGTCGATGGTCTCCGCCGCGGTGCGGGGCGTGGACCTCGCCGTCATGGACAGCGTAAGCCGGTCCGGCCCGCCCGGCCCGCCCGGCCCGCCCGGGCCGTAGCCGGGCGGCATCCCGCCGGGCGGCGTTACCCCGACAGGCGCTGCCCGGCGCCCGACGAGCGTTACCCGACAATGAGCGCGGTCGGGCTGCCCGGCGGCCTGACGACCGCCACCGCCAGCCGGGCCGCGCCGGGGCGCCACGCCGCCACCTGGACCTTGGTGGTGAAGCTCAGCTCGGCGACCAGGCTGTCGCTGCCCGCCGGCCAGCCAAACCCGACCATGGCGTCGCTGCTGATAAAAGTGCCCGGCACGAGGCTGAGACGGCCGGTAGCGACCGAGGCCACCTCGAGCTGCATCGCTGGTGCCCCCCCGTCGCCGCCCGAGCTGAAGCTGACCTGAAGGGCCAGATAGCCGCCGTCCGGGCTGAAGGCCCCGTTGGCCGCCGAGCTGCCGGCCGGGAGGGCGACGACGGTGTCCCGGCTCGTCGTGAGGTTCAGGACCTGCATCCGGCAGACCGGGCTGCATCGTGGCGCCCAGGCAATCTCGGCTGCGCTCGCTGCGATGACGGAGGCGAAAGTGCGGCCAGCCTGGGCCGTCCCGGGCTGCCACAGCCGGTAGGTCGTGATCCCCGCATGCCCGATCGCCGGCGCCAGCAGCAGTCCGCGCCGGGTCCCCTGGTCGATCACGTAGCCGGCCGGCAGCCGGACCACGGGCCGGGGCTGCGCCCTCCGGAGGCTGATTTCCTGCGCCATCCCGCTCGCCGCGCTCAGGTCGGCGCCCGGCGGGAACGTGGTGAGCCACAGGGTGCTGGCCGAAGCTCCCGGTGCGACATCGTCGGCCACCCCGATCGGGATCGCGGACCGCTGGTGATCGGCCAGGTAGTAGACGGGCAGCGGCTTGCCCGCGCAGTTGGCGCAGCCGGGCCAGCCCGCCGAGCCTGCCTGCACGGCCCAGCCGCCGCCAAGGCGGGTGAACTGGTAGCCAGACGGGGCGGGCGGCAGTCCCCCGATGACCTGGCTGCGGCCCGTGGCTGGCGAGAACCAGGTGGGCCTGGCGCCCGCCACGGGCAGCCGCAGCCCGGCTTCCCACGGCAGCGTGCGACCGAGGATTCCGTCGGGCTCGGCCGGCAGAGCCTGGCCGGGGACGGCTGAGCCCGACACTGCGGGGGACGGGGGGCCGGATGAGGCCGCCGGCCGGGGCGGCCGGGCCGCGGCGGGCTGGTGATGCGGGAGGTGCGTGACGATCAGCGCCGTCACGGCCCCGACGAGGACGGCGAGCGCCGCCAGCCGGCGGCGCCGCGGGCTGGGCTCGCGCTCGTCACCCTGGCTCAGCATGTCGGGCATGGCCGCACCACCAGTGAGCAGGTTGTTCCCTGATCCCGACGATACGTGGCCCGGACCGCCCGCGGCGACCGCGAGCTAGCCCAGGCGCCCGATAGCGAGCCGACTGCCGCCCATGATCGCGACCGTTACTCCGCAAATATCGCGGGGTTTCGGTCGTGATCATGAAATGGCCGGGCCAGCGCCCTCGCCTGAAGATCATCCTGCTGTCGATCCTGTCGCTGGCCAGCGCGAACGCCAAAATGTCGGTGGCCGAACATATATTCGAGCGCCACGCTCTTCACGTCGGGCTCGCACATGTGTTCTAATTATGGGCATGCCTGAGGTCGCTCGTACGGTTCGCTGGGTCTTGCTGAAGATCATTGGCGCGCCGGGCGGCGGCCCTGCTAGGTCGCCGGAAGCCAAACTGGCCGCCGAGGCTGCGGGCGGCTGG
Organism: Streptosporangiaceae bacterium; assembly: GCA_036510065.1. Lineage (GTDB taxonomy): Bacteria > Actinomycetota > Actinomycetes > Streptosporangiales > Streptosporangiaceae > DASUBV01. The sequence continues at coordinate 43,614 of DATCEO010000189.1, read as the reverse complement.
CCCTAGTGCTGCGCCGCCGTCGACTGCAGCTCGCGGATCCTGGCCAGGCTACCGGTAGCCAGCCGCCGCAGGCTGACTCCATGCCGGATCAATCAAAGCTGGATATGCCTAGCACAGGCCGCACGCTAGAGGTGAGAAAGTGAGAACACATTTCGAATACCAGAACCGCCTGAAGAGCCGCCGGCTAGCGGACTTGAAAAGCAAGAAGGCGGAACTCGAGCGCAAGCTATCTGACACGCGGATGTCACTCGAGCGCGAGCTCGCGGAATTCTCACCGCACCGGGACACAGGCACAGACCCGGCCGAATTCCAGGAGGCATTCGGCTGGGATCCGCAGGAGGCGAGCTACGCCGCCGAGTCCGACGGCAGGCCGGGCATGTATGCGGCCCTGCATCAGCAGTCTCGCCGCGGCGACGTGAATTTCTACGGGCACGCGCCGTCACCCGAGGCGCGAACCGAGCTGCTCGTTAACCATGGCCGGCGCAGCGCCTCTTACAGCGGCCTCTCCCGCCAGCGCCTGATGGTGATCGCGGGAACGGCTGTCGCGGCCATGCTGATCACCATGATCGTGCTCATGGTGCTCGGCGGCGGTGCATCCTGGCCGGCCAGCGTGGCCACGGTGCAGAGCCAGACCGTCCGCGCCTGCCAGAACCCTGATGTCCGGTCAGAGCCAGGCCAGGTCAACTTTGCCTGCGCGAGGGCCACACGGCAGATCCTGTGGGTTTTCGCGCTGCTGACCAGCGGCAACAACCCGAACTTCGCGGACGCCAGGACGGGACGGCTGGGCCTGGAGCCCATCGCGCCGGCGCAGGGCGGCGAGATCGCCTGGTCGCTGAACCTGCATCAGCCCTACAGCCCGACCAATCCGGTCGACAGCCTGGAAGTGGCGGCCAGGGCCATCAATAACATCATCGGCGGCGCCACCGTCACCGGCGCTAACGGCCTGCCGGTCGTCCAGCCTGGGCTGGAAAGCAGCGCCGCGAATTGCGCCCGTTACACCGGATCCGCGGCCGTCACGGCCCACCGGAATTTCCCGAGCGTGTGCTCCCGGCCCGTGACGAGTTCAGCTGGGCAGGCCGCCCTGGTCGCCGACATCTACCGGAAATGGGTTATCGGCGCGACGCCGACCGCCGCGCAGGATGCCGCCGTCCTGTTCGCGAACGCCAACAATCCGGGTGCCCCTGAGGTCCAGGCCATTCTCCGGCACCTGCCGAAGGCCGGACTGTCCGCGTGACCTGAAAGTCCGGCGGCACGCCTGCCCCGCTATTGCACCAGCCTTCCGCACGGCCAGAAATGAGGTGAGCTTATGCAGTCTGTCAGAAAGCCATGGTGGCAGCAGGCGACTGCGATCGTGAGCCTCGGCGCGGGCGGAGCGGTCACCGGGCTCAACTTCGTGCCCAAGGCCCCGGCGGAGGCCCGGTCGCCATCCAACATGCTGATCCGGCTGCTGGCCCAGGAGAAACCAGCGCGACCAGCGCAGCCGTCGGCCGCCGACGACGCGGCGCTTCGCTCGGCGATCGTCAGCGTGGCCCGTCACTATCTGCGGATGGCGGCGGGCAAGACGCCCGCCGAGATGGAAGCCATCATCTGGCAGCACGACAGCGTCGATGGCGTCGACCACGGCCAGTCCTGCGCGGCCTTCGCCAGCCTGACCCTCGAGCTGGCCGCCCAGGCAGTCGGCCAGCAAAGCTGGGTGACGGGCGGCACGTCGTACCCGTGGCCGCTGCAGGCGTGGGCCGATGTGCGGGTCGAGCCGAATCCGGCGTCGCCCGCGATCACGTCCGTCCTCCAGGATGCGCAAGCACGCAATCGCTGGCACGCGCTGGGCGACGGTTACGTGCCCCGGCCAGGCGACTGGGTCCTCTTCCAGGGCCACGTCGAAGTAGTAACGGACTTCTCGGGCGCCGTTCTGCACACCATCGGCGGCGATTCGCTGCCGAACTTCTCGGTCAACGCACACGCCTTCAGCGGTCCGCTGAGTGGTCAGGGCGTCGTCGGATTCGTCAACAACGGCTTGCTGAGCGTCACTGCGGCGAACGCCAGCGCGCCGCGGGCGCCAGCCGCTCAGCCGGGCGCGGGGCAGTCTGATCACGGCGCGGCGCAGACTGAGCAGGCAGCTGTGCCGGGCGGGTCGGCAGCTATCCCCGGCGGGTCAGCGGCCGTCGCCGCTGGGCCCGGCCAGGCCCAGGCTCACGCCGGCGCGGCCATCCCCGGCGTACCGGGGCCATCGGCCGGAACCGGCTCCAGGCCGGCTGACCGACCAGTGCGGCGCCAGGTGGCGCGGCGGGCGGCAACGGTCGGGCAGGCCGCCGCGCTCGGGCAGTCCGCCATTCCCGGGCTCCCGACCGCTGCGCCTAGCCCGTCGGCGGCGTCGCCCGCAGCGCCGCCCTCGGCACATGCGCGGCCCGGCAGCCAGGCGCCGCCGACTGCGGCACCGGCCCAGGCAGTTGGCGCTGAGCAGGCCTTCATCAGCCAGGTCGTGCCAGGAGCGATCGCGGCCCAGCACCGGTACGGCGTGCCCGCCTCGGTCACGATCGCCCAGGCCATCGACGAGTCCGGCTGGGGGCAGAGTGGCCTGGCCGTCCGGGACAACAACCTGTTCGGCATCAAGGGCTCCGGTCCGGCCGGCAGCGATGCGCTGCCGACTCAGGAGTTCGACAATGGCCAGTCAGTGACCCGTACCGCCCTGTTTCGCGTCTATCACGACGTCGCCGAGAGCATCGACGACCATGGCAAGCTGCTCGCGACCAGCGGGTATTACCGCCGGGCCATGGCCGACCGGCAGGATCCGAACGCTTTCGCGGCTGCGCTCACCGGCGTCTACGCGACGGACCCGACCTACGGCGCGAAGCTCATTGGCCTCATGCAGCAGTACAGCTTGTACCGCTACGACAACGCGGCCGCGGCGGCCGCGCCACGCCCGGCCAGGCACGCCGCGGCCGCCGCGCCGCGAGCGCGAAAGGCGACTCCGAGTCGCGCAGCTCCGAGCAGCCCGGCTCCGACCCAGCGCGTTTCTACTCCGCCCACCCCCACGCCGACCCCCGCCGCCCCAACGACAGTCGCCCCTTCCCCGTCGGCGCCTGCTAGCTCGGCCGCACCCACCCCGGCCGCTTCCGACCCGGCTGCTTCTTCGCCGGCCGCTTCATCCCCGGCCGGTCCCTCACCGTCCGCCTCGTCGCCGGCCGCCTCGTCGCCGGCCGCTTCATCCCCGGCGGCTTCCTCACCGGCCGCATCCACTCCGGTGACCCCCCGCGCGGCCGGGGCAGGCGGAACGCGGGTCGGTGCTGGCGGCGCTCGGCCAGCCGGCCCGCGCGGGGCGAGCCGGCTGACCGCGGCGGGCGAGGCGGCGATTCCGGGACTTCCGCCCACTGCCCCCGCCGCCGCGGCCAGCGCGGCTGTGGCACCATCACTCAGCCCGACTCCGGGACCAAGCAGGCAGACCGATGCGTACCAGGCTTCAGCAGCAGGCATGACGGCGACCGAGACGATGTTCATCCGACCAGCGCCCCCGCATTCCACCCGCCAGGCCCATCAGGCGCCCAGAACGGCGGCTCACTCGCCGCGCGCCACGGGCAGCGACGCCACTTCGCGGCCAGCGCGGCCCGCGCGCGGCCAGCGTCCCGGTCGCACCGGCGTGGGCCTGTATCAGCACCACATGTCCCCGGCCGTCCTGAACGCCATGAACACGACGGCCAGGGCGCGGCTGGCCGGCGCGGAATCGCTCTACCGGGATGTCGCCAGCCATAGCGGTATCCGCTGGGAGCTGCTGGCTGCCTGCGACTGGATGCAGTGCGAAGCCCGGCCGCGCTACTCGCCGGTTCACGGTGAGAAGCTCGGCACGGTCAATCCCGACGGCACCGTCTACCGCACGAGGTCGGAGGCGCTCGAGCAGTGCGACGATGACCTGGTGGCACTGGCCTGGGAGGTCTACGGCATCGACCTCGCGTCGGACGAGAAGCTGTCGGTCCGCGATCTGGCCAGCGCCTTCGCCGCGTTCCGCTGGGGCGGGCTGCTGAAGCTGCACCGCACCTCCGCCATGGAGTTCCCGTACTCCGTGGCGGGCCTCACGCCCCAGCACGCCGGCATGCGCTGGCCGAACATCGACGAGCCGAACGCGCCGGACAAGCCTGGCAGCCGGTTCCGGATGCCGTTCGGCGCGGTCCCCGTCGTGCTCGGCCTGAAATACCCCGCCGTCCTCTAGGAACTCCGTCCTCTGGGACTGGGCGCCCGGCACGGAAAGAAGGTGAGTCCCGTGGTCCGTCTCCTGCTCTTCCTGCTCGGCACGGTCAGCTTCGGCAGGCCGATGCCGCCGCGAGTGGCCGGGCGCCAGCCCGACGGCCTGACCGGCGAGGAATATCCGGCTGCTGTGGGTGGCCAGCGCGACGGGCCTGGCCCGGGTGCCCCGGGCGGCCCGGGCCGGCGGCGGCGGATTCCGCCCCGGATCAGGTGGGGCATCGCCGTGGCCGTGCTGGTCCTGATCTTCCGCCGGGCGATCGCGGCCACCGCACTCATGACGCTCTCGGCGGCGGCGCACCTGGTCGGCTTCAACGTCCACCTGCCGAGCATCAGGTTCGCCTGGCCGTGGCAGACCATCAGCGCCGGGACCACCACGAACGTCGAGCTGGGTCCGTGGGTGCTGCAGAAGATCGAGGGCATCTCCAAGCCGGCGCTGGGTCAGGCGAACTTCAGCTTCGTTTTCATCCACAGGGTTTCCAAGAGCATCGGCATCTGGCCATGCTGGTTTGCCAGCACGTTCTATGCGGTCGGCCACGCCTCCGCCACGGTTGACCTCAATCCGGGGCCGATCTGGTGGGCTCAGGGCTCGGAGCACTACCGGCTGCAGGTCCTCAGCCGGCCGCAGGCCGGTCAGGCCGGTCAGGTAGCGGTCACCATGGTGCTGCCCAGGCCGCAGCTGCCGCAGTCAGTTCACGACGTAACCGTCGACAACCTCCCGTCGCGGCCGATAGCGACGCAGCACAGCTGGACCTATCCCGGATTCGGCTGCGGTGTGGTGCTGCGGCCGCAGTTCGCGGATTCAGTGTTGTACGCCCAGGCGCAGCGGCTGGCCTTCTACCGGTCCACCCGCGTGCCGCAGATCACCCGGCCGCTGATCAGGACCGCCGAGGCCGAGGCCACGCAGACCATGAGGAACAGCTTCATTCAGCCGACGGTCAACGCACTCGGTTACAAGCTGGATAGCTTTACCGTCCGCTGGGCCGGGACGCCGTAGGCCGCGCGGCGGCTGGATCCCGGCGACCTACGGCCGAGCCGACACCGATTCCCCGGCGGCGGGCCACGACGCCGACGTGGGACCAGGCTGAGGCCAGCCCGGCGCCGCGGCGTTCATCATGGCCGGGCGGGGGGTGAGGAGCATCCGCACCCAGATCACGGCCAGCGCGACCACGAACGCGCAGTAGATCCAGAACGCCGCCGTCAGGCCGGAGCTTATCGTGAGCCCCAGCTGGGCGGCCTGAGCGGGCGAGATCCCGAACTGTGCTGGTGCAGCGGGCTGGCCCAGGAGGACTAGCGCGGAAATCGCCTGGGCCGCCATCGGGATGATGGCCCCGGCCAGCAGCGCCGCGCCGTGCCCGACCGGGCGCCACAAGGCGGCCACGACGGCCACCGCGACCAGCGCGACCATCACGGCGACGTCCCCGGCGATCATCGGCGCCGGGTTGGCGAAGGCGTTGCCCGCCGTCACCGACTGGGTCACGCCGGATGCCGTCCGGAGCGTGTAGCTGTCCCACGACGGGGCGAACGCGATCGCGGTGCCGAGGGCGGCGATCGTGGCCAGCACCAGCGTCAGGGCCGAGCCCCGCACCCGGCCGCGCAGCCCGCCCGGCGCCCGGCCGGCCTGGGGCTGGCCCGCACGCAGCTGGCCCGCCCGGAGCTGGAGAGCCACCGTGGCGCCGGCCGTGCAGGCGAGCCAGCCGATGAGCCCGAGGACCAGGCCGGCGCCGATCAGGTGCGCGCCGCCGGCGATCGCCGTGCCGAGGTCGGTGAAGAAGAGGCCGAAGGTGACGATGCTGGTCCCGAGCCCGAGGAGGGCGCCCGGCCGCAGGCGGCGGCCGCCGAGGAGGATGAGCACTCCGCTCGCGGCCCAGGCACCGAGGTAGATCAGGTGCGGCACCAGGTTGGCGGCCTGCGAGGTGAGGCTCGCTCCGGCGAGATAGCTCGGGAACAGCCCCGCGATTCCGCAGACGACACCGACCGCGATCAGCGCCGCGCCGGTAACGGCCCGAGCGCCTTTCCCGGTGCCCTGGTCCGGGCTGACGGCCTGGTCCGGGCTGACGCCCTGGCCCCGGGCGGCGACATGGCCCGGGCCGGGGCCGGGATCGGCCGGCTGCGAGGCGGACTGCGCCGGGTACTGGCCGACCTGGACGACCGTCCCCGGTGCCTCGATGGCCGCGAACCGGGACCAGGCACCACGCCAGCCCTCGGGGGTCTCGTGCCACCACTCGAACGGGGGCGCCTCCGGCCCGGCCGCGGGCCAGATCCCGTAGTACCCCCGTCCTCGCCCGAGCGCGTACCTCGCTCCCCGGTACCAGATGGTCACGTTGTCAGCCACGGTTTCGACCTTTCCTGTGCAGCCCTGAGGTCTCCCGCGCCGAGCATAAGAAGCTGGCCTGCAGGTTTGCTGAACGCCAACTGAGGCATCGCTGACGCCCCCTAGCTCGTCCGCCGGCGGCCGCCTCGCCGGCGAGGGGCATTCAGCCGGGCGAGCGGGAGTTTCCCCAGCGGTCCCAGTGCACGACCTCCGCGACCGGCCGCCGCTTGGGCTGGCTCCAGCGGCCGCGGGCCGGATAGCCCAGCGGCACCAGGCCCATGGTCAGCGCGTGCTCGGGCAGGCCGAGCAGTTCCCGCACGTCCTCCTCGTGCCCGGCGTACAGCGTCGTCAGGGTCGTGCCGATGCCGAAGGCCCGGGCGGCCAGGATGAGCTGCTGCACCGCCCCGTAAATCGAGGCGCCGAGCCGCGGGTTGCCCGAGCCGGCCGCGTTCAGCAGCACCGAGAAGATCCACACCGGTGCTTCCTCCAGGTGCTCGGCCAGATGCTCGGCCGCCAGGAACGATCGCTTGCTCAGGCCGTCGGGCGCGGGCGGTGCCGCCAGGATCTGCTCCCGCCGCCGCCCGTAGGCCGCCGACCAGCCTTCCCGGTACCACTGCGCCACCTGGCTCTTGATCTCCGGGTCGGTGACCACGATCCAGCCCCATCCCTGCTGGTTTCCACCGGAAGGGCCGCGCACGGCGGCATCCAGGATGGCCCAGATGACGTCGTCAGGTATCGGCTCGGCCGACAGATAACGGCGCGCCGGGGTCGAGTGCAGCGCGTCCAGGACCGGCAATGACTCGGCTTCCGGTGCAGGCATGACGGGTCCTTTCGACGGCAAGCAGCAGTAGGCGGACTCCAGGCTGAGGACCGGCCCCAGCTAGGCACGATACTGGTCGATATGACACACCGGCAGCAGGGCGGCAGCAGGCCGGCCATCCGGCAGGATGTGGATTCGGGCCTGGCCGAGCTCGTGGCCGATCCCGCCCGGCCCGGTGCGTGGACGCTGCTGGTCAACGGGACTCCGCAGTCGCACGTGGACCTCGACGACCCGGAGCATCTGGAGTTCGAGTACATCCGGCGGCTCGGGCACCTCATCGACCTGGCGGCACCCGCCCGGGAGCCGCTGCGGGTGCTGCACCTGGGAGCCGGCGGCCTGACCCTGGCTCGCTACGTGGCGGCGACCCGGCCCGGCTCGGCTCAGCTGGCGGTGGAGTCGGACGCCGCGCTGGCGGAGTTCGTGCGGCGGCGACTACCGCTCGCCCAGCCCGCCCGCCGGGCGAGCGGAGGCCGCCCGGCCGGGGCGGGCCGGGTGCGCGTCCGGGTCGGCGACGCCCGGGCCATCCTGGAGCAGCTGGCGCCCGGGTCCTTCGACGTGGTGGTGGCGGACGTGTTCGCCGGCGCACGCACGCCGGCCCATCTGACCTCGGCGAAGTTCGCCGCCTCGGCGGCCCGGGCGCTCGGCCCGTCGGGCGTCTTCGCCGTCAACGTCGGCGACGGGCCGCCCCTGGCGCATGCCCGGGCCAGGACGGCCACGATGTCCTCGGTGTTCCCGCACGTCTGCCTGATCGCCGATGGGGCGGTGCTGCGCGGCCGGAGGTTCGGCAACCTGGTCCTGGCCGGCGCCCGGCATGGCCTGCCCGTGGCTGCCCTGGCCCAGCGGGCGGCAGCCGATCCGGCTCCCGCGCGGCTCCTGCGCGGCGCGGAGCTAGACCGGTTCACGGCCGGGGCCAAGCCGGTCACCGACGCGAGCGCGGAGCCCTCGGTCGCCCCGCCGCCCGACGTCTTCGCGGCCCGCCGGTAGCGGGCAGCGCTGGCAGATGAGGCCGGGCGCCGACAGCCCACGGGGCTAGCGGGCAGGCGCTGTCGCGGCGTCTCCACTGACCCTTGACGGCCTCTTTTTGAAAAGTTAAATTAAGTTATGAACTAAGTCTGACAGGCGAGACTGCCTGCTGGCAGGCAGTCCCTGCTAGCAGCCGCCCCGTCGCGCAGGCAGGCGCTCGGCTGGCCCCGGTTCTCCGGACAGCATCCGCTAGCACGTCCTGGCCGCCCAGGTTTGGAGACTCCGATGAACCGCCATGCCGCAGCCACCCGAGACCGCCGCATCACGGCCCTGCGAATCAGAGTCGGCGCCGCGGCCGCCCTGCTGGCCGCGGGGCTGGTCGCCCTGTGGCCGGCCGGCGTCAGCGCCGCGCCTTCGGCATCAGCCGCCAGCCAGGCCTGCGGGACGACCAACGCGGCGCTGAACCGGCCCGCCACGGCCTCATCCCTGGAGAGCGGCCAGTTCCCGGCGTCGGCGGCCGTGGACGGCAGCACCTCCACGCGCTGGTCCAGCGTATGGAGCGATCCGCAGTGGCTTCAGGTGGACCTGGGCTCGACCCAGTCGATCTGCCAGGTGGTCCTCGACTGGCAGAACCCCGCCGACGCCACCGCCTTCCAGATCCAGGTCTCCCCGGACGCGACCAACTGGACCACGATTTACTCGACCACGACGAGTACCGGCGGCAACCAGACGCTCAGCGTCACCGGCAGCGGGCGCTACATCCGGATGTACGGCACGGCTCGCGCCAGCGGGTACGGCTACTCGCTCTATGAGTTCCAGGTCTTCACCGGCAGCGGCCCGACGCCGACGCCCAGCCCGACCCCCACGCCCACGCCCAGCCCGACGCCCACGCCCACGACACCACCGGGCAACTGGACACCGGTCTGGAGCGACAACTTCGCCGGGGCGGCCGGCTCGGCCCCGTCCTCGGCCAACTGGACCGAGGACACCGGGACCACCTCCGCCAGCGGCGCGGCTAACTGGGGCACCGGCGAGGTCGAGACGATGAGCAACTCGACCAGCAACGTCTACCTGGACGGCAACGGTCACCTGAACATCACCGCCCTCAACTCGGGCGGCTCCTGGACCTCCGGCCGGGTCGAGACCAAGCGCAGTGACTTCGCGGCCCCGGCCGGCGGCCAGCTCATGATCAGCGCCTCGATCAAGCAGCCCAATCCCGTCAACGGCCTGGGCTACTGGCCGAAGTTCTTCACCCTCGGAGCGGGCTACCGCAGCAACCCCGCCAGCTGGCCGGGCGTCGGCGAGAGCGACGTCATGGAGGATGTCAACGGCCGCAGCTCGTCCTCGGAGACGCTGCACTGCGGCACCGCGCCGGGCGGCAACTGCGCCGAGTACAACGGCAAGACCAGCGGCCTGGCGACCTGCACCGGATGCCAGTCCGGCTACCACACCTACTCCGAGATCATCGACCGCACCCTCACCGACGAGCAGATCCGGTACTACATCGACGGCCAGCAGGTCTGGGTCGTGAAGGAGAGCCAGGTCGGCGCCAGCACCTGGCAGGCGGCCGTCGACCACGGTGTCTTCCTCGTCCTGGATCTCGCGATCGGCGGGTCGTACCCCAACACCGTGTGCACCTGCACGTCGCCCACCGCCGCGACTTCCTCCGGCGGGACCCTGAGCATCGGGTCGCTGCAGGTGCAGCAGGCCACCGGCACGACGCCGCCGCCCTACACCACCCCGCCGGCGCCCACCGGCGCCAGCGTGGTGAAGGTAACCGGGAACAGCCTGGGCAACTACGGCCTGTCGGTCAACGGAGCGCCCTATCAGATGAAGGGCGTCACGTTCGGGCCGGCCAACGCCACGGCCGCCGCCTACATGCCCGACCTGCACGCCGTGGGGGTCAATACCGTCCGGACCTGGGGCACGGACGCGACCACGCAACCCCTGCTCGACGCGGCCGGACCCTACGGCATCAAGGTCATCAACGGCTTCTGGCTCTCGCAGAGCGCGGACTATGTCAACGACTCGAGCTACAAGTCGAGCACGCTGACCAGCATCCTGCAGTGGGTGAATACCTACAAGAACAATCCCGCGGTCCTGATGTGGGACGTCGGGAACGAGGTGCTGCTCGGCTTGCCCAACGTCTACTCCGGCGCGCAGCTGGTCGCCGAGGACAACGCCTACGTGCAGTACGTCAACCAGATCGCCGTGGCCATCCACCAGGCCGACCCGACTCACCCGGTGACCTCCACCGAGGCCTGGCGGCCAGGGATCTTCAGCTACTACCAGAACAACGCGCCCAACCTGGACATGTTCGCGGTCAACGACTACGGCGACACCTGCAACCTCAAGCAGAACTGGAGCACCAACGGGTACACCAAGCCCTACATCGTCACCGAGTCCGGTCCGGCGGGCGAATGGGAAGTGCCCAACGACTCTAACGGCGTGCCCGTGCAGGAGACCGACCAGCAGAACGCCGCCGGCTACGCGGCCGCCTGGGGCTGCATCACCTCCAATCCCGGCATCTCCCTGGGCGCCACGCTGTTCAACTACGACATCCAGAACGACTTCGGCGGGGTCTGGTACAACCTGAAGACCGGCGGCTGGAACCGGCTGTCGTACTTCCAGGTGGCCAAGCTCTTCGGCGGCAGCGTGCAGTCGAACACGCCCCCGGTCATCACCGGCATGGCGGTGACGCCGGACGCCACGGTCCCGGCCGGCAGCCAGTTCACGGTCAGCGTCAACGTCGGCGATCCCAACGGGGACGCGATGCGCTACAACCTGATGCTGTCCAGCAAGTACGTCGACGGCAGCACCGCGCTGCAGTACGCCGCCTTCACCCAGGCCGGTCCCGGCACGTTCACCGTGACCGCCCCGCGCACCCTCGGCGTCTGGAAGGTCTACGTCTACGTGTACGACGGCCAGGGCAACGCGGGCGTGCAGAGCGAGTCGTTCCGCGTGGTCGCGCCCTCAGTCAACGGCACCAACGTGGCGCTCGGCAAGCCGACCACGGCATCCTCGTTCCAGGCCACGGGCAACGGAGCCCCCTATCCCGCCAGCAACGCGACCGACGGTAACGACAGCACCCGCTGGGCCAGCGCCTGGAACGACCCGCAGTGGCTCCAGGTGGACCTGGGCCAGGTCACGACGATCAGCCACATCCAGCTCATCTGGGAGTCCGCCTACGCGAAGGCCTACCAGATCCAGGTGTCCAACGACGGCACGAACTGGACCACCATCTACTCCACGGCCAGCGGCGCCGGCGGCGTCGAGGACTTCAGCGTCACCGGCTCGGGGCGCTACGTCCGCTTCTACGGCACCGCCCGCGCCACCACCTACGGCTACTCCCTCTACGAGTTCGGCGTCTACCACTAGGCCGCTCCCCCGCTGCGCCCGCCAGTAGTGTCGTAGCGCACTGACGATCTCGGGGCACCGAGTGCGGCGGGAGAGGCACCATGATCGACCTGATCCTTCGCCAGGCCCGCCTGGCGGGCCAGGACACGCTCACCGACCTCGGCATCGACGGGGGCCAGGTCGTCGCCGTCGACGCCGAGACAACCGCGGCGCAGACCATGGACCTGGCCGGGCGGCTGGTCACGCCGCCGCTGGTCGAGCCGCACATCCACCTGGACGCGGTGCTCACCGTGGGCCAGCCGCGGCCGAACCGGTCCGGCTCGCTGTTTGAGGGCATCGCGGTGTGGGCGGAGCGGGCAGCCGAGCTGAGCTACGAGGACGTGCAGTCGCGGGTCCGGCAGATCCTGCGCTGGCAGCTGGCCAGCGGGGTCCAGCATGTCCGCAGTCACGTCGACGTCTGCGACCCGCGGCTGCGGGCGCTGCGGGCGCTGGTCGACCTCCGCGAGGAGGTGCGCGGGCTGATCGACCTGCAGCTCGTCGCGTTCCCGCAGCAGGGCCTCCTGGGCTTCGAGGGCGGCCGCGACCTGATGCGCAAGGCGGTGGCGCTAGGCGCTGACGTCGTGGGCGGGATCCCGCACTACGAGCTGACCCGCGAGGACGGCGTGGAGTCGGTGAAGTTCGCCATGGCGCTGGCCGACGAGCACGGCCTGCGCGTCGACATCCACTGCGACGAGACCGACGACGAGCAGTCCCGCTTTGTCGAGGTGATGGCGGCCGAGACGATCCGGCGGGGCATGTCCGGGCGCGTGACCGCGAGCCACACCACCGCCATGCACTCCTACAACAATGCCTACGCCTACCGGCTGATCGCCAACATCGCCCGGGCCGGGCTGCACATGGTGACCAACCCGCTGGACAACTCGGTCCTGCAGGGGCGGTTCGACACCGGGCCGATCCGCCGCGGCCACACCCGCGTGAAGCAGCTGCTGGAAGCAGGGGTCAACGTCTGCATCGGCCATGACTCGGTGATGGACCCGTGGTACCCGCTCGGCTACGGCGATCCGCTGCAGGCCGCGTTCGTGCTGGTCCACCTCGGGCAGATGTCGGGGGACAGCGAGCTGCGCCAGCTCATCGACATGATCACCACGAATCCGGCCGCGGCGCTGGGCGTGCCCGACTACGGGCTGCGGCCCGGCGGCCCGGCCGACCTCGTCGTCTTCGATGCGCCGTCAGAGGCGGACGCGCTGCGCCTGGTGGCCCCGCGCACCCTGGTCCTGCGCGGCGGGAAAATGGTCGCGCGGTCCACACCGGCGCAGCACACGGTCGTCTGGGACGGCGCCGAGGAGCCGGTTAGCTTCCTGCGGGAGTGATCACGGGCCTCCGCCAGTGATCACGGGGCGGTTCCGGCCTCCACGGCCGGCTCCTCGCCCGGGAGCACCAGGGCCTCCTGGAGCTTCCCCTCGCCCTGCAACTTGAAGAAGACCGCATACAGCAGGGCGGCGAGCACGAAGCCGACCTCGAACGTGATGTCGCCGAAGGCCGGGTTGTGCTTGGGCACCACGCCGATGTAGTCGGTCTGGTTGGCGAAGAAGTAGATCGACACCGCGATCGCGATGGCCATGGCCGCGAAACCCGCCCACGGGTTGTGCTTGCGGTCGAACAGGAACCCGTCGACCCGCTTGCCGCGCCGCAGGTACTGATCGGCGAAGAAGACCCCCAGCCAGGGCCCGATCCAGTAGGCGATGACCAGCAGGAAGTTGTTGTACTTGGTGCCGGCGTCAGACAGCCCGGACAAGGCCAGGAAGAAGCCGGCCACGCCGAACACGACCGCGACGATCGCCCGGCGCAGGGCCAGCGGCAGCCGGACGCCGAGCGCGAGGAACGACATCGAGCCGGAGTACACGTTCAGCGCGTTGGCGCAGATCGCCCCGAGCGCGATCGCCAGCAGCGTGATGTCCGCGATCCAGGTAGGCAGGTGGCTGGTGAAGCCGGCCGTCGGGTTGCTGCCGTACTTGGCCAGGCTGGTGATGGTGGCCGCGGCCGCGCCGACAATCTCCAGGGCGGCGCAGGACAGGAACACGCCGAGGGCGGCCCACAGCCCGGTGGCCCGCCGGTTGATGTCCTTGGGCAGGTAGCGGGTGTAGTCGCTGGCATAGGGATTCCAGCCGGCGGCGTAGCCGAACGCGGCCCCGAACGTGATCAGGAAACCGCCCGGCACGCCGGCCCCGTGCGCGCTCAGGTGGGACTTGGACACGATCACGACCGACGCGATCGCGAAGACGACCACCAGGAACGGGAAGGACCAGCGCTCGAAGGCGTGCACCAGGTTGTGCCCGAAGAACGCGACCGCGAGCTCCAGCACCACGATGATCACCAGGCAGAGCTTGGAGTTCCAGCCGAACAGCGCGCTCAGCGCGAACGCGCCGCTGACGCTGTTGACAGCGAACCAGCCGACGCCGGCCACGAGCGCGTTGATGCCCGCGGGCAGGATGTTGCCGCGGTAGCCGAAGCCGATCCGGGACAGCACCATCTGCGGTACGCCGAACAGGGGCCCGCGGGCGGCGAGGGCGCCCATGGTCAGCGAGCCGAGCGCGCTGCCGAGGATGATCGCGAGCGTGGCCATCCAGAACGACTGGCCGAAGAACCAGACCCCGATGACGCCCACGAAGATCGTGGCGAACTCCATGTTCGGCGACACCCAGGTCCAGAACTGCTGCAGGGGCTTGCCGTGGCGTTCGCTGAGAGGGATGAACTCAGCCCCGCCGGGCTCTACGGCCGCGACCCTGGCGCCGTAGGTGCCTTCACGTACGTCGGCCTCGATGAGCGCGGTCGCCCCGCCAGTGGATTCGGTCACTTCCCGTAAACCCCTCAGTTAGCCCGGATCTACCCACGCCTAAGTTTGGCGGGCAATTGTTTCGATCATGAGTCAGACCGGACCTTAGCCTCACCGATGTCCCTTCCGGGCCGGGCGCCGTCCGGGGCTGGTGGGTGACGGGTGGCTCACGTAGCCACGTCACCGGACGCGGCGGCCCTGGCGCCGGGCCGCTAGGGGCGGGCTGGAACTACAACAAGTCCGGACCGGAACCGCCCGATCACGCGTCGGAAACGCCGTGGCCGTCCGATCGTGTTCGACCCGGTCGACTACAAGGGTCGGAACGTCGTCGAGCGGTGCTTCAACCGGCTCAGGCAATGGCGGGGCATCGCGATGCGGTCCGGCAAGACAGCACGGAACTACCAGGCAGCGCTTTGCCTGGCCGCCACCTTCCACTGGCTCAACACCAGCTTGAGCGATGCACTCTAAGCGGTTGTCGCTCGAAGCCCGTTCAGGACTGAGTTCACGATCGCGTCCGCATCGTCCTCGGTCAGGGGGCGTCGTCCGCTTACGAGCCGCCACATGATGGGCCCGAACACGAGGTCCATGGCGAGGTCGGGATCGATGTCTTCCTGAACCTCGCCGCGCGAGACTGCCCGGTCCCACAATTCCTGAGTGCCGCGCTGGCGACTGTCCAGGAACCGTGTCTGGAGCCACTCCGAGGCCACAGGATCTTGCATGGCGTTCGCTAGCAGCTGGGCGAAGACGCTTCCAACCGGTGAGGCGTAAAACGCTGATACGCGTCTGATCTGCTCGCGGAAGTCACCCCGTGCCGTACCGGTGTCCGGCAGGCTCGCGTCCGAGGCCAGGCGTTCGCCGAACGCGTCGACGGCAACGCACAACCGGTTCGGCCAGTGCTTGTAGATGGTGGTCTTGGAAACACCGGACCGGTCGCGGATCGCGTCGATCGTGGTGGCGGCGAGCCCGCCTTCGGCCATGAGGGCCGCCGTCGCGTCCAGGACGGCACGCCGGGTGCGGCTGCTCCGAGAGGGTATCGGCCCGGCCGCCGATGAAGTCGTCCCCACGACGGGCACCTAAGCCGATTTCGAATCAGCGGTGTCTGTGAAGAGCGTGGATGACGCGAGGGGACGCCACGCCTCGAGTTCGTCGCGAACGCGGGTGAGCTTGTCCTCCACCATCGCGACGGCGTCCGGTCCGACCTGGAAGCGGAAGGGCGGCTGTCCTGCCGTCACCGCGGCGTAGATCGCCGCCGCGCCCTTGGCCGGGTCATTGACCTGACCGCCGTTGCTCGTCGCGACGGCCTGCCGCACCCGGCCGGCGGTGGCGGCATAGTCCGGCAACTCGTTCGCCGTGGTGTGCAGCGAACCGCCATCGAGGAAGCTTGTGCGAAAACTGCCGGGCTCGACGATGATGACTTTGATCCCGAGCGGAGACAGCTCCGCCTGCATTGCTTCGCTCAGGCCCTCGACGGCGAACTTGGTCGCCCCGTAGACGCCCCAGCCGGCCACCTGCGCGAACCCGCCCATGGAGGTGATGTTGACGACATGCCCAGAGTGCGCCGCTCGCACGTGCGGAAGGACGGCGCGGGTCACGTTCAGGAGCCCGAAGACGTTCGTCGCGAAGACGGCCTCGACCTCAGCCGCAGATGCCTCCTCCACCGCGCCGAGCAGGCCCCGCCCAGCATTGTTGACCAAGACGTCGATGGAGCCGAACCGCGCGATGGCGGCCTCGACCGCCGCTACCGCCTGGCGTTCGTCGGTGACATCAAGAGTCACCGGCAGGAGCCGCTCGGAAAAGCCCGGAGCGGCGGCGAACGCCGCCTCGACCTGGCTCAGACTCCGTGCCGTCGTAACGACGCTGGCGCCGGCTTCGAGAGCGTGACGCGCGATCTCGTACCCGAGCCCGCGCGCCGCTCCTGTGATGAACCACGCTGCCATCGGTGACTCCTACCAGCCCTAAAGTGAACTGTACGCACAGTACACCGCGCCGTAAGCCGATGAGACGATAGCGCTTGACCCCCCGGTGCCATCACCGGCCACCGAAAATTCTTTAGCAACACGGCCTAGGTCAGGACGAGCCAGCTCCGGCCGTCGATGAGCTCGCGCACCGCGTCGAGGTGCCCGGCGTGACAGGCGGTCTCGGTGATCACGTGCACGATGGCCTCCCGCACGTCGGTCATCCGCCAGTTGGGGAAGATCTCCTCGGGCCAGCTGGCCGGGCCGCTGTCCAGCGACATCGCGGCGATGAAGGCGTTCGCGCGCGATCTCCTGCCGGTACAGGTCGAGCACGGCCGCGCCGGGCATCTCCGGCGGCACCTGCCAGGCATCGTCGGAGGCCTCGTCAGGGTCGCCGGCCTGGCCGGGCTCGATTTCCTCGCCGGCGAAGGCGGCGCGGAACCAGAACCGCTCGACGTCGAGGGCCAGGTGCCGGACCAGCCCCAGGCAGGTCCACCCCGACGGCAGGACCGGCCGGTGCAGGGCCTCCTCGGGCAGGCCCTCCAGGATCCCGAGCACGTGCTCGCGCTGCGCGTCGAGGGCGGCCAGCAGGACCGCGCTCTCCCTGCTCTCCATGGCTCCTCCGCTGTGCTGGTACCAATACGACGGACAAGAGGACAAACGCTAGTCGCCTCAGAAGATCATCGGGCACCATGGCGCCGGGTCGGCGAACATGGCGGCCGAAAGCCCGGCCAGCGCGCCGTCCGTCAGCTCGGCGATCAGGCCGGCGGCGGCCAGCGCGCCCAGCCTGGTGCCGCCGAGGTAGCCAGCCCCGAGTGCGGCGACGGGCAGCGCGATGTCGGCCGCCGCCGTGGTCCGCTCGCAGCTGGCCGCGGCACCGTCGGCGGCCCCCGGGCACCGCAGCCGCCAGCGTCCGGCGTTGGCCGGCAGCAGCTCGTCGGTCACCTCGATCACGACGTCCACCGGGCAGGAGTAGCGCCGCTGGCACAGCGCGGCCTTGAGGTCGATGAGCCGGATCCAGAGCCCGTCGCTGAGCTGAGCCCGCGCGCGGCGCCGGTCGGCCAGCATCTCCAGCAGCGGGTCGTCGACCGGCCGCTGCCGGGCCACTACCTCGGTGATCAGGTCCCTGGTCAGCAGGTCGGCCCACAGCGCCGCGGTGGCCGCGGCGTCGCCAGCCATGAGCTCGCGCACGAACAGGAGGCCGGCGGGCAGGGCATCCTCGGCCCAGTCTGACCGAGTCCGGTACAGGGCGTAGCCGCGCGGGCCGACGTCATCGGCGGCCAGCAGGCAGGTCAGCGTGCTCATGCCCTGCCGCCTGGACTCGGGGTCGGCGAGCAGGCTCTGCCACCAGCGCTCGTCCCTGGCCGTCATGCCGGGCCGGTGCGGCAGCACCGAGTCGTAGACCGCGGCCAGCTCGGCGAGCAGCCGGGCAGGCGGCGCGGTCCGCAGCCGGACGGCGCCGGGCCGACCGCCCGCGCCGCCGGGGCCGAGCTTGCCCTCGCCGCGGCGGATTGTCAGCCGCAGCTGCCCGGACGCGCAGCCGTAGCCGTACCGACCGTAGATGCCTGACTCGGAGGAGAACAGCGCGGCGATGGCCTCGCCCCGGCCGGCAATGTCGGCGAGCTGCTGGCGCATCATGGCCGAGAGGATGCCCTGCCGGCGATGGCTGGGCAGCACGCTGACGAAGGTGACGCCCGCGGCGTCGGCGATCCCGCCGGGCACGGTGAGGCGGAAGGAGTACGCGGCCGCCGTCCCGACGATCGCGTCGCCGTCGAAAGCGGCCAGGCTGCGGTCGAACTCGAAGGTCAGAAGCTCCTGCTCGCCCGTCTCCGCCCACGAGCTGTCATTGAACGCCTGGGCGGACACCTCGCCGTAGGCATTGAACTCCTCGGGCGTGATGGGCCGCAGCTGATAGCGCTCAGTCATGCTGCTAGACCTACCGCATCGGCAGCCGGCAGGCGACCGGTTATCTCGTCAGCGCGTCAGGGCGTCAGGGCGTCAGTGGGCGCCCCTGACCGGCCCGGGTGCGAGGCCAGGCCGAGCGCCAGGCCGGCCGCGACGACCACGATCCCCGCCCACACCAGCGGACCGGGAGCCGGGCCGCCGAGCAGAACGCCGGCCGCCGCGGCGGCCACGGGAGCCACGCCGGTAAGCAGGCCGGCCCGGCTGGCGCCTAGCCGCCTGACGCTGGAGTACCACAGCAGGAAGGCCACCGCGGTGACGGCGACCGCCAGATAGGCGACAGCGAGCCAGTCCGCCCGGCTCAGCCGGGTGACCGCGGCCGGCCCCTCCGCCGCAAGGCCGAGCCCGCAGAAGATCACCGCCGCGAGCCAGGTGGCGTGCACCGAAACCCCCCAGGCGCCGTGCCGGCCGAGGACCGGGACGGCCAGGAGCGTGAAGCCGACTTCGCAGCCGAACACCACTGCGGCCCAGACGATGCCGAGAGTGTCGCTGCGCCCCAGGCCCGCCACTAGGACGGCTCCGCAGGTCACCACCAGGGCGGCGGCCACCGCGGCGGGCCGGGGACGGGTCCCCTCCAGCAGCGGGCCAGCCGCCGCCAGGACGGCCGGGACGCAGGCCACCGCCACGCCGAGGACGGCCGGCTCGGCGTGGCGGCCCCCTTGCACCAGCCCGACGTTGAACAGCACCAGGCCAGTCGCGGCGATACCCAGCAGCCACAGCCATTCCGTGCCGCGCGGCATGACCAGCCGCCGGCCGCTCGCCCGGCCGAGCGCGAGCAGCAGCAGGCAGGCCAGCGCGTACCGCACCGCCTCGGCCGTGAACAGCGGTCCCGTGGCCAGCGCGGCCGAGACCGCGACGCTGCCGCCCACGCAGACCATGGCGGCTACCCCCGCCGCGACCGCAGGCGCAGCTGGCGCAGGCAGGCCGCGGGGCGAGGCGGTAGCACAGTCGGAGCCGGCGGCAGCTCGGATACTAGGCACGAGGCCACGCTAGGAGTCCTATGGTCCGCCGAACAGGACCATTCAGGTGACTTTATAGTGGACCAATGGATCTCGATGCTCCCGCTGCCCGCGATCCGGCGAGCGGGGCGGACTTTCTGCAGCTGAGCCCGGCGGCGGCACCCGCCCGCGGCCTCACGAGCTGGCTGGCCGGCGCGCTGCGCGCCAGCATCCGCGACGGGCGGCTTGCGCCCGGGACGTCGCTGCCCGCCACCCGGGTCCTCGCCGGCGAGCTGGGCGTCTCGCGGGGAGTGATCGTCGAGGCCTACCAGCGGCTCCGGGATGAGGGACTGGTCAGCGCGCAGCCCGGAGCGGGAACCAGGGTGCTGCCGCCGGGCTCGGGGCAGCAGTTCCAGCGGCGGGCCACGCCGCCCGGAGCCGGGCGCGCGGCCCACTGGCGGTGGACGCCGGTCGGCGGGCTGGACCCGGCCCGGCTGCCGCCGTCCGGACCGGATCGGCCGGAGATCGATCTGTCCCCCGGCGTGCCTGACCTGTCGGCGTTCCCGCGGGCCGCCTGGTTGCGCGCTGAGCGGGCCGTCCTCGGGCAGGCGAGCGCCGGCGCCCTCGGCTATGGCGACCCGCGCGGCCACGAGAGGCTCCGCCAGGAGCTGGCGGGCTGGCTGGCCCGGACCCGCGGCCTGCGGGCCGGTCCGGAGGGCATCATCATCGTCGCGGGGGTGGCCCAGTCCCTGGCCCTGCTCGCGCACGTGCTGTGCAAGCGGGGGACGACCGGGATCGGGGTGGAGGACCCGGGCTCCCGCGGCGCCCGGGACGAGCTCGCGTACTGGGGCCTGCGGCCGGTCCCGGTTCCGGTGGATGACCACGGGCTGCAGGTCGAGGAGCTGGCCCGCAGCGGCGTGCGGGCCGCGCTGCTCACGCCCGCTCACCAGTTCCCCACCGGGGTTGTCCTGGCCCCGCACCGGCGCCGCGACCTGCTGGCCTGGGCCGCGGCCGACGGCCTCATCGTGGAGGACGACTACGACGCCGAGTACCGGTACGACCGGGCTCCGGTCCCGGCGCTGCAGGCTTCCGCTCCGGACCGAGTCGCCTATGCCGGCAGCACGTCCAAGGTGCTGGCTCCCGGCCTGCGCCTGGGCTGGCTGGTCCCGCCGAGCCACCTGCACGCGGACCTGATCGCCGCCAAGCACGCGAGTGACCTGGGCAGTCCCGCGCTCCCCCAGCTGATCCTCGCGCACCTGATCGGCACGGGTGAGCTAGAGCGCCACATCCGGGTGGTCCGCCAGCGGCAGCGGAAACGGCGCGATGCCCTGCTCGCCGCGCTGCGCGAGCACCTGCCCGGGGCCCGGGTCCGGGGGGTGGCCGCGGGCCTGCATCTCCTCATCACGTTCCCGGACCTGCCCGGGCACGCCGACGACGCCCTGGCCGCTCGCCTGCAGCTGGCGGGGGTACTGGTGCACCCGCTGTCCTGGCACCGCGAGCGTCCCGGACCACCAGGACTCGTCCTGGGCTACGCCGCGCGCACCCCCGACCAGCTGCGCGAGGCCGCCGAGCGCATCAGCCAGGCGGTCCGGGCCGCTCGCCACGAGCCGTAATTGCCCGTCGCCCGTCGGCACCACAGGGCCGGCCAGCGGCCTCGATTCCTGGCTAGTACAGTTAATCAATGTGAATAGCTAGAGTTCATCAGATTGATGAGTACGGCCCACGAGAGGGGACGTCGATGAAGGTGACGACCACGCATGACCCGCAGGGCGGCGGGCGACCGCGGCTGATCTTCGCGCTCGGCGGCAGCGCGGCTGCCGGCGGCGGCCAGCGCGAGTTCGATCTGCTGCCCGGGGTGACCGTCATCGGCAGTGGCCCGGGCGCGGATCTGCGCCTGGCCGGACTCGACGAGCGGCACGCCGAAGTCCGGCGCGACGAGGCTGACGAGTACGTCTACGCCGACCTCGGGAGCTCCGCCGGGAGCCGCGTGGACCGCCAGCCGATGGGCGCTCAGGCCCTGCACACCGGCGACCGGATCGAGCTCGGCCCCTGGACCCTTACTTACTACCGCGAGGAGTTCGCCGATCACGGCCGTCCCTATGGCGGGCGGCAGGGCGGCGAGCTGTCCCGCCACCCGGCGCAGGGATAACCCGGCCGAGACGACATCGGCCGTACCCGAGCGGGTGCGAACGCCGATGAGAGCGGTCACCTGCACCTCGTCGGGGCAGCCGACAATCGCCTCTAGCGGCCCGTCGCTCTCGTGGTCGACGATTCCGTGGAAGATCAGGGTGAACGGCCCGGTCGGCGCCACGCCGCCGAGATAGTCCGCGAAAGCCGCCTTGGCCTCCTCGACGAAGGCGGCGGTCTCCGGCGCCCGCAGCCGGCGCTGGATCGACATCACTCGCTGGGCGGGCACATGGCGGGTCCGGATAGCAAACATCTCGTAGTCTTCCTCTCTGAGGATGGCGCGGATATGGCGGATCAGGAACCGGCGGCTCGTGTGGCGAGCCTCCAGCTCGATCAGGTGACGGTCGAGCCGCCTGCTGGCGAGCTCACGCTCCCCGGGCAGATCGGCGAGCAGCAGCCCGATCTCGGCCAGGCTCAGGTCAGCGCCGC
Source organism: Streptosporangiaceae bacterium (assembly GCA_036510065.1). Classification (GTDB taxonomy): domain Bacteria; phylum Actinomycetota; class Actinomycetes; order Streptosporangiales; family Streptosporangiaceae; genus DASUBV01. Next base: position 21,623 of record DATCEO010000189.1, on the reverse strand, counting down.
GCAGCATCCCGATGAGCCGGCCGGTGCGAACCTGATCGGCTCCGTAATGGCGATGCCCGCTCGCTGCGTCCAGGTCGGCCGGCCCGAGCAGACCGATCTCGTTATAGAGCCGTAGGGCCTTGGCTGTCAGCCGTGTCTGCCGGGCGAATTCGCCGGTGGTGAGAAATTTCCGGGGGGAGTCCGCTATCACGTGGCCGATGATTCCCCCTGCCCCAGGGGCATCGTCAAGCCTCCTCCTGCCCGGCTACCAGCCCTGTTGATCTGCAGCCCGGACAGTGCCGCCTACGCTAGGTGGTCATGGTCCCCGAGGCATCGTCGCTGGCAGCTGCGGTCGAGGGGCTGGCGCGAAGCGATCCGCACCATCCCGGCATCAGCCGTGTCCGGGAACCGGACGGCTTCCGGTATCTCGACCCGTCCGGCGCGCAGATCACCGACGCCCAGGCGCTGGACCGCATCCGCGCGCTGAGGATCCCGCCAGCCTGGGAGAACGTCTGGATCTCGCCGGACCCGCTTGGTCACATCCAGGCCACCGGGGTGGACGGCCGGGGCCGGACCCAGTACCTGTACCACCGGGTGTGGCGAGAGCAGCGCGACGCGCAGAAGTTCGCGCACATGCTGCGGTTCGCCGGTGCGCTGCCCGGGCTGCGGACCGCCGCCGTCGCCGACCTGCGGCACCGCCGGCTGAGCCGGGAGCGCGTCGTCGCCGGGGTCGTCCGGCTGATCGACCTGGGCCTGTTCCGCATCGGCGGCGAGCGGTACGCCGAGCTGGACCACCACTACGGGGCCACGACGCTCATGAAGCAGCACGTCCGGCTGACGCGCGACGGCATGATGTTCGACTACATCGCCAAGTGGGGCAAGCACCGGACGATTGTCGTCCAGGACCGGGTGGTCCTGCCGACCGTGCGAGCACTGGCGCAGACCGACAACGGCCTGCCCACCCTGTTCTGCTACCAGGACGGTGACTCCTGGCGCCCGCTGCACTCCCAGCACGTCAACGAGTACATCGCCGGGCGGGCGGGCGGCCATTTCACCGCCAAGGAGTTCCGCACCTGGAACGCCACCGTGCTCATGGCGCTCGTGCTGGCCAATGCCGGGCCCGCGCCGACCCCGGCCAGGCGCAAGGCCGTCATCGCCTCGAGCGTCCGGGAAGTGGCGAGCTGGCTCGGCGACACCCCGGCCGTGGCCCGCGCCTCCTACATCGACCCGCGCCTGATCACGCGTTATGAGTCGGCGGGACAGCTGCCGGACATTCCCGTGCTGCCCGCGGTCCTCCCCGCACCAGCGGAAGCCGAGATCGCGATCGCCGCGCTGCTGGCCAGCTGAGATCAGATGACCGGGCTGCGGCGCTCGAGCATGACGACGTCCCGCCAGCGGCCGTGGTGCTGGCCGAGCCGTTCCCTGGTGCCGACCACGCGGAACCCGGCTGCCGCGTGCAGCGCAGCGGTAGCGGTGTTCTCGGGGAAAATCCCGGCCTGGATAGTCCAGATGCCCGCAGCCTCGGTCGAGCCGATCAGCGACTCAAGGAGCCGGCGGCCGGCGCCCTGGCCACGGGCGCCGGCGTGGACGTAGACGGAATCCTCGACCACGCCGGCGTAGACACAGCGCCCGGACACCGCCGACGCGGCCACCCAGCCGACGACATCGCCCGCGGCGAGCGCCACGTAACGGTGGACGGCCAGCTTGCCAGCGCTGAACTCCGCCCAGTCCGGGGCCTTCGTCTCGAAGGTCGCGTTGCCCTCATCGATTCCGGCCTGGTAGATGGCCAGGACCGGCGCCGCGTGCTCGGCGGCCATGGACACGATCTCGATCTCTATGGGGGGCCTCCTCCGGTGTCTGATGCGGCTCCCCCACATTTTCTCAGCAAAATGACAGCTTCTTTTCCGGCAGATGACAACCTCTGCCGGGTGTCGTGAGGTCATAGGAGTATGGATGCAGCAGCCGGGCCGTTCTCATGGCTGGCTGGCGAGAGCTCCGTTAGTCGTGGCCGGGTATGACGACCGGAGAGCTGGTCGCAGGTGGCTAGCCAGGACGAGTTCGAGGAGTTCGTAGCCGGGGCGCTGCCCGGCCTGCTGCGCTTCGGCCATGTGCTGACCGGCGACCGGGCCGCGGCGGAAGACCTGGTGCAGATCGCGCTGGGCCGGTCATGGCGGGCGTGGCGACTGCGCCGGATCGACAACTTGCCGGCCTTCGTCCGCAAGGTGATGGTCAACAGGTACGCCTCGTGGTACCGCCGCCCCGGCTTCGCCAACGAGGTGGCCAGCGCCAGTCCGGCTGGCCCGGCGCTGGCCGAGGACGAGATTCACCGCGTCGATGATCGCGATGAGGTCTGGCGCGCGCTGGCGCTGCTCCCGCCCCGGCAGCGTGCAGTGGTGATCCTGCGCTACTACGAGGACAAGTCCGAGCAGGAGATCGCCGCGATCATGGGGACCTCCGCCGGGACGGTCAAGAGCCAGTCCGCCCGCGCCCTCCGGCGCCTGGCCGGCATCCTCGAGGACCCCGACCCGGCCAGGCAACCAGCAAGCGGAGCCCCACATGACTGACCTGGAAGAGCGGATCCGCAGGGCGCTGCATGATCCGGGACGCGACCTGACGCCCTGGCCGGATCCGATGCGGCATGTTCGCCGGGAAGCGCGCCGCCAGCGGGCTGCGCACACCGCCGGCATCGGAGCGCTCATCGCGGTGGTCGCCGCGGCGATCATCGTGCCGGCCGCCGTGCTGCGGCCCGCGGCGCGCGCTCCGGCGGAGCACAGCGGCAGTACCGCCATCCCGTCCGGGCCGGTAACCCCGCTCGGGCTCAGCGTCAGCAAGAATTTCGGTGGCGTCGGCTCGCCGCTTCCACCGTGGACGAAGCAGCTTGGCGGGGAGGTCGCCTACGAATGCGGAACCACTATCTGCCTGATGCGCCCGGACGGCATCGGTCAGCAGACTCTCAGCGGCATATACCCGCTGTGGGACGCGGCTTGGTCGCCCAATGGGCGCCTGCTGGCCTTCCGCGGCTATTACGGACCCGGTGACGGGCAATACGACCTGTATGAACTCAGCGTGAAAGGCTGCCGGCTAACCCGGCTCACCAACGGCATCAACGGCAGCAGCCCGTCCTGGTCTCCGGCCGGGAGCCAGGTCGCCTTCTCGCCTGCGGGCGGGGGCATCGACGCCGTCGGCGCCGGCGGCACCGGGCTCCGGCGCCTGACGGTGCCCACCGCCGCGTACGTGGACGGCGCTCCGGCATGGTCGGGGAACAATCGGCTGGCCTTCGTCCGCTCGTATCACGCGCAGAATTCCTCGGAGATCTACACGATGAACGCAGCCGGGCGCGACGTCACTGCACTCACTCATGGCGCCCCCGGATTCGACGGACCGTCGTGGTCCCCAGACGGGAAACTCATCGCTTTCGTGGCCAATCCGTACTCCACCGGAGTTATCCAGGTCGCCAGCGCGACCGGGACGGGCGCACACGCGGTGAGTCCACGCTCCTGGTCGAGTTCCAGCCCGACCTGGACCCCCGGCGGCCAGGTCATCTTCCTGGCCAAGGTGGGCGCCCGGACAAGCGCCTACATCGTGAACCCGGACGGAACCGGCAGGCGCTTGCTGTACCGGGGCCTGTACAACGCCTCCGATGAAATCACCTGGAGTCCGCGCGCTGGCGGCCCGCTGAAGGGCTGTTAACGGAGCTCAGTGACGCCGGTGGGAGCGGCCGGGTCGAGGGCCGCGGCCACGAGAACGGTTTCCAGCCCTCGCACGCATGACTCCATGTCGGCGGGCGACACGTGGTGGGTGTCGGCGCAGAATTCGTACTGCACGTTGCCCTGGCGAGTTCAAGAACACCTGCCAGAAGCGCGGCCGCCGCGGATCGGCGGAGTCGGGAAACCGGCGTGCCGGGATCGTCCTGAGCAGCCGCTCGCAATACCGCAGTGCCACGTCGCTCTGCCGCAGCGCAGACGGCGTGGCCTGCAGCCGGGCCTGCTCTAACGGCTGGATCGCCCGCACCGGTCCCTTGGCCAGGCCGGTCACCGGGTCACGGCCGTTCAGGTCAGCGAGCAGCGCCAGCACGCCCGCGCCGTCGGCCGCGAGGTGGCAGATCACCGACACCGGGTGCGTGACGGCGCCCCGCGACACAGTCACCCCCCAGCGGATCGGCCATTCCCCGGCGTAGTCGAAGACCGTCTCATCCCAGCGGCGGTGCAGCGCCGCCGCGGCCTGCGCCGGCTCGGCATCGTCCGCGTCAATGACCTCCAGCGGTATCTCCCCGGAACTCGCGAGCACCTGGCACGCGCGGCCGTCGTCATCGAACCGGAGCCGCGTGCGTAAGGACGGGTGCCGCCCCGCGATGAACCGCAAGTCGGCCGCGACGTCCTGGACCGTAGTGCCCGGCGGCAGAGGTAATACCCCGCCGATGCTGAACGACGAGCCCTGGGACTGCATAGACGGCCAGATGTCGTACTGACCCCAGGTCAGCTCGCCGACACCGGAGCCTTCCCCCTCGAAACAGACGCGGACCTGCTCCGTCATGACCGAATCATACGTGTCCGTCCGGCTTTCGCCCAGGCCCATGGCGCGAGGGCCGCCTGGCCTGGTGCACTCCACCCGGCCAGGCGGCCCTCGCCTTGATCAGCAAACTTCAGGAGTAACGGAATCAGTTGCCGGTCACCACGAGGACGGCGGCGGCGGCGGGACGACCGGCGGGCGATCGTTGCAGGTGATCGTGTTCGGTAGCTCCCAGGGGGCGAGCCACGGGCCGGTCGTGCCGCCTCCGGTGTTGCCGCCGAGGTCGGTCAGCGAGAATTCCGAGCCGGCGGGGGTGAAGTTGAAGGACCCGCAGTTGTTGACGCCTACCGCGCCGACGTTGCGAGCCACGACATTCTGGAAGGACGCCGACCCGGCGGTCCGGGCGCTGACCACCGAGGTGCCGGTGCCGTCGACCTTGATGTCGGTGAAGTGGACGTTCGTGATCGAGTACAGGTCCTTCACGGAGAAGTCGGAGACCAGCATGATCGCGTTGTAGGTGTTGTCGAGGAAGTTGTCTCCGGCCACCTCGATGTCGGCGTTGATGCTCCTCTCGAGTGCGTAGATCCAGATGGCGCCGAGGCCGATCTTCCAGTTCAGCTCGAACGTGCCGGCCCGCACCGTGGTGTTGTTCGTGATCCACAGGTGCCCGGTGAACGGCTGAGAGCCGAAGCGGGACCCCGCCTGGATGCCGCTGCCCTCGCGGATCGGGTCGGCGATGAGGTTGTTCGAGATCGTGTTGTCGGTACCGCCGTAGACGGCGATGCCGTTCGCCAGCACCGGCGTCTGCACGGTGTTGTGGTCGAACGTGTCGTTGGCGTCCTGCGCCTTCTCCGACCACATGGCCAGGCCGTCGTCGCCGGTGTTGCGGATGAAGTTGTTCGACACGACCGAGTTCGTGACCCCGGTGTGGAAGTTGATGCCGTCGGCGATCTGGTCGACGATGACGTTGTTGGTGATCTTCAGGTTGTTCATCGGGCCATCCAGCCAGATGCCCACCTTGGTGTGGTGGATGTAGAGGCCGTCGATGGTCGAGTTGCTCAGCGCGCCGCCGATGCCGTTCACCTGGTCAGTGTCGATGCGCTCACGGACGTCACCCTCGATGGCGAAGCCGGACAGGTGCACGTTGGTGCTCCCGCCGACCGACGCGTCCTTGCCGTAGAAGCCGACGCCGGTATGCACCGAGCCGTCGGGGGCCGGCGGGTTCAGGTCGACCTGGTGGCCAAAGATGATGGTGTACCAGCTGCCGGCGCCCTCGATGGTCACGTTGTCGACGATGATGTGCCGGTCGACCTGGTACCGGCCCGGCGGGACATACACCTTGAGATGCGCGCGCTGGGCGAACGCGATGGCCCGGTCGAACGCGTCGGCGGAGTCCCGCCTGCCGGTTGGATCGGCTCCGAACAGCAGCACGTTCGCCGCGAGCCAGTCGAACTTCGGCGGCGCGACGAGCTGGGAGTCCATCAGGTCGATGGTGGTCGTCGCAGCGTCGCTCCCGGCGGGAACGGTCAGCCGCACCTTGACGCCCGCGGGGTACGCGCGGCCCAGCAGCAAGCGCTGCTCGTCATAGAAGTGGTTGGGGCGGAACGGCGTGGGGAACACCGGTGCGGGCGTCGTGGCGTTAGGAACGCAGCTGCACTCGGTGGTCCACCAGTCGGGGTGCAGCGGCCCGGCGTCCGGGTCGTTGGAGAACGGATACTCGTTATAGAGCCAGGCGTACTGCGACGTCAGGGTCATGGTCTGGTGATGGCGGCCGTCTACCGTGACGTCGAGCGGCGCGGTGATCCCGCCGCCGGCGGGCGCGTCCGGGATGCTGTAGCGCACGTTGATCGCGTTGGCCGCTGCTGGCAGCGTGAACTCGACGTACTGCCCCGGCGTCAGGCTGACCGCCGACCGGCCGGACGCCTCCGCTGGCAGGGTGTACGCGGTCGTGCTCGGGCCGATGATCGTGCCGTTCGTCGCGGCGTTCTCCGCCTCCTGCTCGACGAAGCCGGGGTCGGCTCCCCGGCCCGAGACAAGCGACGGGTCGAGGGCGGCGCGCGTCACTACGGGGCCCGAAGCGGCGACTGCGCCGGCACTAGCGAAGGCCGGGCTGCCGGAGACGATGCTCAGACCGACCGTAGCCACCGTTACTACCATCGCGGCGGCCTTTCGCCGTCGCCTGCTCGACCACGCTGATTCAGCTCCTGTGCTGCTCCGTGACATCGAATACTTGCCTCTCTCCGGGGGCACCTGACGACACTCGAGGCCAAGCGGACGCCGCGAGTGAACTGACAGTAAGGCTGGTATGACTGGCCTTACAAGGCCTGTGTCTGATAATTTTTACCAATTGTCAAAAGACTGCATACTTGCATTAGCTTCTTGCGCAATAACGCAAGAGTGAGCGCAACCCTTGCAGCGCCTGCCGCGCTGGGGCGCAGAAGCACAGGGGCGAGTGGGCGGGCGCGGCGGAAGCCGGTTGCAGCCGAAGATCGGGCGCGCAACGCTGGCGGCGTGGACATGCATGCCAACCAGCGCGCCGTCTCGCCCGAGACGGTGCGCGAACTGGTGGAGCAGCAGTTCCCCCGGTGGCGGGGCCTGGCCATCCGGCCTCTGGTTTCTCAGGGGACAGTGAACGCCATTTTCCGCATCGGCAACCAGTTCGGCGCCCGGTTCGCTCTAGAGCCCGGCGATCCGGGAGCGACGCGCCGACGGCTGGCATCCGAGGCGAGAGCGGCCAGCAAGCTGGCCGGGCGGACGCGATTCCGCACGCCCGAGCCCGTGGCGCTCGGCGAGCCCGGAGCGGGCTACCCGCTTCCGTGGCTAGTGCAGACCTGGCTGCCCGGGATAACCGCCACAGATAAGGACCCGGGCCAATCCGTCGCGTTTGCGCATGACCTAGCCGAGTTCATCGGCGGTGTCCGCTCGATCGACACGGGTGGCCGCACGTTCAGCGGGCACGGCCGCGGAGGCGACCTGCGATCCCACGACGCGTGGATGAAGACCTGCTTCGAGCGCAGCGGCCAGCTCCTGGACGTGCGGCGGCTGCGCCGGATGTGGGAAGGCATGCGCGTGCTGCCACGCAGCGCGGGTGGTGACGTGATGAGCCATTGTGATCTGATTCCCGGCAATGTGCTCGTCTCCGGCGGCCGCCTTTCCGGGGTTATCGACGTCGGCGACCTGGGACCGGCTGACCCTGCGCTGGATCTCGTCGCTGCCTGGCATCTGCTCGAGGCTGGTCCGCGGCAGGTGCTCCGCGACAATCTCGGGTGTGCTGGCCTCGAGTGGGAACGCGGCCGGGCGTGGGCCTTCGAGCAGGCGATGGGGGCAGTCTGGTATTACGCCCAGAGCAACCCGGCCATGAGCCGGATGGGCCGGCGCACGCTGGAACGCATCCAGGCAGACGACGGCCGCTGAGCTGGACGCTTAGCGGGTGAGAGTGGTCTTCGGGCGGATCACGCAGAACTCGTTCCCCTCGGGATCGGCGAGAACTGTCCACGCCTCCTCGCCGGTCTGTCCGATGTCGACGCGGCGCGCGCCGAGCGCGACGAGGCGCTCGATCTCGGCGTCCCTGTCCTCGGCCCTGGTGGTCAGGTCGAGGTGGACGCGGTTCTTCACCGTCTTGACGTCGGTCACGGGCATGAAGCACATGCCGACGGGCGCATTGTCGCTCGGCCCGATGACGACCTCGCGCTCACGCTCCGACAGGACCGTCCAGTGCAGGGCCTGAGCCCAGAAACGCGCCAGGCCGGGCAGGTCGTGGGCGTCTACAACAACGTGATGCAAAGTCACTGGCATCGGGCCAGTATGCGCAGCTCGCGCGGCCAGGCGCACCCTCTGCCGGCGAAGAAGGCACTCGTCAGGGAGTCGGCCGGATGCGACCCGTGCCAGCCCAGCGGACGAGGAAATCGCCGACAGATCCGGCGGGGTACTCCTGCGGGCCTCTATGCGACAGCTTGTAAACCGGATCGACGGCGCCCAGCAGCCGGGCACGCGTGCTGTCCTCCAGCGGCCAGCTGAGACGTATCTCTTGCGGAACGAACAAGTGCGGGCCTCCGGCCGGCATATGCGGGACCGCATCCCAGCATCGTCTGATCTGCATGTCGCCGGAGCACGCGTCGGCGAAGAGCTGATGGAGCCAGAAGTACTCCCCAAGGGCGGTCCGGTCCACCCAGTACTGGTTGGCCAGGTCGGCCCAGGCCCGGAGCAGGTAGCTGTCCTGGCGCGCGGCGAGGAACCAGGTTGAGAGCATGCGGGGCTGAGCCGGGCGAAAGGCAAAGAAGCCTGACGACGTTGCGTCGTCAATCCACCCGGCCAGCGGCCGGGTGCAGTACACAGTGGCGTCAGCCCAGACGCCGCCGAACCTGCTCAGGAGGTTCACGCGTACCAGGTCGCTGTAGGCGGCCCGCGGGATTCCCGGCCAGATCGGCGGCACGACCGAGCGGTATTCCCCGAGCGATTCTTGCGTAAGCGCTCGCACCTCCCAGCCTGGATTACGGTTCTCCCAGGTCGCACGGCAAGCTCGCACGATCGGAGGTGCGGTCTCCCAGCCCTGCAGCCAAAGGGTCCAAATTAAGCGCGGGATTTCCGTCATGATGGCCTTTGCCCGGCCGCTGGTTTCATATCGGTGGCGGATCGAATCGATCGTACGGTCCATTGACAGTCAGCAGAACACCTAGCAATCGCTGCTGGGAAGGAGTCAGCGTGGCGGTGTCGCTGGCGTCAAAGGCGGTGTGCCGCAGCTGCGGGCTCAAGAATTTCCTAATCGCGTCATCATTGGGGTAGATACGAAACCCGAGAGCTTCGATGAAGCTGGCTAGGCCGTGGCAGACGCCGAGCGGGTCGACGAGGAGCTGCGGATAGCTGATGGCGTACAGGGGAGCTCCTGTGCAGCCCAGCAGCGCATGGCGGAGACTCTGCTCCCACAGCCGGAGGGCGTGCGCTGGCTCCAGCCCGTCCCGCGCGGAGAGGGACGCGGAGATCTCCAGAGGGTGCCGCAGGACAAGGACGATCGGCGGATCACAGGCCAGGACCGTTCGCCAGAATGGGAGCAGGATGCATAGCCGCGGATCCTTCCATACCCAGGCAGGTGTTGGGTGCAGGCGCAGGAACGTGCGGCGCGCCTCGGGGGCGTGCCGGGCTAGCGCGTGCCAGGCTGCGACAGGCCCCTCGATACCGGGGAGGACATTCCAGCGCGCGCCGATCTCCGCCAGCAGCCGCTCGTTGAGCCACATCAGGGTCCGGCTCTCCCAGTGACCCGTCGGATTCCCGTTGATGTGGGGCATGAGGTCGCTTGGGTCACACAACGGCAGTCCGAGGAGATTGAGAATACGAGTGACCGCGGAGGTGCCGCTGCGATGCATTCCGACGACTAGCACTCCGCGCGACTCGCCCGGCTCCGCCGACATTCGCATCACGCAGGCAGACGGCGAGCGAGCACCGTCAAGAATGCCGGGAAGTATCTGGCCAGGTGCGCGGGGTCCCCCGGCTGCGAAGGCCCGGGGGCTGGCTCGGATTCCCCGACCTGTTCAAGGACGAAGCCCGCTTGACAAATGCCGCCCGCGAGCGCGCCAAGCCCGTGCAGGTAGTGGCTGATCGAGATGGTTCGGTCGCCCACGTCAGTCGTCCAGGGTATCCGGTGTCCCTCGATGTAAGGGTGTGCGATCCGGTAGGCCGTGCCATCCCATGGTTTCGCTGAGTCGAGTTGCAGATGGGCGGGACTGTAATGCTGGGACCAGTACCAGCCGCCCGGGCGGACGTGCGCCGCGACCTCGCGGTACAGGGTAGGCAGGTCAGGGACATAGCAAGTGGAAACGGCCTGGTAGACCAGATCGAACTGCCGCCGCCCCAGTGCCGCGAGGTCGCACATGTCGGCTTGCAGTGTCTCGATCGAGAGTCGCTGCTCGGTGGCGGCCTCGCGATCGCGTCGCAGTTGCTCGCCGCAGAGATCCGCCACGAGCACCTCGTATCCGAGGCTCGCGAACACGGGACCTTGCTGTCCACCGCCCGCGCCCAGGCACAGGACAGTCCGGAATCGCTGCCACGGCAGCCAGCCCTGGGGGTCGAGGACCCGGCGAGCATCAGCGGAGGCGCCCGGCAGGCTGGGTCGAGATGCGGCGCTCCGCCGCCGCGATAGAAGCTGCCAGCCCGCCCGATTGACGACCCGGTAATCTCGAGCCCGGCTGGCTGCGAGTTCTTTCAGGTGCTGTATCGAGTTCTCACCGTCGGCAACAAGAGCCGGCAGGTCTTCGAGGAAGTTGGCGACGTCCTGAAGCGACGGGAGCTGGTCGTCGTGGTCGGCTAGGGCCCGGGCACGTTCGGCTGGCCCGTCATCATCTACCAGTCGTGAGATCGCCGCGGTCGCGGCCTGGGGGTTCCAGCCGGCCGGTGACAGGCGGGCGGCGACGCCGAGGCGTTCGCATTGAAGCGCGTTGGCGGCCTGGTCGGACCCGCGCGGTACGCACACCAACGGCAGCCCCGCCTTGATAGCGCCGATGACGGTGCTGTACCCGCCATGACAGATGACGAGGTCCGCACCGCAGAGCACCTGGGACTGCGGCACAAATTCCCGGATTACGCAGTCGTCGGCAGCCAGCGGAGCGAGAGCGGCAGCGGAGGCTTCCGAGCCGGCGCCGACGATGGCTCCGATGCCGCGCTCGCGCAGGGCGGCTATCGCCACGCGGAAGAACTCGACATCGCCGTGATAGACCGTTCCGAGGCTGACATAGGCATAGGGCATGCGAGGGTAGTGCTGCGGCTCGCTGGATGCGCCGTCGTAGCTCCCCCCGTCGACGGCAGCGTAATGCGTCACGCTGGGAGGCGTGATCTGGAACCACGGCGGGACCGTGTCGAGGTAGATCTCGCCCGAGAGACGGGACAACTGAGGGTCTGGCGGAAGACCTGCCTCGGCCCGCACTCGGTCGAGGTCGCCGTCGAGCAATCCTCTCCAGTTGGCAGTGCTGATGTGGTGGGATCGGCCCAGCACCACGGAGGGCGTCGAGTTCACCTCCGCAGCGATCCCGGCTGCGAGATCAGTTGGCTCTCGCACGACGATGTCGGCACGCTCGGTCGCGCAGAGATCGTGAACCTTCGACTGCAAGATGCCGCTAGAGAACCCGGCGGCTCGGCGCGACTCGTCTGCCGGGCGGGGCAGTTGAGTGCCCGGATGCAGTCCGGCACAGCGGAACTCCAGCCCCGCGGCGACGACCTCCGACTCCAGTTCAGCGGAGCTCGCCACCACGACCCGGTGGCCGTGCCGCAGCAGTTCTCGCGCCAAGGGCACCATGGGATACAAGTGCCCGAGGTACGGTCGCGTGCAGAACAGGAATCGCATCGCGTACGCGCCTCCGTCCCGTCGATCCCTGCGTTACCCGCCGTGGTCAACGCATGATATGGGGATGGCGCCATTCGAACGCGTTCGGCCAGCGGAAGTTGGTAAAGGACAGGCTGATGCTCGTGTCCAGCGCCGTGACATGATGCCACCAGCCGACTGGGATAAAGAGGGCCTGCCCTGGCTCGAGCAACACATTGAACGGGCGAGTGCGCGCGAACAGCGGATGCGCGGCCAGGTCGGGCTGAGCAGCATCGACCTGGCTGAACACGCCGACGTCATTGTAGACGCAATGCGATTCCAGCGGGCTTACGAGCCTGACCAGCTTACGGCCATATACCTGAACGAACAGCACATTGGACACGTCATGATGCAAGGGGGTGACGGTTCCGCCCGGACCGAACCACAGGAACACCGTTCCGCTTGTTCGACTCGGGTCGAGATACCTCTCGTCGATCGCGAAATCCGACCACAGGCAGGCTGCGGCCGGCTGCTCGAGGAAATGGTTGTTGGCCACCAGGTATTCGTCATTGCTCCAGGCAGTGTCCATGACATGCGCGATGTACTGATCGAAAGGCATCGTCGACTGGTGGCGCCCTGAGTTGACCTCGAAATGCTCGTCACTATCACGGCCGGTCATAACCTCCACCGGCTCCGACCCGATCGACCGGGCAAGGTACGACGGCGACCAGATGTTCACGGCCGACCATTCATCGCAGACATCGGTGAGAACGACGGGCAGGTTGGCCGAGTAGTAGTCCTCCATGAACTCCCGACCCGATACGCCAGACCGGCGCTCCACCTCAGAGCCGACGCCGGTCATATCGCGCAGCTGCTGGCGCATGCTGAGCACTGACTCCAGCTTGGCCAGGCGCTCGGCGGACCAGCGAGCGACCTCTACTGCCGGGTGACTGGAAAGGTCGAGGCATGCCGCATAAGAAGCTTCTGCACTCAGGCCATGGGACGTCATGTCGGCGATCACGTCCTGCACCGAGCGGCCCAGGACGAGCTGCGCGACCGCCCAGCGCTGCCACGCGTAGGGGATCGCGTCAGCTGTCTGCACGTCCGCCACTTCAATAGGAGCGAACGTGTGCCGCCGGTTACCGCCGACGTCACACGTTCGCTGCCCAGACTCGCTCATCAACCATCCTTTCGCGAAAGATTATTGACGGGATAGCCGCACCGAGTGGCTGCGGGATCTGATGCGTCTGGCGGACGTCACCCGCGCGGCCGTTTCTGCTGACGTCTGGGCGCCAGCGGCGTCCGCTTCTCAGCCGCGGCCTGTGTCGTCGCGCCGGTCGAGCCAGGCGGCGGACCCGGTGGCGGACCTGGCGGCGGACCTGGCGGTGGGGTCGGGACTGGTGTCGGCACCGGCGTCGGGACTGGTGTCGGCACCGGTGTCGGGACTGGTGTCGGCACCGGCGTCGGGACAGGGGTCGGGACTGGTGTCGGGACTGGTGTCGGCACGGGTGTCGGCACCGGGGTGGGCACTGGCGTCGGGACCGGTGTCGGGGGGGTCGGCGGCGTGGGCGGGGTGGGCGGCGTCGGCGGCGTCGGCGGCGTCGGCGGGACCGGCGGGACCGGCGGGTGCGGCGGAACGGGCACCGGCGGAACCGGCACCGGCGGGTGCGGCGGAACCGGCACCGGCGGAACCGGCGGCTGGACGATCGGGAACGGGTTATCTGTGTCCAGCACGGCTGGAGTGCCTGCGGGGAACTTTGAGGCCAGCAACGTCTGGAAAGCGGGGAACGGGTCGGACGTCTGACCGGTGAGAGTCTTGTACGTCTGGGTGAGCGTGGAGCCGGCAGCCTGAGCGATGGTGGCCCACGGATGCCCGAGCTGGTAACGCAAGTAATTCAGGAACAGGACCGAGCAGCCGTTGGCCACCGGATCCCCGTCTCCCGCGGTCGAAGCTGTGCCGGTGAACGTGGTGTTCACCCAGTCGGGTCGAGCACTATCGAGCCACGACTTAGCGGTGGCAAAGCCAGCGGTCTTGATCTGATTCGGGTAGATCGCGGTGGCCAGCGTGCGTGACAGGCCCTCGCCATTGCTCGCACCGCAGTTCCAGCCCTTCGCCTGAGCAGCCTCGAACACCTCAACGACCTCGGCGACGAGGACGAAGGCGGTGAAAAACGGACTCAGGGTCGGAGTGGTGTCTACGCCGCAGTAGATGTCAGTCGCGGCGCAGCCGTAGTGATAAGCGCCGCCGACTGCTGTCGCGATGATGACGTTAAAAGGAGTTCCGGCCGGCTGGATTCCGCCGAACTCTCCCTTGACCGTCGTCAGGTCCCGCTCGCATACGGAGATCACGGCGCTGGCGATTTGACCACCGACCGCGCCGACCGATGGGTCTACATAGACACGGAAGTTCGCCGTAGACCCGTGCAGCACAGCATTCGGAAAGTCGCCATGCCCGATAGTTCCGCCCAAATGCGTCGCTGCCACCGGGGCGAACACCTTTGGTTTGGAATCTGGCTGCGCCATCAGGCCCCCTTTCCCATGAGGCGCAGCGGATACTGCGCCTAACCCGACTGGCGAATGCCGCAGCGGCCATATCGAGACACCATGACCTGACCGAGTGCTCAGGTCGTTCGTATCGCCCCCGAGACGTCCATGAACGCAAAGTAAGGGTAACGCTCGGGTTAAGACTCGGCAAGGTGTTGCGACCGACCAAAAAAATTGATCCGTAGTAGGAAATGGTCGACGCCGACTTCCGGCGACGATGTCCCTTTGCTCCGTAATCGGGCAGCGCAGGGGCTGGGGTATCTGCCGTCACCGGCGAGCCGCTGTCAGCTGGACTCTTCCCGGCGCGCAAGCATGGGAGCTGGCCGGCGGCCGGGCATCGTCCGCGACTCGGGAGAGCCGGCCGGACACGCCCCCGCCCCGGGGCTAGCGCAGTCCTCACGTCACGCCGGGGTCGTTCGAGTGCGCTCCGGGCGTGGCCCTGAACCGCACGAAGGACTCGGCACCGAAGCGTCGTGCCATATCCGCCGGCAGTGCGTGCAGCCACATGACGATAGTATTGCGCTCGCTACGTCGATTGCAGGCAAAGGCGTGGAATGACGTCGGCGTGCAATTGAAGAGCAGCATGCTGTTGCTGATCGGCGGCACCTTGCCTTCGGGATACCGGATGTCCTGATTAATCTTGGAATATAGGGCGGTCTCGCCTCCGTCGCCGATATGCCAGGCAGGATTCGCCACGTAGTAGATCATGGCCGTGCAGCGGACAACCTCGCGAGCTTGCGCGTCGGCGGCCCCTACGCTGCCCGCGGTGTAGGACACGCGGGAATGGTCGGGCAGGACTACCTCGTCAGGGTCAGGGTCGCGGTGGAAATAGACCGGGTTGAGGTCGTTATGGATAAAACCGCTCGCGGTTCCGACGGGGTGATGGTGAAGGCCTCCGTTAATATGTCCGGTCGCCGGGACGTCCATGGCTCGAGCAATCAGGTCATGCCACGGCCTGCTGGTGAAGAGCTGGAGCGGCCCCTCCCCGGCCTGCTGGAAGCCGCACGCGTACGCGTCGTACCAGCCGAAATGCCGGAGAGAACCGGAGTTGTAGATGAGGTCGGACGCCGCCTCGGAGATTGCCGCGGCCACGGCGGGAAGAAAGACCTCCCGCACGACGACATGGCGGAATGGCCGCCGCCGTTCGAGCCACGGCCCCTGGCTCAGTGAGTTACTCAGGAGCGTCATGATCACTCACATCCAGGCCGGCGCGAATGAAGCGATTCTGCTGGGGACTCCAGCGTACCGACGCGTCCCGGTGCGGAAGGGCCTCCCGAACCTGGAGATAGGCACGTCGCCAGAAGTCGGTCCACTCATCAGATTGCCTGCTCAGCCGCCCGGGCGGAAGCGGCCGATCGGACGGGTAGCCGGCGTCCAGATGCGCCAGCACGCGCCGGACGGCGAGGTCCGGGCGCTCGACCAGATCAGTGAAGCTGACCTCCAGCGGACTGACCCCGGCCGCGCGGAAGTAATCGCGCCACCGTTCGCCATGATCCACGAGGACGTCCTCGAGCCAGCGGACCTGCTGCAGATCCGGGCGCTCATCCTCGGGCTCCCGGTCCACCCCCGGCAGATGGAACCATGCGTCTGTTCGGATCGCGCGGTACCAGGACAAGGCCTGAAGTGCCGTGTCTTCCCGGACCAGGTGAATATACCGAACGTGCGGAAATGCGCTCCCGATAAGTTCATGCGGTGCCATTCCAGCGCCACGCGATCCGCGCAGGCGCCCGAGCAGCCAGTCCATCTGATACCAATGCAGCTTCGCCGAGAAGACGCCGTTGGCCGTAACCGTCCGCATCCAGCACAATCGCAGGTACTCGGTGATCGACCGGCCGGGCGCTGCGCACCACCGGGACAGGTACCACTCGTAGTAGTCGGGACGGAAGTACTCCTCGGGAGTGCCTGCGCACTCACTATTGTGCAGGTACTCGGCCAGCAGCCAGCTGCCGCTGCGCGGCAGCGTGCACAGCAGGCCTGAGACCCGAGGCAAGTCGTCCACCCTCAGGACCATCTGACTAGGACGCCGATCCTGTCAACCCCGGCGTCGTCGGTCACGTGACCTAACGCTACCGGCCGTATCATGTGCCCTGGAGGCTGCGGTTACTGGCTTGATGGGGACCCGCCGTGAGCATGGACGTGTTACGCCAGCAGTGGCCGGGCCATCTCTACCAGCAGCTGCTACGCGAACAGGTCGATCCCCGCCCGCCAGGGTGCCGTACTCCCGAAGACTCAGCGCGTTGCCGGTGCGGTGCCGAGGATCGCATCGCCCAGCTCGGCGAGATCATCGATAATGCCGCCCGTGTCATAGACGCGAAACTCGCCCATCCCGCCCGGTGGCGGGGCCAGACCAGACGCGCGCTGCTTGGCTACTGCGTGGGTGACGAAGCGACCCGTTACCGGGAGACGTTCAACTGGGTAGTCACCACTGACGAGCCGGTCAGCGAGGACTACCTGATCGAGCTCCATCAGCGCGCGGTCGGCTGGCGAGATTATCGAACCTGCCATTTGTGGGTCGACTACGGATATCGCCATCCGGAGCCCGAGGAGATCCCGAGACTTCTGGGTCTGGCATTCGACAGGCTTAACGACGCAGGCAGCATGTGGCCCGCCGCGGCTCTGGCCCTCGGCCTGCACCTCGATCTCGTGACCGCCCATCCGTTCTCCGATGGCAACGGGCGGACCGCCCGGCTCGCCGCCAGTAGTATCCTCGCCAGCCACGGCTATAAATCCACCTTGATGACGGCAGTCGAGCAGTTCTTCCACCTTGCCCCGCGACGGTACCTCGAATTGCTTGATCACTACCGGTTCGCCCGCGCCTGCCGCATGCGGACCATCGAGCAATTGCTCATCGCCATGGCCGCGTCGTCAGCTGCCGCGGCATGGGCCAAAGCTAACAGGCTCCTGCTCACCCAGGTCACTGCCATCGATGACGCGACCCCGTCACCAGGGCGGCTGCCGACGACGCCAGGACAATTGGCGCACCACGCCTTGCTGGCGCAACTGCAGCGGATCGACATCGAAGAGCGTGACCCCCTCGGGCCAGGCTGACTATCCTCCATGGCGCCAGCTTTATAAGCTCCCAGCTCCGGTCCTGCTTGATCAGGCCGCCCTGCTGGCCCGCTTCCGTGACCTGTACTACCAGGCCGGTAACGGACGCCCAGCCCGGTCACCCTCATGGATCTCGGCCGTCGCGGGCGGGTCTGTCAAGTTAACGGTGTAACTTGACAGACCCCCGGCCGGAGCCCTGTCAACTAAGCCCAGCCACCCGGCATGGCTCGTCGGGCTGGGGCGGAGCCCCGTTAGTACTCCAGCCGTAGATCGTGATCTTCATTCCCGTGCGGATTGCCGCTGGTAGTGGCATGCCCGGGCGCGGTGCTGGTGGCGTCGTCGCCAGCGGGACCAGTGCATCCGGTGCCGGGCGTCACGGGCGGGGCTGGTCAGGCTGGCGAGCAGGTGGGCGATCTCGTTGCGGGTCAGCGGGATCTGCCCGGCCGGGGCTGGCGTGCAGGCGTGCTCGCTGGCGGCGGCGATGGTGAGGAAGGCGGCGGCGAGCATGGCCAGGGTCACCCACCGGTACCAGGAGGTCCAGCGGCGGGCCTGGTGCTCGTCCAGGCCGGCCAGGCCCTTGCCGGCCTGGAAATTTTCTTCCACGGTCCACCGGCGCCCGGCGACGGTTACCAGGGTGGCCAGCGGGACCTGCTGCGGGGCGTAGCAGCGGCAGAAGGCCAGCTCCCCGGTGCGCGGGGTGCGGCGGATCAGCAGCCAGCGGTGCCCCGGGCGGGGATCGGGGATGGTGATCCAGGCCCGGTCGTGGTAGCGGTGACCTCTGGCGCCCGGCCCGGCGGACAGGCGCTGCCAGGATCGCCGGGGCAGGGAGGCGGCGATCTTATCCGCGCGCAGGTGCCCGGCCCCCGCGGGTACCCGGTGGTCGCAGGCGACCGCCAGCACGTACCGGATCTGGCTGTCCTCCAGCCAGCCGCGCAGCGGGCCGTTATCCCCGTACACCTCGTCACCGGCCGCCCAGGCGAACGGCACCCGGGCCGTGACCGCCCGCTCGATCATCCGCCGGGCCAGCTGCGGCTTGGTCGCGAACCCGGTGCCAGCGGGGACGCCGGCGGCCTGGCACCGGGCCGGGTCATCTGCCCGGGACCGGGGCAGGTACAGCTCGCGGTCGATCAGCGCGTGGCCGGCCGGGGCGGCGTTGCTGAGGTAGACCGCGACCTGCGCGTTCTCGATCCGCCCCGCGGTACCGGTGTACTGGCGCTGCACCCCGACCGTGGCGGTGCCTTATGACGCGGCCGTGGTTGTGCCGAGGGGCGGTCTGTAGATCCTGTTGCCTGGCCATGTGCAGGTGCGGCCGCGCGGCATTACTTCCTGGTCCGTCCGTCGTGTTCGCGGTGTCTGGTGTCTGGTCGATGTGTCCCATCGACCAGGCAGGAGACAGTCATGGACTTTCGTGATCATGCGCAGCATCAGCGGCGGATCATCGTGAGCGGCCCGCTTGCGCCGTTCGCTGACGGGCTGCGCCGGGAGCTCGCCGGGCGGGGGTATGCCCTCGATACGGTCGGCGACCACGTGCATCTGCTGGCCGATCTCAGCGGCTGGCTTGGCGGCCAGGGCCTCACCGCGGCGGATCTCACCACGCAGAAGGCAGAGGAGTTCTTGCGAGACCGCCGCAGGAGGGGGCAGCGTACTGGGCTGAGCCCGCGCGCGATCGCTCCGCTTCTGGGATATCTGCGTAGCCTGCAGGCTGCCCCGCCGCCGGTCCCGCCGGTCCCGGTCACGCCGGGGGAGGTACTGCTGGCCGGCTACCGGGACTACCTGTCAGGTGAGCGCGGGGCGTCAGCCGGGACGGTCAGGCATTACCTGCGGTGCGCTCGCCAGTTCCTTGGGACGCTGCCCGGGCAGCTGGATGCGGCGCTGGCGGAGTTGTCTGCCGCCCACGTCACCGGCTATGTCCTGGCGTGGGCCGAGCGCAGGCACGGCAAGGCCCCTGACCTGGTGACGCTGCCCGCGCTGCGGTCACTGCTGCGCTACCTGCATGTGGCGGGGCTCATCGGGGCGCCGCTGGCGGGAGCCGTCCCGGCAGGGCGCGGCGTGAAGATCATCTCAGTGAGGAAGGCACCTATCTGGTAGCCAGGATACGCGGCGGGAAGCAGAAGCGCCGGCAGGCGCGGATTGGCGTGCCGGATGCGGCTTTGACCGCGAACGCGGGCCTGGCCGTGATCAGCGAGTTGTGTGACCGGCCGGGCGTGATCTAGACGCTGGATACGGCGGTCGGCCCGGTCAGGGTGCGGGACCGCGGCTTCGGGGCCGGGCAGCTGCTGGCGGGGATCGCGGCGGCGCAGCTGGCCGGGGAGGACTTTATGGCCGGGCTGGACCGTCAGTGCGCCGATGCGGCCGGGCAGCAGGTCACGCCGGTTCCGGGATTGTCGTCGACCACCGCTGCGGGGCTGGCCCGGCGGATCACTGGCGGGCAGTGGCAGGCGGTGGAGAGCGGTGTCGCGGCGGTGACGGAGCGGATGCTGGCGCTGCTGCCGGCGGAGCGGGCTGCGGCGCTGGCCGAAGGCCCGGTCACCATCGACCTGGATGCCACCGATGTCGAGGTGTACGGCCGTAAGAAGCGCGGGGTGGCGTATAACCATCAGGGCCAGCGGGCGGGCCGCCCGCACGTCGCGGCCCGGGCCGAGACCGAGATCGTGCTGGCCGCTGACCTGGGCGCCGGGACCGATGACCCGCGCGCGACCGCGCCGGATCTGCTGCGCCGCGCGCTGACCTGCCTGCCGCGCCGGGCCCGGGACGGGGGGCGGGTCGCGATGCGCGCCGACGCCGGCTATTTCGCCGGGCAGCTCGCCCGCGCCGCCCGTGATGAGCACATCGCCTTCGCGATCGGCGCCCGCCGGATCGCGCCGCTGTGGCGGCTGCCGGGCGGCATCGCCGAGGCGGACTGGCACGAGGCAACTGGGATGGACCGCGCGCAGGTCACGGTCTCCGGATACTGCCCGGACTGGTGGCCGGCCACCACGCGGCTGCTGATCCGCCGGGTCCGCCTGGACCCTGCACAGGTCTCCGCCGACCCGCGGTCGCGGCGGCGCCGCACCCTCCACCCTGGCCAGCGGATGCTGCCGCTCCCAGAGCTGGCCAGGGCCGATGCGATCTACGGCTACTCCTTCATCCTGACGAACCCGGGCGTGTCCGCCCCGGACAAGGCCGCCACGGCCGGGCACTGGTACCGTCACCGCACCACCATCGAGAACGTCTTCCGTGACAGCAAGCACGGTGCCGCGCTCCGGCACCTGCCGTCGGGGTATCCCCGGGTCAATACGGCCTGGATGTGGGGCGCGCTGCTCGCGGCGAGCATGGCCGGCTGGCTGCACCAGCTCACCGCCGCTACCCGCGGCCAGGCCATCCTGGCCGGTCACGGCGTTCGCGGCGGCAAAGCCATGATCGCCACCCTGCGCTGGCGGCTGATCGCCGTCCCCGGCCGGCTGGTCCGCCACGCCGGGCAGCCGACCCTGCGGCTCCCGCCTGGCGACAGCCTGCTCGCCGAGATCTTCGCCCGCCTCCGGCACCCTTCCCGCGATGCCCTGACCACCCGGCCCTCACGGCCCCGGCCCGGAACCTGGAACCCGCGAACCCGGCGCCGCACCCGGGCATCAGGCCTGCCCGCGCACCGGAAACGCAACCCTCGAAGATCAGAAAACACCCTGACGATCAGCTCCGCGCACTACTCGCGGATTCGGGTCTGAGGTAGCTCAGAAAGACGTTTCTTGGCACAACAGATCAAGCGAACCTCCCTTTCGTACCTGAGGGTGTACTCTGCACCACATAAATTTCAGGCGCCGCACGCTCGGTCTGCGGGCGTCTCTTACTGACATGCGAGTGTCCACTGTCACCGATGAAGTACTTCAAAGACTTCATCTAGTCACTAAGGTCTGCATCTCGTACGGGTCAAACGGACTCCGACCTTCTGGCGCAGCACTATTGAGCGACAGCTCTCCGGCCCTAATCCTGCACCTTATGAAGCTTATGCATGGAAGGCAATTCTATGAGACTACGTCTTAGAGGAGTCATGAAGCGACGACATAGGGGACCAGTACTCATGACGAGAATCGAGATCGCAGAGGTGTCTCGCTATCAGCTTGGCATCGTAGTAATATCAGGAGGCTTATTCACGGCGGAACAAATAACGCCTATCCGGCGTGTTGAAATGAACGACGGCCCGTTTATTGAGAGAATTGGGTTGCCACACTCAAACCTCACAAAAACGAGCCGCCTAACATGTATTATACCACCGGGTTTT
>DATCEO010000188.1:0-12193 GCA_036510065.1 Streptosporangiaceae bacterium | reverse complement strand
GGCATGACCGGCGCTACGCGGCGCAGCGGGCTGGCCAACCTGACCGGGCGCGCCGCTCAGCTGGGCGGGACATTGCAGCTGAGCCCGGCCGGTGACGGCGGCACCGAGCTGCGCTGGCAGGTACCGCTGCCGCAGGCCTAGCCTGGCGCGTCCGATCCCGGTCGCTAGCTGGGGACTACCGCGCTGCAGGGGGGACCAACGACCCTGGCCGCGAATCGGCCGTTCGGCACACGGTGATGGTGATGCCGAAGGCGCGGTTGCAGGAGATTCTGGCCAAGTATCCGACCGATTACCGGTAACGGACCCGGTCACGCAGCGGCCCTGGAAAAGGAGCAGATATGTCTGGGCAGCCGGGGCAGAGCCGGCCAGCGGGAATCATGGTCGGTTACGACGGATCACCGGGCAGCGAGGACGCGCTGGCCTGGGCGGTGCGGGAGGCCCGGGCCCGGGCCCGGGCCCGCGTGCTCACCGTGTGCCACGCGTGCCCGGCCTACCCGCCGTCGGCGGCGGACGCACCCGATCTCGCGCGAACAGACGGCGAACGGGTACTGGCCCAGGGGATAAGGCGCGCGCAGGCTCTGCTGGGATCCGGCGAGATCCGGCCGCTGCTGGCCGCTGCCCCGGCCGCGGCCGCGCTCTGCCAGCACAGCGGCAGCGTGCAGCTGGTCGTGGTCGGCGCCCGCGGGCTGGGCGGTCTGCCCGGGCTGCTGCTGGGCGCGGTCAGCTCGCAGGTGGCGATGCATGCGCGCGGACGGGTCGTGGTGGTACGTGGGCGCTGGCGGGGTCCCGGCCACGCCCGCGAGCCCGTGGTGGTCGGCACGGAGGGATCACCAGCCTCGGCGGATGCGGTGGAGTTCGCTTGCGAGGAGGCCGCGCTGCGCGGTACCTGGCTGCTTGCGGTCTGCGCCGTCTCCGACGCCCCCGGCAGCCTGGGCGGATGGGACCAGATCGAGAATCACTTCGATGACCTGATCGGCCGGGCGGAGAAGGAGCATCCTGAGCTAGCCGTGCGCCGGGACATAACCGAGAGTTCCGCGCGCACCGCCTTGCTGACAGCCGCGCACGACGCTCAGCTGCTGGTCGTAGGGGCCCGCGGCCTTGGCGGTGTGCGGGGCATGATGCTCGGCTCGGTCAGCCAGGTGCTGCTCCAGCACGCACCCTGCCCGGTCGGCGTCGCGCACCCGAGCTGGGGAACCAGATGACCGGGGCCGCCGTCCTGTCCCGGGCTGGCCTGGACGAGCTGATCGCCGCGCTCATCGCCGAGGGCTACCGCGTGATCGGCCCGACCGTCCGGGATGACGCCATCGTCCTGGCCGAGCTCGGCTCCGGCGCCCAGCTGCCGTCGGGCTGGGGAGTGGACAGCGCGCCCGGACGTTACCGGCTGCGCCGCCGCGCCGATGAGGCCGTGTTCGGCCACTCAGCCGGATCACAGTCCTGGAAAGAGTTCCTGCACCCGTCGCAGCAGCTGCTGTGGTCGGCGGACGGGGATGGGTTCTCCCCGGCCCGCGACGAGCCCGTCCGGATTGCGTTCCTCGGCGTGCGGGCCTGCGACCTGGCGGCGATCGCCAAGCTGGGCGTGGTGCTCGGCGGCGGGGCACACCCCGACGCCGCCTTCGCCCGGCGGCGGGCCGGCCTGTTCGTGGTCGCGGCAGGGTGCACCGAGCCCGGCGGCGTGTGCTTCTGCGCGTCGATGGGCACGGGACCGCGGCCCGGTCCCGGCTACGACCTGGCGCTCACCGAGCGTACCGACGCACAGGACCATCGCTTCGTCGTGGACGTGAGCAGCCCGGCGGGGGAGCGGGTGCTGTCCGGGCTGACCCGTCGCAGCGCTAACGGAGCCGAGATCGACGACGCCCGCGGCGCCGTGGAGGACGCCGCGGCGCAGATGGGACGGGAGATGCCGGCCATCGACCTGCGCCAGCTGCTGGCCGATAGCCGCGAATCGCCGCTCTGGGCCAATGTCGCCGACCGCTGCCTGGCCTGCGGTAACTGCACGATGGTCTGCCCGACTTGCTTCTGCACGACGACCCAGGACAGCACCGACCTGACTGGCGAGCACGCCGAGCGGTCGCAGCACTGGGCATCGTGCTTCGACGTGGACTTCTCCTACCTGCATGGCGGCAGCGTCCGGGTTTCGGGAGCCAGCCGTTACCGGCAGTGGATCACCCACAAGCTGAGCACCTGGCACGATCAGTTCGGCAGCTCGGGGTGCGTGGGCTGCGGGCGCTGCATCGCGTGGTGCCCGGTGGGCATCGACATCACCGCCGAGGCGAGGCGGCTGGCGGAGCTGCGAGAGGCCAGCGGAGCCGGAGAGGAGGGCCCGGATGAGCAGTCCTGACGAGCTGGCTGGCTCCGCGTTGTTCGACCGCCTGACCGCGGCGCAGCTCGCGGCGGTGACCGAGGCCGTCCGCGAGGTGACCTTCGCGCCCGGAACCAGGCTGTTCGACGAGGGCCAGATCGCGGCGGGCTGCTGGCTGATCCGCGACGGTCAGGTGGCGCTGGAGACGGCGATTCCCGGCCGCGGGCTGGTCGTGGTGCAGACGCTCGGCCCAGGTGACGTGCTGGGCTGGTCGTGGCTCGTCCCGCCGCACCGCTGGCACTTCTCAGCCACCGCGACCGGAGCCGTGCGCGCTCTCCAGCTGGAGACCAGCCAGCTGCTGGCCCTCGCGGACGCCGACCCGGCGCTGGGCTACCCCCTGGCGCTCGGGCTGTTCGAGGTGCTGCTCGCCCGGCTGCAGAGCACCCGGTCGCGCTTGCTCGACTTGTACGGGAGTCCTCGTGAGCGCTGACATTCAGAGCACGGCGGCGGCCGCCGTCGAGCACGACGGCGGGGGCGAGACGATGCTGCCCGTCCCGCACCGGGTGACCGGCCGGCGGGAGGAGAGCCACGACTGCGTGACGCTGCGCCTGGAGCCGTGCGGCCGGGCGCTGCCGCCGTTCGCGCCGGGCCAGTTCGCCATGCTCGCCCGACCCGGTGTCGGCGAGATCGCCATCTCCATCAGCGGTGACCCGTCGGCCCGCGACGGGTCGCTGACCAACACGATCCGGGACGTCGGCGCCGTCAGCCGCGCGCTGTGCCGGACCCGGCCCGGCCACGTGATCGGCGTCCGCGGCCCTTACGGCACGAGCTGGGGCCTGGACACCGCCGTCGGCCGTGACCTGGTGATCGTCGCCGGCGGCGTGGGCCTGGCCCCGGTCCGCCCCATCCTGCTCGGGGCGCTGGCCGCTCGCGACGCCTATCGCCGGATCGTCCTGGTGGCCGGCGCCCGCAGCCCAGCTGAGCTGCTGTTCCGCGACCAGCTCGCGGACTGGGCGGCCCGGCCGGACGTGGCGGTGGAGCTCACCATCGACCAGCCGGCGGCGGGCTGGGACGGCGCGGTCGGCTTCGTGACGGAGCCGCTGGCTCAGCTGCGGCTGGCGCCAGCGCAGACGGTGGCCTTCGTCTGCGGGCCGGAGCCGATGATGCGGTTCAGCGCCAGCGTCCTGCTGAGCAAGGGCATGGCGCCGGGCGACATCCGGGTGTCGCTAGAGCGGAACATGAAATGCGGGGCGGGGCTGTGCGGGCACTGCCAGCTCGGGCCGCTGCTGTTGTGCCGCGACGGCCCGGTCGTCGACTACGCCCGCGCCCAGGCCCTGCTCGACGTCCGGGAGCTCTGATGACCAGCGCTGACCGGCTGACCGGCCCGCCGACCCTGGCCGTGTGGAAGTTCGCATCCTGCGACGGCTGCCAGCTGACCCTGCTGGACTGCGAGGATGAGCTGCTCACGCTCGCCGGGCAGGTGCGGATCGCGCATTTCCTGGAGGCCTCCAGCGACGTGCTGCCGGGGCCGTATGACCTGTCGCTGGTCGAGGGGTCGATCACGACGCCCGGCGACGTCGAGCGGATCCGCGAGGTGCGCGAGCAGTCGAGGGCCCTGATCACCATCGGCGCCTGCGCCACCTCCGGAGGGATCCAGGCGCTGCGCAACTTCGGCGATGCGGCGGAGTTCCGCTCGGTCGTCTACGCCAGCCCCCAGTACATCGACACGCTGGCCACCTCCACGGCGATCTCGGCGCACGTGCCTGTGGACTTCGAGCTGCGCGGCTGCCCGATCGACAAGCGTCAGCTGATCGAGGTGATCGGCGCGTTCCTGGTCGGCCGCAAGCCCGATATCCCCGACACCAGCGTCTGCACCGAGTGCAAGCGCCGCGGGCTGACCTGCGTCATGGTTGCCGACGGGACGCCCTGCCTCGGCCCGGTGACGCACGCGGGCTGCGGGGCGCTGTGCCCGGCGGTGCGGCGCGGCTGCTATGGCTGCTTCGGGCCGAGGAGCGGCGCTAACCTCCCGGCGCTGATCGGCCAGCTGCAGACCTGCGGGATGAGCCCGCGCGCGGTTGACCTGGTCCTGTCCACGTTCAACGCGGCCGCACCAGGCTTCGCGCTACCCGGCGCTGGGGAGCAGCGATGACGCACCGTAGCAGGCAGCTGCGGGTCAGCGCGCTGGCCCGGGTCGAGGGAGAGGGCGCGCTGAGCGTCCTGGTCGAGGACGGCCAGGTGCGGGACGCGCAGCTGCGGATCTACGAGCCGCCGCGGTTCTTCGAGGCCTTCCTGCGGGGCCGGCAGCACACCGAGGTGACCGACATCACCTCGCGGATCTGCGGCATCTGCCCGGTCGCCTACCAGGCCAGCGCCTGGCTCGCCATCGAGGACGCCTGCGGGGTGAGCGTGAGCGAGCCCATCGCGGCGCTGCGCCGGCTGCTGTACTGCGGCGAGTGGATTTCCAGCCATGCGCTGCACATCTACCTGCTGCACGCGCCGGATTTCCTCGGTTACCCCGATGTCGTCGCCCTGGCCCGCGACCACCGCGCGCTGGTCGAGCGAGGACTGCGCCTGAAGAAGGCCGGCAACGCGATCCTGGAGACGGTGGGCGGCCGGGCGATTCACCCGGTCAACTCGCGGGTCGGCGGCTTCTACCGCGCGCCGTCCCGAGCCGAACTGGCCGCGCTGGCGGAGCAGCTGCGCCCGGCGCTGGATGACGCGCTGGCGACGACCGGCTGGGTAGCCGGGTTCGACTTCCCGGACCTGGAGCTGGAGCACGATCTGCTGGCCGCGAGCCAACCGGGCCGTTACGCCATTGAGGGCGGCCAGGTGGCGTCGGCGGCCGGCCTTGCCTTCCCGCCGCAGGAGTTCAGCGATCATGTGGTGGAGCACCAGGTGCCGCACTCCACGGCGCTGCACGCGACCCTGGACGGCCGCGGGTACCTCACCGGCCCGCTGGCCCGCTATACGATCAGCTCCGCCGCGCTGTCGCCGATCGCCCGCCAGGCCGCGGCCGCCGCCGGCCTGGGGGCGGCCTGCCGGAATCCGTTCCGCAGCATCGTGGTGCGCGCCGTCGAGATCGTCTACGCCATCAGCGAGGCGCTGCGGATCATCGGCGAGTACGAGCGCCCCGACCCGGCGGGGCTGGACGTGCCGCCGCGGGCGGCCACGGGCCACGGCGTCAGCGAGGCACCGCGCGGACTGCTTTACCACCGCTACCAGCTGGCCGCCGACGGCCGCATCGAGGCGGCTGCCATCGTCCCGCCCACGTCGCAGAATCAGGCGGCCATCGAGGCGGACCTGCGGGGGGTGGTGGCGGCGAACCTGGATCTCGACGACGCCGCGCTCACTGCGCTGTGCGAGCGGACCATCCGCAACTACGACCCGTGCATCTCGTGTGCGGCCCACTTTCTCGACCTGCGGGTCGAGCACCGGTGAGCCAGCCCGCCGCGCCCCGGAGCGCGCCAGGGCCGGCCGGCCCGCGGGCGGTGGTCATCGGCATCGGCAACCCCTACCGCCGCGATGATGGGGTCGGGTCGGCCCTGGTCGCCGCGCTTGAGCGGGTCCGGCCGCCCGGCGTAGCACTGACCGTCGCCGACGGCGAGCCCAGCCAGCTGCTGGACGCCTGGTCGGGGGTGCCGCTGGCGGTCGTGGTGGACGCCGTGCTCTGCGAGGTGCCCGCCCCGGGCCGGATCCACCGCAGCGCGCTCGGCCCCGCAGGCGCGGGCTCCCCAGCCGGGCGCGGCGGTGGCAGCACGCATGGCCTGGGCATCCCGGATGCCATCCGGCTCGCCCGCGCGCTGGACCGCGAGCCAGGGCAACTGGTCGTCTTCGCCGTCGAGGCTGCCGATATCGGCTTCGGGCCCGGCCTGTCCCCGGCGGTGGCCGCCTGCCTGCCGGAGCTGACCCGGGTTATTCTCGCGGAGCTCGGCTGACTCCACGACGGCCGCTGCGGTCCTGGAGGCTGCCGTCCTGGAGAGTGAGAGCCTGATGCCGTGCTGAAGCTGCTGGCCTTCGTGCTCCCGCCGGGCCCGGGCTCCTTTCGCCGCCGCCGCCGCGATCGGAGCCAGTCAGGCGATCTGTGCGCAGCAGCGCAAGTACGCCAGTCGCGCCGGTCAGCCGGCCAGGCGCCGCAGATACCTGGCCGGACGCGGTCAGGTGGCCTTGATGTGGTGGTTGACCAGCACGGGTATGTGCCGGGTCGGTTGCTCCGCCGCGTCGCGCCGGACATCAGCGGTGATCTCGAGGATGCCGTGGCCGGACGTGGCCTGGATGCGCCCTTCATCTGTGCCGGGCGGCAGCGCGACACTCCGGGTGAAGGTGCCGTACCGGAACTCTGAGTGACGCCGGTCCTGCTGATCGCGACGCCGTTCTGCCCTGATCGTCAGGATGCCGCTGGCTGCGGTCACGTCAATGTCCTGCTCCGGATCGACGCCAGGTAGCTCGGCGCGCAGGATATACCGCCCGTCCGCCACCCATTCCTCCACCCGGATCAGGTGATGGCCGGCGATGGGATGCCACGCTGTCAGCGGCCAGTCCAGCCAGTCGAGGACCTCCGCGACCGGCCCCTTCTCCCCGTGCGCAAACGCGTTCATCGATGTGCCTTCCTGCCAGCTTGCCGGATGTCATTCGGCCCCGCGCCGCCCCGCTGCGGCAGCGGCGAGCGTGTCTGCTGACCGGCGCCTCGGGTCCGGGCCGGCTCGGGAACGACGACCACCGGACAGTCGGCGTGGTGCACGACCTGGCTGCTGACCGAGCCCAGGGCCAGCCGGTGCGAGAAACCGCCGCCGCGGGCGCCGATCACCAGCAGGTCGGTCACGCCCGATGCGTTGATGAGCTCCTGGGCCGCGAATCCGCTGACCGCGCGCACCTTCACCGCGGTCGGCTGGTTCTCCCCGAGCCGTTCGGCCGCGGCTGTCGCCGCGGCGACGGCCGCGTCGCGAGCCCGGTGCTGCAGGGCCTCGTCGGCGCGGGTCGTCACGGGGTCGCCGGTCCAGAGACTCGGGACGACCTCGTGGACGGTGATGACCGTCATCGGGCAGCGCCGGGCGGCGGCCTCCCGCATGGCCCAGTCCAGGGCTCGCCGGGAGTTGTCCGATCCGTCCACTCCCACGGTAATTCCGAGCATTGCCTGCCCCTTCCGGTTCCAGTCGGCATCGCCAGGATGGGCGGGTCACCTTCGGTCAGCATCACTCGGGCGGCTGCTGGCCGGCCAGGGCCATCGGAAAGCGCCCGGCAGGACCTTTGGCCCTGCCTGACATCACGGCTTTCCCGTCGGATCGACAGCAGTGGGGGTGATAGTGATGACCGGTGCAACCCGGCCAGGACCGGACCAGGGGAGGCGGGACCAGCGAAGGCCGCCGCCGGCGGCCAGGCCGCCGCGGGCAGACGTCCGGCTGACGCCTGATGATATAGCTGGTCTCGTGGCCACGGCGGCGCGGGCGCCATCGGTGCACAACAGCCAGCCCTGGCAGTTCCGGGTGCGCGGAACCGACCTGGAGCTGCATGCTGATCCGCGCCGGATGCTCCCTCAGGTGGACCCGGACGGCCGCGAGATGCTGATCAGCTGCGGTGCAGCCCTCTACGGGCTGCGGCTCGGCCTGCGCCGGCTCGGCTACCGGGCCGAGGTCGAGGTGCTGCCTGACCCGGCGCAGCCCGGTCTGCTCGCCCGGGTGAGTCCGGGCGCCCGGGAGCGGACGGCCCCCGACGAATGGGACCTGATCGCGGCGGTGCCGCACCGGCACACCCACCGCGGGCCCTTCGCGCCGGGGCGGGTGCCGTCTCGCCTGCTGGACGCGCTGGTGCGCGACGCGGCTGCCGAGGGGGCGGACCTGTACCTGGTCAGCCAGCGCGCCGACGTCCGCGAGCTCGCCCGCCTGACGGAGGCGGCGAGCCGCGCCCAGCTAGCCGATCCGGGCATCCGCGCGGAGCTGCGGAACTGGACGCGCTCGGCGGCTAGCTCGGCGAGGGACGGCGTTCCGGCGCGAGCCTGGGCCGACCCATCCTGGCCTGACGAGCCACGCCTGGCCGAGTCCGGCCTGGCCACGGAGGAGCCGGCCGTGCGGCGCCGTTCGCCGGAGGAGCCGGCCCACGAGCGGCTCCCGCAGCGCGATTTCGGGCTGCCCGGCGGCCTGCCGGCCGGCGGCCCGCTGCCGTCGGCGACGGCGGTGCTGACCACGGCCGGTGACTCCCCGGCCGACTGGCTGGCAGCCGGGCAGGCGCTGGACCGGCTGCTGCTGCGCGCCGCGGCCCGGTGGGTATTCGCCAGCCTGCAGTCCCAGCCGCTGGAATCACCGGCGCTGCGGGCCCGGGTCCGCGATCGCCTGCGGCTGGAAGGCTGGCCGCAGCTGCTGCTGCAGTTCGGGCGAGCGAACGTAGCGCCCGCGACAGCCCGGCGGCCGGCAGCCGAGATCATCGACCGGGGCCGCGCCGGGCCGTGACCCGCCTGGCCGGGCCGTCTGGGCCGTCTGGCCCTGGCGGCCGCCGGCGGGGGCGGTCTGATGGAGGAGGGCCACACTGGGGAGTGGGCCGCGTTCGGAATTCGCCGCCACACTGTGGCTGACCTGTGGCGGCGGCCCTGCGCGGGGATCGCGCATGCCGACTACAAGGTGGCCTTCGAGGTGGATCGCTTTGACGAGAGTGCCCGCGAGGGCTGGAGCGTCCTGATCTGGGGCCCGGCGCACCACCTGGACTCCGAGAATGAGCGGGCGGCTGCCCTGGCGGCGGACGTGGATCCCTGGCCCGCAGGCGAGAAGGACCATTTCATCCGGATCACGCCCGCGCGGATCACCGGCCGGCGCATCCGCCAGGCTTGACCCTCAGGGACAGCCGGGGACCATCGACCGCCCCCGGCCGCCAGGCCGAGCGCCCTACCCCGTGACCGTGGCCAGCTCCCGCCGGGGGGCTGCGCCGGCCGGCCAGGCGGCCTGGCCACGCTGACTACTGGGCGGCCGACGCTGGGCGGTCGGCAGCGGGCCCCAGACCACTACCACGGGGCACCGCGCGCGACTGAGGCAGGCCCGGACAACCGGCCCGATCGAGCGCCCGGTCCCCGGGCCGGCCGAGGCCGATCCGAGGACGAGCAGGTCCGCCCCGGCTGACCGGTCGACGAGCGTTCGCTCCGCTACGCCCTCGGCCAGCTCGATCACAACGCCAGCGGGACATGCCGGGCCGAAGGCCGTGACCATCTGCGCCCAGAGTTCCGCGCAGGCCGCCTCACGCTGCTGGCCGCGGCTCAGGTCGCCGCCGGCGGCGTAGGGAGCGGTGAACTCGGCGTCCCAGCTCCGGACCACCCGCAGGGTGGCATGCCGGCGTCTAGCCTCATCGGCGGCCCACCGCAGCGCCGCAGCCGATGCCTCGGATCCGCTGACGCCGACCACAATGGCGAGCTTGTTCCCGTTCATAACGCCTCCCAGAGGCTTAGCGCCGGACATCCCGCGCGGAACATTCCTCTTGCTCCCGACAGTGGCGCGGATCGGCCGCAGCCGAGTAGGGCACAAGGTCACCCGCGCGGCGGACGCCCGGCCTGTGCCACGGTCGTGCGGCTCGCCCCCCGGCCGACGCTAAAAACACCGCCGCCACCGAGGCCCAAGGTCCCCCTGCTTCGGGATTTTCAGCCCCAGACACCGCCGCCGCGGCCAGCGAGGCTGGATCCAGCCACAACGCCGAGCGGAGGGTGCACCCGATGAACAGGATCATGCGACGCCTGGCCGGCCAGCTCGGCTGGGACCGGAATCCGCTGCGCCGCCGCGTGGACAAGGTCGAGACGGCGGTACTCACCGCCCTGCTCGTCTTCTTCCTCGTCGCGACCTCGGTGCTGATAATCGTCGCGACCCGTCTCACCTACAGCACTGAACTGCGCCAGCAGCAAGCCCAGCGATCCTGGCACGAGGTTCCGGCTACCCTGGTGCAGTCCGCGGCCAGCCCGACCGCCGCGTCTGATGGCTGGGACGGGGCGTGGGTCTCCGCCCGCTGGCGGGCACCGAGCGGGCAGCAGCGAACCGGACTGGTCGCCGTGGGCTCATCGGCGGCGGCCGGCCAGCGGGTGCCGGTATGGGTCGACGGCGAGGGGCGGCTCACGAACTCGCCACTCACCAGCTACGACGTCTGGGGCAACGTGATGCTGGCAGCGGTGATCGCAGCGATCTGCCTGGCCATGGTGCTGTCGGTCGTCGGCGGCTGCGTCCGGGCTGTCCTGAACCGCCGTCGGCTGGCTGGCTGGCTGGGACTGGGCCTGGCATGCCGCCGGTCCCCGGTGGACCCGGCTGCCTTAGCTGCTGCCCAGCGGCTGGTGCCCGCAGCGCGGGCACCGTATCCGGTCGCGGGCGTTCCACTCGCCCTGCCCGTGCCGCAGGACCACCAGGCGGCCGGTGCCGGCCGGCGGCCGCGGCGATACCGCGCTCATACCCGCGCGACCGCGATGCCGGCCAGGGCGTCCAGGCCGGGAAGGTCCTTGCCCTGCAGGTAGTCGAGACTGGCCCCGCCACCGGTCGAGACGTAGCCGAACGCCGAGTCGGCGAAGCCAAGCGCGCGGACCGCGGCCGCGGTGTCGCCGCCACCGATCACGGTGAAGGCGCCGCTGTCGATCAGGGCCCCGGCGACGGTCCGGGTTCCCGCCGCGAAGGGTTCCAGCTCGAAGACACCCATCGGGCCGTTCCAGAAGATCGTCTTCGCCCCGGCAAGCTGGGCCGCGAACAGCCAGGCCGCTTCCGGCCGGATGTCCAGGCCCATCCAGTCCGTCGGAATCTGGCCGGCGGGCACTACCTTGCGGAGCGCGCCCGGCGCCCGCGCCGGTGCCGCGACGATGTCGGGCGGCAGCACGATCCGCGCACGGCCGACCCTGGTCTCCTGGCAACGCGCCCGGTCCAGGTAGCCCCGGACGGCGTCGAGCTGATCCCGCTCCACCAGCGAGGCCCCGACTGGGTGGCCCTGGGCGGCCAGGAACGTGAACGCCACGGCCCCGCCGACGAAGATCTGGTCGGCCCGGTCCAGCAGCGCGCCGATCTTGTCAGCCACCTTCGCCCCGCCCAGTACCACCGCATACGGCCGCTGGATGTCGGCGGCCAGCCGGCTGAGCGCCGCGGTCTCGGCTGCGACCAGGTAGCCGGCCGCGTGGGGAAGCCGCCGGACCACGTCGTGGACGCTGGCGTGCCGACGGTGCAGGACGCCGAACCCGTCGCCCACGTAGACGTCGGCCAGCGCCGCCAGCTGACCGGCGAACGCTGCGCGCTCCGCGTCGTCCTTGCTGGTCTCGCCGGCGCAGAAGCGGAGGTTCTCCAGCATGACGACGCGCCCGGGCGGCAGGGCCGCGACTGCCGCCCTGGCGGCCGGGCCGACGGTATCGGCGGCGAGCGCTACCGGGTCGCCGAGCAGCTCACCGAGCCGCTCGGCGACCGGCGCGAGGGAATACCGGCGGTCGGGCTTGCCGCCCGGGCGGCCCAGGTGCGCGCAGACCACGACCCGGCCGCCGCGGGCGATCAGGGCCCGCAGCTGGGCAGGCTAGCCCGGATACGGCCGTCGTCGGTGATCCGACCTCCGTCGAGCGGCACGTTCAGGTCGGCGCGGACCAGGATGCGCAGGCCGGCCACCTCCAGGTCATCGATCGTTCTCATCACGGCAGGACGTCCTGCGACTCGGCCGCTGAGTCGCCAGCGGCGTCAGGCCTGGAGTCCGGGGCGGCGTCGGTACCCGCGTCGGAGCCAGAACCAGGACCGGGCTGCGGGCCCGGGCCGGGCTGTGCTGCCGGTCCGGAGTGGTAGTACGAGCGCCAGACCAGGCGGTGCACCGGGATCAGCCTGGGGATGTCCCGCAGTCCGGGGATGAACGGGATTGCCAGCAGCAAGATGGTGGCCAGGCCGGTCATGTAAATCGCGATCATGTCGATGTTGGCCGAGT
>DATCEO010000187.1:0-2263 GCA_036510065.1 Streptosporangiaceae bacterium | reverse complement strand
CGGGCTGGCCATCAGCTCCTCCGGGCTGATCACCGGCACCCCGACCACCGCGCAGACCGCTAACGTCACCGTCACCGCCAAGGACGCCACCGGCGCCGCCGGCTCCGCCTCCTTCACCTGGACCGTCAACGCCAGCGGCGGTGGCGGCGGCGGAGCCCCGCCCGCCTCCTTCTGGGGCAACACCAGCGCCATCCCGGCCGCCACTCACGTCCTCGAAGTCGCGATCGTGAACCAGACCAACGGGCAGTACCCCGACAGTCAGGTCTACTGGAGCTTCAACGGCCAGGAGAAGTCGATCGCGCAGCAGCCCTACATCGACATGCCGGCGAACTCAGCCGGCCGGATGTACTTCTATCTCGGCTCGCCCACTAGCCAGTACTACGACTTCATCGAGTTCACCGTGGGTGCCAGCTCGATCAACGTGGACACCACGCGAGTCGACCGGTTCGGCCTCAAGCTGGCCCTGCTCCTGCACGCGCACGACGGGTCGAACCAGGAAGTCGGCGAGAACTACGCCACCTTCCAGGAGAGCCGCACGGCGACCTTCCAGCGGTTCCAGAACTCCGTGCCCGCCCAGTTCAAGGAACTGGCGACCATCAACGCGCCTTACGGCATCCCCTCGCCGGGCAACGACCCCTCCTTCCAGACGGGCGGCGCCAACGCGAACTACTTCACCAGCTACGCCGCCGCCAATGGCGACACCAGCGATTCCACCGCCCAGATCTTCGGCTGCGGCGGCACGCTGGCCGCCAACCCGCAGCTGTGCGCCGGGCTCAACCGGCACGTCGCGCAGCTGCCGATCGCCCAGCAGTCCGACCCGAGCCAGTTCTACCTGGCCGCGCCGGCTAACTACTACGCCCAGTTCTGGCACCAGAACGCCATCAACGGCAAGCAGTACGGCTTCCCCTACGACGACGACGCCGGGCAGTCCTCGGACATCTCGGTCGGCAACCCGCAGTACATGGTGGTGGCCGTTGGCTGGTAACTGCTCATAACCACTGATAACGGTTCCCCGTTGCCTGTCCGGTTCGCCCGGCCGGACAGGCAACGCGTGGCGCCAGGGCCAGTGTGCGACGCTGGCCCTGGCGCCACGCCCTGTCGGGAGGGAGCTAAGCCGCATGTGCGCTGCCGTGTTGTGGTTCCGCCGCGACCTGCGGCTGAATGATCACCCGGCCCTGCTGGCCGCAGCGCAGGACGGGCCGGTGGTGGCCCTGTTCGTGCTGGACGACGCGCTCCGCGGCCCGTCCGGTGCCCCGAGGCTCGCCTTCCTCTACCGGACGCTGCGGGTGCTGGACCAGCAGCTGCGCGAGCGGGGCGGCCGGCTCACCGTGCGGCGGGGCCAGCCGGAGAACGTCGTCCCGGCCGTGGCGGCCGAGTGCGGCGCGGCAGCGGTGCACGTCAGCGCCGATTTCGGGCCCTACGGCGCGGCCCGCGACGGGCGCGTCGAGCAGGCGCTGGGAGACCGGCCGCTGGTGCGGACCGGATCGCCGTACGCGGTGGCGCCGGGCCGGGTGGTCAAGCGCGACGGGACACCGTTCAAGGTCTATACGCCGTTCTACCGGGCGTGGGCCGACCATGGCTGGCGGGCGCCCGCCGCGTCCGGGGACGCGGACGTGTCCTGGCGCGCCCTCGATGGCCTGGCCATCCCGCCGGACCCGCGGCTGCCCGCCGGGCTGACGCTGCCCGAGCCGGGCGAGGCCGCGGCCCTGGCCGCGTGGCGCCGGTTCCGGCGCGCGCACCTCGCGGGCTACGACCGGGAACGCGACCGGCCCGACCTGGACCACACCTCGCGGATGTCGCCGTACCTCAAGCTCGGCTCCATTCATCCGCGGACGATCCTGGCCGCCCTGCCGCCCGGTGACTCGGCCTACCGGCGCGAGATCGCCTGGCGCGAGTTCTACGCCGCCGTGCTGCATTTCTGGCCCGACAGCGCCCGGGAGTACTTTCAGCCCGCCCTGGCGCAGATGCCGTACGCCCGTGGGCCCGATGCCGACGAGGCGTTCGAGGCCTGGGCCGCCGGGCGGACGGGGTACCCGATCGTCGACGCGGGCATGCGCCAGCTGCTCGGCGAGGGCTGGATGCACAACCGGCTGCGCATGATCGTGGCCTCGTTCCTGGTCAAGGACCTGCACATCGAGTGGAGGCACGGCGCCAGGCACTTCATGCGCCACCTGGTCGACGGCGACCTGGCCAGCAACCAGCATGGCTGGCAGTGGACGGCGGGCACGGGCACCGACGCGGCACCGTATTTCCGGATCTTCAA
>DATCEO010000186.1:0-2642 GCA_036510065.1 Streptosporangiaceae bacterium | reverse complement strand
CCTGGGCCAAGTCTCTAAGTAGCCGCGAGTTGGGCGGTGTCGGTGCTGACCGAGGCCCGCGATGCTCGGCCGATCCAGGCCAGAGATGGGTGCGCCTCCGGCGGCCTGGTATCAGCCGCAGTCGGCCCTCGGTGTTCGTGCAGAGGGCCGTAACCTGCGACGACATCCGAACCTCAGGCTCCCCTTCCAGCGCTGCCTCACACGGACCGGCAGTTCTATTGCCTCGGCGGCTGCTGGATGCTGACAACACCGGTTCCCGGGGTCCTCGAGGCGAGGGGACGATGAGATGTGGTCAGGAGCGCTTGCGGTGTGTTCGGAAGAAGCGCACGAACTCGGCGGAGGCGTCCGGTCCCCGAGGGTCGGTGTAGGAGCCGTGTGGACTGCCGCCTGACCAGGCATGACCGGCCTGGTGGATCGTCCAGTGCTCGGCAATGGTGCGACCGGTGGCGTCCTGATAGGTGGTCTGGGTGTAGGCGTGGCCATCGGGAACCCGTCCGGATGTGGTTGGCGCCTTGTGATTCCTGGGCAGGGGCCGGCCGGCCTTCGCGGTGGCCTGAAGGGCGTGGTGGGCCAGGTGGTCCGCGTTGATGGGGGCAACTACGCGGTCCTGGTCGCCGTGGAAGACGATCAGGGGAACGCCGTCGACGGGACCTGTGCCCGGCTGCGGGCCATGGTTCATGGCCGCGAATGCTGAGGGGACGTCGTGGGCGGCGCCATAGGGCAGGCCGGAATGGACGCCTGCGGCGGCGTACAGGTCCGGGTAGGTCGCGGACATGATGGCCGCCATGGCTCCCCCGGCGGACAGGCCGGCCACGTAGACGCGGCTGTCGTCAACCGAATGGGTCATCATGATCTGCCGGGTGATGCCGGCAATGAGGGATGGTTCGCCGGCATCCTTGACTTGGTCCGCCGGCTTGAACCAGTTCCAGTACCTCCCGTGGTTGGCAGCGCGGTCTTGCTCCGGGTAGGCCACGAGGAAGGTGTCGCGCTCGGCCAGCTCGTTCATCCGTGTGCCCGCCGCGAAGTCGTCAGCGGTCTGCGTGCCGCCGTGCAGCATCACGATCAGCGGGACATCATGCCCGGAGTAGCCGCCGGGAATGTAGAGCTTGTAGGCGCGCGTCCCCGCTGCGTTCGTGTAGGAGCGCTGGATGAATTGCCCACCCGGCCGAGCTGCGGCGGTCGCCTGATCCGGGGTGGCGTGGGTCAGCCGGCGCAGCAGGTCGGGGATGCGCGCCTGGAGCGGCTTTTTCTGCTGGGCGGCCCCGAGTACGCGGGGCGATCGATCTGATCCTCCTCCGGGCTTGAGCCGGCCGGGGAGTGCCGCGGCGCCGTCACTGGCCCGTTGACGGCGAGCGGGGTGCTGTGCGTGTGCGGCAGTCGGTGAGGCCGTCGTGGGGACGTCAGTTCTGAGCGACGTCCGCAGGCTCCGCTGGATGAGGGCGGTTGCCTCGGCGAGGCGCCCCTCTCGGGTGAGCCGGGTGGCGGCGGCCATGGCGGCGCGTTGCTGCTCGTTCATGCCTATGTCCTCTCAACGTGACGTGACGTGACGGGCGCCGGGACGCTCTGGCGGCCCCAGGCTCGTGCCGGGAGCGCCGCTCACACGGTCCGCTCGGCTAGCGCCGCCTTGACGGCTGGGCTGGCTCGGAAGGCGCCGAGCACCTCGACCGAGGCGATTGTCGCCAGTGCGAGTTCCGGTGTGACATCGTCGGCGATGCTGGCCAGACCCAGCACCCGGATGTGCATGCGGCCGCCCGCGGCGCGCAGTTCCTCAAGGTCGCTTCGGCTGCAGTGCTCGGTGCCCAGGACCAGCGTCTTGCGGGCCACCGTCTGGGTAATCGCCTCGCCGATTGTCCCGAGCTGGTTGCGGATCGCCGTGCGGATGAAGTCGGTGCGGTTGGCATAGAAGCCTTCGCGCACCAGCAGATCGATCTGCCCCAGATCGACGAAGCCCAGGTTGATCGTGATCTTCTCCGCCTTCTCGGCCTCGGTCACGAGCCATCTCCTCCCTTTACTTCGTTCCTTTACTTCGTTATCTTCGCACCATCCCCTTGCCATCTTAATACCATCCCATGGGATGGTTTCAAGTCATGATGGCCAAACGCAACTTGCGATGACCTAGTCACTTCCGGCCCAGCATTTGCCATCGGCTCAGGCGCACGGCAGTGCCGTTAACCTCTGTGCCCTGCCCATTACTGCTGGGCTGGCCGTGTGCTAGGACTCCCTGACCGGTTGCGGTTGCCGCGGACCAGGCAGCGGCTGGGGCTGGTGAAGTTCGTCGCTTTCGGCTGTGGTCGGGATTCGCTCGCTTCCCGCGATCAGGTCGAGGGCGCATTCACTGCGGTCGGCCGGATCCGTAGCTCCCGCAGGTGAAGCCATCAGGGCCCGCTGACCCGGCCTGGCCGTCGGCGGTCGGCCGGGCGAGCGGAACCGTCACGACTGCGACTTGTCGGCGGTTGTAACGCCGGACTGGCTGGCGCCCGACTCGGGTTCCGGCCCGGGGCGGTAGTACGAGCGCCAGACCAGGCGGTGCACCGGGATCAGCCTGGGGATGTCCCGCAGTCCGGGGATGAACGGGATTGCCAGCAGCAAGATGGTGGCCAGGCCGGTCATGTAAATCGCGATCATGTCGATGTTGGCCGAGT
>DATCEO010000185.1:0-23044 GCA_036510065.1 Streptosporangiaceae bacterium | reverse complement strand
ACCACGCCCCACACGGTGGTGATGCGGGACAGGGCCGACCGGATCCGCGGTGACTCCTGATCAAGGGGACCGCCGCTGAGCGAAGGCCAGCGGCGGGCGAGCATCGCCACGAGGGGCCGGTGAATCACGACGGACACGAGGAACGCGGCACCGAAGACGACGGGCAGGAGGGAGGCAACGATGCCCGCGGCCAGGGCGGCGACCGTCATCGATGCAGTGGGGCGGCTGGGGGGCCTGGCGGGGGCACCGGTGGTGATCATGGGGTTCTCCTTGGTGGGTGATGCCGGATGTGCGGTCAGAGCTGCGAGCGGCGGACGGAACCCGTCGCTGGGATGAGGCCGGTCAGGGGCGGCCGTTGCCGGTGCCCTCATGGCTTGACGGGTCTTCCCGCGTGCCATGCGGGGAGGTCTCGCCGAGGACAACGAGGCGGGCGACGGCCTGGTCGACCATGTCCTCGAGCGGAGCCGGCCAGGGGAAGCGGGGCACGTTCATCCGTAGCAGCACCATCCCGTGCAGGGCGGCCCAGACCTGGGCGGCCAGGTGCACCGGGTCCTCAGGGGCGTGGGCGACTCCGGCGTCCTGGCAGCGGCGGATGGAGCTGGCCAGGCCCTGGAAGGCGGCCGTGCCGGCCGGGGTCTGAGTACCGTCGGCGGGGGGTGTCTCGTGGCTGAACATGAACCGGTACGGGCCGGGGTGGTCAAGGGCGAACTGGCAGTAGGCCCGGCAGCCGGCCAGCAATGCCTCGGCCGGGCTTGTGAGGTCCTGCCTGGCACTGTCCCTGGCGTTACCGAAGGAGGTGAAGCTGCGCTCGACCACCGCCATCTTCAGGTGCTCGACGTCAGGGAAGTGCCGGTAGATGGATGGGGCGGCGATGCCGACCCTCTTGGCCACTCCCCGCAGGGTCAGCTGGCTGGCATCGCCGGCGTCGGCGATCATCACGCTGGCCGCGGAGATGAGCTCTTCCCGCAGCCGGCTGCCTTCGCCCCTGGGGTTGCGGCGCCGCCCTCTCGTCCGCGCCTGGCTAGCGGCGGTCATGGCCTCGATCCTCCCGGCCAGGTCGTGGTTCAGCACTCTTTGCTTTACGGCGTAAGCTTAGAGCTTAAGCTTAAGACGTTACCTTAACGAAAGTCAAGCGAACCCCGGCGATGCAAACGCGGTGGTGTAGCCGAGTCGCATGACCCAGCAGGGCAAGGTCGCCACCGGCCTCGCTGCGCCGTCCGTCCGGTTGACGGCAGCCCGGATGGCATACAGCTCGGCGGCCAGGCCTGCGATGAGGGTCCGGGGGACATGGCGGGTTTCCCCTTGCTGGCGTGCGGATGATCTTGGCTGCCCGGTATCAGGCACCGCTGGTCACGGGTTGCGGGAGCCGGGATGACTCCCCGGGCCGGGTGGCTGGCTGCGGGGGGTGTTGCTCAGGTGTGGGCCTGCCGAGGATGGCGGCGATGGTGCGCCCGGAAGGATCGTCGTGCCAATCGAGGCGCCCGGCGAGCTGGCCTGCCAGGTACAGGCCGTTTCCGCTCTTGGCGGGCTCGCCGCAGGCGGCGGGGCCGCGGATGACGGGCTGGCTGGGTGATCCCTGGTCGGTCACGGCTATCCGCACACCGAGCCGCCACCGGCTGACCTGGACAATGACAAGCCCGCCAGGCTTGCCGGAACCGGTGTGCAGCACCGCGTTGGTGAACAGCTCGGAGACCACCACGAGCGCGTCATCACGCAACGGCGACCCTTCCAGCAGGCCCGCGACGAACCGGCGCGCGGCGCCAGCGTGCCGGGGGGTGCCCGGAAAGGCCCGCGCCCACGACAGCTGGGCACTCACCAGCCCTTCCCCGCCGCCACGGTGCGCTCCGCTCATGTCATCCCGCCCCGAGGGCCGACGCCGCCAGGTGCGCCGCATCGCATGGCCATGGGCGTGGCACAGGGCACATCGTCGGCCAGCGCGGACGTGCTCGCGGAGGGTCCGAATAGCTGTGGCGCGCAGCGTGTCCATCGCGGCGCCGGCTTGCCCGGGACCAGGGCCGGGTGCCCCGGGTGGCCTGAGAGATGCCGTCAGGTGCCGCGGGCGATGGCCAGGCAGGCGGCCAGTGCGCGCTGATCGCCAGCGCGGGATATCGGTGACGGTGAGAATGGTGGGCTTCATGGCAGTCATGGCGCCGCGCATCTCCTGGGTGCTCATGGTCTTCCTGTGTGCTGATGGTGACCGGCCCGCCTGCCGCCCGTGCGATCGGTGGCTCCCGGAAGGCGGGCCGGCGGCCCGGGTTTGTGCAGGGGGGTGGGGGTGGGTGCGCCCGCCGGTTTATTTCTCGCGCGGGGGCGGGTAGTTGGCGTTGCTGTTGCCGTTGGGGCGCTGGCCCGGATGGCGCAGGATGTAGCCGATAGCGAAGCTGCGGCCGGGGTTGGGCGGATTGGCCGCGATGGTGCCGTCGAAGATCAGCCGCAGGATCGGCTGGGACACCTTCCGCAGCCGGGCCGGCTCGGTCGCTCGGGGCACCCCAGGCTCAGACGGGGGACCTAGGCGGTCTTGTGGCTGGTCCATGCGGGGCTTCCTCCAGGCGTGCCAATGGGAGTGGCGCGTGCGGGCGTCAGGGGCTCCAGCCTGGTATCTCCCACAACCCCAGCAGACCGCATTCGCCAGCCAGGCCGACAGCTCCAGGCCCGGAACTGGGACACAACACCACTCACGTGGTGACAGGAAAACTCAGGACCGGCTCACTGCGCCAACGCACGGGCAGCGGGGCCGATCGGTTTCTCAGGAGGTGAGTCGCAGCAGGGGTGATGTGTCGAACACGCTAATCCCGCCGTTGGGATGAGCCGCCGCCACGCGCTGGCCATGCCGGTCGACAGCGAGCCGGTCTACCGGCTGCCCCAGCAACGCGACGGCGAGAGTACGGCCACTGCCGCGGTTCCAGACGTGCACGCTCCCGTCGCCTGCTCCGGAGACGATGAGCTGGTCGTCCAGCGCGCCGAGGGCACTCACGTCCGCGGTGTGCTCGCGGTATACCTGGAGGCATTGACCGGTTGCTGCCGACCATACCCGGGCGGTGCAGTCTGATCCACCGCTCAGAATGGTCGACGAGGGGCCCGCAGCCACCGCGTAGACGGATATCTCGTGCCCGCTCAGCTGGCGCGCGGTTCCGGTATTGACGTCTAGGACGGTAATCTCGCTGGCCCCATGAGCGAGTGCTACTTGGTGCGTTCCCACTACGGCCATGCTGTTGACGTTGCCAGGGATGACCGGCGCACCGATCTGGCTGGCCTGCCAGCTGCGACGTCGGCGCTCCCAGACGATGACGGCCCCTGACTTATCCGCGGACAGGACGCGCCCGTCTGCCAGCGTGACGACTGCCTTGGCCTCGTCTGTGTGCCCGGACAGGACCTCAATGCCGCGTTGAAGATGGCCCAGTACCACCCTGCCGGCCTGAGTCGCGGCAGCGAACGTTCCGTTGGGCCCGTGGCTCAGGTACCAGATCTGCCCGCTCTGCAAGTCCCGCGCCTCACGCTGATCGCCACCAGGGCCCCAGAACCTGAGCGTTCCGTCGGCGGAGCCAGACATGAGGCCGTCTTCGGTGAACAGCAGCGCGGTTACAGGGCCGTCATGACCCGACGGAGAGGCGGAGGGCC
This sequence comes from Streptosporangiaceae bacterium, assembly GCA_036510065.1. Classification (GTDB taxonomy): domain Bacteria; phylum Actinomycetota; class Actinomycetes; order Streptosporangiales; family Streptosporangiaceae; genus DASUBV01. Next base: position 19,426 of record DATCEO010000185.1, on the reverse strand, counting down.
GCTCGTCGGCAAGATCCCAGACGCGAATGGTGCGGTCTTTGGAGGCAGATACTAGTGTCTTGGCGGAGAGGCCAACCGCAGCCGTGATCTGGTCACCGTGCCCACGTAGGGAAGCGCGGAATGTCATGTCCGCATCGAGTACCCAGATCCGGCGGTTCATAAAGCCGATGAACGCCCAGCCTTGCGGGTTCGCGCCGACGGCGGTTGCCGGGCCGAGCGTGACCCCGCTCTTGCTCATGCTGGCGATATCGCTGGCCTCGATCAAGTCGGAGCCGCCGTCCCAGCGTATCGCCAGGACACGCTTCCTGGTCAGAACAGTCAGAGCGGTATAGGGGCAGGGAGCGCTGGCTATCACAGAGTCGGATATCAGGTTAGTCCGGCGGACTGTGCCGTCGTGGCTGCACGCCACTATTGAGTCACCGGAGAAGTGCAAGCCGGTAATGACCTGCGCGTGCAGAGGATACCCGGCAGCGAATTCGGTGAAGCCCGGATGGATGACCAATACGGCGCCTTGACGGGTGCCGATGGCGATCTCGCCATCCGCTTCCCGGACGGCTATAGCATGGACACTGCCTGGCCCGCCGGTGAACCAGGTCGGCTCTTGTCGATTCAGCGCGGTCATAGCGATCATCGGGCTGTAGGTAGTGAACGATTGCGGCGCACCCGAGACCCCCGGGACGCGTAGCTCATGCACCTTCTCGGTATCGGGACGCCAGCAGCCCACTAGCCCGCCTGCGCTGCCCCAGACAATGCCGTACTGGGGGGACCAGCCCACCGCCAGGATCTCGCTGTCCGTGACGCCACGCCGGGCGAGCAGCTTTCCGCTGGACGCCTCGTACATCCCCAGGCTCCCGTCGCCGCATCCGGCGACGAACCGGTTGTCGTCCACCCTGGCCAGCGCGTTCGCGTGCGCGCCGATGGTTACGGTCCGCAGCAGCGCGCGGGCGTCATTGCCCACCGACCAGACGAGCATCAAGGCTGCGGCACTTGGGCTCAGCGCCGCCGCGGCGATTCTCGCCACGTCCGTCCATCGTTGGCTGACCGCCTCGTTATACAGTTGCTGGGCCAGGAATCCGGGCGGTCGCCACTCGCTCTGACCGGAGCGCAGATTATGGCGCTGCCGGTCCAGGCTCCTGCCCAGGTCCTCAGCGACCCGAGCCTCTGTCTCCAGCAGCGGGGCGGCATCCCGCACCTCGTCGGTCAGTACATCCACGCCGACGGCTTCCATCCGTGCCATCAGGACATCCAGCCGGTTCAGGCTGGCGAGCATCGCCCGGCCTGCAGGGTCCGGTGATGTCGCCGTGACGGCCCGGATCAGGTGGGCGCAGGCATGCGCCCGCCCGTAGGCGGCAGTGCTGCCGTCACCTGGTGCCTCGAGCACGGCCCGCCCGCCGGCCAGGCCGGCTGATAGGTGCCACTCGGCGGGATCGAGGTAACAGCCTGGCGTCTCCCGCTCTGTGCGCGGATCTGTCAGGAAATCCGCGAAGCTGCGATGGTGCAGGCGGTAGGTGCCGTCGCGGGCGTCGAGGAAGTGCAGCATGTCAGTGAGGACATCCCGGACCCGGCTGCTCCGAGCCCGTATCCCGGCCAGCACGGTCAGCTCCGCAGCCGACACGGGCTGGCGCACAACCGCCAGGGTTCCTAGCGCGGGAGCGTACAGGTCATCCCAGGCCGACCCAGCCGTACCGTCGTCTAGTCGCACCGACTGTGGCCGGTAGAGATTGCGCAAGTTGGTGATGAGCAGGGTGTAGAGAGCGCGGAGGCCAGGCGGGACCGCACCAAGCGCAGACAGCGCGCGCGTGGTCCCGGTGTCCCCGCTGCGCACCGAGGCCCGCAGCGCGCTCATCAGCGTCGCCGCGAACTGAAAGTTTCCCGCGGCGGCGGCCGCCCACTCCGTGACCAGTTGTTCGCGCCCCTGGGTGCTCACGCCGGACAGGTCGAGCGTTTGCGACGCTGCGGTCAGGAAGCCGGACACGTCAGCCTGTGCCTGGCTGTCCACGGTGTCTATGCGCAACTCCCGGAGCTGGCCACTCTGCTTAAGCCGTATTGTCTGCAGGTACTCGCCGTCCCGGGCCGTCACAACGACGCGGAGATTCGCCGGCAGGGAGGGACAAGATGCTAGCCATTCGCCCAGGCCAGTTGCCGACTCGTCCAAGGCGTCGATGAGCAGCAGCACGTAGTCGTGATGCGGCCGGCGCGAGCTCATCGCACGCAGCGGCCCAAGCAAGGCGAGATGCTCGACATCCCGCCAGTCCATAGCCCGCAGGTCGATCACCAGCCGCCCAACCTCAAGGCCGCTGGCTCCGCCCTCCACCGAACCCAGGGTCTGCCGGACCTTGATGGCTGTGCGGCGGAACGGCGAGGCCCAGACCTCTTCAGCGCGGACACCCACGACCCGGCCGGTCGGGCCTACCTGCTGCACGGATTGTTCGACCTCGACGACGAGGTCTGCGTCCAGCTGCAATTCCGGGAATCGTGCGGCCAGCTGGTGACCTACCGCCTCGAGAAATGAATGCACATCCCCGGCGCGGCGAGGATGGACGCTGTCCCAGCGCAGGAAATACCGCAGGGAGTCGGGGTGGGCGGCGGCCAGGCCTGCCAGCAGCACAGACTTTCCGGCGCCGGGATCGGCAGTGATCAGGACGATCCGGCAGTCAGGGTCGCGCAGCAGGCTGGTGACCCGTTGCTCCAGCCAGGGCCTAGGCCGATGGTGCGAAACGTCAAGGAGACGTTCGACGACGTGGTCATCGAACATGTCGGGCTCGAAACCGGCGCCGTCGCTCTGGGAATACGTCATCAGGTCCCCCATGGACTTGCCTGCCCGCCAGCCGGCCCTACAGACCGCCGATGTTGCCCTGATGGCCGGTTATCTTGCCGCCTTCTCGAACCGTGTCGGCTTGCTGCGTGACCTCTAGATGTCCGCCCGCCGCAACATTCCCCTCTGAGCCGATAACCGTCCCCTCAATATCGGCTAGCACCTGCCGCACCGTGACGACGGAACCAGTTGGCTCACGCTGTTCATTGAAAAACGTCAGTCTTTGACCGTAGATAGCCTCAAGGATGGCGCGTAGGGTTCCGGCGTCCTGGCCCAGCTCAGTGTTTCCGCCCTCGATGTCGGCATGGCCGAGGGCATACGGCGCCAGCGCGCCGGTTAGCCTCAGCAAGGCCTGGTACTTGGCCTCGAGAACGTCGGGATTTATCGTGGCGGCTACAACCGAGCCGTCCAGCACCTCGTTGGCCACCATCGGAACCTGAGGGCCGGGCCCGCCGACGTCTTCGGCGCCGCGCCGTTCGCGCCGTGCCTTCAGTACCTCGGCGGCCTGCGCGTACAGGAAGCTGATGGTCTGGCTGGCGGCCGAGCCCAGCACGGAAATGCTAATCGGATCGGTCATCGAGAAGACCCCCATCCGTAGCCGCGCAGGTGATTACCCCCGCTCACGGCGGCGAGCAGCCCGACCATGCTGGCCATTCCATAAAAGCCAGATCAGCGCGATAAGTCAACCGAAGCGCGGCCACCTTCCGCCGGGCTCGCCGAGTTCTAGTCCGAGAGCCCGGAAGGTCCGCTAGGTGCATGCCGAGGTGGCGGCCGGGGTACCGGCGGCCAGGCAGGCGTCTCCCAGGCGGACGAGGGTCTCGACGCCGATCTCACCCGCTTCGGGCTGGGCCAGCGAGCTGGGCGTGCAGATCATCGTGGAGGCCGAGTAGAACAGCCGGCCCAGCGGGTACTGGTGGTTGACCTCGGCGCGGTCGAAGGCTATCGGCTCGACGATCATCAGCGTGCCGTCCTCGGCGAGGGACTCGCGGATGTGCCGCAGCGCGGCCACCGGATCACCCATGTCGTGCAGGCAGTCGAACAGGCATACCAGGTCGTACTGTCCGGGGTAGTCGGTCGAGGTGCGGTCTCGAACTGCACGTTGCTCAGGCCCGTGTCCGCAGCCCGGGAGCGCGCCGCGGCGATCGAGGCGTCGTGGTAGTCGAAGCCGTGCACCTGGGCGTTCGGGAACGCCTGGGCGAGCAGGATGGTCGCGGCGCCGTGGCCGCAGCCCACGTCGGCGATCCGGCCCCCGGCGGCCAGCTTGTCCGTCACGCCGTCCAGCGCGGACAGCCAGGAGGCAACGAGGTTCATCTTGTACCCGGCCCCGAAGAACCGTTCGGTTCCCATGAACAGTCGCTTGTCGTGCTGATGCCAGCCGATGCCCGCGCCGCTGCGGAATGCTTCCTCCAGGGTGTCCGCGTCGGCCCAGAAGGAGGGGATCCAGTCGAACCCGCCCAGCAGGAAGGTAGGCGCGTCCAAATCGGCTATCAGGGCCGCGTGCTCGGCCGGCAGCGTGAAGGTGGTGGTACCCGGATCGTAGGTGACCCAGCCGCCGGCCGCCTGGGCGTGCAGCCACTCCCGGACGTATCGCTCCGCTAGTTCGGTCCGCTCGGCTAGCTCGGTCGAGGTGACCGGCTTGCCGTCGGCCATGGCCCGGTAGAGCCCGAGCCGGTCGCCGAGGCGGATCAGTACCGCGGCGGTGCATGCGCTGAGGTCTCCGATGATCTGGTGCATGAAGTGCTCGACCTTGGCCATGTCCACTCGACCGGCCGCTCTGGCCGGTAGACGCATCAGATGCCGGTGTCCACCGCACGGTCGAGATGCCGGCAGAGGTCGACGGCGTCCTCACGGCTGGTCAGCGGCAGGCCACCGGGCGAGTGCCGGGCCAGCTCGGCAGCCGGCGCGGGACTGCGACCGTCCCGCAGCACCGCCAGCGCGCTGGCGTTTATGTCTAGCCGACGCCGGGCCCCCAGACCGTCCACGACCGCGTCACGTACCAGTGCGTGCACGAACCGCCATCGCCCGGCGCCCGCGTCGGCTAGCAGCCCGCTCGTCACGGCCGGTTCCAGATCGCCGAGCACCCCGCCCAGATCCCGGCCGGCGGTGGCGGCCAGGGTCTCCACCGCCCCGGCGGCGCCCAGCACCGCGGCCACCTCGAGCAGGCCTGCGGTCGCCGCCGGCAGTCGGGCCAGGCGCCGCCGGACTACCTCCACCACATGGACAGGGACTTCAACCGCGAGTACCTGCGGAGCGTTGGCCGCGTTCGCGGCGAGCATCTGCAGCAGCTGAGTGGCGAAGAACGGGTTGCCGCCGGTACGCCGGGACAGCTGGGCAACGAGGTCGGCTGTGGCGGTCAGGCCGACCGCCTGGGTCAGGGCGGTCAGTGCCGCATCGTCGAGCCTGGTCAGCGGCAAGGTGAGCCGCGCGAGCCGGGGCAGTTCGCCCAGAGCCTCGGCTACCCGGCCAGCCACCGGATCACCGGGGCGCAGCGTGGCCACCACGGCCATGCGGTGCCCGGCCAACCGCCCAGCCATCTCGATGAGCAGCAGCACCGTGCCCAGATCGGCCCAATGCAGGTCGTCCAGCGCCAGCAGCAGGCCGCCGGGGGCGGCGTCGGCGGCGCGCTGCCATACCTCGGCCAGCTGGCGCAGGAGGCGGTGCCGGCCACCCTGACCCATACCGGCCGCGTGCTTCGGTGCCCCGGCGGCGTCGCCGAGACCCAGGAGGGTCAGGGCTGCGCCGGCCGGTCCGACGACGCGTCGTGCTGCTCCGGCGTCCAGCTCGCGGAGATGCTCCTCGAACAGCTGCACCCACGGCGAGAAGGCGGCTCGGTCCGGGTCAGCCGGCGTGCCGGCGATCCGGACCATCAGGCCGCGGCGGCGTGCATCGGCCGCGATCGCGTGCAGCATGGTGGTCTTGCCGATGCCCGCCTCGCCGGCCAGCAGCAGCAGGCCACCGTGGCCGGACGCGGCTTCCTCCAGTAGGCCGGCAGCAGCGGTCCGCTCGGCTGATCGGCCCAGCACGGTGGCCCGGTACTGTCCGGCTGCACCGAATCATTCTGCGCCTGCCAAGCCGCCCGCAGGTTCCGATCATGCCGAGTGCGTGAGGTCGGCGCTTGGTCCGGGCCGAGTCACGATTCGCATCGGAGCGCCGATGCATCATCGCCTGGCTCCTGCTGTTCGAGGAAGCATCAGCGCTGTTCGAGGAGGCACCCGGGCGGCGATAGTCTCACCGGGGGTGAGGACCTGATGGGCGAGCAGGAGCAGTGGCAGCTCGACGCCAGCGCGCCAGAGCCGTACCAGCGTTACCTGGTGCCTGCGATGACGGCCCAGTGGGCCGCCGACCTGGTCGGTCGGGCAGCGCTGCTGCCGGGCCATCGGGTACTGGATGTGGCCTGCGGCACGGGAGCGGCGCTCGCGTAGCGGCTGAAAGGGTGAGCGGCACGGGCCGGGTTGCCGCGCTGGACATTAATCCCGGCATGCTGGCGGTCGCCCGGTCCCTCCCCGTCGTGGGCGCCCCGGTCGCGCGGCAGCGCGCTTGCGCTGCCCTACTCGGCTGCGGCGTTCGACGTGGTCCTCTGCCAGCTGGGGCTGCAGTTCATTCCGGATCGGCCAGCCGCGCTGCGGGAATTCCGGCGCGTGCTGGTTCCCGGCGGGCGGCTGGCCCTGAACGTCTTCGGCCCGATCGAGCGCAACCCGGCTACCTGCGCACTCGCCGGCGCGCTGGATCGCCACATGCGGCCGGGCGCGTCCGCGGCCAAGCGCACCGAGCATGCCCTCGCGGACGCCGCCGAACTCCGCGCGCTGGTAGCCGCAGCGGCCTTCGAAAACATCGAGATCCGCACGGCCACCAAGATGGTCCGGTTCTCCTCAGCCGCTGACTACTTCCGGATCCAGCTGGCGGCCACTCCGCTGGCCACCCTGATCACCGGCTATGACGCCGCGAGGATAAACCATCTGATCGACGCCCTCGCCGAGGATGTCGGCGCGGACCTGGCGCCCTATGCCGGAGCCGACGGCGGGCTGGCCGTCCCTCAGGAGGTCCAGGTGGTTCTCGCCAGAAGGGGCACAGGGCGTTGATCAAGCTGCCAGGAAGGGTGCGGCCGCCGACGACGATCTTTGCGCCTGCTTAGCGGCGGTCCTACAGTGCCGGGATGGAGCGCTATGTGATCCGCGGCGGCAAGCAGGGCTACGAGCGGCTTCGGGTGCTGGCCCGCACGTGGCTGCCGACAACGTCCGCGTTGCTGGACCGGGTCCAGCTCGGGCCGGGGATGAGGTGCCTGGATCTGGGCTGCGGTGGGGGGGACGTCACCTTCGAGCTTGCTCGGCGCGTCGGGCCCCGCGGGTGGGCTGTCGGTATCGACATGGACGAGGTGAAGATCGGACTGGCCCGGCAGGCCGCTGTTTCGCAGGGCCTGCCAGGTGTGGAGTTCCGGGTGAGGAACGTGTACGGGTGGGCCGAGCCGAACACTTACGACCTGGTCTACTGCCGGAACTTGCTGCAGCACCTCAGCCGCCCCGTCGAGGTTTTGCGGACCATGTGGGAGGCGGTCAGGGAGGGCGGGGTGATTGTTGTAGAGGATGCTGACTTCGAAGGTTCTTTCTGCGATCCGCCCAGCGAAGGCTTCGCCTTCTGGGTCGAGGCATACCAGCGCGTCCTCGAGCGACATGGCGGTGATCCGCTGGTCGGCCGCAAGCTGTACCGGCATTTCTCCACTGCGGGTATTCCCGCGCCCGAGCTGAGTGTCGTCCAGCGGGCGGACGTCGTGGGCGAGGCCAAGACATTGCCTTACTCCACGGTGCAGGCAACCGCAGAGTCGATTATCGAGGAAGGGATCGCGTCCGCCGATCAGCTACGCGCAGCGCTGGACAGCCTGGACGATTTCGCCGCGGATCCGGCTTCGGTCTGCGGATCACCTCGCCTCTTTCAGGCCTGGTCCCGGCGCGCCAAAGAATGACCAGGGCCACCGCCACGGCCGTGCCCACCGAGCGCCCACGGCATTCCGTTAGCGCCATCGGCGTGGTCGCCGATCCTGCGGGCCGGGTCCTCTTGCAGCGGCGCCGGGACAACGGCGCCTGGGAGCCGCCGGGCGGCGTACTCGAGCTGGACGAGCGCATCACCGACGGGCTGATCCGCGAGGTCCGGGAGGAGACCGGGATCCGCGTCGAGCCGGTCGTCTTGACCGGTGTGTACAAGAGCATGACGCACGCGGTGATCGAGATGGTCTTCCTGTGCCGGATGACCGGCGGGACCCTGGCCGCCTCGGCAGAGAGCAGCGAGCTTGCCTGGGCGGACCGTGACCTGATCACCTCCCTGACCACGGAGGCGTTCACCGCGCGGATCCTCGACGCGCTGTCCTACGCCGGCCGCCCCGCGATCAGGGAGCACGACGGATTCCGCCTGCTTTAGGCAGCGGGCGGCTCACTGCCCTTCGCCGGCCCAGGGGTTGAACTGGTGCAGTACAAGGATCCCGATGGCCCACCTGGCCGGGATCACGGTGACGGCGCCGAGCACGACGGGGGGCGCGGCCCACTGGTAGAGACGGGCCGTCCCGGTGGCGACCAGCAGCTGGCCGTAGGCCACCACCGTGGTGATCACGAGACTCCGGATGATAACGGAATCGGTGGTGAAGGCCGCGAGCACGGCCGCGCCCCACGGGGCCACCATGCTGGCCGGATCCAGCCAGCGGCCCATGTGCGACAGGCGGCCGGTCCGTAGCGGATCGCGCAGCAGCGACTCCTCGCCGGCCGGGTCGCTGCCCGGGCGCGCCGTCAGGCCGCGCACGATCGGGGCGAGCAGGCCGAGCAGGCCCAGCGGGTTCCACGCGTAGCAGGCGGCGAAGACCGGGCCGGTCTCCTTGATGCTCCCGGCCACGAGCGAGCCGAGAATGCCCAGGTACCACAGGTGATGCTGGAAGAGGATGGCCGCGCAGAGGCTCCAGGTCATCGCCGGGGCGTCGACGAGCACCGGCCGGCGCAGGTTACTGCGCCAGATGCCGGCGAAGCCGCAGACGAGGAGTCCAGCGGTTACCCGCAGCCGGTCGTCGGCGACCCACGGCTCTATCCAGAGTGTTATCAGCGGCGGCAGGAACACCAGGTGCGTCATGGTGCACAGCTGCCACCTGCGCACCGATGCCCCGCATAGCAGGGGCAGCAGCCAGCGCAGCGCGAACGGGAACGGGACGGGCTGCCGGGTCCCGGCGTGCAGGTACCGCTGCCCGTCCATGCTGACGGACATGCTCGGGAGGTTGATGTAGCCCAGCCAGAGCAGAGCGACGCTACCCGCGAGGGACCAGGCGACCGCGGCCACCCCTGGTTCCTCCGTCACACATGGGTAGCCTTCTCGGCCCGGAGCACCCAGGCGCCGGCGCCGACCCGGCGCAGCACCTCCAGCGCGCCGCTCAGCGCGGACTGGGCCCGCTCGGCCAGGCCGGCCCGAAGGTAGGTCTCGCCGAGCAGGCATCGCGAGATACCTTCGTCCAGCGCATCGCTGCGCGCCTGGAAGGCGGGGATGACTTCCTCCAGGATGGTGGCCGCGGCGTCCGTCTCCCCTTGCGAGCGGTAGGCATCGGCCATGATCATGAGGGCGCTCGACTCCCCGCGTCCCTCGGACAGCTCGCGGAAGTCAGCGATCGCGCTGTTCAGCAGCTGGAGAGCGGCGTCGGGGCGCTGCTGTCCCAGCCTGGTCCAGGCGAGATCCGTTCGCACCCAGGCCTGCCCGGCCGTGTCACCGAACTCAGCGAACAGATCGGCGCTGCGGGCCAGCAGCTGCTCTGCCTGTTCGTATTGCCCGCGCTCCCGGGCCACGATCCCGCGGCAGCGGAACGCGTGCGCCTCGCCCCAGCGGTCGTCCAGGTCCCGGAACCTGGCTAGCGATCGATCGAAGTAACTGTCGGCCTCGGGCAGCTCGCCCTTCTGCAGGCTCACCCAGCCGAGGTGGTTGGTCACGTAAGCCACGCCCACCTCGTCCCCGACGTCTGCCCAGGCCACGATGCAGCGCTCGAAGTAAGCCTCCGCGTCGTTGAGCTGCCCCCGGTCCATGGCCAGCTCGCCGAGGTTGTTCAGTGCGGCGGCCTGCCCCAGGCTGTTGCCGAGCTCCCGGAAGGCGTCGAGGCACTGGGCGAAGCAGCCTGCTGCCTGGTCCAGGAGGCCCAGGTCGCGATAGGCGTTTCCGAGATTGCGCAGTGTCCACGCCTCTCCGCGGCGGTTGCCCGCGCGTCGCGCCCCGTCCAGCGCGAGCTCATGAGTCGCCCGCCAGTCCTGCAGCCTGGCCCGCACCCGGAAGAAGTAGTGCATCGAGTCGGCCAGTTCCCACGTGCACTCCCACAGGGCCGCATCATGGGCCTGGCTGATGGCGGCGATGAGGTTGGGGTACTCGGCCGAGAACCAGTCGTAGGGCTGGTCGGTCAGTCGGTCGAGGAGGTCAGCGGGGAGCGGCCAGATCAGCGCGCGCGGCGGATCCGGGTCCCGCTTGCTGTGCCGTGACATCTCGAACAGCGCCCGCTTGGCCAGGCCGAGCAGGGCACCCAGCCCGCGCTCGACGGCGGCCGACCGGTCCTGCGCGGAATCGGCCTGATCGGCCTGCTCCCGAGCGAAGAGCTGGAGCAGGTCGTGGTAGCGGTACCGTATCTCGCCGGTCTCGTCCTCGCCGACCACGTCAAGCAGCTGGAGGTCAACGAGCTGCTCAGCCACGTCCTCGGCCTCCGCCGGCGCGATATCCAGCAGCGCGGCCAGGACCCAGGACGTGAAGCTCTGGAAAGCCAGCAGGCTGGGCAGGCGGAACGCCCGCTGAAGCCCAGGCTCAAGCTCCTGATAACTCAGCATGATCACTCCACGGACATCGAGGTCCCCGAAGGAGAGCTCGGCCAGTCGGGTCCGCTCGCTTCGCAGCCGGTCGGCCATGCGGCCGACCCGCCAGTGCGGCTTAGCCGCCAGCTTCGCCCCGACGATCCTGATAGCGAGGGGAAGGTGCCCGCTCAGCCGGACGATCTGCCGGGCTGCCTCCAGCTCGGCGTCCACGCGCTGCGCCCCGGCGATCTTCGCCAGGAGCGCCACTCCGTCGTCGAGGCTCAGCGTCTCCAAGTCGATCGGGAGCGCGCCTTCCAGCACGGTCAGCTGCCGGCGGCTGGTAACGATGACCGCGCAGCTGGAGGCGCCCGGGATCAGCGGGCGTACCTGGTGCTCGTGCGAGGCATTGTCGAGCAGGACGAGGTTACGGCCCTGGCTCATGACCGCCCGGTACATGAGCTCACGGTCGGCGCTGCCCGCGGGAATGCGCCCGCCGGTCACGCCCTTCGCCCGGAGGAAGCCGTCCAGCACGTCCTCGGGATCCAGCCCTTGGCCGCTATGGCCGCGCAGGTCCACGTACAGCTGCGCATCGGGGAAATGCTGCGCAAGCAGGGTCGAGATCCGGATGGCCAGCGCACTCTTGCCGACGCCGCCGGGCCCGGAGATCGCCACGACCGGCGTCCCGGTTCCGGGCGTCTCGGGCCACAGGAACTGGCACGCCTCCTCAGCCTGTCGCACCCGGTCGGTGAAATCGCGTGTCGCGTTCGGCAGCTGCGCGGGCGCCTGGTGATCGGGCGGCAGGCTGATGTTCACGACGTCCGCGTGCGCGATGTTCGCCAGCTTTCCGACGTAGCCGCCGGTCACCATCGTCGCGACGGTAGGCGTCCCGGCGCGAGTCAGCCATTGCGCAAGGTCGGCGGCCGACTGATCAGGCGCCTGCGCGATCCGCTCGGAGATCTCGCGGCCGCTCTCGTCCGCCTGCAGCCGCCTGGCCAGTAGCGGCAGCACGGCCGAAACAGCCGCGGCTCCTGCCGTCTCGCCATTATCCGCATTGCCGGTCGCGGACACTAGAAGGTGACGTCGCCGGTCACGGTGCCGATATTGGTAATCTTGCCGATCCGCGCATTGCCGGAGACGGTCGTTACGAACCGCCCTACATCGGGGTCCGAGCGCAGCGCGTTCACCAGCTCCTCGAGCTGGCTGCGGAATTCACTGTCGCTCTTGACGGCCGCATCCAGGGACTCGGCCAGCACGTCCGTGCTCGCCGGCCCCTGCGCAGACTCCGCGGCGGCGGCCAGGGCGGCCTGGGCCGGGTCATTTCCGCTGAGCTTGCGGCGCACGAGGCCGATGAGTTTTTTCAGGCCCGAGGCGGCCGACTGGCCGATCTCGCCGCCGAATGCCTGCGCGGCATATGTGGCGATCAGGGTCGCGACCGTGACCGATAGCGGTTCCATCTGCCCCCTCCTGAGCCATTCCCGCGACCGCGGGGCGCCAATGAAACTGCACCGGCGATTCGGCTAGGTTTAGAGTTCCGACTTTGGTGTAAATCCCGCGGACTGTCAACAGACCGGCAGCCGACGAACAGGTAGCCGTTCCGGGTGACCTGCGCGTCGCCCTGGGACGCCGCCGACAGGGCCTCCGGCTGGTTGTCCGCGGCGACCAGCGTGGCGATCCGGCTGCGGTAGCTCAGCCAGACCGTGACCGCACGGCTGTAGGACAGCAGCGGGGTGCCCGTGGAGTCGTTGTCGAAGAAGGTGAACGTGTCGCGCCCGACCTGCTCGGGGTCGTGCTGCCAGGCGAAGATCTTCCCGGCGCTGTCGAGCACCTGGCCGCGGGCGGCCTGGAGCCGGAAGCTGCTGTCCCTTGCCGCGAAGCCGCCAGATGATCTTGCCGGTGTGCCGGTTCACCTTGTACGCCGTCCGGGTGTTCCGGGCGTCGATCAGCAGGTTGCCGTCCCGGGCCAGGTGGACCGCATTGACGTGGAACCAGTCCCATGGCGTGCTCGCCGATGTCGGCAGCGGCTGCTCGCTGTGGCTGTAGGGGACGTGACCGGCACTGTTCCACTGGAACAAGACTCTGCCGGTCCGGATGCTGATCTCCTGCACGATGCCGTCGATCACGGTCTGGCTGGCCGGCCCGCTGATGGCGGTGAGGTCGGTGGTGGTGGTCTTGCAGGCCAGGATGAGCGCGGTGTTCCAGGGCGTGAATCAGGAACTCATGGCCGTCCGCGCTGAGCCCGTTACCGGCCCGGACCACGGCGACGCGGTGGAAGTGCTCGTTGTAGATGTAGTCGACGCCCGCTGACTGACCGGGCCGGCCGCCGCGGGAATCGGGGACGACCCGACGTCCGGCAGACAATCTGCGCATGTTCAGCCTCACGCCTTCCAGGAGTAACGGGCGCCTGCCGCCGATCTGGCCCGCCGGGACTCGCGCGTCTCGCTAATTCCTAGTAATACAGGTGTTTTTACCGGAAACCCAGTGCAAGATCATATTGCCCGCCGCGGCGCGGTCAGCAAGTAGTGCGGCGGCAGGCTCGTGGACGGTGGCAGGGTCAGGGACGGCGCCCGGACCTGGCCGGCCGCCCGACCACGCGTGGGGTGCCAGAACTCTGCGTGTTGCCTGGCCCCGCTGGCCATCCATGAGCCGGGAGACGAGCTGGCCCGGGCCGTCGGCGGCGGAGCGCAGGAACGCGCGGTTGGCCCGGGCGGTGGCAGAAAATCCCGTCATTCGCGTGGACCTCATCGCGAAGATTTCCTGATCGTCCCCATAGAGATAGGCAGGCACGTCACGCTGAGTCGCGAGTCGTTATTGCGGTATCGCGGCCGGGACCACCATGCTACTCCAATGCTACAAGGATGCTACGGCGTCCGGCAACACTTGCCTTGATGGCGCGGAACCGCGGCAATAGTGGCAGCAGGTGCTTTGCTAGATGATTAATACGACCCTCCTGGAAAAATGGCAAGGCCGATGTCAGTTGCTATTACACAGGCAACCCTGGCCAGTGCGGCACGGGTGAGCATCGGGGTGGTACGCGATCTGGAACAGGGCCGTACTACCCGGCTGCACGCCGAGTCGGCTCGGCGGCTGGCGCAGGCCCTCGGCCTGGATCACGGGCAGACCGCGAAACTCGCCGGCCCCGCAGGGGTCAGTTCCGGCTCTGCCGCCCCTGGCCGGCAGGCCAGGCTGCGGATCAGTGTGCTGGGATCCCTGCGCGTCTGGCGGGACGGAGCCGACATCGCTATTGGTGGCGTGATGCCGCGGGCGGTGCTGGGGCTGCTGGTGCTACACCCGGAGACCGGACAGCGCCGCGAGTCTCTCATCGACGCCCTGGGGGGGACGGGGGACGACCCGCCGGCCACGGCAGTGGCCATGATCCAGTCGTACGTCAGCCGGCTCCGCCGCTGGCTGGATCCAGGTGCCATGGGCGCCAGGTCCGGCGGGTTGCTAGCGGCGGCGGTCGGCGGTTACCGGCTCCGGGACGCGGCCTGCGAGCTTGATCACGTCACCTTTGCCGCACTGGCCGACCACGCCCAGACGGCGCGGTCCGCAGGCGACCTCGCGGCGGCGTGCGATGCCTACGCCCGCGCGCTTGCCCTGTGGCGGGGCGAGCCCCTGGCGGCCGCCCTCGGCGTCTATGAGCAGCTGCGCCGCCGTCTCGATGATCAGCTCGGGGTCCTCCCCGGCCCCGAGCTGGCCGCCGCGCACAGCCGGGTGCTGCACCAGCACATTCCGCAGGTCCCTCCCCGGTGGCGGGGGTCGCCCTGGTGCACCGGCCCGGCGCCCCCTCAAGGTCGGGCCGCCCCGAGTCGGCGACGCCCCGGCAGCTACCTGGTGCCGCAGCGCATTTCGTCGGCCGGGAAGCCGAGCTGCAGGCGCTGACGCGCCTGCTTGGCCAGGGTCCGGTCACGACCAGGAAGCTGGTGATCAGCGTGATTAGCGGCACCGCCGGAGTGGGGAAGACGGCCCTCGCACTGCGATGGGCGCACCAAGTCGCCGACCAGTTCCCGGACGGGCAGCTGAACATGAACCTGCGCGGCTTCGACCCTGGCGGTGTGCCGGTCCCCGCACAGCAGGCCGTCCAGGCCTTCCTCGTCGCACTGGGAGTTCCGGCCGAGCGTATCCCGGCCGGGTCCGACGCGCGGGCCGCCCTGTACCGCAGCCAGCTGGCCGGCCAGCGGGTGCTGATCGTCCTGGACAACTGCCGGGATGCCGACCAGGTCCGGCCGCTGCTGCCGGGTGCCCCGGGCTGCCTGGTCCTGGTCACGAGCCGCAGCCAGCTCACGGGGCTGGCCGCGACCGAGGACGCCCGGCTGCTCGCGCTGGACGTGATGTCCGAGGACGAGGCCAGCGAGCTGCTGGCTAGCCGGCTGGGGGCCGAGCGGACGGCAGCCGACCCCGCAGCGCTCGCCGGGCTGATCAGCGCCTGCGCCCGGCTGCCGTTAGCGCTGGGCATTTCTGCCGCCCGGGCCGCAGGGCGCCCCAGCTTCCCGCTGGCCGTCCTGGCCGCCGAACTGAGGGACGCCTCAGGCCGGCTGGATGCTCTCGAGGTCAGCGAGCCGCCGGCCAGCATCCGGGCCGTGTTCTCCTGGTCCCGCCGGTACCTGAGCAGGCCAGCGGCCCAGATGTTCTGGCTCCAGGGCGTCCATCCGGGCCCTGAGGTCACCGTTTCAGCGGCCGCTGCCCTGGCCGGCGTTACGACCCGCGCAGCCCGTCGGGCACTGGACGAGCTCACCGCGGCGAGCCTGCTGGCCGAGCGCGTGCCGGGCCGGTACGCCTGCCATGACCTGCTCCGCGCCTACGCCGCCGAACTGGCCGACGCGCAGGGCCGCGCCGCGCGCCGCGCGCCGCGCGGCCAGCCGCCGGATGCTGGATCACTACCTGTACACCGCGCATGCCGCGGACCGGCTGCTGGATCCGGCCCGTGACCCGATCATGCTGGTCCCGCGCGCGGCCGGGGTGGCCCCCGAGCCCCTGGCCGATCGCCGTGCTGGCCCTGGCCTGGTTCCAGGCCGAGCACCGCGTGCTGCTGGCGGTCATCGCGCGGGCCGCCGAGGCCGGGTTCGACATGCATGCCTGCCAGCTCCCCCGGATCCTGGTGACCTTTCTTGATCCGCAGGGCCCGCGGAGGCCCACGCGCACTTGTCCCGTGCCTCCTCCCTCTGCGACGGCCTCGGTGACAAGTGCGGGGCGGCGCACGTCCATGTCTATCTAGCCGAGCTGGCCGAGACCGAGGGCGGAGACGGCCCGGACACCTGCCGCGCTTCCTGTACTGCTGTAGCCGTTTCCTGTACCTCCCCGTGGCCGCGTCACTGACGGTGCCGTCCTGACCAGGCGGCATGCCGGAGTCGCCCGTAACGGCGTGCCGTCAGCAAGAGAACAGCTGCTGGCCAGTTGCTGCCGGGATGCTTGAGGCATGCGCAGGCGAGAAGCAGCCAGCTTTCGGGGTGCGGGCGCAGAATTAATGACGATGGGAGAATGGCCATGAAGAAGGTCCGCTACGCGGCGGCCGCTGCTGTGGGCATGGTACCCGCTCTCGGCCTGATGGTCCCGGCGGCGAACGCCGCTACCGTGGTAACACATGCTCCGGGGAGCCCGGGCAAGACCGTCTCGCTGAGACACCGGGCAATTCGATGGTCAACTGCAATGCCTCTCATACAAAATCGGCAGACAACAATGCAGGGAGCCGATCTCACTCATAGCCAGAAAGGCCTGACCGAGCGAACCCGGTTCTATTCGGGCGGCGGTCGCCTGGAGCACACGACCTGGCAGGCCGGCCACATCTTCCGCGGCTTCACGAGCTGGTACTCACTACCGAACATCTACGCTCATGAGGTATGTCAGGCGCTGGTGGCCAACAGTAACCATACGATGTGAAGTACGGTCCCGTCTGCGAGACGGCCTGATCGGGCAGCGCACACCGACACGCGAAAGGGGAATCCTTAGGTGAAGAGAATCCGCTATGCGATTGGCGCCATCGGCGCGGCGCCCGCGCTCGGCTTGATGATCCCGGCTGCGCATGCGGCGGCCGCGACACAGCATGCTCCGGGCGACGCCCGCAAGACGGTGTCGCTCCGGCACGTCAATATGCCCCTGGTATCCTGCGGCCACAGGCATACGAAATACACCCAGCACGGACTTCTCGGCGGGCAGATCGGCTATTCCGGTACCACGTGTATTCACAGCCAGTGGGCCGATCTCGATAGGCATCAAACCGGCCTGACCGAGCGCATCAGGTTCTATTCGGCGGGTGGGAGCATGCTCGCCACGCGCTGGCAGGCCGGGAAGTTTCCTGCCAGCCAGACGACATACTTCTCGTCGGTGCCGAACTTGAACGCTCACGAGGTATGTGAGGCTCTCGTCGCCAACGGTAACCATAACGACGTGAAGTATGGTCCCGTCTGCGAGACGGCCTGATACCGCGGGCTGAGGACGTCCAGGCCGGCCCGCGCGGGCCGGCCTGGACGTCATGATCAGGCGAGATCGAACCGGTCGAGGTTCATCACCTTGTCCCACGCCGCGACGAAGTCGTGCACGAACTTCTCCTTCGCGTCATCGCTCGCGTAGACCTCCGCGAGCGCGCGCAGCCCGGAGTTCGACCCGAAGACGAGGTCGGCACGGCTGCCGGTCCACGTGACCTCGCCCGTGGCGGCGTCGCGGCCCTCGAACGTGTTCGCGTCCTGCGACGTCGCTTTCCACGTCGTGCCCAGGTCGAGCAGGTTGACGAAGAAGTCGTTGGTCAGGGACCCGGGGGTCGTGGTGAAGACGCCGAGCGGCGACTGCTGGTAGGTCGCGCCCAGGACACGGAGGCCACCCATGAGGACGGTCATCTCGGGGGCGCTCAGGGTCAGCAGGTTCGCCCGGTCGAGGAGCAGGTACTCAGCCGGCAGCCGGCTGCCCTTCCCGAGGTAGTTGCGGAACCCGTCGGCGGCCGGCTCGAGCGCGGCAAACGATTCCACGTCGGTCTGCTCCTGTGACGCGTCCGCGCGGCCCGGCGTGAAGGGGACCTCGACGGCGACGCCGGCGTCCCGGGCGGCCTGCTCGACGGCCGCGCCGCCGGCGAGCACGATCAGGTCAGCGAGCGAGACCTGCCTGCCGCCGGAGTGGGCGGCGTTGAAGGCCTCCTGGATCCCCTCCAGGGTGCCCAGCACCGTCGCCAGCTGATCGGGGTTGTTGACCTCCCACCCGTTCTGCGGCTCGAGGCGGACGCGCGCGCCGTTGGCGCCGCCACGCTTGTCACCGCCGCGGAAGGTGGAGGCTGACGCCCATGCGGTGGCGACGAGCTGGGATACCGGCAGGCCCGAGGCGACGATCTGGCCCTTGAGGGAGACGATGTCCTCGGCATCGATGAGCTCGTGCGTCACCGCGGGGATGGGATCCTGCCACAGCAGCGTCTCGGTCGGGACCTCCGGGCCGAGGTAGCGGGCGATCGGGCCCATGTCGCGGTGGGTCAGCTTGAACCACGCCCGGGCGAAGGCATCCGCGAACTCGGCGGGGTTCTCCAGGAAGCGCCGCGAGATCTGGTCGTAGACCGGGTCCATGCGGAGCGAGAGGTCGGTCGTCAGCATCGTCGGGGCGTGGCTCTTCGACGGGTCATGGGCGTCGGGGACGGTCCCTGCCCCGGCGCCGTCCTTCGGCTGCCACTGGTAGGCGCCGGCGGGGCTCTTGGTCAGCTTCCACTCGAAGCCGTACAGGGTCTCGAGGAAGCTGTTGTCCCACGTTACCGGGGTAGGAGTCCACGTAACCTCCAGGCCGCTGGTGATCGTGTCGCCGCCCTTGCCGGTGCCGTAGGTGCTCTTCCAGCCGAGGCCCTGCTGCTCGAGCGGGGCAGCCTCAGGGTCGGGGCCGACGTTCTCCGCCGGGCCCGCACCGTGGGTCTTGCCGAACGTGTGACCGCCCGCGATCAGGGCGACCGTCTCCTCATCGTTCATCGCCATCCGGCGGAACGTCTCGCGGATGTCGCGGGCCGCGGCGAGCGGGTCCGGGTTGCCGTTCGGGCCCTCCGGGTTGACGTAGATGAGGCCCATCTGGACCGCGGCGAGGGGGGTCTCGAGCTCTCGGTCGCCGGTGTAGCGCTCGTCTGCGAGCCAGGTGGTCTCGGGTCCCCAGTAGACGTCCTCGTCGGGCTCCCAGACGTCCTCACGACCGCCGGCGAAGCCGAAGGTCGTGAAGCCCATCGACTCCAGGGCAACGTTACCGGTGAGGATCATGAGGTCGGCCCACGAGATCTTCTGGCCGTACTTCTTCTTGACCGGCCACAGCAGCCGGCGGGCCTTGTCGAGGCTGACGTTGTCCGGCCAGCTGTTGAGCGGCGCGAAGCGCTGCTGGCCGGTGCCCGCGCCACCGCGGCCGTCGCTGATGCGGTAGGTGCCCGCGCTGTGCCACGCCATCCGGATCATGAGCGGACCGTAGTGGCCGAAGTCAGCCGGCCACCAGTCCTGCGAGGTCGTCAGCACCTCCGCGATGTCCTGCTTCACGGCCGCGAGGTCGAGGGTCTTGAACGCCTCGGCGTAGTTGAACTCCTCGCCGAGGGGGTTGGCCACGGCGGGGTTCTTGGCGAGGATCTTCAGGTTGAGCTTGTTCGGCCACCAGTCATGGTTGGCGTCACCCATGGTGGGAGGGGTCAGGCCGCCGCGGCTGACCGGGCATTCCCCCCCGCTCTCCGGGGTCGCGTCTTCGACGACTACTGGATCATGGTTCTCAGACATCGGAATCCTTCCGGGCTATACGGATGACCGTGCTCAGGAACTACCGGCGGTGGAACAGTCGGGGCACAGGCCCCAGTAGATGACCTGGGCCTCGTCGACCGAGAAGCCGTGGTCGTCGG
>DATCEO010000184.1:0-24801 GCA_036510065.1 Streptosporangiaceae bacterium | reverse complement strand
GGCGCAGGTCCGGCCGCTTCCCTCTCCGCGAGCCCCGGAACCGGCGGGTGCGCCGGGGCGGGATGGCCAGGGTCATCTCGCGCATGAGCGTGATGAGCTGGCGCAGTTCAGCCGCGGACAGCTCGGTGAAGTCGCGGCTGCGGAGCTGTTCGGTGGCCGACGCGACCCGGCGCAGGGCCGGGGCCTCGGGCAGGTCTTCGCCACCATCGGTGGACGGCGGCCCGGCCGCTACTATCTGCAGGCCCGACGTCGGGCCGCCCGGATCCCCGGCGGACGAGCCGTCCGCCGGGGGCCCGCGGTCGGCATCGGGGCGCGGGAAGGATGGGTGGACCGGCGGCAGCTGGTTGCCGAACGGCGACGGTCCGCCGAACACGGCTGCGAAGACCCGGTCGAAGACCGGCATCTGGGCCGGGTCGGACACCATCGTGGCTACGGCGCAGGCCCTCAGCTCGGCCAGGGAAGTGGCGTTCATGACGATCATGGCCTGGGCCAGCCGCTCGCAGCGGTCCGGGCCGACCGGCAGGCCCGCGCGGTGCAGGGCGACCCCGAACGCGGCCGTCGTGGCGGCCACGTCCGGCGGGACCGCGGGCGCGGTGACGGGCCGCTCAGTCACGGGACCGCCGGGCCGGTGACGGGAGGCTCAGTCCCGGAAGGCTCAGTCAATGGTGCCGACCACCGGGGCCAGCCCGGCCTGGCGCACCGTTTCCTCGTCCTCGGGGTACTTCAGTACCGCGCTCAGCGTCTGGTTGGCCACCGGCACGGCCAGCTCCTGCTGGCCGAACACGCTGACCGCGAAGGCCCAGGCGAGGGCCTCGGAGATGCCCGGCGGCTTGGTCAGGTCCAGGGCCCGCAGCCGACCGACCGCGGCCGCGACCTGGCCGGCCAGCCGTTCCCCCGCGGCCGGGACGCGGCGGCGGATGATCTCGGTGACCCGGGCGGTGTCGGGGTAGGCGATCCAGTGATACAGGCAGCGCCGCTTGAGCGCGTCATGCAGGTCCCGGGTCCGGTTCGAGGTCAGCACGGTGACCGGCGGAATGACCGCCTGCTGGGTGCCCAGCTCGGGGATGGTGACGGCTGACTCGGCGAGCAGCTCGAACAGGAACGCCTCGAACTCATCGTCGGCCCGGTCGACCTCGTCGATGAGCAGCACCGCGGGCCGCGGCCCCGGATGCAGCAGCGCGGTCAGCAGCGGCCGGGACAGCAGGTACTCCCGGGTGAACAGGTCCTTGTCCCTAATGTGCTCCCCGGCGGCCTCGGCGAGCCGGATGGCCAGCAGCTGGCGCGGGTAGTTCCACTCGTACAGCGCCTCGGCGGCGGAGATGCCCTCGTAACACTGCAGCCGGACCAGCGGGGTGTCGATCGCGCTGGCCAGCGCCTTGGCCGCCTCGGTCTTGCCGACGCCTGGCTCGCCCTCGAGCAGGATGGGCTGCCCCATCCGGACGGCCAGGAACAGCGCGGCCGCCAGCTGCTGGCCGGCCAGGTAGCCGGTCGTCTCCAGGGCGGCGGTCAGCGCGCCGACGTCGGGGAACCGTTCGTCCAGGTCATGGGTCAACGCGCTGCTCACCGGCTTTGTCTCGGCCATAAGTTCCGGTGTGAGTTTATCTGTCCCGGTCAGCTGATCGCGAGGTCGGTGCGCAGCGGGCGGCCCTGGATGGCCCGCCACACCTGGGCCGGGGTGAGCGGCATGTCGGCGTGCCGGACCCCGTACGGGCGCAGCGCGTCGATGACCGCGTTGACCACCGCGGGCGGCGAGCCGACCGTGGCCGACTCGCCCACGCCCTTGGCCCCGATCGGGTGGTGCGGCGACGGGGTGACGGTCTCGCCGAGCTCCCAGGACGGGCACTCCACCGAGGTGGGCAGCAGGTAGTCCATGAACGAACCGCCCAGGCAGTTCCCGTCGGCATCGAATGCGATCGACTCCATCAGGGCCATCCCGATCCCGTCGGCCAGCCCGCGATGGACCTGGCCCTCGACGATCATCGGGTTGATCCGCACCCCGCAGTCATCCACCGCGATGAACCGCCGGACCTTGACCACCCCGGTGCCGGGATCCACGTCGGTCACGCAGATATAGGCGCCGAACGGGAAGGTCAGGTTGGGCGGGTTGTAGACGGTCTCGGCGTCCAGGTGGCCCTCCACCCCGTCGGGCAGCTCCAGCGAGCCGTGCGCCGCCATCGCGATCTGCGCGATGCTGGCCGACTGCTCCGGGTCGCCGCGGACCCGCCAGGCGCCGTCGGCCCAGTCCAGGTCGTCGGGGGAGACCTCCATCATGGCCGAGGCGACGATCCTGGCCCGCGCCCGGACCTTGCGCGCCACGATGACCGCCGCCGCGCCGGAGACCGGCGTGGACCGGGAGCCGTAGGTGCCCAGCCCGAAGGGCGTCCGGTCGGTATCCCCGTGCACCACCTCGACGTCGTCCGGGGAAAGCCCCAGCTCCTGGGCCACGATCTGGGCGAACGTGGTCTCGTGGCCCTGGCCCTGGGTCTGCACGGAGATGGCCAGCACCGCCTTGCCCGTCGGGTACACCCGCAGGTCGGCGCCGTCGGCCATGCCCAGGCCGAGAATGTCCATGTGGGCCCGCGGGCCCGCGCCCACCCCCTCGGTGAAGAAGCTCAGGCCGATGCCCATGTACTCGCCGCGCTGGCGCTTTTCCGCCTGCTCCGCGCGCAGCTGCTCGTACCCGGCCATCTCCATGGCCAGCGTGAGCGCCCGCGGGTAGTTGCCGGAGTCGTACTCCCACCCGGTGGGGCCGGTGTAGGGAAACTGCTCGGGGCGCAGCAGGTTCTTCATCCGCAGCTCCGCCGGGTCCATCTGCAGCTCGCGGGCGAGCTGGTCGACCATCCGCTCGACCAGGTAGACCGCCTCGGTGATGCGGAACGAGCAGGCGTAGGCCACCCCGCCGGGCGCCTTGTTCGTGTGGACGGCGGTCACCTGGCAGTGCGCGGCCTGCAGGTCGTAGGAGCCGGTGAAGATGTGGAAGAACCCGGCCGGGAACTTGGTCGGCTGCGCGGTCGCGTTGAACGCGCCGTGGTCGCCGAGCACCCGGGCTCGCAACGCCAGGATCCGGCCGCCGGAGGTCGCGGCGATCTCGCCGTGCATGTGGTAGTCGCGGGCGAACGAGGTGGACATCAGGTTCTCGGACCGGTCCTCCATCCACTTGACCGGCCGACCGGTCACCATCGACCCGACGATGGCGCAGATATAGCCGGGGTAGACCGGCACCTTGTTGCCGAAGCCGCCGCCGACGTCCGGGGAGATGACCCGGATCTTGTGCTCGGGCACCCCCGCGATCAGCGCGTACAGGGTCCGGTGGGCGTGCGGCGCCTGCGAGGTCGACCACAGGGTCAGCTTCCCGCTGACGGCTTCCAGGTCGGCCACCATGCCGCAGGTCTCCAGCGGCGCGGGATGGGACCGCGGGTAGAGCATGTCCTGGGTTACCACGACGTCGGCGGCGGCGAACACGGCGGCGGTGGCGGCCTCGTCGCCCGCCTCCCAGTCGAAGATGTGGTTGTCGGTCTTGCCCGGCAGGTCGTCGCGGACCACCGGGGTGCCCGGGTCCAGGGCCCGCTTGGCGTCGATCACCGGCGGCAGCGGCTCGTAGTCGACATTGATGAGCTCCAGCGCGTCCCGGGCGGAGTACCGGTCCTGGGCCACGACGAAGGCCACCTCCTGGCCCTGGAAGCGGACCTTGTCGGTGGCCAGCACCGCCTGCACGTCCTGGGACAGCGTGGGCATCCAGGCCAGGCCGCGGCCCGCCAGCATCTCGCCGGTGATGACGGCCTCGACCTTGGGATGGGCCAGCGCGGAGGCGATGTCCATCGACAGGATCCGGGCGTGCGCCAGCGGGCTGCGCAGGACGGCGCCGTGCAGCATGCCGGGAAGCTGGATGTCGTCCACGAACTGGCCCCGCCCGCGGACGAACCGCGCGTCTTCCTTCCGGCGCAGCGGCCCGTAGGCACTCCCGGCCCCGGCCGCTGGGGCCGCCGAGCCGGCCGCGCCGGACGTCCCCGCGGCGGTCACGCCGTCGCCTCCGCGCCGTCGGCCTGGCCCCAGTCCGCGTTCTTGGCCGCCCACTGGATGGACCGCACGATGTTCTCGTAGCCCGTGCACCGGCAGATCTGCCCCGAGATCGCCTCGCGGATCTCCTGCACCGACGGGTCCGGGTGGTGGTCGAGCAGCCACCTGGCGGTCATGATCATGCCCGGCGTGCAGAAGCCGCACTGCAGGCCGTGGCACTGGGCGAACCCCTCCTGGACCGGGTCCAGCTGCCCGCCCTGCTCGAGGCCCTCCACCGTGCGCACCCGGTGGCCGTCGGCCATGGCGGCCAGCACAGTGCAGGACTTCACGGGCGTGTCGTCGAGCCACACCACGCACGCCCCGCAGTTCGAGGTGTCGCAGCCCCAGTGCGACCCGGTCAGCCGGAGGTCGTCGCGCAGGAAGTGGATCAGCAGCAGCCGCGGCTCGACCTCGCGCTTGTAGGCCGTGCCGTTGACGGTGACGGTGATCTGCATGTCAGGCGGCCAGGTCAGCGGTCGCTCGCAGCAGCGCCCGGCGCAGCGCGCGGGTGGTGAGCTCGCGGGCCAGGTGCCGCTTGTAGTCGGCCGGACCGCGCTGGTCAGAGGTGGGGCGGCAGTGTTCCGCCGCGATCTGCCCCGCCCGGTCAAACGCCTCCGGCGTGGCCGCCGTCCCGCGTAGGAACTCCTCGGCCTCGGCGGCCGCGAAATGCCGCGCGCCGACGGCCGACAGCCCGATCCCGGCCTCGGCGATGGTGTCGCCGCGCAGCCACAGCACGGCCCCGGCCGCGCCGACCGGCCAGTCGCCCACCCGCCGGCCCACCTTCTCGTAGGCGCTCCCGCGGGGCTGCCCACCGCGGGGCTGCCCACCACGGGCCTGCCCACCACGGGCCCCCTCACCACGGGCCCCCTCACCACGGGTGGCCCCGATCGCGATCCGGATCTCGGTCAGGATCTCGCCCGGCGCGACGACGGTCTCGTAGGGCGCCGTGTGAAAGTCGCGGGCTGGCACGGCCCGGATCCCCTGCGGGCCGCGAATCATCATGGTGGCCTTGAGGGCCGCGAACGTCGCCGACAGGTCCTCCGAGGGATCGGCCTGGCACAGCGAGCCGCCGATGGTGCCCCAGTTGCGCACGATCGGGTCGGCGATGACCTTCTCCGCGTCGTGCAAGATCGCGAACAGCTCGCCCGCCACGGCTGAGTCCAGCAGCTGCGCGTGCCGGGTCAGGGCGCCGATCCGCAGCTCACCGCCGGTCACGTTGAGGTAGGACAGCTCGTCGAGCCCGTTGATGTCGACCAGCGTCTCGGGCTGCGCGAGCCGGAGCTTCATCATCGGGATCAGGCTGTGCCCGCCGGCCAGGACCCGCGCCTCGGGGCCGAACCTGGCCAGCAGCTCGAGCGCATGCTCGACACTGGTCGCCCGCTCGTACTCGACGTGCGCCGGAACCTGCATGCGCCCTCCCCGTGCCTCGGCACGCGACTTGAGTGTACGAGGGCGCCGCTGGCCGCTGCGCCGCCCCGTCGCCGCTGCCTGCGGCGACGAGCGCCTGACCATGTGGGTGATAATCGACAGTGCCATGACGCTCACGCAGCTCAACGCGTTCGTGCTAGTCGCCCGCCTCGGGTCGGTGACGGCCGCCGCCAGCGCGCTCGGCGTCAGCGAGCCGGCGGTCTCCCAGGCGCTCTCGGCGCTCCGGCTGCACCTGGGGGACCAGCTCGTGACCCGCGGGCCCGGCGGCATGACCCTGACCGCGGGCGGCTCCCGGCTGCTGGCGACCGCCTCGCAGATCGTGGTGCTCGGGGCCGAGGCGCACGCGGCGGTGCGCGCGGCCCAGGGCGCGCCCGAGCAGCTGCGGATCGTGGCCACCTCGGCAGTTGCGGAGTTCGTGCTCAGCCCGCTGGCTGAGGCCTTTACCCGGCGCTACGCCGGCTCGGTGGAGATCTCGACCGGGGTGGCGGTCACTAAGGAAATGCAGGTCCTGGTGGCCAACCGGCTGGCCGACGTGGCCATCGGCTCCAGCGTCGCCGCCGACCCGGCGCTCGCGGTGGTGACCGAGCCGATCTTCCGCTACCGCCTGGTGGTGGTGGCCGCGGGCCACTCCCAGCCGCCCGGGAACCCCGGCCAGTGGCGGTGGCTGGTCGACCCGTCCGGCACCGATCCCGACAGCGACACCGGCCAGCTGCTGGCCCTGCTGGGCATTCCGGACGCCCGGATCGGCGTGTTCCCGAACCAGACTGCCGCCTGGGCGGCCGCCGCTGACGGGACGGGCGTGGCCCCGGCCGTGGAGCACCTGGTCGCCCAGCAGCTGCGCCGGGGCGAGCTGTCGCTGCTGGATCTGCGCGGCTCGCCGATGGACGCCTGCTGGCACGTCACGCTGCTGGAACGCCAGCACCGCAGCGCGGCCGCCAGCGCCTTCCGCCGGTTTCTGGGCACCCCCGAGGCTATGCAGCTGATGCGCGCCCCGGCGGCGGGCGTCCCGCCGTCCCGGTTCCGGCCGCCGGTGTACGTGACGATCTGGAGCTGACCGCGGCCGGCCGTTACTGCCCGCAGCGCTCGGATCACGAATTAACCAAGAACTTATTCGACTGTTGCCAGGGCGATCCCGGAGGCGAAGTATCAGTTCTCGTCGCATATAACGGCCCCTTCATGGTGCCGCCAGTTCTGGGAGCGTGCGCATGAGGATCGAGTCCAGCGGGCACAGTCAGGGCAATCCGCGCTTGTTTGAGCTGGTCGAGCACGCGCCGAAGACCGGCAAGAGCCCTACCGTCTGGGCCTGGCCGGAACTGATGGACTACCTCAAGATCGCCGGCCAGCCGGTGTCCGGCCCGTGGCCGCCGCACCAGGAGCCGCGCCC
This sequence comes from Streptosporangiaceae bacterium, assembly GCA_036510065.1. Classification (GTDB taxonomy): domain Bacteria; phylum Actinomycetota; class Actinomycetes; order Streptosporangiales; family Streptosporangiaceae; genus DASUBV01. Next base: position 17,933 of record DATCEO010000184.1, on the reverse strand, counting down.
CGACCCGGAGGCGGAGTCGGGACCGGTGGCCGTGGCCGACCCGGAGGCACGCCCTCGGCCGTCGCAGGCACAGCGTCCCCCGGAAGCTCAGGAAGTATCGGAAGCCCAGCGAGTAACGGAGGCTCAGCGACTCAGCCGCTCGGAGGCGCCGGGCTCTGACAGCCGGTCCTCGGCGCCCGGGCTGCCGGTCGACGCCCTGGAGCCCGACCCCGGCCCCGGCGAGCAGGCCCCAGCCGGCGAGGCGTGATCGCGGTTATCGTGCCGAGAAAGGACAGTGAGCGATAGATGTATCCGTCCCGGTTCCGCTACGAGGCCCCGCGGTCGCTCGATGCGGCGATCGCGCTGCTGCGCGACGGCGGTGAGGACGCGAAGGTGATGGCGGGCGGGCAGAGCCTGGTCCCGCTGATGAAGCTGCGGTTCGCCTCGCCCGACCTGATCGTTGACATCAACAACGTGCCGGGCCTGGCCTATCACCGCCAGGATCCCGACGGCAGCCTGCACGTCGGGGCGCTGTGCCGGCACGCTGAGCTGGAGCGCTCGGCGCTGCTGGGCAGGGCCCATCCCACCATGGCCGCGGCGGCCCCGCTGATCGCCGACCCGCTGGTGCGTAATCGCGGCACCCTGGTCGGCTCCCTGTGCCACGCCGACCCGCAGGGTGACTGGGCCTCGGTGACCATGGCCCTGGGCGGCTCGATCGTGGCCCAGGGGCCGGCCGGGCGGCGGACCATCCCGGTGGCCGACTTCGTCACGGGGCCGTTCCAGAACGTGCTGGGGCCGGCCGAGATCGCCGTCGAGGCGGTCATCCCGGCCGCGCAGGGCACCCGGTCGGGCGGCTACCTGAAGCTGGAGCGCCGGGTGGGTGACTTCGCCACGGTGGGAGTCGCGGTGGCCCTGGAGACCTCCGGCACCGTCGTCATCCGGGCGGGCATCGCCCTGACCGGGGTCGGCGGGTCCACCATCGCGGCCCCGGAGGCCGAGCGGGCGCTGGTCGGCCAGCCGCTGAGCGCCGACGCCATCGAGGAGGCGGCCACAGCGGCGGCGGCGGCGGCCCGGCCCAAGACTGATCATCGGGGCAGCGCGGAATATAAACGGCATATGGTGCACACCTTCGTGACGCGCATCCTGAGCCGCACGGAACCGCTCGCGGAGAGGGCAGCCTGACATGACGACGGTGTACGACGATCTCAGCGATGCCGAGGCCGGCGACGTCCCGGTCAACCGGATCAGGTTCACGATCAACGGCAAGAAGAAGGTGGCCGAGGTCGAGCCGCGGCTGCTGCTGTCGCACCTGATCCGCCGGGGCCTGGGGCTGACCGGCACGCACATGGGCTGCGACACGACTAACTGCGGTGCCTGCACGGTCCTGGTCGACGGGCGCGCCATCAAGTCCTGCACCATGCTGGCCGTCCAGGCCGACGGACACGAGATCACCACGGTGGAGGGCCTGGCCACCGCCAGCGAGCTGCATCCGCTGCAGGAGGGCTTCAAGCAGGAGCACGGCCTGCAGTGCGGGTTCTGCACGCCGGGGATGATGATGGCCGCCAAGCAGCTCCTGGACGAGAACCCGGCACCGACCGAGGAAGACATCCGGTGGGCGCTGTCGGGCAACCTCTGCCGCTGCACGGGCTACCAGAACATCGTCAAGTCGGTGCTCTGGGCGGCCGACAAGCTCCGATCGGAGGGCTAGGGCCGTGTCACAGGCAACGACGGGATCGCGCGCCCTGGACGAGATCAAGATCGGCGGGCTGGGCGCCAGCCGCAAGCGGGTCGAGGACAACCGGTTCATCCGCGGCACCGGCAACTACACCGACGACATCACGCTGCCCGGGATGCTGCACATGGAGATCCTGCGTAGCCCGCTGGCGCACGCCCGGATCGTGTCGATCGACGCCAGCAAGGCGTGGGAAGTCCCCGGCGTGCACCTGGTGCTCACCGGCGACATGATGGCCACCCGCAACCTGGCCTGGATGCCGACGCTCTCCTACGACACCCAGGCGGTGCTGGCCACCGACAAGGTCCGGTTCCAGGGCCAGGAAGTGGCCTGCGTCATCGCCGACGATCCCTACATCGCCAAGGACGCCTGCGAGCTGATCGACGTCGAGTACGAGCCGCTGCCGGCGATCGTCAACCCGCAGCAGGCCCTGGCCGACGGCGCCCCGGTCATCCGCGATGACAAGGAGAACCAGCCCGACAACGTCATCTACAACTGGGAGGTCGGCGACCGCGAGGGCACCGACCGCGCGTTCGAGCAGGCGGACCGGATCTCCCGGCTGCAGCTGCACTACCCGCGCTCGCACCCCTCGCCGATCGAGTGCTGCGGCTCGATCGCGGACTTCAACCGGTCCACCTCCAAGCTCACGGTCTACATGACCAGCCAGGCGCCGCACATCATCCGCGCCGCGGTCGCGCTGGTGGCCGAGATCCCCGAGCACATGATCCGGATCATCTCCCCGGACATCGGCGGCGGCTTCGGGAACAAGGTCCCGGTCTACCCGGGCTACGTCTGCTCGATCCTGGCCTCGATCCTGCTGGAGCGGCCGGTCAAGTGGATCGAGGACAAGTCCGGCAACCTGATCTCCACCGGGTTCGCCCGCGACGTCTACCTCGACGGCGAGCTGGCCCTGCGCGACGACGGGAAGATCCTCGCCGTCCGGATGCGCACCGAGGCCGACCACGGCGCGTTCTTCGCCGACGCCCAGCCCAGCAAGTTCAAGATCGGGCTGCTGCACTCCACCTTCGCCGCCTACGACGTGCCGGTCGGGCACATCATGGCCCGCGGCACCTATACCAACAAGGCGCCCGGCGGGGTGGCCTACCGGTGCTCATTCCGGGTCACCGAGGCCATGTACTTCCAGGAGCGGATGATGCACGCCGCCGCCATCGACCTGGGGATGGACCAGGCGGAGTTCCGGCGGATCAACTTCGTCCGCGATGACGACTTCCCGCACCGGACGCCGTTCGGCTTCCTGACCGACTCCGGCCAGTACGGCGAGTGCCTGGACGTCGGCCTGAAGGCGGTCGGCTACGAGGACTTCCTGGCCCAGAAGGAAGAGGCCAGGAAGAACGGCCGGCTGCTCGGCCTGGGCATCTCCACCATGACCGAGCCGCTCGGGGCGGGCAACAGCCGCGAGTACGACATCCTCGGCATCAAGATGTTCGACTCAGCCGAGCTCCGGGTGCACATGACCGGCAAGGCCATTCTCCGCACCGGCGCCAAGTCTCAGGGCCAGGGCCACGAGACGACCTGGGCCCAGATCGTCGCCCACGAGCTGGGCATCCCGGCCGAGGACATCGTGGTCGAGGAGGGCGACACCGACACGGCGCCGTTCGGCATGGGCACCTACGCCTCGCGGTCGACGCCGGTGGCCGGGGCGGCCGTGGCCATGGCCTCCCGCAAGGTCCGGGCCAAGGCGCGCAAGCTGGCGGCGCACCTGCTGGAGGTCTCCGAGGAGGACGTCGACTGGGAGCTGGGCCGGTTCTACGTCCGCAGCGCGCCCGACCGCGGCGTCACCATCCAGGAATGCGCGATGGCCGCCTACAGCAACATGCCCGACGGCATGGAGCCCGGCCTGGAAAGCGTCTCCTACTACGACCCGCCCAACCTGACCTGGCCGTTCGCCTGCTACATCGTCACGGTCGAGGTCGACCCGCAGACCGGGGTCTGGGACGTGCTGAACATGATCGCCGTGGACGACTGCGGGGTGCGGATTAACCCCATGATCGTCGAGGGCCAGATCATGGGCGGCCTGACCGAGGCCTACGCGATGGCCAACATGCAGTTCCAGACCTACGACGCCGACGGCAACTGCGTGGGCGCGAACTACATGGACTACCTGCTGCCCACCTCCTGGGAGACACCGGGCTTCGAGCTGCACAGCGAGATCATGACGCCCTGCCCGCACCACCCGATCGGCGCCAAGGGCATCGGCGAGTGCGCGGCGGTGGGCGGCCCGGCCGCGTTCGTCAACGCGGTCATGGACGCGATCGGGGACACCGGGGTGCGCAACATCGACATGCCCCTGCTGCCCGACCGGGTCTGGGAGGCCATGAAGTACCGCCGTGACGTCTCGGGTGCGCCGCCCGTGCGCACGGACGACTGACCCGGGAGGCGTGATGGACAGCTGGGACGTCCTGGCGCAGGCCAGCGAGCTGGCCCGGCGCGGGGAGGCTTTCGCGCTGGCGACCGTGGTGTGGCGGCAGGGCCCGTCGTCCAGCCAGCAGGGCTCGCGCGCGATCATCACCGCCGCGGGCGAGCTGCGCGGCTGGATCGGCGGGGCGTGCGCGGAGCCGGTGGTGATCCGCGAGGCCAGGCAGGTCATCGCGGAGGGATCGGCGCGGCTGCTGCTGCTGGGCACGCCTGGCCAGTTCGGCGCGGCGGTTCCCGACGGGATCACGGTGGTGCCGATCTCCTGCCAGAGCGAGGGCGCGCTGGAGGTCTACATCGAGCCCGTGCTGCCCGCCCCGCGCCTGGTGGTCATCGGCCACTCCCCGATGGCGCGTACGCTCACCGAGCTGGCCCGGGTAGTGGGCTGGCAGGCCGACCTGATCGCCGGCCAGGACTTCACCACGGCGGACGCGAGCGAGAGCTCGATGGTCGTGGTGGCCACCCAGGGCCACGGCGACGAGGAGATCGTCGAGCAGGCCGTGGCCGCCCGGCCCGCCTACCTGGGCCTGGTGGGCTCGCGCCGCCGGGGCGCGGCGGTGCTGGGCTACCTGGCCGACCGGGGCGTGCCGCGGGAGCAGCTCGACCGGGTCAAGGTCCCGGCCGGCCTGGACCTCGGATCCACCTCGCACCAGGAGATCGCGGTCGCCATCCTGGCCGAGCTCGTCCAAGCCCGGGCGGCCGGGAATCTGCGCGGGCCAGCGCTGGCCGGCACGGCGGGCGACACGGCAGCCGGCACGGCAAGGAGCCTGGCCACCGCTCCGGCGCAAGCCACGGACCCGGTCTGCGGGATGACCGTCGAGGCCGGCCCGGCCAGCTACCCGCTGAAGCACGCGGGCGAGACGTACTACTTCTGCGCCGCGAGCTGCCGCCGGCGCTTCCAGGCCGATCCCGCCGCCTACGTGAAGAAAGAGTCCCGATGCTGATCAAGAACGAGTTCGAGGTCGCGCAGCCGGTTGACAAGGTCTGGCAGTTCTTCGACAACATCCCGCAGGTGGCGGCCTGCCTGCCTGGCACCGAGCTGACCAAGGATCTCGGCGACGACAGGTACGAGGGCCAGGTCGCGATCCGGATGGGGCCGGTCAAGCTGCAGTTCGGCGGGACGGCGCACATCACCGAGCGCGACGAGTCGGCCCGGCGGATCGTGGTGGACGCCAGCGGCTCCGAGGTCCGCGGCCGCGGTCAGGCCAGCATGCTGGTCACGGCCACGCTGGCCCCCTCCGGGCCCGGCACGAAGGTCGGCGTTACCCAGGACCTGCAGCTGTCCGGCGCCGCGGCGCAGTACGGCCGCGGCATGATCTCCGACGTGACCAACGTGCTCATGCGCGACTTCTCGACCAACCTGATGAACCGCATCGGCGCCGTGGAGCGGGGCCTGTCACCGGATCAGGTGGCCGCGGCCCGGCCGGCCAGCGGACTCGCGATCGGGCTGGCGGCCGCCAGGATGGCCCTGAGCCGCGTGTTCCGCCGGTTCTTCCTGCCCTACCAAGCCAACCCGAGCTGAGCCAACCCAAGCTGAGGAGGACCAACCATGGTGCTGTGGTGGATCGGCAACGCCATCCTGCTGATCGTGATCCTTCCCGTCGTCATCGCCCTGCTGAACCGGGTGCTCGCCGCGGTGGAGCGGATCCGGGCGGCCACCGACCAGATCCTGGCCGGCGGGGTCGGCCTGGTCGGCGAGCTCCAGGACGTCCCGGCCCTGCTCGCGACCACCGACAAGACCATCGACGAAGTGTCCGTCGGCGCCGTCCGGTACGCGGGCTCCGTCGCCAAGCTGCTGGGCTAGCCGGACTACCGGGCTGACCTGCACCACCAGAAAGGAGAACGGCCATGCCAGCTGCCGCCTGGGTGACACTGATCATCGCCGCGCTGATCATCGCGATGACCGCGATCGGCCTGCTCCGGGTCATCTTCCATCTCCGGCAGGTCCGGGCGACGCTGGTCGCCACCACCGGGGGGGTGCAGGCCGTCGCCCAGCTGACCAGCACGGTGCCGGCCCGGCTGACCTCGGTCAACGCGAACCTCAAGCCGGTCCGCGACTTCTGCGAGACGGTCTGATGCTGACCAGAGAGCAGGGCTGAGACCATGACCGGACACGCCCTGGCGCTGGCCGCCGGGACTACCACCAGCCATTTCGGCTGGATTCTGGGCTACACCATCGGCATCGTGATCGTCGCAGTCGTGGTGGCGCTGGTGGTCCCGATCCTGCTGCTGGCCCGCTCGATCGGCCGGGAGGCGCCGAAGATCAACGACGCGCTGACCGATGCGGTGGCCAACACCGCCCCGCTCGGCGCGCTGCGCACCACGATCGAGCACGCCACGATCATCATCGGCGGCCTGCAGCGTGGCCGCGCCCGGCTGGGAGGTTAGCGATGCACACGCTGGCTATGTCGTCCACGACGCACACCCTGTGGGTAAGCGCCATCATCGTCGGCTTCGTGGTGGTACTCGCCGTCGCGGCCCTGCTGAGCCTGCTCATCTACCTGGTGAAGATCATTGACCGCCGGGTGGTCGAGGTGCGCGAGACGCTCAAGGCGGCGGCGGCGAACACCGCCGACGCCGCGCTCATCCCGCAGGTCGCCGGCGGGGTGGAGGCGGTCCTGGCCGAGGGCCTCCAGCACCACCTGTTCCTCGGCCGCGTGCTCGGGAAGGTCAGGTCATGACCCTGCTGGTCGTCCTCACGGTCATCGACATCGTGCTGCTGGTCGCCGGGCTGGCGTTCTACCTGTACTGGGTCGGCACGCTGCTCACCCGGATCGCCGGGAACCTGGAGGAGTGCGCGGAGCTCGTCGCGGCCATCAAGGCCAACGCCGCGGTCATCGAGCCCGCCGTGGAGCACATCAACCGGGCGGGCGGCGTGGTGGCCGGCGCGCTGCCGCTGCTGTACGGGATGGCCGAGGGCATCGTCGCCGGCGTCACCCCGACGGCCGAGCCGGACGCGGACGCGGCGGTCGCCCGCCCGGCCTCGGGCCGGCGCCGCTCCCGGCTGCACGACGCGGTGGGCTTCGCGCCCCGCGGCTGACTCGCCGGAGGGGGTAGGCCGTCGGCCAGCCGCGCCTGGCTGGCCGACGGCCTAGCGATACCGCTAGCCGGGCGCGCCCTGGTCGGGGCCGCGCCGGGCCACCGGGCCGGTCGTCGGCGCGGTGTACTCCCCGATCCACTCGTCCTTCCAGGCCTGGTCGTACTGCTGCTCGTTACAGCGCGGCTGGTAGACGGCCATCAGCTCGCGCGCAATCTGCTCCCGGTGCGCGCGGGTCCCGCCCGGCACCTCGTAGGTGGCGATGTAGACCTGCCACCGCGATCCTGCCCGCTTCACCCAGCAGTGCGCGCGGCGATGCTGGAAGGGAAACCGCTCGGCGGCCACGTCGTCGGCGTGGCCCACGTAGATCACCGCGTACCGTTCCGGCTTGGCCTGCGGGTCGGGCTTGTACATGATCACGTAGACCGCGGCGGTGGCCGGCGGGGTCCAGCCGCCGAGCAGGCGCGGGCCCTCGAACGGGTAGCCGGCCAGCGAGCCGAGCCGGATCACAGCTCGACGTCCTCGTCCTCGCTGACGGCCTCGGCCCGGACGACGGGGGCCGGGGGCAGCCCGGCCCGGACCGCGGCCGCCGTGAACTCCGCGGTGCCCTTCTGCACGGCCTCGTCGCGGCTGCCGGCCTGCACCACCAGCTGGGCGCCGTAGCGCGGGGTGCCGATCCCGGTGGCGATCCCCTCGCAGGCTGCCACGGCGTCGGCCAGCTCGACGATCTCCTCGCGGGTCAGCACCCGGTCGCCCTCGGCCTCGATCCCCACGCTCCATCTCACCGGGTACTCCCTCAGGGTCCGCTCGTCCGCGTCGGTTAGCCGGCGCCAGTCGATCGGCGCCAGTCAATCGGCGCCAGCTAGTCGGCGCCAGCTAGTTCAGGGTGGGCAGCAGCGCCGCGAGCTCTTCCAGGCTGTGCAGATCGTGCCCGGACAGCAGGAGGTCAATATGCGGGGCGGCCGCCATCATCCCCACGGTGCCCGGCCGGAAGTTCGGGTCGCTGCCCTTGTGCGGGTTCATCCATACCAGTGTGTGGCACAGCCGACCCAGTCGCTCCATGGCCGTGGCCAGCAGGGCCGGATCGCCGCGGTCCAGCCCGTCGGAGCAGATGACCACGACCCCGCCGCGGCAGGTGCCGCGCCGGCCCCAGTCCCGGACGAAGGCATCCAGCGACTCGCCGATCCTGGTCCCGCCCTCCCAGTCGAACACCGCCCGGGCGGCGCGCTCCAGCGCGTCGTCCGGGCGCCGGGTCTGCAGGGCCCTGGTGATCCGGGTGAGCCGGGTGCCGAAGCAGAACACCTCCACCCGGGTGGCCGCGCGGTTGGCCGAGTAGGCGAACTGCATCAGGTTGCGCGAGTAGTCGGCCATCGACCCGGAGATGTCCAGGATCAGGATCAGCGGGCGGAGCCGGATCCGGCGCCGCCGAAAGAACAGGTCGGCGGGCTCGCCGTGGCGGCGCAGCGACTCCCGGACCGTGCGCCGCAGGTCCGGCGACCGGCCGGAGCGGGCCGCGACCGTCCGCCGGGTCCGCCGCCGGGGCGGGGTCAGCCGGATCCGGTTCATGATCCGGCGCAGCGCCGCCAGCTCCTGCGGGGTGCAGGCGGCGAACGACTTGCGCTTGAGCGCCTCCACGTCGGAGGCCATCCAGCCCAGGACGGCCTCCTCCTCGTCCCCCTCGGTGTCCGGACTGGTCGCCGGGGCGACCAGCATCGCCTCGGCTTCGGCATCGACCCGGGCCCGGATCACGACTAGCTCGGCCGCCGGGTCGGCGCCTCCCAGGAAGAAGCGGCGGAACACCTCGTCGTAGACGGGGATGTCATCGCGCTTGGCGATCAGCGTGGCCCGCCCGGCCCAGTAGAGGTCCAGCAGGTCGGTCGGGTCAAGCGACACCATCGCCGCGCAGTAGGTCTGGATGTCCCCCGACCCCACCGCGACGCCCGCCGCCCGCAGCTCGCGGGAGAACCGCACCAGCAGTCCGACCAGGGGCGCCCGGGGAGCGCTCGGAGCACGGGAAGCGTGCTCAGGCACCGGACGTGATCTCTTCCAGGTTGTCCCGGACCAGGTCGAGGTCGTCGCGCTCCTTGACCACCGTGCCGAGCGTGTCCATCGCGGTCTCGGCGTCGAAGTCCCCGCCCAGGAAGTCGACCGCGGTGGCCCAGTCAATCGTCTCCGCCACCCCCGGCGGCTTGGCCAGGTCCAGCTCGCGCAGCCGGTTCACCGCCGCCACGACCTTGCGGGCCAGCGCCTCCGAGACGCCCGGCTCCCGGATCAGCACGATCTCGACCTCGCGCTCGGCCGGGGGGTAGCCGATCCAGTGGTACAGGCAGCGCCGCTTGAGCGCGTCGTGCAGCTCGCGGGTGCGGTTGGAGGTCAGCACCACCAGCGGCGGGGTCGCCGCCTTGATCGTGCCGATCTCGGGGATGCTGACCTGGAAGTCCGACAGCACCTCCAGCAGGAACGCCTCGAACTCGTCGTCGGCCCGGTCGATCTCGTCGATCAGCAGCACGGCCTGGTCCCCGGCCCGGACCGCCTCCAGCAGCGGCCGTTCCAGCAGGTACTTGGGGCCGAACAGCTGGTCCACGGCCTGCTCGTCGGCCGCCTGATGCTCCGACAGGGCCCGGATGTGCAGCATCTGCCGGGCGTAGTCCCACTCGTACAGCGCCTGATGGGTGTCGATGCCCTCGTAGCACTGCAGCCGGATCAGCTTGCGGCCGAACACTGCCGCCAGCACCTTGGCCACCTCGGTCTTGCCCACCCCGACCTCGCCCTCCAGCAGGATGGGGCGCTCCAGGGACAGCGACACGAACAGCGCGGTGGCCAGGCCGCGGTCGGCCAGGTAACCGCCCTGGCGCAGGATCTCGGCTAGCTGGCCGACGGTTTCGGGACGGTCCATCCAGCCCTTCTCCTTGCTGCGGCGAGCGGTCAGCGGGCCCGGGCCTGCCCGAGGACGAGATCGGCGACGGTGCCCGTCCCGGCGTTCAGCTTGCCCTCGCGCTCCAGCTTCGCCTTCCACGCCGCGCGCATGTCACCGTCCGGGCCGGCCAGGCCGTCGAAGCCGACGGCTGACATCCGCTTGCAGCCCTCGGTGGTCCCGCACGCCTCCGCGAGCGCGGCGCCGTCCTGGTCCTGGGCGCTCCAGACCTCGCGGAGCACCTCCAGGGCCTCATTCGGCTCATTGCTCATGTTCAGGCACCCTTTCCGGACGGTGTCACTGATCCCGACTGTATGCCGGCCGCCGCCGCCAGGCGACCGCGGATTAATGCTTCTCTTATTGAGCAGGCTGTGACCGCCGTCACGCCCGGCCGCTGTTTCACATGAAACCCCTGGCTACTGTAGGCGGGTGAACTCTGAGATTCCCGTGACCCACCCCGGAGCCGCCGGGGCCGGCCTGGCCACCGTCGCCGCCGACGGCACCGTCCTGGACACCTGGTTTCCCCGCCCGGAGCTGGCCGCGCCGGCCGCGAGCGGCAGCACCCGGCTGAGCCGGGCCCAGGCCCTGGCCGCGCTGGGCGGCGACGCGGCCGACTGCCTCGGTCCCGACGACGTGCGCGGCGTCGAGGTCATCGCGGTGCGGACCACGATCGATGACCTGTCCCGCCCGCCGGCCGACACCCACGACCTGTACCTGCGCCTGCACCTGCTCAGCCACCGGCTGATCCGCCCCCACGGCGCCAGCCTGGAGGGCATCTTCGGGCTGCTGGCTGTGGCGGCCTGGACCACCCTGGGCCCCGTCGACCCCGGCGACGCCGACCGGATCCGGCTGCGCGCCCGCGCTGCCCGCAGGCCCTTCGAGATCACCGGGGTCGACAAGTTCCCGCGGATGACCGACTACGTGCTGCCCGCCGGGGTCCGCATCGCCGACGCCGACCGGGTGCGGCTCGGCGCGCACCTGGCCGCCGGGACGACCGTCATGCACGAGGGGTTCGTCAACTTCAACGCCGGGACCCTCGGCAGCTGCATGGTCGAGGGCCGCATCAGCGCGGGCGTGGTGGTCGGCGACCACAGCGACATCGGTGGCGGCGCGTCGATCATGGGCACCCTGTCGGGCGGCGGCAAGCAGGTGATCAGCGTGGGCGAGCGCTGCCTGCTGGGCGCCAACTCGGGCACCGGCATCAGCCTGGGCGACGACTGCACCGTGGAGGCCGGCCTCTACCTGACCGCCGGCACCCGGGTCACGCTGCCCGATGGCCAGGTGGCCAAGGCCGCGGAGCTGTCGGGCAAGTCCGGGCTGCTGTTCCGCCGCAACTCCCAGACCGGCGCGGTCGAGGCCCTGGCCCACAAGAGCGCCTGGGGCGGACTGAACGCCGCCCTGCACGCGAACGACTGAGCGGGCGGGCTGGCGTTAAATTCTCCGAAGTTCTTCCCTGGCGGTGTCGATCTGGCCGGGCCGCGTTCGACGCTTGGCCAACAAGAACCGGGCGGTCACGCTCGCCCCGGTCACCGACAGCAGAAGAAGGAGAGAACACCATGCAGTTCTTCGGCTACACCCTGGGCGACCCGTCCGTCCCGACCGCGCCGCCGACCCCCGAGCTCTTCGAAGAGATGGGCAAGTTCATCGAGGAGGCCACCAAGGCGGGCGTGCTGCTGGCCGCCGGCGGCCTGGCCCCGGTGGAGGAGGCGACCAAGGTGATCCGCTCCGAGGGGAAGTTCACCGTGGTCGACGGCCCGTTCGCCGAGGCTAAGGAGCTCATCGGCGGCTGGGCCCTGATGGAGGTGCGCGACAAGGACGAGGCCATCGAGTGGACCAAGCGGTTCCTGGCCATCGCCGGCGACGGCGAGTCCACGATCCGGCAGGTCTTCTCCTAATCCCCGACTGCGGGCGCGGCAGCCCCGCCACCTGACCGTCGGCCGGAGCAGCGGCAGAGGCCTTGCTCCGGCCGGCGGCGGGGTGGTGGGATGACTAATCGTGACGTCGGAGACCCATGCCGCGGTCGAGGCGGTCGTCCGCATCGAGTGGGCGCGGCTCATCGCCGGGCTGGCCCGCTACACCGGCGACCTCGGGCTGGCCGAGGAGCTGGCCCAGGACGCCGTGGTGGCCGCGCTGGAGCAGTGGCCGGGGTCCGGGGTGCCGCGTAACTCGGGCGCCTGGCTGATGACCGTGGCCAAGCGCCGGGCCGTGGACCAGTTCCGCCGCCACCGTGAGCTGCGCCTGAAGTACGCCCAGATCGGCCGGGCCCTGGAGGTCGAGGGGGATGCCGTCACCCCGGACTTTGACCGCGCCTTCTGCGACGAGATCGATGACGACCTGCTGCGGCTGATGTTCACCGCCTGCCACCCGGTGCTGGCCGTCCAGGCCCGGGTCGCGCTGACCCTGCGGATGCTCGGCGGCCTGACCACGGCCGAGATCGGCCGGGCCTACCTGGTCTCCGAGGCCACGATCGCCCAGCGCATCGTCCGGGCCAAGAAGACGCTGGCCCAGGCGCAGGTGCCCTTCGAGGTGCCCGGGCCGCAGGAGCGCGGCGCCCGGCTGTCGTCCGTCCTGGAGGTCATCTACCTGATTTTCAACGAGGGTTACTCGGCCACCGCGGGCGATGACTGGATGCGCCCCGAGCTCTGCCAGGACGCGCTGCGCCTGGGCCGCATCCTGGCCGGGCTGATGCCGGCTGAGGCCGAGGTGCACGGACTGGTCGCGCTCATGGAGATCCAGGCCTCCCGGATCAGCGCCCGCGCGGGGCCGTCCGGCCGCCCGGTCCTGCTGCTGGACCAGGACCGGGCGCGCTGGGACCGGCTGCTGATCAACCGCGGGCTGGCCGCCCTGGACCGGGCCGAGCAGCTCGGCGGGGCCGAGGGGCCGTACGCGCTGCAGGCCGCCATCGCCGCCTGCCACGCCCGCGCGTTCCGGCCCGAGGACACCGACTGGCCGCGCATCGCCGGGCTGTACGCGGTGCTGACCGCGCAGGTCCCCTCACCGGTGATCGAGCTGAACCGGGCGGTCGCGGTGGCCATGGCCTGCGGGCCCCAGGCCGGCCTGGACCTGGTCGACCAGCTGACCGCCGTGCCCGCGCTGCGCGACTACCATCTGCTGCCCAGTGTGCGCGGCGACCTGCTGATGAAGCTGGGGCGCCCGGATGAGGCCCGGGCTGAGTTCGAGCGCGCCGCGACAATGACCCGTAACGCCCCCGAGCGGGAACTGTCGGCCGAGCGAGCCGCGGCCGCCGCGGCGGCGGCCGGCCAGGCCGAGCGAGCCGGCGAGAGCGGGTAAGGGTCAGGAGGCCCTGGGGGTAGGGGACGCTGGGGTTAGGGACGCTGGGGTTAGGGACGCTGGGGTTAGGGGGCGCTGTACTGGACCTGCCAGGTGCGGCCGCCGTCGGTGGTGTGCACGATGCGGTTGACGACGGCGACGGGGCCGTTAGGCGGCTGGTAGGTCGCGTGGGAGCCGACGACCCAGCCGTCGTCCACGGTGACGAAGGCGGCGGCATCGGCCTGCGTGAGGCCCCCGACGTGACCGCGGGCCTGCAGCAGCGCCCCGCCCTTGCGAGCGATGCCCATCGGGGCGGTGCCATTACCGCAGGACGGGCAGAAGTCGATGAACATGGCGTCCGCCGGGCTGACCGCACTGAACGGCCCGGAATAGGACCCGGGTGACTGCGCCGACACCGGCACGCCGGGATGCGGGAAGTACTGCTCGGCGAAGATCGGCCGCCAGGCCCGTCCGGAGGCGTGGTACCCGACGTGCGGCTGCTGGCTCATGGCCGCATCCGGGCCGAGCAGCTCGGCCCAGGCCGCCGACGGCCCGGCACACTCCACCGCGGCCAGTCCGGGCATGTTCACCGGGGCGCGGACTCCCCGGACCGCTAGGGTCCAGGTCCGGCCCCCGTCCGCCGTCCCGTAGATGCGCCCGTCCGCGCCCAGCCAGCCGCTGCCCGGAGCGGCGAAACACACCGTCTGGACATTGGGTGGCGCGGGCAGCCGCCGCCAGTGCTGCCCGCCGTCGGTGGTGGTCAGCAGGACGCCGCCCACCACCGGCGTGCCGCCGGAGACCACGCCGCCCGATACCGGCCCGCCGGCCACCTGGCCGCCGGCCACCGCGAACCCTACGGCCGGGCTAATGAAGTGCACCGTGCGCAGCAGCGGGCACGGCTCGGGGAGCTGCCGCCACTTCTCGCCGCTATCGGCGGTGGCCAGGATGGTCGACGCCCCCACGACCCAGCCGTGGCTGGAGTCGACGAAGTCCACCGAGCTCAGCCGGGCTCGCGCCGTGGTCCGGTACTCGGTCAGCCAGTGCCGCCCGCCGTCATCGGTCCCCAGGATCCGGTCCGGGCCCACCACCCAGCCGGTCGAGCCGGACACGAACTGCACGCCGCCCAGCTCGTTCCGGGCCCCGGGCGCTGCCGGCGAGGGTACCCCGCAGGCGCCGGGACTCCGGGTGGCCGGCGCCGTGGCCCCGCCGGGCGAGCTGGCCGCGGCGGGCGACGTGCTGGCGGTCTGGCTGGCCGTGGCCGCGGCGGGGGAGGACGGGTGCCCGGCGCCGGCGGTCGGGCGGGAACCGCAGCCGGCTATCAGCAGGGACACGGCCGTAGCGACCGCGGGGAGAACGAGCACAGGGAGGGCGCGGTGTCGGTTCACGCACCTTATGACGCCGGTCGGCGAATGGAGGTTGTGGCCATGGGCTGATGGGCGGCGGCTGCCCGGAGCCAGGTGGGACGCCGGGACGGGTCGTTAGCGCTTGGCCTGCGGCTCGTCCTCGTCCGTGTCATAGATGCCCAGGCGCCGGCGCCGCGCCCAGCGGCGGTAGCCGCGGACGGGATGGACCAGCGAGCGCAGCCATTCGGTATCGACCTGCTCGAACATCTCCGCCGGCAGGCCCGCGATGTACTGCTGCTCCTTGCCCTGCCGTCGACGCGGAGCTCCCGGCCCTGGCCCGCGGGGTATGCCCAGGACCCGGTTCGGCTCCTCATGATTGCTGCCCATGCGCCCAGGGTAACGCCGCAGCCGCGCAGAGCCAGGCGGCAGCGGACTTCCGGGCCCGCGGCTGGTGACCTAGGTTCCTGGGCACAAGCGCCCGTCCGGATCTCCGATTAGGGTCCAGGCATGGCCGCTGACTGCGTGATCGACGTCGGGAGAATCAGGCTGGCTTATCAGGTGTGGGGGCCGGTCGGCGCGCCGCCGCTGGTTCTCTTGCACGCGCTGGGCGAAGGGGCGGCCGACTGGGACGGCGTGGCGCCCGCGTTCGCCCGGCACTGGCGGGTGTAAGCACCCGACCTGCGCGGTCACAGGCGAAGCGACTGGCCCGGTGACTACTCGCTGGAGCTCATGCGCGCTGATGTGGCGGCTTCCTGGAGGCCCTGGCGCCCGGTCCGGTGGACCTGATCGGCCACTCGATGGGCGGGGCCTTGGCCCTGCTGCTGGCGCAGGAACATCCGCAAGTTGTCGGCCGGCTGATCCTGGAGGACGTCATGGCGCCGCTGCCCCGGCCGCGGACCGTTCCCGCGAAGCCGGACGGGGACCTGCCTTTCGACTGGGACATGGTGCTGGCCATCCGGCGTCAGATTGACGATCCTGACCCGGAATGGCTGGAGCGGCTCAGCCGGATCACCGCGCAGACCTTCGTCATCGGAGGGGGCGCCAGCAGCCACATTCCTCAGGACCGGGTGGCCGAGCTGGTCCGGCGGATCCCCGGCGCGGCCAGTGTGACCATTCCGGCCGGGCACCTGATTCATGCCACTGACCCGGAAGCGTTCACGCAGGCGGCGCTGTCCTTCCTGCAGCCCGGCCGGGCGCCCGCGGAAGGGGCGGCCCAGTTCCGCTGACGGCTCCGACGGGGCGGCGGCGGCCGGGCGGCGGCGGAAATGGTGTGGCCTCCGCTCGTGGCAGACCGTACCGTCGGGGGAATGCGACTGGTTTCGGTCAACGTCGGCAAGCCCCGGCCCAGCTCGTGGAAAGGGCAGGGGATGACGGGCATTGACAAGCGCCCCGCTGAAGGCGCCGTCGCGGTTGCCGCGCCCGGGCCCAGGGGGACCGGCACGGTTGGACTGGCCGGTGACCGGGTCTATGACGTCAAGCATCACGGCGGCGGCGACCAGGCTGTCTACGCATACAGCCGGGAAGATCTCGACCGCTGGGAAGCCGAGCTCGGCCGGCCCCTGCCCAATGGCGTCTTCGGGGAGAACCTCACGACGGCGGGCGTCGACGTTAATGGTGCCCTGATCGGCGAGCGGTGGCGCATCGGTCCGGATGTCATCCTGGAGGTGTCCTGCCCGCGGATCCCGTGCGCGACGTTCCAGGGCTGGCTGGACCGCCGCGGCTGGATCAAGCAGTTCACCCGGGCCGCCGTGCCGGGCGCGTTCCTGCGCGTCATCGAGCCGGGCGACATCCGCGCCGGGGACCCGGTCGAGATCGTGTCCCAGCCGGACCACGAGGTCACCGTGGCCCTGGTCTTCCGGGCGGTGACCCTCGAGCCGGAGGTGCTGCCCGGGCTGCTGCCCGCCGCCGGGGCACTCCCGGAGGAAGTCACGGAACTAGCCCGCAAGCGCACCATGGCTAGCCGGCCGCGCTCGATCTGATCGACCTGGATGCTCATGGCCTGACGGCGCGGACGATGGCCGCATGCAGGCCGTCCGCGACCTGATGGGTCGGCGTGATGCTGATGCCGGTGAAGCCGGCCTGCGCCAGCCCGTCCCGGTACTCGATGAAGGACAGGGCTCCGGCGATGGCGCCGACCTGGCGGCCGCGCTCGATCCGCTGGGCCGGGGTGAGGTAATCCTCGGCGACGAGGTCGGACACGCCGAGCCGGCCGCCGGGCCGCAGGACGCGGAAGGTCTCGGCGAGCACGGCGGGCTTGTCGCCGGACAGGTTGATCACGCAGTTGGAGATGATCACGTCCAGCGACTGGTCCGGCAGCGGGATGGCCTCGATGTGCCCTTTCAGGAACTCGACGTTCTCGGCGCCTGCCTCGCGAGCGGCTCCTCTGGCCACGGTCAGCATCTCGTCGGTCATGTCCAGGCCCTGGGCGCGGACCCGCTCGCGGACGTCGGCTAGCTCATCGGGGCTGGTCATGGTGTCGTGCCTCCGGGTCAGGCGGGCGGGCAGCCGATCAGGGCGCCGAGGCTGGCCAGGGCGTCGGTGCGGGCGCGGTAGTACACCCAGACCCCGCGCTTGTCGCGGTCGAGCAGCCCGGCCTCGTGCAGCAGCTTGAGGTGGTGGCTGATCGTGGGCTGGGACAGGTCGAACGCGTCGTTCAGGTCGCACACGCAGGCCTCGCCGCCCTTGTGGGAGGCGATCAGCGACATCAGCCGCAGCCGTACCGGGTCGGCCAGGGCCTTGAGCAGCGGCGCCACCTGCTCGGCCTGCGCGGCGGTTAGCGGCCCGGCCGACAGGGGTGAGCAGCACGCGACGGTCTCGGCCGGGCTCAGTACGGTCAGGGGAATCGCCATGCGTCTATATTGACAGAGCTCGATGTCTCGTGGCAAGCTCGGCTGCAGGTCAGACATAGACGAACATCAAAGTCCTGGCTATCTGGAGGTCCCCGTGTCCCGTATCCAGCTCGCGCTCAACGTCAATGACATCGATGAGGCGGTCACGTTCTACTCCAGGCTGTTCGGCGCCGAGCCGGCCAAGCGCCGCCCCGGTTACGCGAACTTCGCGATCGCCGAGCCGCCGCTCAAGCTCGTGCTGCTGGAGAACCCCGGCCAGGGCGGCAGCCTCAACCACCTGGGCATCGAGGTTCCCGACGTCGACACCGTGGACGCCGAGCAGACCCGCCTAGCGGAGTCGGGGCTGGCGTCCGTCGATGAGCGGGACACGACGTGC
>DATCEO010000183.1:0-2440 GCA_036510065.1 Streptosporangiaceae bacterium | reverse complement strand
TCACGGTGGCGCTTGGACCACACCTTGAGGACCGTCGCGTGGTCATCAGCGGTCACCTCCCGCCGGGTAGCTGAGCGCAGCGCCGCGACCGCGACCGACCAGGCGTCGTTCGGGTCATTCTTGTTCGTCGCCCCGGTCGACAGCAGCCGCACCCGGGCGCCGAGCTTGGGCTGCACATCGAGCACTCGCTCGCCGGCAGTGACCAGCTGCTGGGCGAGCAAGTGGCCCAGGCCTCCGGCACCCTCAACCGCCCAGGTCCGCTCCGGCCAGGCCGCCGCCCACGCCACGAGCTGATCCGCCTGGGAAGCTGACGAGCGGACCCGCAACTCGCCCAGCGGCTCCTCGGCCACGCCGATCGCCACCGCCGTGTGCGACCCCTTGTGCGGATCGACACCGATCATCACAGCTGCCATCAGCAGGCTCCAGGTCATCGTCCAGAATGGGAACCGTGGCGGGCATGCCTAATTCCGGATCTGCTGGCGTCGCGCCTCTTTCGAGCCACGCCACGGCGAGACCCGACAGGCCGGCACCTCGATATAAAGCCAGACCGCACGCGGTCGGCAGGCGGTTCGGGAGCCAGCCCATCGGGACCTCTGAACACTACGACCAGGCCGCAGCGCCTACCTCAATTCTCAATTAGGCGGCTCGGCGCGCTGTTATGAAGGGCTCTCCGCACGGTTGCCGATCTCGACGACGGACGGGCAGACAGGGCGGGCCAGGCCGTATGTTTATGCATGGCCAGCGCTGAGTGTGAATGCACGCTTGTGCCGCGGAGCGGAGCGCTTGCGTGCGGTGGCTGCATCAGCGGACCACCAGGCAGAACGGGTGGCCCGCGGGGTCTTGATATATGTGCCAGCGCACCGTTTCTGCGCCAGCGCCCGGCCGCGGAGAGACAGGCCCGAGCCAGAAGATCAGTCCGATACCCGGACACCTGGAGAAGGAGTCGAGATGGTTCCGGCGGTCCGAAGGCCCAAGACTTCTGGCAAACCCACAGCCGACCACCCTCTGTGATTGCACCTCATGCAACGAAGCGTGCGGGAACGCGCCCGCGGCGGCGGCTAACGCTGATCCGCCGGCCGGAGCGCTGTGTCGCGGGACCCGCTGCACCGCCCGGCTGCCTAGCGGGCGGCCTCGTACCTGGCCAGCACGTCGGCCGGGATCCGGCCGCGGCCGGACACCTTCAGGCCCTGAGCCCGAGCCCAGGCCCGCACGTCGGACTGGTCATGGCGGGCCGTCCGCGCACTGCGAACCGGGCGCCGCGATGACGGCACCGTGCGGGCCGCCGCGATGAACGGCCCAACGGCCTTCTCAAGCTGGCCGGCGTGCTTCTTACTGAGGTCGATCTCATAATCGACACCACCGAGCCCGAATCTGACCGTCCCGTCGGCCTCGCTGCCGTCAATGTCATCCACATACTCAACCTGCATCGTCTGCGCCACGATTAGTCACTCCACTCCGGGATTAGGCCTAATACCTAGACCATAAGAGTAAGCGAATGCGCGGCCCTCACAGTCAGCGGTGGACATCATGTCCTGGACCCCTGGATGCCCTCGCCATCCTTCCTCAAGCCCACGATCACGCTCCGTATGACGGAAGGGACAGAAATGGGCATGCACCAAAACCGCCGTTCGGTACGCGCGGGAGAGGCGAGGCACGTCCGGTCACCGCCTGCAGATCTGTGTGATCTGAGTGGCGCTCCGGCTTCAGGCGCGGTGCTGGATGCTGGCGAGCGGGATAGGCTCGCATGCGAGGTCGATGTGGCCGCTTGTGCCGGGCTGGCCGAACCACAGGTGCAGCAGGGTGCCGCGGATCTCTGCGCATGCTTGCGGCGGCGTCCGCTCGCCCGGCCACGGATCGTGGGTGGCCTCATCCACGTAGTCCTGCAGGTCGTCGAGCGCCTGTGCCGCCCCGTCCTCGATGCGTTCCGCGGCGGTGTCGCCGTGCGCCGTGAAGTTGTCCCGCCCGTAGGTCCCGGCCATGCCGACGCGGTAATCGCCCAGCTGGCCCGGGAACTTCCCGTCCTCAGCGGATTACCACAGCATCCCGTCCGTAGCCTCGACCCGGAACCCGTCCGGGACTACGGCCGTCATCCGGCCGGCGAGCATCCGGGCAAGGCTATCGACATCCACGTCCATGTCAATGATTCTCCGCCCCGCCCGGCCGGCCCGCTGTGCTCTCCGAGAACGGGCAACGCCCAGAGAGCCCTAACCGCGCGAATAGCGGCCGTTCGGCGCGGTTCCTGCCGGGATCGTACGACGGGTAAGAGCTCGGCGACCGGCGCTCGATCTGCGCGCCAGGTTCGGGTCTGTCAAGTTAACGGTGTAACTTGATCTTGGTTGTTAGTTCCGGCCCGCGGTAAGGCGGCCGTCGAAGGTGATGTCGAAGGCGTTGAGGGCGGCCTTCCACCGGTTGGTCCACCGCTTGCGGCCCTTCCCGGTCG
>DATCEO010000182.1:0-5441 GCA_036510065.1 Streptosporangiaceae bacterium | reverse complement strand
CGGGTTGAAGAACGCCCAGCCGTAGGCCAGGTTCATGAACAGCCCGTCGGTGGTGTCCATGAACGTCATGCCCGCGGTGAACAGGACCGGCAGGCAGATGATCGCGTACCAGGGGATGTGCTGGGAGGCCAGCAGCGCGGTGGTGGCCAGCAGGGCAACCTCGGTGGCGGTGTCGAAGCCCAGGCCGAACACGACCCCGACCGGGTACAGCTGCCACTCCTTGGTGATGACCTTCATCCAGCCGCCGAAGAACCGGTAGAAGAACCCGCGGTTGGCCAGCTGGCGCTCCAGCTCGGCCTCGTCGTACTCGCCCCGGCGCATCGAGGCGAAGACCCGCACGATCCCGGCTAGGACCACCAGGTTCAGCAGCCCGATCAGCAGCAAGAATGCCGCCGAGACGATTGTGCCGAACAGTCCCCCGAACCGTTCGAGCCCCGAGCCACTGTCCGAGACCGCGCCGAAGACCGTCTTCTCCGCCACTACGATCCCGGCCCCGATGGCGACCACGACGGTGGAGTGCCCCAGGGAGAAGAAGAACCCGAACCCCAGCGGGCGCGGGGCTCCCGTGCCCTGCCGCTCGCCCAGCACCTTACGCGTGCAGTTATCGATCGCCGAGATGTGATCGGCGTCAAACGCGTGCCGCAAGCCGAGCGTGTAGGCCAGCACCGCCACCCCCACCCCGAGCCCCTTGTAATGCGAGGGCAACACGAACACGAACAAGATGACGAACCCGGCCACGTGCAGGCTCGCGATCACCCCGTACATCGCGATCAGCCTGGCTCGCTCCCGGGCGGTCATCGCCGCGAACGACTGCCGTAGCAGCTGCCCGATGTGAGGCCACCTAGATGCGCTCGCGGCTGCGCCGCGGGCGGGAATGCTATCCGGTAGGGCATTCATTTCAGTCGCCGGCCTGTATCAGCGGAGGATGCGGAGTGCGAGCCACGGAGGGCAGCCCCGCTGCACCAGCGCCGCCATCTGGTGCCAGTCGACATGGCCGCCGGCAGCTTCGGCCACCGGCCAGGGGATGCCCAGGCGCGCCAGCCGGGCCACGCGCCACTCGTGCACCGGGTCTTGCTTCTCGATGGTCTCGTGGCGTACAGGCGGCAGCGTCAGTTCCATCGTTTCCTCCGGCCACTCGATCTGACGGCGGATAAAGGACACGGCCAATTCAACGGACGCGGAGAATCCAGCCTGCTTTTCCTCGAGCAGCCTGCGCACGTATTCCATGTTCTTCATTGCCTGCTTGGCGGTATTCATTGCCGTCGCCCATTTCCAATAATGTGTCTATTGCCGACATAGCCCGGGCCGGTAATGGCCGGGAGGGCTTGGTGTCCTGGCTTCCACGGTCGCGTGCGGCGGAGGTCACTCGCACCCGTAGGGTCCCTGGCCCGTGCCCCGGTCTGCGGGTCGGCCCGGGCGCACGCCGGTACCGGTGACCAGCCGGCCGACGTCCGTCCGGTGCTGGGGCGGACTGATGCTACGGACGTCAGGAATCCGCTGTCCTGGCTCCGGGCACCGCCACATCTACGGGGCCGAAGGGGTGCCCGCCAGCCGCAGACCCGGGCACCCGCCAGGGTCTGTACGGGTGCGATGTACCGCCCGGAGCGCGACCGTGGTTTTAGTGCCAACTTGCAGGCGAAACCGCCCGGCTCCTGGTCCGCGGCCTGGGGCCGGCGGGTCGCCGTTAACGGAAGGATGTCTCATGCCCACAGTCACCGTCGGCCGGGAAAACAGCTCAGACATCGAGATCTACTACGAGGATCACGGCGCCGGCCAGCCGGTGGTGCTGATCCACGGGTACCCGCTCAGCGGCCGGGCCTGGGACAAGCAGGTCCCGGTGCTGCTGGAGGCCGGGTACCGGGTCATCACCTACGACCGGCGCGGGTTCGGCAAGTCCAGCCAGCCGGTCGTCGGCTACGACTACGACACCTTCGCCGCTGACCTGAACACGCTGCTGGAGTACCTGGACTTGCGCTGCGCCGTACTCGTCGGGCACTCGATGGGCACCGGCGAGGTCACCCGCTACCTGGGCCGCTACGGGTCGGCGCGGGTGGCCAAGGGCGTGCTGGTCTCCCCGATCCCGCCATACCTGCTGCAAACCAGCGACAACCCCGACGGGGTACCGCAAAGCCTGTTCGACGGGTTCGCCCAGGCCGCGCGGGCCGACACCCCGGCCTGGATGAAGGGATTCCTGGACACCTTCTACAACGTCGACACCCTGCGCGGCACGCTGGTCAGCGATCAGGCCTTCCAGGCCAGCTGGAACCTCGCCGTCAGCGCCTCGGCCACCGCCGCGGTGGCCTGCATCGGCACCTGGACCACCGACTTCCGCGACGACCTGCCCCAGATCGACGTGCCGGTGCTGGTCGTGCAGGGCGACGCGGACCAGGTCCTGCCGCTGGGCAAGACCGGCCAGCGGCTGCCCGGCCTGATCAAGGACGTGCAGCTGGTCGTCGTCGAGGGCGGCCCGCACGCCATCGCCTGGACCCACGCCGCCCAGGTCAACACCGCGCTGCTGGACTTCCTGGGCAGCTAACCGCCCGGCCGCCCGGCCGCAGCATCACCGACCTGGGCAATCATCACCAAATCGCAACCGAAGGAGCCACCATGTCGAACCACTTCAGCGCCGACAATCTCAAGTTTCCCGGCGACGACAGGCGCCTGGACTTGACCGACGTGTTCGTCTTCAAAGCGTCAGACAACCCCGAACATCACCACGCGCTATTTCACCGTCACCAGCCCGCCATGACGGTGCTGATCATCGACTCGAACCCGACCAGCGCCCCGCCCCCCATACCCGCGCCCACGACCGGCCCGGAATTCCACCCCGACGCGGTCTACCGGATCAACATCGACACCGACGGCGACCTGCAAGCCGATATCGCCTTCACCTTCACCTTCTCCGAGTACGAGAACGGCACGCAAACCGGGACCGCCTGGTACGCCACCGGCGCCGAGGCCCGCCAGCCCGAGCCAGCGGGCGAACAGCTCACCGACTCCCTGCCGGTCAGCTTCGACGGCACGGCCCGGCCCGTCCAGGCCGGCACGATCCGGCTGTCCGCCGGGCTGCGCAGCGACCCGTTCTTCGCCGACGTCGAGGGCGCCCTGCACGGATTCCAGTGGACCGGGCACGACGACTTCGCCGACAACAACGTGGACTCCATAGCGCTGGAGGTACCCACCGACATGCTCGGCGACGGGCCGGAGATCGGCGTCTGGGCCTCGATCAGCCTGCGCCGCGATGGCACCCTGGTGCAGATGGACCGCGGCGGACACCCGACCATCAACCCGTTCATCAACCCCGACGGCGAGAAAAACCTCTACAACTCCCGGCAGCCCGCCGACGACGTCGCCAACTATCTGGGGCCGTGGTCCAAGATCCTGGAAAACAGCGGCTACTCGCCCGAGGAGGCCAAGGCGGCAGCCCTGCAGGTGCTGCCCGACATCCTGCGCTACGACCGCACCAAGCCCGCCATCTACCCCAACGGCCGCGTCCTCACCGACGACGTCTACAGCATGCGCTTTGCCTGGCTGACCCACGGGAAGGTTCCGCCGAGCGGTCTGAAGCCGCACGACGACCTGCTGGCCCAGTTCCCCTACCTCGGCCCGCCCAACCCTAGCTATAGCTAGATCGACGGGTTCGACCGGCGGTGGCCGGCTTGCTCGCCAAGCACGGCTTGGCGAGCGAGCCGGATCGTGCCTCGGTCCGCCCTGAGGTCGCCGTCCCCGATCACTTCGCCGTCACTCGCGCTCGGCGGCGGGCTCTTGATCAGCCGGGCGAGGTCGGCTGTCCGACAGGCGCTAGACGACGTAGCCCGTGACATGTGCCTCGCCTTTGGCTAGGTCGACCGTGCCCCGGGCCCAGATCTGAAGTGGGTTTACCCACGCATAGTCGGGCTCGGAAGTCGTCATGGTCACGTTTTCGCGCAGGTCGCCAACGGGTGGTCCTTCCGTGAAGTGGGCGACGCCATCGGCATAGAGCGCGATCTTCTTGCCATCCTCGGTCGTGATCTCTGCATGGATGTGGAGTTGAACGCGACCATCGGGACGGATGTGGATGTAGTCGGTTAGCTCAACCGTTCCTCGTAGCCTCTGGCCGACGATCGGCCCCTGGAAGGCGAGGTCGTACCGGGCCCCTTGCGGAGGGATGTCTGCGACACCGGACAGCAGAGCGTCCAGCGCGGGCACACCGTACGAGGTCGCCCCGGTCGACTGGATGGTGTACTCGTAGATCAACTCGCCGGGCATCTGTTCCGTCATGACCGAACGCTCCTGCTTCTCAGGGCCTGGTCGAGCTCGCGGCGGGAGCTGATGTCCAGCTTGACGAACACCTTGCGCAGGTGCCACTCCACGGTCCGGCCGCCGATGAACAGCTGTGCGCCGATCTCCGGGTTGGTTCGTCCCTCGCGGGCCAGCTGGGCGATCTCCTCCTCTTGCGGAGTCAGGTCGGCGCGGGTATGTTCGCTGCGCTTGCGCACCTTCTCGCCGGTCGCCTGGAGCTCTCGCCGCGCGCGTTCGGCGAAGGCCTCGGCGCCCATGGACGCGAGCGCGTCGAACGCGGGCCGCAGCTGGTTGCGGGCATCGATCCGCCGGTTCTCCCGGCGCAGCCATTCGCCGTAGACCAGGCGGGCGCGGGCCAGGTGGGTCGCCATCCGGGTTCTGCCCAGCAGTTCGATCGCCTCGCGGTACTCCTCTTCGGCGGCGTGTCCCCCGGATACCAGCGCCCGGGACCGCGCCGCCGCCCCGCGAGCCCAGTTGCTGGCGCTCGCCACGGCTAGCTGCGACAGCTGATCAGCCGCCGCGCAGGCACGTTCCTGCTGATCGCTTCGTGCCGCGGCTTCCACCAGCTCATACAGGGCCCAGGGCGAGATAACGATCTCGTCGACGGCGCTGGCACCGTGCGCCGCCTCGGCGGCGGGCCCGTAGTTGCCGAGGCCGTTGTACAGCACCGCCTGCGCGTAGTCCGTGTAGGTCAGTGCCGCGCCCTCGCCCCGGTCCGAGGCGCCACGGGCCATCTCCTCGGCCAGTTCGGCCGCGGTCGGCGCGTCCCCGCGCCACGCGGCGAGCAGCAGTGGGATGTAGGGCAAGGTGGCCTCTCTGGTCCCCGGGTCGACGCGCTCACGCTCCATCAGCAAGGCCGCCGCCTTCGACAGCTCGCCGGCCTGGATGTGGATCTCGGCGAGATAGTCCAGCGCGAACGGAAGCCAGCTGAGGGTGCCGTTCGCTCGCGCCAGCCGGACCTGGCCGGCCGCGAGCTCGAACCACGCCTCGTCGTCCCACAGGTCCATGGCGACCATGTTGTACGAGACGGACAGCCAGCCCAGCTCCTGCGGCTGCGCCCGGTAGCGGCGCAGTGCCTCCTTGAGCGTGGGGGCGGCGGCCAGGAACCCCTCGGCCAGGCGCACAGCGAGGCCGTGGGTGAGCAGCTGTGAGTGCGGCAG
>DATCEO010000181.1:0-24251 GCA_036510065.1 Streptosporangiaceae bacterium | reverse complement strand
CGTGGGCGATACTGGGATTGAACCAGTGACCCCTTCCGTGTCAGGGAAGTGCTCTCCCGCTGAGCTAATCGCCCGCAGAGGCGGAAGCGGGAATCGAACCCGCGTACAGGGCTTTGCAGGCCCTTGCCTAAGCCACTCGGCCATTCCGCCAGCGGGCCCTCCCCAGAGGGGCGGGCCCGAGTACCGCTAAGCCGTGGCCGTCGGCGCGCAGGACGGCTTCCGGCACTTCCGAGCGGACGACGGGATTCGAACCCGCGACCCTCACCTTGGCAAGGTGATGCTCTACCAACTGAGCCACGTCCGCGTAACACCGATGGAGCCTAGAGGATAGCAAGTGACCATCATCGGCGCGCGTTCAGAACTGTAGCCGATCCTGCTCGGCCCGCAAACTCGCCACCATGCCCGCCGCAGCCGAGCCGGGGCGTGCCGGGGCCCAAGATCAGGGGTCTGGCGCCGGGGCTGCCCGCCGGATGGCAGGCTGCTCCCATGCGAACTGTGGTCGTCAACGGCGAAGCTCTCACCGTGGAAGACGTGGTAGACGTGGCGAACGGAGCCGCGCGGGCCGAGCTCGGCCCGGAGGTGGCCGCCCGGATGGAATTCAGCCTCGGTGTCGTCACCGCGGCAATTGCCGGGGACAGCCCGGTCTACGGCGTCAACACCGGTTTCGGGGCCCTGGCCGATACCGCGGTGGGGGAGGCCGACCTGAACCGCCTGCAGCGGTCGATCGTGGTCTCGCACGCCGCGGGCAGCGGGGCGCCACTGGGTGATGCCGCCGTCCGCGCCATCCTGCTGCTGCGGGCCCGGACGCTGGCGGCGGGCCTGTCCGGGGTGCGGGTTGACCTGCCCCGCCGACTGCTGGAGCTGCTGGAGCTGAACCTGCTGCCGGTTATCCCCGGCAAGGGCTCGGTGGGGGCGTCGGGTGACCTGGCCCAGCTCGCGCACCTGGCTCAGCCGCTAATTGGCGGCGGACGGCTGCGGACCCCGGCCGACGGGCCGGCGGGCCGTCCGGCCGCGGAGGTGCTCGCCGAGCACGGAATCGAGCCGCTGACCCTCGGCCCGAAGGAGGGCCTGTCGCTGGTCAACGGGACCGAGCCGATGCAGGCGCTGCTGGCCTTCTCCGTGAGTGACACCGAGCTGCTCGTGGCGGCGGCCGACATTGCCTGCGCCATGTCCATCGAGGCCCTGCTCGGCACCGACCGGCCCTACGACGAGCGGGTGCAGGTCATCCGGCCGCACCCGGGCCAGCTGGACAGCGCCGCCAACCTGCGGGCGCTGCTGGCGGGCTCCGGGCTGATGGCCAGCCACCGGCACAGCAGGCACGCGGTCCAGGACGCCTACTGCCTGCGCTGCGCGCCTCAGGTGCACGGTGCGGTGCGGGACGTGCTCGGCTACGCCCGGCGGGTGCTGGACACCGAGCTGGGCGCCGTGGTGGACAACCCGGTCATCGTGGCCGACGGCGAGGTCATGACCACGGGCAACTTCCACGGTGAGCCCCTGGCGTTCGCCGCCGACATGCTCGGCATGGCGATCTCGGAACTGGCCAGCATCAGTGAGCGGCGGGTGGACCGGATGCTCGACCCGGCCTTCTCGCGCGGCCTGCCGCCGTTCCTGGCCCCGGACGCGGGGACCAACTCCGGCTACATGCTGGCCCAGTACACGGCCGCCTCACTGGTCAGCGAGAACAAGGTGCTCGCCCATCCCTCCAGCGTCGACACCATCCCGACCTCGGGCAAGCAGGAGGATCACGTCTCGATGGGCTGGACAGGAGTGCGCAAGCTCCGCGACATCGTCGAGAACGTCCGTACCTGCCTCTCGGTAGAGATACTCTGCGCGGCCCAGGGCGTGGGAATGCGAGCGGACATAGCGGAGCCAAGCGCCGCTATTGCGGCCGTGCACTCCCTTATCCGGCAGCATGTGCCGCGCATGGACGTCGACCGTGAGGTAGCGGAACAGATAGCCGCCATTGACCGGCTACTCCCCGACATCTGCGAAACGGCCAGCGCAAACTGCGGCGGCTTGCGATAACCCGGGGAAATCCTGCATAACGGCTAGGCGCGCCAGAGCAGCTCGTCGAGCTCGTTGTCGACGTCGAGGAACTCACTCTCCCGGCCCGCGGCGATCATCCCGTACGTCCGGCTGAGGAACTCTGCCGTGGCGCTGCGCGGGACCTCGAAATGGGCCTCCCCGAACGGCGACGACAGTGCCAGGTTCAGCACCTCGAGGCCGCGCTCCAGCGACGGCCACACCTGGACGTCGCCCTCGCCAGCGGGTCCCTCCAGGCCGACGGCCAGCAGTTCCCTCGCGAAGATCCACTCCACCGGCTCGTCGGCGCCCACGTGGAAGGCCATCCGGATAGCGTAGGGGTCGTCAGCGCTGTAGCACAGGCTGGCCACGAGCGGAACGGCTCCGTGCTCGGGAACCACCAGACTGAGTCCGAGTTCGGCGGAGACGGTAGCGCTGCTGTTCATCATCGGGCCAGACCTTTGCCTTGTCGTGTCCCGGATTGCCGGGCTTCCTCGTCGGGACGCGTTTGCCATCACTTATGGCACTGATGTGCCGCCGGAATGTCAACGCGCCAGTTAGATTCCGCGAATTGGAGCGCTCGTAACCTCGGTCACTGATCAACAAATCCGGCCCGACTGGGCCCGACCTGGTCAAACGCTCCGGATCATAAAACACCGTTTCTGGCACGTCCTGTTCCATGCCCCCCAACGACGCAATGTGACCTTGGTCTCACTCATCAACCGGCAGATCGGGCGTTGCGCCGGCATGCGGGCCGACGATGCGTAACAGTCAGTACATCCCTGGTTTCGCCGGATACGGCGGCCAAGGAGCGGGCGAACCGGGCGTCCGGAAGCAGGACATGCGGCGAAATCGCGGGTACGGCCAGGCCTGATGACCGCCTCGGGGTCGCGCCCGGCCGGGTCCGCGCACCCGGGAGGCCGGCCCTGCCAGCGGGGGCGCCGCGAAGTTTCTGGAGAGACTCGGCGTGTCACCCGAGGGAAAGCCTGCCAGACAGGGACAAGCAGGCCCGGACTGCCGGGACGGAGACAGGCGGCGCGGACGCGACTTCCCGCCAGTCGCGGATGCGCTAGTCTGGTAAACGCTTCCGCGGCGGCCCGACGATGCCGCGGACACGGGCGATTGGCTCAGCGGGAGAGCGCCTCGTTCACACCGAGGAGGTCACTGGTTCGATCCCAGTATCGCCCACCAGGTCAGAGGCCCTGTGACAAGGCTCAGCCAGCGGCGGCAGTCGCAGCAACTTGTACCTAGCCTGCGGCGGGGCTCAGGTTACGAGCAGGCGAAGGCCAAGCTCCGCTGCATCGAGAGCGACGAGGTCGCGGTTGCGTTCGGCCCACCGGCCTGAGACAAGGTCAACACGGAGGCTCCGCACTGCCCGCTGCTCGGCGTCCGGCCCGACTCTGGCCCACACCGATAGTCCGCGACGAACATGATCGTCCAGGTATGCCTCGGGCCGGCGCCAGTAGGCCTCGAAGAAGCCGTCCGCGCAGTCCCACGGAATGAGCACCGGCTCTATCCGGGCTCCGATCGCGCGGGCCAGCTCGGTCAGCGAAGGCCGCCCTACGAGGAGGTCAGCGACCTCAGGCAGGTAGTCGCGAGTAAGCCAGAACCGACGACGCCATCCGGTGTCACTGCTGTCGTGCGTGAAGACCACCACGCGGCGAGCCACGCGCCGCATCTCGCGCAGGCCCGCGATCGGGTCCTGCCAGTGATGAACGGTGGCAAAAGCCATCGCGGCGTCGAAGGACTGGTCCTCGAACGGAAGGCTCTCCGCGGCAGCAGCCACGCACGGCGCCGCGCCTGCGGGACGCTGCGCACGCATGACCGCCGACGGCTCCACCGCGGTGACGTCACGGTCGGAGGGCTCGTAGGAGCCGGTGCCAGCCCCGACATTCAGCACGGTCCGCGCATCGCCGAGCGCAGCCCAGACCTGCGCGGCGATCCGCGGCTCGGTGCGCCGCGTCACGGTGTAGGTGGCTCCGATGGTGTCATACAACTGCGCGCTGGACATGACACCGCCTTCCTGGCTGTCACCACCGCCGTGCCCACGCCGCGCACGTGACCTGGCGTCGCGACCCTGGATACTTGGTCGCTCGCGCACCATTTCACCACATTGGCCGACCTGGCGTTCCGGAGGTCGGTCAATGACCGCCTATGCGCTAGCCCGCTGGTCAGAGCGCGGGCAGAGGTCTAGAACCACCTCGAGGGCCAGAGCGCGTCACGGCAAGCTAGCACCCGCTTCACCCCGCGTCGTCTCCAATGCCATCCCACTGCCGACAGAGGACCTGAAACAGCCGCGTCAGCGCGGCTCAGCGCAGCTGGTTGATGCGGATCAGGTTGCCCGCGGGATCGCGGAAGGCGCAGTCGCGGACCCCGTACGGCTGCTCGGTCGGCTCCTGGACGACCTCGGCGTCGCTGGCCTCCAGCCGCGCGAAGGTGCCGTCGAGGTCCTTGGTGGCCAGGGTGATGATGGCGTAAGTTCCCTTGGCCATCATCTCGGTGATGGTCCGGCGCTCGTCGTCGGTGATGCCGGGGTCGGCGGCCGGCGGGTGCAGGACGATGGACGTGCCGGGCTGGCCGGCGGGTCCGACCGTGATCCAGCGCATCCCGCCGTATCCGACGTCGTTGCGGACCTCGAAGCCGAGGGTGTCTCGGTAGAAGGCCAGGGCTGCGTCCGGGTCGTCCTGCGGGAGGAACGTCGCGTGAATGGTGATGTCCATGACGGTCAGGCTAGCTGCGGCTTGCTGACCGGCGCTTCTCGATTCCTGATCGGTCTGGTCACCTGTCTCGCCACGCACGATCCACGCGGGTCACCTCGCCTCAGGGGCGGCCCGCCGCCGGGCCGCCTCTCGTGCCTCGATCGGTGCGACCGGGCCGGTCGTTCCGCGTCCTGTCGTTAGCAGCCGTGCTTCCTGGATATTGCCTACGGTAAGGAGGCGGTGCTGTGCCGGTTCCCGGGGTCCTTAGGATACCCGGCTGCCTTCCTGCCCTGCCTCTTGCAGAACTGGCTTGATCACGAATTGCGTCAGTAATGGCTCTGCTGCCGAGCGTCCTGGCTTCGTCATGAACAAGGGCTTTCGCGCAGGCCATGGCCAGATGTGGCTGGCAGGTGATGACGCCAATCGCCAGCCCGGCCAACTCAATCGTCCTTGTCGCCTGTCTTATCGGCTTCGCGACCGGAGCCAGGGCGAAGTCGGCGGCGATCCCGGCGCCCACGTCGGCGACCACGGCAGGAGACCCGGCACTGACAGCAGCGTTCCTCAGAGTACGTGCAAGCCCTTCGTTCAGCCTGACGTTGACATCTGTCATGACCTGCACGGCGATGGCAGGAGGGAACGAGTTCTCCGACATCCACAGACCTGTGTCGAGCCTGCTGCCGCCCAGGCGCTGGTCGAGCTGGTCCGTCGCGTAGTCGGCAGCGGCTTCACGGACACGCTCAAGCCGCTCATCATGGTCGGCTGCGCCATAGCCGACCGTGAACGGCCGCATCACGACCCGTGCCGGGGAGCCGGACGGCTGCCCATCCTGGCTGGGCATGCAGATGGCGTCGAGCCGAACCTGCAGGCGAACCTCTTGCACATCTGGCGGTTCGGCCACCCGGTAGTAGCTCCGCACTATCAAGACCCTGCCGCTCGCACACCGCATGCCGCCATCCACGGCACCAGCCTGACACCGCGCCCCAGGCACTACAAGACGGCCAGCGCGCCGTGTCCCTGGTTCATGACGAGGTTGCCCGCCGCCCGGAAAACGGGTGGCCCAGAGAAGTGGCCCAGATAATAGGGGCGACGCAGGCGACCGGTTCGTGAAGACTGGGTCATCGTGCTGCTCACCATCGCCACCACCCACGCCCCGGCGTCCGACCTGGGGTACCTGCTGCACAAGCATCCCGGCCGGGTGCAGTCGTTCCCGCAGTCCGTGGGCACGGCGCATGTCTTCTACCCCGAGAGCACGGACGAGCGGTGCACGGCGGTGCTGCTCCTGGAGGTTGATCCGATCGCGCTGGTCCGCGGGCGGAAGGGACCGGCCGGCGAGGGCTTCGCGCTGGGGCAGTACGTGAACGACCGCCCGTACGCGGCGTCGAGCATGCTGGCCATGGCGCTGAAGGACGTCTTCCGGACGGCCCTCACCGGGCGGTGCGACGCCCGCCCGGAGCTGGCGGCCTCGCCGCTCCCTCTGGAGATCGGCGTCCCGGCGGTCCCGTGCCGGGGCGGCGCCGATCTGCTGCGCCGCCTGTTCGAGCCGCTGGGATGGCGGGTCGAGGCGACGAGCACCCCGCTGGACCCGGCGATCCCGGAGTGGGGCGACTCGCGCTACTTCCAGGTCCGGCTGACTGCTGACGTGCGGCTGGCCGACGCCCTGAACCACCTGTACGTACTGCTCCCGGTGCTGGACGACGCGAAGCACTACTGGGTCAGCAACGACGAGGTCGACAAGCTGATCCGGGCCGGCGACGGGTGGCTCTCGTTTCACCCGGAGAAGGCGCTCATCACCCGGCGGTACCTGTCGCACCGCCGGGAACTGACCCAGTCGGCGCTGGCGCGGCTGGCGGAGGTCGACGACGCAGAGCCCGAGCAGTTCGACAATGCCCCGGACGGCGCGGCCGTGCTGGACACCCCGGATTCGCCGCAGGGGCCGGTCCCGCTCGCCGAGCAGCGCCGCGGCGCCGTGCTCGCGGCGATCCGGGCAGCGGGCGCCCGCCGGGTTGGCGATCTGGGCTGCGGTGAGGGGGCGCTGGTCGCGGACCTGCTGGCCGAGCGCGGCATCGAGCAGATCGTCGCGGCCGACGTGTCGGCGCGTGCCCTGCAGATCGCCGGACGCAAGCTGCACCTGGACCAGATGACCGAGCGGCAGCGTGACCGGCTGCAGATCTTCCAGTCCGCCCTGACCTACCGGGACGATCGACTGGCCGGCCTGGACGTCGCGGTGCTGATGGAGGTCATCGAGCACGTCGACCCGCCGCGCCTGGACGCGCTGGAGCGGGTCGTGCTGGGCCATGCCGCCCCGGCCACGGTGATCGTGACGACCCCGAACGTGGAGTACAACGTGCGGTTCGCGACTCTGCCGGCCGGGACCATGCGGCACCGCGATCACCGTTTCGAGTGGACTCGGGACGAGTTCCGGTCCTGGGCGCAGCGCGCGGCGCTGGCGTACGGCTACGCGGTTCGCTACCTCCCGGTGGGAGCAGACGACCCGGAGGTCGGCCCGCCCACCCAGATGGCGATCTTCAGCAAGGTGGCCGCATGACGCGCGAACTGACGGTTCCCGAGCTGAGCCTCGTCGTCCTCATCGGCGTCAGCGGCTCGGGAAAGTCCACCTTCGGGCGGGCCCACTTCCGGCCGACGGAGGTGATCTCGTCGGACTTCTGCCGCGGCCTGGTGGCCGACGACGAGAACGACCAGTCCGCCACGCCCCAGGCCTTCGAGCTGCTGCATTACATCGCCGGCCAGCGGCTGAAGGCCGGGCGGCTGACGGTCGTGGACGCCACCAACGTGCAGCCCGACGCCCGCAGGCAGCTGGTCGCCCTGGCCCGCGAGCACGATGTCCTGCCGGTGGCGATCGTGCTGGACGTCCCGGAGAGCGTGTGCGTCGCCCGCAACGCGGCCCGTCCTGATCGCGACTTCGGGGCCCACGTCATCGGCCGCCAGCGCGACCAGCTGCGCCGGGGCGTCAAGGGACTCAAGCGGGAGGGCTTCCGGACCGTCCACACCCTGCGCGGCGCTGCAGAGATAGCGGGGGTCTCCGTGGTCCGCACGAAGCTGTACAACGACCTGCGGCACGAGAGCGGGCCGTTCGACGTCATCGGCGACATCCACGGCTGCCGGGCCGAGCTTGAGCTCCTGCTCACCGAGCTGGGCTACGACATCGCCCGGGACAGCGAGGGACGGGCCACGGGCGCCCACCGGGATGGCCGTCGCGCGATCTTCGTCGGCGACCTGGTCGACCGGGGTCCCGACACGCCTGGCGTGCTGCGGCTCGTCAGGGGCATGGTGGCCGCGGCCGATGCCTTCTGCGTGCCGGGCAATCACGAGAACAAGCTGCTGCGCGCGCTGCGCGGCCGCAACGTGCAGGTCACTCACGGCCTGGCCGAGTCGCTGGCTCAGCTGGCAGCCGAGCCGGACGAGCTCCGCGCTGAGGTCGAGCAGTTCCTGGACGGCCTGATCAGCCATTACGTCCTGGACGGCGGGCAGCTGGTCGTCTCGCACGCCGGGCTGATCGAGCGCTATCAGGGCCGGGCGTCGGGCCGGGTCCGCGACTTCTGCCTGTACGGGCAGACCACGGGCGAGACCGACGAGTACGGGCTGCCGGTGCGCTACCCGTGGGCCCAGGAGTACCGCGGCAAGGCCATGGTGCTGTACGGGCACACCCCGGTCCCCGCCCCGGAATGGATCAACAACACCCTCTGCCTGGACACCGGCTGCGTGTTCGGCGGGCGGCTCACGGCACTGCGCTACCCCGAGCGGGAGCTGGTCTCGGTGCCGGCGGCCGAGGTCTACCACCAGCCGGCCCGCCCCTTCCCGGCCAGCACCGAGGCGGCTGCCGTCGATGCCGCCGCGCGCCGTGACCCCGAGGTCCTCGACATCACCGATGTCATCGGCACGCGGGTCATCGAGACGCAGTACCAGAGGCGCATCGGGGTCCGCGAGGAGAACGCCGCCGCCGCGCTGGAGGTGATGAGCCGGTTCGCGATCGACCCGCGGTGGCTGCTCTACCTGCCCCCGACCATGAGCCCGGTCGCCACCTCGGCCCGGCCGGGCCTGCTCGAGCATCCGGAGCAGGCGTTCGACTACTTCCGGGCCGAGGGCATCGGCCGGGTCGTGTGCGAGGAGAAGCACATGGGCTCGCGGGCCGTCGCGCTGGTCTGCCGGACCCCGGCTGACGCGCGGGCCCGGTTCAGCGCGCCCGGCGATCATCCAGGTGCGGTCTGGACCCGCACCGGCCGGGCGTTCCTCTCCGGGGAACTCACCGCCCAGCTGGTGGACCGGCTGCGCGCGGCCGCGGAGCAGGCCGGGCTGTTCGCCGAGCTCGGCACGTCCTGGCTGCTGCTCGACGCCGAGCTGATGCCCTGGAGCGTCAAGGCCGGGCAGCTGCTCCGCGACCAGTACGCGGCCGTGGGAGCGGCGGCGCGGGCGTCGCTGCCGGCCGCCGTCCAGGTGCTCGGCCAGGCCGCGGCGGCTGGCCTCGACGTCGGGGACCTGCTCGACCGCAGCCGGGTCCGGGCAGCCAACGCCGGGGCGTTCACCGACGCCTACCGGCGTTACTGCTGGCCGGTCGACGGACTGGCGGGCGTCCGCTTCGCCCCCTTCCAGCTCCTGGCCACCGAGGCGGCAGTTCATCACGAGCGACCGCATGCCTGGCACCTCGACCTGGCCGACCGGCTGGCCGCCGCCGATCCCGGGCTCATCGCTCCCACGCGCCGCATCGCCGTGGATACCACCGAGCCGGACTCCCTCGCCGCCGGTACCGACTGGTGGTCCGAGCTCACCGCGAGCGGCGGTGAGGGCATGGTCGTCAAGCCGGCCGGGAACCTGACCCGCGGGCGCAAAGGGCTGATCCAGCCGGGGCTGAAGGTGCGCGGGCGCGAGTACCTGCGGATCATCTACGGCCCCGACTACACCGAGGCCGCGAACCTGGAACGCCTGCGGGCCCGGGGGCTGGGGCACAAGCGCTCCCTGGCCCTGCGCGAGTACGCGCTCGGCCTCGAGGCCCTGGACCGCGTCGCCCGCGGCGAACCGCTCTGGCGCGTGCATCAGTGCGTCTTCGCGGTGCTGGCGCTGGAATCCGAGCCCGTGGACCCGCGGCTGTGACCAGCGGTATCAGGATGCCCGCGGCGGGCGGTGACCGGCGACCCGGGTCCGTTAACCCAGGAATTTACGGCCGTCTCGCGGGGCGCCCGGGGGCAGTCCGTCCGGGATGCATATCCGGTGGGCCGAATCAAGCGGCAAGGGCCTGTTGGGCCAATTTATGAGGCCTGCGTTACTGATCATTTACGCCGCCAATGGATTCCCAGCGTTTCGCGTCGGGTACGTCCGTGACGCTGAGTAACTATTATGGCCGCAGGCAGTTACGCATGGTGATCGCGCGACTGAGCGGTGGCGCGGACGGGGGAAAACGGCGTGTTTAGTGTGCGGGGGTCCGGCGAGCAGCCGGCGGGCCAGGAGATGGACCGGGCAGGCACCGAGCCGGAGGCGGGCGGGCCCGGACACGCCGGGCCACGGCATGGCCGCCACGGCGGGGGCGGCGGCGCCGGCGCGGGGACCGCGGCGCAGGCCAAGAACCGCCGCCGGTCACGGCTGCTCCTGATCGGCGCGGCAGCGGTCGTGGTCATGCTGGCCGCCGCCGTCTACGCCCTGCTGCACGCGGGCGCCAGCCAGCGGGCTCCCGGCGGGCAGCACGTCGCCAGCGGCAGCGGAGCGGTGGGGCCGCTGCGGGTGCTGTCGGTGACCCCGGCCTCGAACTCCCGGCAGGTCGACGGCAGCGCGCCGGTGCTGGTGCAGTTCACGGCCCCGCTGGCACCGGGATCGCCCGCGCCCGTGATCCGGCCGGCCGTCCCCGGCACCTGGAGCCACGTCGGTGACGACGCCGCCTTCACGCCCGCCCGGCCGTTCCGGCCCGGGAGCAGCTTCACCGTGGCGGTTCCGGCCGGGAAGGCCGGCGTCCGGATGGCGGGCGGCGGCCTGCTGGCCCGGCCCGTGGTGGCGCACTTCACCACCCGCGGCTACTCGCCGACCCGGCTGGCGCAGCTGCTCGGCCAGCTCGGCTACCTGCCGCTGCAGTGGTCGCCGGCCCAGGGCACCGCGATGCGCGCCGCGGAGATGGACGGCTCCGGCACCCCGGTCAGCCAGGCCGCGCTGGCCTACGACCCGCCGCCCGGCGGCTTCACCTGGGAGCCCGGCTACCCGACCGTGCTGGCGGGCATGTGGCAGCCCAGCCCGGCCAACGTCGTCCTGCGGGGCGCGATCATGGCCTTCGAGTCCGAGCACGGGATGACCATGAGCGGGACGGTCAACTCGAGGCTATGGGCGGCCGTGTTCCGCGCCGTGCAGCGCAACGAGCGGAACGCCAACGGCTACACCTACGCCATCGCCAGCAAGGGCCTGCCCGAGACGCTGACGATCTGGCACGACGGCCGGGTGGTCTTCCGCAGCCTGGCCAATACCGGGATCCCGGTATCGCCCACCGTCGACGGGACGTTCCCGGTCTATCTCCGGTACCGGTTCCAGATCATGCGCGGCACCAACCCCGACGGCAGCAGCTACGCCGACCCGGTGTCGTATGTCTCCTATTTCAATGGCGGTGACGCCGTGCACTACTTCCCGCGCGGTTCCTATGGCTCGCTGCAGAGCCTGGGCTGCGTGGAGCTGCCCTACACGGCGGCCGCGCAGGCCTACCCGTACCTGACCTACGGCAGCCTGGTCACGGTGACCGGCTAGCCGCCCGTCACGGCAAACCCGGCGTGGTAACGGATCCCGGCCGGCTCCCGCTTGCCGCCGCAAACCTTGCCCGTTTCTTTACATGATCCGCAGCTAGCTCTCGTGATGGCCACATAGTCTCCGGTGAGAGAATCTCCTGGTATACATCAGGGCATCTGAGACATGGCCCGTCCTGCGGGGAACCGGGCACGTTGGCGAGGGAGCGCGCCGTTGTCTGGATTGGGACAGTTCCGCGGGCGGATCGCGGCACTGGGCGGCGTGATCGTCATCTTGCTGGCGGCCGGAACCTGGGTTGCGCTGACGCACGCGTCCGCGCAGTCGACGCGGTCCCGGGGCGGTAACTCGACCAGGCATGCCAAGGTCGTCGCCCAGGCACGCGCGGTGCCCCTGACCGTCGTGTCGGTGACGCCGGCGCAGGGCGTGCGGTTCGCCAACGGCACCGCTCCGGTGAAGGTCCAGTTCTCCGCGCCCCTGGCGGCGGGCTCGCCGATGCCCTGGATCCGGCCCGCCGTCCCCGGGACCTGGACCGCCGACGGAAAGGGCGGAGTCGAGTTCGTCCCGGCCCGGGGCTTCCAGCAGTGGACTCATGTCCAGGTAGTGATCCCGGCCGGAGTCCGGTCCGCCAGCGGGCAGCGGCTGGCCCAGGCGACCACGGTGCACTTCCGGGTCGGCGGCTTCGCCCCGGCCCGGCTGCCGGAACTGCTCGCCCAGCTGGGCTACCTGCCGGTGAGCTGGATTCCGAGCGCCGGGCAGGTCGCGCCGTCGCTGGGCAGCGCAGCCGGCCAGCTCAGCGCGGCCTACGCCCCGCCCGCGGGCACCTACGCCTGGCAGCCCGGCTACCCGTTCCGGCTCCGCGCCTTCTGGGCCGGCGGCAGCCCGAGCGGACTGATCGTCCACGGCGCGATCATGGCGTTCGAGTCCGATCACGGCCTGGCCATGGACGGCGTCGCCGGCGCCCAGGTCTGGCAGTCCCTGCTGCATGCCGCCGCCGCGCACCAGGTCAATACCCACGGCTACAGTTACGCCCTGGCCGACCAGCACTATCCCGAGAAGCTGACGGTGTGGCACAACGGCCGGGTGATCCTGCGTACCCCGGCCAACACCGGCATCCCGGTCGCGCCGACCGCCGTCGGGACCGACCCGGTGTACCTGCGCTACCAGTCGCAGATCATGAAGGGCACGAACCCGGACGGCTCCAAGTACGCCGACCCGGTCGCCTGGGTGGCCTACTTCCGGGCCGGCGAGGCCGTGCATTACTTCCCGCGCTATTCCTACGGCTCCCAGCAGAGCCTGGGCTGCGTGGAGCTGCCGTGGGGGCAGGCCAAGTACGTGTGGCCGTACCTGACCTACGGCACGCTGGTCACGGTCACCCCGAACTGAGCCGTTCGCCGGCGGCCGCGGCGCCGGCGGATATCAATGCGCGGCCGCTCGGCCGCCTCGATAGCATCGGGATCGGGGAAGCCGCGGGCAGCAGCCCGGGGCAGCATCACACCTGAGGAGCCAGCCGTGCCTGCCGACAAGCTTCACATCACCCTCGCCGGACGCGAGCACGTGGTGGAAGCCGGGACGACGGCGGCCACCGTGCTGCAGAGCGATTCCGCAGGGCCCGACGGCCGGCGCGTCGTCGCGGCCCGGGTCAACGGCGAGCTGCGCGACCTGGAGTCCCCGCTGGCCGACGGCGACCAGCTCGAGCCGGTCGCCGCCGCCAGCCCCGACGGCCTGGCCATCCTGCGGCACTCCACCGCCCACGTGCTGGCCCAGGCCGTGCAGCAGCTGTTCCCGGCGGCCAAGCTGGGCATCGGGCCGCCGGTCGAGAACGGCTTCTACTACGACTTCGACGTGCCGGAGGCCTTCGGCCCCGGTGACCTGAAGGCCATCGAGCAGCGGATGCGGCAGATCGTCAAGCAGGGCCAGCGCTTCCACCGCCGGGTCGTCACTGACGCGGAGGCCCGGGCCGAGCTGGCCGGTGAGCCCTACAAGCTGGAGCTGATCAGCCTGAAGGGCGGCGGCCCGGGCCCGGGCGGCGCGGGCCAGGTCGGGGGGGCCGGTGCCGAGGCGGCCGGGGTGGAGCTGGCGGCGGCCGACGTGGCCGCCGCCGAGACCGCCAGCGGTGCCGCGGTCAGCGCCGAGGAGGCGGTCGAGGTGGGCGGCGGCGAGCTGACCATGTACGACAACCTGGACGCCAGGACCGGCGACCTGTGCTGGACCGACCTGTGCCGGGGCCCGCACCTGCCCACCACCCGGCAGATCCCGGCCTTCAGGCTGATGCGCAGCGGCGGCGCCTACTGGCGCGGCAGCGAGAAGAACCCGCAGCTGCAGCGGATTTACGGCACCGCGTGGCCGTCGCGGGAGGCCCAGGACGCGTACCTGAGCATGCTGGCGGAGGCCGAGAAGCGCGATCACCGCAGGCTGGGCGCGGAGCTGGACCTGTTCTCGTTCCCGACCGAGATCGGCAGCGGCCTGCCCGTCTTCCACCCCAAGGGCGGCATGGTCCGGAAGATCATGGAGGACTACTCGCGGCGGGCGCACGAGGCGGCCGGCTACCAGTTCGTCAACACCCCGCA
This sequence comes from Streptosporangiaceae bacterium, assembly GCA_036510065.1. Lineage (GTDB taxonomy): Bacteria > Actinomycetota > Actinomycetes > Streptosporangiales > Streptosporangiaceae > DASUBV01. Next base: position 10,234 of record DATCEO010000181.1, on the reverse strand, counting down.
CATCACCAAGTCGGAGCTGTTCGAGATCTCCGGTCACCTGGACTGGTTCGGCGAGAACATCTACCCGCCCATGGAGCTGGAGGGAGCCAAGTACTACCTCAAGCCCATGAACTGCCCGATGCACATCCTGATCTACCGGTCGCGGGGCCGCTCCTACCGGGAGCTGCCGCTGCCGCTGTTCGAGTTCGGCACCGTCTACCGGTACGAGAAGTCCGGGGTCGTGCACGGCCTGACCCGGGTCCGCGGGCTGACCATGGACGACGCGCACATCTTCTGCACCCGCGAGCAGGCCGGGGCCGAGCTGCGGCGGCTGCTGGCCTTCGTGCTCGACCTGCTGCGTGACTACGGCCTGAACGACTTCTACCTGGAGCTGTCCACCCGCGACGACGTCAAGGACAAGTGGGTGGGCAGCCTGGCGGACTGGGAGCAGGCCACCGAGGAGCTGCGGCAGGCCGCGCTGGAGTCGGGCCTGGAGCTGGTAGCCGATCCCGGCGGCGCGGCGTTCTACGGGCCGAAGATCTCCGTGCAGGCCAAGGACGCGATCGGCCGCACCTGGCAGCTGTCGACCATCCAGGTCGACTACAACCTGCCGAAGCGGTTCGAGCTGGAGTACCAGGCCGCGGACGGCACCCGGCAGCAGCCGATCATGATTCACCGGGCGCTGTTCGGCTCCATCGAGCGGTTCCTCGGGATCCTGGTCGAGCACTACGCGGGCGCGTTCCCGCCCTGGCTGGCGCCGGTCCAGGTGGTCGGCATCCCGATCGCCGATCCGCACGTGCCCTACCTGGAAGACGTGGCCGCCCGGCTGCGCGCCCGCGGCGTCCGGGTCGAGGTCGACACCAGCGACGACCGGATGCAGAAGAAGATCCGGACGGCTCAGCGGCAGAAGGTGCCGTTCATGCTGCTCGCCGGGGATGACGACGTGGCCGCCGGGGCCGTCTCGTTCCGGTACCGCAGCGGCGAGCAGGACAACGGCGTCCCCGTGGCCGAGGCCATTGACCGGATCATCGCCGCCATCGAGCAGCGAGTCCAGGTCTGAGGCCGCTGGTGTCCGAAAGCGAGAGCGGCCCCGAGCACCAGGACGGCGCGGGCATCCCGGACGGCTTCCAGCGGCTGTGGACGCCGCACCGGCTGGCCTACATCAAGGGCGAGAACAAGCCGGACGAGACGACCGAGTGCCCGTTCGACCGGATCCCGCGGCTGCCCGACAGCGAAGGGCTGATCGTCGCCCGCGGCATCCTGGTCTACGCGGTGCTCAACCTGTACCCGTACAACAGCGGTCACCTGCTGATCTGCCCCTACCGGCACGTCGCCGACTACACCGAGCTGGACGACAAGGAGACGGCCGAGCTGGCCGACTTCACCAAGCGGTCGATGATCGCGCTGCGGACGGCGAGCGGTGCCCAGGGCTTCAACATCGGCATGAACATGGGCAGCGTCGCCGGCGCCGGCATCGCGGCGCACCTGCATCAGCACGTAGTGCCGCGCTGGGGCGGCGACGCCAACTTCATGCCGATCATCGGCCGGACCAAGGTCCTGCCGCAGCTGCTGGCCGACACGCGCGAACTGCTGGCCGCGGCCTGGCCTAGCTAGCCCCGGGGTTACCCCCAGGGTGATCCGGCTACCCCACCTTTGACTCCTCTGCCACTTTGCCGGCCAGGTGCGTGGGGAGGGGCTCGTGGCGCAGGTAGGACCGGCTGAACGAGCCGGTGCCGTGCGACATGGAGCGCAGGTCGATGGCATAGCGGGTGATCTCGAGCTCGGGGATCTCGGCCCTCACCAGGGTCCGGCCGCCGGGCACCGGCTCGGTGCCGAGCACGCGGCCGCGGCGCGAGGACAGGTCCGACATCACGGCGCCGACGTAGTCATCGGCCACCAGCACGGCGACCTCGTCCACCGGCTCGAGCAGCAGCACCTGGGCCCGGTCGGCCGCGTCGCGCAGGGCCGCGCGCCCGGCCTTCTGGAAGGCCATGTCGGAGGAGTCCACCGAGTGCGCCTTGCCGTCGTACAGGGTGACCCGGATATCCACCATCGGGTAGCCGGCCAGCACGCCCTGCTCCATCTGGGCCCGGACGCCCTTCTCGACGGACGGGATGAACTGCCGCGGGACCACGCCGCCGACGATCTTGTCGACGAACTCGAAGCCGGCCCCCGAGTCGAGCGGCTCGACCTCGACATGGCAGATGCCGAACTCGCCGTGGCCGCCGGTCTGCTTGACGTTCCGGCCCAGTCCCTGAGCCTTGCCGCCCAGGGTCTCGCGCAGCGGCACCCGCAGCGGCGTCGTCTCCACGGCCACGCCGTAGCGGCTGCTCAGCCGGTCCAGCAGCAGGTCCGCGTGCGCCTCGCCCATGCACCACAGCACCAGCTGGCGGGTCTCGGCGTTGTTCTCCAGGCGCAGCGTGGGATCCTCGGCCACCAGCCGGGAGAGGGCCTGCGACATCTTGTCCTCGTCCGCCTTGGACTTGGCCACGATCGCGACGGGCAGCAGCGGCTCGGGCATGTCCCAGGGCTCCATCAGCAGGGGCCCTTCCTTGTCGGACAGGGTGTCGCCGGTCTCGGCCGTCGTGAGCTTGGCCACGGCGCAGATGTCACCGGCAGCGCACTGGGTGACGGTGCGCTGCTGCTTGCCCAGCGGTGAGGTGATCGCGCCGATCCGCTCGTCGACATCGTGATCGGCATGACCGCGCTCGGCCCGGCCGTGACCGGAGACATGCACGACCGCGTCCGGCCGCAGCGTGCCGGAGAACACCCGGACCAGGCTGATCCGGCCGACGTAGGGGTCGGAGGTGGTCTTGACCACCTCGGCCAGCAGCGGACCGCCGGGGTCGCTGCTCAGGCCGCCAGCGGACTTGCCCGCCAGCGTGGTGACGGCGGGCAGCGGATGCTCGGCGGGGGAGGGGAACGCCTGCGTGATCACCTCAAGCAGCTCAGCCAGGCCGATTCCGCTGGGTGCGGCGGCCGCGAGCACCGGGTAGAAGGTCCCGCGCGCCACCGCCGTCTCCAGGTCGTCGATCAGGACCTTGGGGTCGATCTCCTCGCCGGACAGGTACCTGTCCATGAGGGTCTCGTCCTCGCTTTCCTGGATGACCGTCTCGATGAGCGAGGACCGGGCCCCCTCCACCCGGTCCGCGTCCGCGGCCTCGACATCGCGATCCTGGCGGCCGTCTCCGCCTGAGTAGTCGTAGAACCGTCCGGACAGCAGGCCGATCAGGCCACGCAAGCCGCCCTGGTCATCGGCCACCGGCAGGTACAGGGGCGCTACCGAGTCGCCGAACGCCGCCCGGCAGGCGGCCAGTGACTCCTCGAAGTCCCCGCGCTGATGATCGATCTTGGTGATGACGACCGCGCGCGGCGTGCCGACGGTGGCACATTCCTCCCACAGCATCTTGGTCAGGCCGTCGACCCCGTCGGCGGCCGAGACGGTGAACAGGGCCGCGTCGGCGGCCCGCAGCCCCGCGCGCAGGTCGCCGGTGAAGTCGGCGTATCCGGGGGCGTCCAGCAGGTTGACCTTCACGCCCGCATGCTCGAAGGGAACCAGCGTCAGGTTGACCGACCGCTGCTGGCGGACCTCGACCTCGTCGAAGTCGCTGGCGGTCGTCCCGTCCTCCACCCGTCCTGGCCGCTGGATGGTTCCCGTGGCCGCCAGCAGTGCCTCCGCCAGCGTCGTCTTTCCTGCTCCTGAGTGGCCGACCAGCACCACGTTGCGCACGCTCTCGGGCTGGCCGGCCATTGGTGCCCGGCCGGCGGCTCCCGGTGCGTGAGTCCTGTCCGCCATCCGCGTCGCCTCCTTGCGTCGTTCGGCTCCTGCACGACCAGCCTTTACCTGCCGGCCACACGATCACAAGAGCCGAAAGTCAATCTGGGAGAGTGTGGTGATTTGTCCGGGGTCGGCGCCGGCAAGATCGGGAAACATCGGGCGGCTGCGCCAGTAGGATCGAGCAGCCATGCTGAACAAGCTGCGACCAGCCCTCGCGCGCGTGCTCGAGCCGGCCGGCCGGGCGCTCGCGCGCACTCCGCTGACGCCGAATGAGATCACCGTCATCGGCACCGCTGGCGTATCGGCCGGGGCGCTGACGCTGTTCCCCACGGGTCACCTGTTCATCGGCGCGGTGGTCTGCGCGATTTTCGTCCTGGCTGACATGCTCGACGGCGCCCTGGCGCGGATCAAGGGCACGAGCGGGAAATTCGGCGCCTTCCTGGATTCCACCCTCGACCGGGTAGCCGACGCGGCGATCTTCGGCGGCCTGGCCTGCTATCTGGTGCTGCATCCCAGCGGCCATAACCGTGCCCTGGCCGCGGTGGCGCTGTTCTGCCTCGTGGCGGGCGCCCTGGTCTCTTACGCCAAGGCTCGGGCTCAGGGACTCGGGCTGCGCTGCGATGTCGGGATCGCAGAACGACCCGAACGGATGGTAATCGGGCTTACTGCCGCGGGGCTGTCCGGGCTGGGCGTACCGTATGTCCTTCCCGTGGGACTCTGGCTGCTGGCGGTGGTAAGTGCCATCACCTTCGGCCAGCGGGTCCTCGCCGTGCGACGGGCCGCCGCGACGGATGCCGCAGGAGGTGACCCCGATGACTGGAGCTAAGGACCGGCTGCTCAGCGTGGGCTACCGCCTGGGCTGGTCAGTGATCTGCCGTCTTCCGGAGTCGGCTGCGCGGGAGGGTTTTCAGGTCTTCGCCGACATCGCCTGGCGCCGTCAGGGGCCCAGTGTCCAGGTGCTGGAGGGCAACCTGCGCCGGGTCCTGGGCCCCGACGCGACCGGCGCGCAGGTTCGGGCGGTCTCCCGGGAATCAATGCGCTCCTATGCGCGCTATTGGCTGGAGATATTCCGATTGCCGGTGATGCCGATGGAGCGGTTGTTCGAGGGAACGCGCGACACCGGGCATATTCAGGACGCGTTTGAGTATGTGGCGGCCGGGCGCGGCGTCGTCTTCGCACTACCGCACATGGGCAATTGGGACCAGGGCGGGGCATGGATCATCGCCAGGGGGGCAGGCTCCTTCACGACGGTAGCGGAGCGGATCAAGCCCGAATCGGTCTACGAGCGGTTCGTGGCGTTCCGTGAGGGACTGGGCATGGAGGTCCTTCCCGCTAGCGGCGGGGATCGGCCATTCGGGATACTGGCCCGACGGCTGCGTGCAGGCAAGATGGTCGCGCTGCCGTGTGACAGGGACGTCACTGGCCACGGCATCGAGGTGGATTTCTTCGGCGAGGGCGCCAGGATGACACCCGGCCCGGCGGCGCTTGCCGTCCAGACCGGCGCGGCGCTGATGCCGGTGACCATGTGGTTTGAGGGCGATGGCTGGGGTGTGGACGTCGGCGCGGAGATCCCCGTGCCGGCCGCTGGTGACCGGAAGGAGCGCATCAGGGCCATGACGCAGCAGATCGCGCGCTTCTTCGAGGACAGGATCCGGGAGCATCCGCAGGACTGGCACATGCTGCAGCGCGTCTTTACCGCCGATCTCGATCAGGCCCGGCTGGCCGCCGCCCAGCGTGCGGCCGCACGGTCCGCTGGTGGCACGGCCCCGGATGGCACGGCCCCGGATGGCACGGCCCCGGCAGGCAGTCGATGAGAATCGGCCTGGTCTGCCCGTACACCTGGGATGTCCCGGGCGGAGTGCAGGAGCACGTCCGCGGGCTGGCCGACGCCCTCATCGACCTGGGCCACTACGCGTCGGTCATCGCCCCCGCCAACGAGGACGAGCTGATCGAGCCCAGATATGTCGTCCCGGCCGGGCGGGCCGTGCCGGTTCCCTACAACGGCTCGGTGGCCCGGCTGGCCTTCGGCTTCCTGTCGGCGAGCCGGGTGCGCCGCTGGCTCAAGGAAGGCGACTTCGACGTCGTGCACGTGCACGAGCCGACGGCGCCGAGCCTGTCGCTGCTGGCCTGCTGGGTCTTCGACGGCCCGCTCGTGGCCACGGTGCACACCGCCATGCCGCGCTCGCGGGTGCTGCACGTCTCCGCGCCGATCCTGCAGTCGGCGCTGGAGAAGATCAGCGGCCGGATCGCCGTCTCGGAGGCGGCCAGGACCACGCTGGTCGAGCACCTCGGCGGCGACGCCGTGCTCATCCCGAACGGGGTGTCGGTCCACCGCTTCGAGAAGGCCGACCCGCTGCCCGGCTGGCCGGGCGACGGCGGCACGCTCGGCTTCCTCGGCCGGATCGACGAGCCGCGCAAGGGGCTGTCGGTCCTGCTGGAGGCATTCACGCTGCTCGCGGCGGAACGGCCCGGCCTGCGGCTGCTGGTGGCCGGCCCCGGCGACGCCGACGAGGCCCTGGAGCAGGTGCCGCCGGCCCTGCGCGACCGGGTGGTCCTCCTCGGCCAGGTCAGCGACGAGGACAAGGTGCGCGTCTACCACTCCGTCGACGTGTTCTGCGCGCCCAACACCGGCGGTGAGAGTTTCGGGATCGTGCTCGCCGAGGCCATGGCGGCCGGAGCCCCGATCGTTGCCAGCGACCTGGACGCGTTCCGGCGAGTCCTGCGTGCCGGCCGGGCCGGGGAGCTGTTCCAGAACGGCAACGCGGCCGACCTGGCGGCGGCCGCGGCCCGCCTGCTCGATGACCCGGTCCGCCGGGCCACGTTCGCCGAGGCCGCGCTGGTCGCCGTGCGCGACTATGACTGGCAGGTGGTCGCTCGCGATGTGCTGCGGGTCTACCAGGCGGTGGCCCCGGCTGCCGGGCGCGTCGCCGCCGCCGTGCTATGACCGCCGTGACCAGCCTGGTCGTCATCATCGTCCTGGCGCTGATCGGGGTCTACGTCTCCTGGCGCGCCGGGCGCCTCGACCGGCTGCACGCCCGGCTGGAGGCGGCGCGCTTCGCGCTGGATGCCGCGCTGGTCCGGCGCAGCTCGGTGGCGCTCGAGCTCGCGTCCTCCGGGCTGCTCGATCCGGCGACCAGCGTGCTGCTGGCGGACTCCGCCCATGAGGCGCGGGCCGCCCGGGCGGCGCGCGAGCTGCCCGAGAGCGACCTGACCCGGGCGCTGCGGGCGGTTTTCGGCCAGCCGGAGTTCCGGGCGTCGCTGTCGGGCATGCAGGACGCCGTGGAGCTGCTGGCCGAGCTGGAGGGCGCCGCCCATCAGGTCTTCCTGGCCAGGAAGTTCTATAACGACGCGGTGGCGGCCACCCAGGCCGCCCGGCGCCGCTGGCTGGCCCGCGCCCTGCGGCTAGCCGGCAACGCGGCCATGCCGGAGTTTTTCGACATCGACGACTCCCTGCTCCCGGCGGGCGAGGAGGATCAGGAAGCGGACATGCCGCACCTGACCTCCTGATCACCGGTGGCCTCGACGTCCTGACCGGCCAGTCAGCCAGGGCGGCCGGGCCTGCGCCTACGATGGAATCAGTCATGAGCAGCGATCAAGTGAGGTATCCCGTGTCTGTCCCGCATTCGACCGAGAACACCAGCGGCACCTCGAGCGCGGCAGCGCAGCGGGGGACCCAGCGAGTCAAGCGCGGCATGGCCGACATGCTCAAGGGCGGCGTGATCATGGACGTCGTGACGCCGGACCAGGCCAAAGTGGCCGAGGACGCCGGCGCGGTGGCCGTCATGGCGCTGGAACGGGTGCCCGCCGATATCCGGGCTCAGGGCGGCGTGGCCCGGATGAGCGACCCGGACATGATCGATGGCATCATCGCGGCCGTCTCGATCCCGGTCATGGCCAAGTGCCGGATCGGTCATTTCGCCGAGGCGCAGGTGCTGCAGGCCATCGGCGTGGACTACATCGACGAGTCCGAGGTGCTCACCCCGGCCGACGAGGCCCATCACGTCGACAAGTGGGAGTTCACGGTGCCCTTCGTCTGCGGGGCCACCAACCTGGGCGAGGCGCTGCGCCGGATTACCGAGGGCGCCGCGATGATCAGGTCCAAGGGCGAGGCGGGCACGGGCAACGTGGTCGAGGCCACCCGGCACATGCGCAGCATCGCGGGGGAGATCCGGCGGCTGGGCACGCTGTCCGCCGAGGAGCTCTACACCGCCGCCAAGGACCTGCAGGCCCCCTATGACCTGGTCGCCGAGGTGGCGGCGGTGGGCAGGCTGCCGGTGGTGCTGTTCACCGCGGGCGGGATCGCCACCCCGGCCGACGCGGCGATGATGATGCAGCTCGGCGCGGAGGGCGTCTTCGTGGGCTCGGGCATCTTCAAGTCCGGTGACCCGGCGGCCCGCGCCGCCGCGATCGTCAAGGCCACCACCTTCCACGACGACCCGGACGTCGTGGCCAAGGTCTCCCGCGGGCTCGGCGAGCCCATGGTCGGCATCAACCTGGACACGCTGGCGCCCGAGCAGCGCTACGCCGGCCGCGGCTGGTAAGGGCGGCCGGGTGGTCACGGGGAATCAGCCGGCGATCGGGGTCCTTGCCCTCCAGGGCGACGTCGCAGAGCACCTGCGCGCGCTGGGTGAGGTCGGCGCCCGGGCCAGCCTGATCCGGCGGCCCGCCGAGCTGGACGCCGTCGACGGCCTGATCATTCCCGGCGGGGAGTCGACCACGATATGGAAGCTCGCCGAGATCTTCGAGCTGGCGCAGCCGCTGCGCGACAGGATCGGCGACGGCATGCCGGCCTTCGGCTCCTGCGCGGGCATGATCCTGCTCGCCGCGCAGCTCGCCGACTCGTCCAGCGGCCAGGAGACCTTCGGCGCGATCGACATGACCGTCCGGCGCAACGCGTTCGGCCGGCAGGTGGACTCGTTCGAGAGCGACCTGGAGATCAGCGCTATCGGCGAGCCGCCCCTGCGGGCGGTGTTCATCCGCGCGCCGTGGGTGGAGAAGACCGGCGCGGGGGTCGAGGTTCTCGCGACCGAGCCGGTCACGGGTAGGATCGTCGCCGTCCGCCAGGGTCCGGCGCTCGCGACGGCCTTCCATCCCGAACTCACCCCGGACCGGCGCATACACGAGCTTTTTGTCAACATGGTGAGGGAACAAGCATGAGCGGCCATTCAAAGTGGGCGACCACCAAGCACAAGAAAGCCGTCATTGACGCCAGGCGGGGCAAGCTATTCGCCAAGCTGATCAAGAACGTCGAGGTCGCCGCGCGCAACGGCGGCCCGGACCTGGCGGGCAATCCGACGCTCTATGACGCGGTGCAGAAGGCCAAGCGCAGCTCGGTGCCGAACGACAACATCGACCGTGCCATGCGCCGTGGCGGCGGCCTGGAGGCCGGGGGAGCCACCTACGAGGCGGTGACCTATGAGGGGTACGGCCCCGGCGGCGTGGCCGTCCTGGTGGAATGCCTGACTGATAACAGGAACCGGGCGGCCGCCGAGGTACGCACGGCGCTGAGCCGCAACGGCGGCTCCATGGCCGATCCCGGCTCGGTCTCCTACCTGTTCAGCCGCAAGGGCGTGGTGATCGTCCCCAAGGCGACGGGCGTGACCGAGGACGACGTGCTCACGGCCGTGCTGGACGCCGGCGCCGAGGAGGTCAACGACCTGGGCGACTCCTTCGAGGTGGTCAGCGAGGCCACCGACCTGGTCGCGGTGCGCACCGCGCTGCAGGAGGCCGGGATCGACTATGAGTCAGCCGAGGCCGCCTTCCTCCCGTCCGTCGAGGTCCCGCTGGACGAGGAGCACGCCAAGCGGGTCTTCCGGCTGATCGAGGCCATCGAGGACTCCGACGACGTGCAGGACGTGTACGCCAACTACTCCGTTACCGACGAGGTCATGGAGCACCTGGAGAACGCGGGTTGAGCATCGGCGTTCGCCGGCTGACGGCGAATGACGATCTCGAGCCCGAGCTGGACCTCGGGCAGCGGGCCTTCGGCCCGTTCAGCGCCGCCGAGCGGAGCCGGCGGCTGGTCAGCGTGCGGGCCAGCACGGCTGCCGGGCGGCTGCTGGCCGCGTTCGACGGCCCGGCCATGGTGGCCTCGGCCCGGTACTTCGACATGCGGCAGTGGTGGCACGGCCGGTCGCTCCCGATGGCCGGCGTGGCCGGCGTCAAGGCCGCGCCGGAGGCACAAGGCCGCGGCGTGGGCCGCGCCCTGATGACCGGCCTGCTGGAGCAGGTCGCGGCCGAGGGCTACCCGCTGTCGGCGCTCTACCCGGCCACCAGCGCGCTGTACCGGTCGGTGGGCTGGGAGATGGCCGGCGGCCAGTACGACATCACCGTCCCGGCCCGGTCGCTGCGGTCACTGCAGCCGCCGGACCCGCTGTCCGCGGCCCCGGATGCGCCGGCCGGGTCAGTCCGGCGGGCCGGGCCCGCGGATGCGGCTGAGATCATCGCCCTCGACAGCGAGCTGCAGGCGGCGGCCCG
>DATCEO010000180.1:0-5330 GCA_036510065.1 Streptosporangiaceae bacterium | reverse complement strand
GCCAGATCGCCGGCTACGGCCACGCCTCGCCCGGGGCGCGACTCATGGCGCGCCCGGGGCATGAAAGCTCGCAGGGTGGCCATCCCTTAAGAGTAGCCGCTTCCGGCCGGATTGACGCCCCGCCCGCACCGCCGGTTACCTAACGCCGATAATGAACATTATGTTAAGTAGAAATCTGGGAGGCGCCCCTCGCCCAGCGCCCCGGCTCCTCCGCCGGCGTCTCTGTTGAGCGCGGATTAGATGTCAGTGGAAACGCGGCATTGTTGTTAGTGACTCGCGCGGAGTTGATGCCAGTGGTCCTCCTGGCAGGTGGCAGGCCGCCGGTTTCGTGCGCTGTTACCAGCGTCCCCTGTGACCGGCCGCGGCCTTGCCAGCCGGGCTGCCGTAGGTCAGTACCCGGCGGTGATGTGCTTGTCATCGGAGTAGTGCAGGCTGAACCGAATGTCCTTGCCGACCTCCGCGTGGTGCGGGCCGTGGTGGCTGCGGAGCAGCCCGGGCCGGAGGCCAGCGCGGTGAGCAGCACGGTGGCCTGCTCGTCGGTGAGCATGGCCCGGGACCGGGCGATGCTGGTGATGGCGTGGCGCTGGCGGCCGGTGAGGGTATCGGGCCTGTCAGGAGCGTCAGGGCGTCGGCCGTGCCGCGGTCGCCGCCTGGCGGGTTCTGCTTGTCGTGGCCGTGGCCGGGAATCTCGCGCCGGCTGCCCAGGGCGCCGTCCAGGTCGGGGTAGAGGTCGGCGGGGTGCATCTCTGCAGCGCGCGGGCGAGCTCCACCAGGACCCAGGCGGGCTGGCCGGCGAGCGCGGGCGCGGTGAGCAGGTGGGGGGTGGATGCCGAGCAAGTCGCCAAGTTCCCACAGTGAAAGGCCGCTGGCGGCTATCCGCTTCCCCGTAGGGCGTGGGACGCTCCGGGCCGGGCCACGCCGGGGCGCATCTCATCGCGCAGCCAGCCGGTGAGCAGGGTGGTGAAGCGGGACATCGACTGGTCTGGGAGATCGCGCCGCAGCTCGATCCACAGGTCGGTAATCTCCGCGGCGTCATAGTAAGCGTCCGCCACGGCGGCGAAGTCCCGTGCGGCCAGGTGTCGGCGGCAGGCGGCGAGGAAGGTGATGAAGTCAGCTTCCGGCAGCGGCGGCCACGTGACCGTGTGGTCCGGCGTGACTGGGCGCCGCTGGGCCGGCTGCAGATGGCCAGGGGCCGGACGATGAACCACCGCCCTGAGCCGCGAACCGTGTTTATGCAGATAGATCGGCGTTTGGCGTCCGCCTACGCTGTCATGCCGTGGGCCTGGGGCGGACGATGCCGGTCTCGTAGGCGAGCACGACTGCCTGGAGGCGGTCGCGGACGGCCAGTTTGGCGAGGATCCGGGTGACATGGGTCTTGACGGTGGCCTCGCCCAGGTGCAGACGGCCGGCGATCTCGGCGTTGGATAGCCCGCGCGCCATGGCTTGCAGGATGTCGGCCTCCCGGTTCGTGAGGGTGGCGATGGCCGTGGCCTGGGCGGCGCCGGGGGCGGGGCTGTTGACAAAGGACTCGATGAGCCGGCGGGTGACAGTCGGGGACAGCATGGCGTCGCCTATGTCAACGGTCCGGATCGCGTCGATGAGCTGCTGGGGTTCGGTGTCCTTGAGGAGGAAGCCGCTGGCACCGGCTTTGAGTGCGGCGTAGATGTACTCGTCCAGCTCGAAGGTGGTCAGCACGACCACCTTCGGCGGCGGGTCCAGGAGTGTGAGTTGCCGGGTGGCGGCCAGTCCGTCGAGGACGGGCATGCGGATGTCCATGAGCACGACGTCGGGCCGCAGCTGGCGTCCGGCGGTGACCGCGGCCTGACCGTCGGCCGCTTCGCCGACGACCTCAAGGTCGGCTTGCTTGCCGAGGATGGAGCGCAGGCCGCTGCGGACGAGGGGCTGGTCGTCAGCGATGAGGATCCGGATCATCTAAGTCGCCGCGGTGATCGGAAGGCGGACGCGGACGGTGAACGTCCCGTCCGGCGAGGGTCCGGCCTCCAGCTCGCCGCCGAACAGGGCGACCCGTTCGCGCATGCCGACAAGTCCGTGGCCCGCGCTGTCGCGTGGCCGGCGCCCCCCGCTGGCGGGGTTGGTGATCGCCAGGTCGAGGTGGCCGGGCTGGTAGGCGACGCTGACCAGGGCCTCGGTGCACGCCCCGTGCTTGAGCGCGTTGGTCAGCGCTTCCTGGACGATCCGGTAGGCGGACAGGTCCGCCGAGGGCGGCAGTGTCACCGGTGCCCCGTGCACCGTGGCGGTGACCTGCAGGCCTGTACGGTCAAGCCTCTCCACCAGGGCGGGAAGGTCGGCCAGGCCCGGCTGCGGGCTCAGGGACAGCTCGTCGGAGTCGGTGCGCAGGATGCCCAGCAGCCGCCGCATCTCCACCAGGGCCTGCCGGCCGGTGGCCTCCACCGCGCGCAGCGCGTCCCGCGCGACCTGCTGATCGTCGTGAAGCTCCAGCCGGGCCGAGCCGGCCTGCAGCACCATCACGCTCATGCTGTGCGCGATGATGTCGTGCAGTTCGCGCGCGATCCGGGTCCGCTCGGCCGTAACGGCGGCGGCGGCACGCAGCTCGTGGGTGCCCTCGAGTTCGGTCAGCGCACTGGACAGCCGGGTACTGTCGCGCTGCCAGCGGCGGATGCCCTGCCCGGCCAGCCACGCGATCGCGAAGACTAGGCCGCTGAACAGGTACTCGTTCGGTTCCCGGAATCCGTGCACCCGGAACGTGAACACGATAAGCACCCCGGCTGGCGCCAGCAGCGCCAGGCGATCACGCGGCGAGGCGGCGTGACGGGCCGCGGTGAATACCGCGAACGCGAACGGCAGCAGGCCACCCCAGAACAGGATCGTGTTGTCGATGATCAGTCGCGGCACGGCCATCGCCGCGCCGATCAGGCACACCGCCGTCAGTGGAGCGCGCCGCCGCCACGGCAGTGCCGCGACGACCAGCACCGCCAGCACGCTGTTCGCCCACCACGGCGCCGTGCCCGGGTAGCTCTGGGCAGTGTGCACCCCAAGCTCAACCTGCCCGGCGACCGCGAAGATGACCGCGATCGCGGCGTCGGTGATCCACCACCTGCGCGGATACACGGCCACGGTTGCCACGTCGTCAAGCGTAGATGCCGGCGAGCGCGGCCGTCGTCCCCGAAAAGGCGGACCCCGCATCCCCCTCACGGCGAGCGGATCGGGTGCGGCACGGACGACGCGCACCGCCGGCAGCCCTGGCTAGCGTCCTCGGCATCGACCCGAAAGATAAGGAGCCACGATGTCCACGCCTACCCCGCGCCGCGGCCTGCTGGCCGCCGCGATGATCGCCGGCCCGCTGCTCGTCGTGATCGGCCACGCACTCACGGTCCCGCCCCAGGGATCCGCCGACGTCTATCTCAGTGACCTGCTTGCGCACCGCGCCAGCGCGGTCACCGGCGGGCTACTCACCGCCGCCGGCGCGCTGCTCATGATCCCTGCCGTGATCGGGCTCCTCCAGCTCATCGGCGAGCGTGGCCGTCGTCTGGCCACCATCGGCGGCGTCCTGGCCGGCATCGGAGCCGCGGGACTGGCCGTGGGCGACGCGATGATCACCCTCATCATGGGCACGCTCGCTCCCGCCGACCGGGCCCTGGCCGCGCGCGTCTTCCACCTCGCGAGCAACAGCAGCCTCGCCGGCGCGCCCTTCGTGCTGGCCCCCGCCCTGTTCCTCGGGCTGATCCTGATCGCCGCCGCGCTCATCCGCGCCCGCACCGTGCCGATGTGGCAGCCCATCCTCATCATTGCCGGCGGCGTGGTCGCCTTCGCCGCCCCCAGCGGCAAACTCGCCGGCGCCCTCGCCAACCTGCCCCTCGCAGTCGCGATCATCGCCCTCGGCCTCCAGCTCCGCCGCCAGGCCGATGACCCCGCCGCACCCGCCGTCACCGCTGTCACGGCAGCCGCCCACGCCAGATGACGCGGTCTTGGTGCCGTCCCCGCGGGGACGGCACCAAGACCGCACGTAGCGACCGGGCTCATAACGGGCTCATTCCATCTGTGGGCCCTGGTTCGGGGCTCGGACGTCCACACAAAGGAGGAATCCATCATGGTGAAGTACAGGAACAAGTTCATCGCGGCGGCGGGCGCCGTCGTGGCCGCGGGAGGCATCGCCGTCTCGGGCCTGACGGCAGCGTCCGCCAGCCCGGCCGCCAGCCACCCCGTCGCCGGAACCGAGCATTTCCAGATCGTGAACGGCTCAGCGACCGCCCGCACGGCGGGCGTGATCGCGACCGGCATATTCACCGCCGCCGGCATCGACGTCATGGGCACCACGACCGACACCTTCCGCTTCCCCGGCGGAACCTTCCAGGTCCGGCATTCAGCCGGCCGCGGCACGCAAAGCTTCAACCCCAGGACCTGCCTGGCCACGATCAGCCTCCGCGGCACCATCAGGCTGGGTCACGGCACCGGCAGGTACGCGGGAATCAGCGGCCACGGACGGTACAAGCTGAGCATCCTGGAAGTCGCCGCCCGCGCCAAAGGCAAGTGCAGCCTCACCAGGCCGCCGGCGGCCTTCCAGCAGATCCTCCAGGCACAGGGGCCGGTGCACCTGTAACCAAACCTGCGGAGAGCACCTGAAACCCGCGCGGGATCCGCAGCGGCCCGCCCCTCCCGGGGGGCGGGCCGCACCCCGGAGAACTGTCACCAGGCAGCCGGGGCACCACGCCGCGCTTAAGGGCAAGATCCGGGCCTGGGGCGACGTCCGGGCAGCCGCCGCCCGGCAACCACAACCGCACAACCACGCCGCGCCCGCCCGCCTCGATCCCGCAACCGGGCCCAGCCGGCCCTCTCCAGCGGGGCGGCCTTGCCACATCCGGCAACTTGCTCAGCCGGCGCCAGACTGAGCAAGATCTACTGGCAAAACCTGACGCCGTGACCATGCACCACGGATCCCGACCGGACATCGGCTCGCCACTCAAGTTTGCTTACCCCTGGTCAACAGGTCTGCCCCGAGGACGATCGCACGGCACAGGACACCCGCTGCTGCTGCTGTCGTGCCAGACGGTCGTGCTCGACCTGATGCTCTGACCTGGGATGAGCAATCTTCGGTGGCACGCGACCGGCCAGTGGCTGCCGTCCGCTGCAGGAGCGACCCGCTAAAGGCCGGGACGCGGCTGTCAGCTAAGTCGATGGCCCGGACATGATCGCGTCAAGAACGCTGCGTTGCAGCGGAGGGACGGCCGGCCACAGTCACAGAGCCTCCCGGCACGCAGGAGCAACTCGCTAGCGGGCCGTGAGCTGGCCGGCTGCCAGTCCGTCCTCAATCGCGGTGATCATCTCGGTCAGTGCCTGGAGGTTGGTGCCGC
>DATCEO010000179.1:0-9413 GCA_036510065.1 Streptosporangiaceae bacterium | reverse complement strand
AGCCTGGACCCGACCGGGAAGGGCCGCAAGCGGTGGACCAACCGGTGGAAGGCCGCCCTGAACGCCTTCGACATCACCTTCGACGGCCGTCTCACCGCGGGCAGGAAGTAACAACCAAGATCAAGTTACACCGTTAGATTGACAGACCCGATCTGGCCGCTCACGCCACCACTAATCAGCCGGCCGGCACCCGCACGAAATCGGCGATCTGTGGCGCTGAGGGCTCGGGAGCGTGGATGACCTCGCTTTGCATAGCCAGGGCGGCAAGGTCACGGGTGCCGGCTGGAGGCAGGCGCTGGTGAGCAGAGCAGGGACCTGGAGGAAGCAGGCGCAGCGCACGGCACCCACGTTCTGTCCGGGTTCTGCAGGCCACGTGTACGAGGACCGCTGCGCCGCGGGCTGGCACGGCATGCGTTTCACTCATTCGGCCGGGCGCGCCTTCGCGCACCTGGCGCAGCCATGCCGCGCCGCGGCGGCGGCCGGCTTGCGCCGCGGCGCGCCGGGCGCGGGCCGCGAGCCCGCCCGGCGCGGACGGCGCGCGGGCCCGGCCGTCACACGGGGGACTCGACGCCCAGGCCCGGGGACCCCTGTGATGGCGGCCAGCGACGCGCGGGCTTGACAGCAGCCCGGGGTGAGCGACGTGGCCCGCGTCCGGCATGACCTTCTGCACGGGCGGCACGAGCACGCGCAAATGGGTCAGCTGCCTCGCGTCGCCAGAGCAGCCATGACCGGGACTGCCTGGCGCCCCGCCCGGAGGAGCCTGCCGTTTCAGCTGGTCAACGGCCTTAAGCGTCTCATGGCCTGACAGCGCGAGCCGACGAGGCACTCCCCCGCAGAGACCGGATCCGAACTGATGTGCGGCTGCTAACGCGCCCGCGCTGCTGCACTTTGCTACTTTGCTGCTGTACAGCCCCCGGAATTACTGGCTAAGGTTTCGAATTACTGTCCTGACCTATGGAGATACGGGGACTCGAACCCCGGACCTCTTGCATGCTATCCAGCGGCAGGACATCCACCGCCGTGGATAGTTGCAGGTCACCGTCTCAGGACGTCTGCACCAGTCCCCCGGAATCCAGGCCGGTTGCTGTACTTTCCTGCTGTACCAGTCAGCCCAGCGCGCAGAGACTGGTGCAATGACGGCGTCGGGCTCATCATCTGTGTTCGCGAGGTTCCGGTTCCCGCGGGAGGTGATCTCAGTCGCAGTCCGCTGGTACCTGCGCTACGGGCTGTCCTACCGCGACGTCGAGAAACTGCTGGCCGAGCGTGGCATCACCGTTGACCACGTCACCGTATACCGGTGGGTCCAGCGGTTCACGCCCGAGTTTATCGAGGCCGCCCGGCCGGCGCGGCATGCTCCCGGCGACCGGTGGTTCGCCGATGCGGCCTAACCGGCGAGCCGGGGTGCTCCTGGTGGTCCTGAGGGTGGCTGGCAGGAGCCCCTGAGATGAGACTGGCCCGGGCCGGGTGCAGAGTGGCGGTGAGCCGCTGGCAGGTGGCCACTCCCATGATGGACGCGGCCGTGGGGGCCTGAACGCAGGCGGTGGTCCTGCCAGTTACCCGGGTTCGTGATCGGCTAGTGAGATGCCGCGCCTCGAGCGCTTCCATGAGGTCGCCTGCACTGCCCGCGGGCTTGCCGGCCGAAGCGAGCAAGGGAGAGCAGCCATCAGCATGACCTGTGGCATTGACTGGGCCGAAGCACATCACGACGTCGCGATCCCCGGCGGCGACGGCACGATTATCGGCCGTCGCAGGATCAGCACCGGGCTGGCGGGTTTCGGGGAGCTGATGGCGCTGCTGGCC
Organism: Streptosporangiaceae bacterium; assembly: GCA_036510065.1. Classification (GTDB taxonomy): domain Bacteria; phylum Actinomycetota; class Actinomycetes; order Streptosporangiales; family Streptosporangiaceae; genus DASUBV01. The sequence continues at coordinate 7,613 of DATCEO010000179.1, read as the reverse complement.
GGGCACCGCCGAACATGTACGACCGCGGCCAGTACCCGGAGAAGGCCCTGAGTGTGGCCGAAGGGATCGCCGCAGTCGCAGCCCTGGTTCTGCTCGTCCTCATGCATCGGCGCGTCCGGGACACCCGCACTGCGACCGCGACCGGGGCGGCCGCGCGAGCGTCGACCAGCCGCCCGGCGTGGCTCCGCTCACCGTGGCGCATCGGGTGCAGCGGGTCCCAGGGCCGATGCCGCTTGGGACGGGGCCGTGCTGAAGGCGCCGAGGAACTGGCTGCGGAAGGCGTCCATGGGCTTGAGCGGAGCGGAGGGGCCGGGCAGCAGCCCGTCTTGCCAGTGCCAGGAGGCAATCTGCCGGAACACGGAAGGGCCGCGGGCGATGATTGAGATCGGCACGTCGTGGTTGGCCCCGGCGCCGCTGACGGCGGTGTGGGGCTGGTGGTCGCCGAGCAGGATGAGCACGAGGTTCGGGTCGTTGAGCTCGGTGACCCATGAGGTGAGGGCGTGCAGCGAGTACTGGATCGACCGGCCGTAGAACTGGCGCACGGTGCTGGCGTTGCGCCAGACCGTGGTCGCGGATTCACTTTCCGCGGGCATGGGGTCGAATATCGAGCCGTTGCCGACCTTGTTCCAGGGCACCATGGTCGGCAGCGGGGCCCAGGGCGTGTGCGAGGAGACCAGGTCGATCTCGGCCATCACGGGCTTGTGGCCAGGGGCGAGTTCGTTCCGCTGGAACGCGGCCAGAACGTACTGGTCGGGCATCGAGGCGTAGCTGAAGGTCGGGCCGTGGTAGCCGACGTTGCGCCGGTCGTAGAGTTGGTCGTAGTGGTAGAAGGACGTGCCGGGTGGCCAGGTTATGTCGTCAGAGGGGTCGTCGCTGACGGTGTGCCACCCGGCCTTGTCGAAGGCATCGCTGAGTGTGAACCGGCTGCTGCCGACGAGCTGGGCGTACCGCTGCGTGCTGTTAACCCATAGCCCTGACTGCAGGGTGGAGTGGGCGAGCCAGCTGATCCCGCCGAAGGTCGGGGAGGTGAGCCAGGCGCTCTGCGCGGACCACCCGGCGCGGGTCAGCGAGGCGGTGCCCTGGCGCAGGACGGCGTCGACGCCGGGCGAGAAGCTCGTACCCCGGACGGCGACCTGCCCGTAGCTTTCGACGAAGGCGATGATGACGTCCTTGCCGCGCAATCCGGTCAGCAGGTCCGAAGCGGGGACGGTGGCCTCGGAGTCGGGGCTGTGGATGGCCTGTTCGAAACGACGCGGGTCGCTGAGCGCTGCCTGGGTGGCGCGGACCTGCGCGACGGCCAGCCCGGCGGCGCTGGCCGAGGCGACCGGGGATCCCGGGATGAGCTGCAGTGACAGGCCTGCGCACAGCCCCCAGACCGCTGCGAGACCAGCGAGGCCGCGAACGGCGCCGCGGCGATGACGGGCGGCCACGGTGGTGATGTGAATCGTTGACGCGGTGATGGCGCCGACGAGCAGGATGAGACCGAGCCCGAGCGCGCCGACCGCGATGTCGGCGAGCGTGGTGCCGACAGCGTCGCGTAGCACGCCCAGAGCCGGCCCGATGCTGCCCCAGTCGTGCACCGGGTTGAACGCCCGATCGATCTCCTCGTAGAACGCCATGTCGAGGATATTGGCCAGAGTAAGCAGGCCGAAGAGGGTTCCGGCGACGGCGGCCACGATCCGTCGCGGCCAGGGGGGCAGCGCCAGCGCGACAGCAACCAGGACCAGCGCTTCCACGGGGATGCGGACAAAGGCGGCGGGGGTGAACTGCCAGGCACGGTCGGGGGCGACGAGGTCACACCACACGAGCACGACCGCCAGCACGGTGATGGCCAGCCGCAGTGCCTGGCGGGTGCGCGGGCCGGCGCCGGTGCGGTACAGCCAGATCACATTGCGGCCGAACGACTCGGCCAGCAGCAGCAGCGCGGCGGCGACCGCGATCATCCCGGCCAGGCGGCCGGGCAGTCCGGAGGCGGCGACGGTGAGCACGATGCCCTGGACCGCGGCCACGACCTTGCCCCAGTACCGGGCTGGCAGCGGGGCGGCCAGCCACGGGATCAGCCAGCCTGCCAGCAGCAGCGCGTAGCGGGCGGCGCCGATGGCCAGCACCCACCCGCCGTAGTCCCGGGACACGATGATGCTGAGCAGCAGGATGAGGAAGGCGTCGGCCTCGCCATCGAGGCGGGCGCCCAGCGGGGTGGCGGTGCCGGTCCGGCGCGCCACCTGCCCGTCCACCGCGTCGAGGACCAGCGCGACGGTGGACAGGGTGACCAGCGCTGTGATCGACACCGGCCGGCCGAACGAGTCGGCAACCAGGCCCGCGACCCCGGCGATCAGCAGCATCCGGGTAAGGGTGACCCAGTCCGCCGGGAGAATCGCCGGCTGGTCGCTGCGCATGCGGGCAGTGGCAAGCAGCGCGGTCGCCGCCGAACCGGTGGCCAGCCCGACAATCCAGCCGGCGACGCCGAGACCAGCCGTGGCGGACACGACGCCGAGCAGGGCGGCTGTGGCGAGCAACCCCAGGATCGCCGCGAGCCGAATGGTAGGCAGCGCGCCTTTCCCCGCGAGCCGGGTCGCAGGTCGCGTGCTTTCGTCCGCAGGCTGAATCGTACGCACCGCGCCTCCGTGTCCGTGCCGTCTGCGCAATCCCTGATGGGGACAACGGGTCCGCGGTCACGCTGGTTCACCGCGGCCGGCCGCCGGCCCGCTATGCTGCCGCAGCCGGACGGCTGAACTATGTGCCCGGCCGGCCCGTGTAACCCGGTGTGGCGTTCCTGCGCTCAGTTCTGGCCGGGGTCGGTCCGGCCGTCCGCCGGTTCGGCCTGGCGTTGCTGCGCCTGGCCGCCGGCGTCACCGTGCTGTGGTTTCTCGGGCGGCAGGTGGGCGCGGTGCCGTTCAAGGACGGGCTGCGTGCGGTCACCTGGCAGGCGGTCGTGGCCGCCGTCACGCTCACTGTCCTGACCACGGTGTGCTCGGCCTGGCGGTGGCGGGTCGTCGCCCGGGCACTCGGCGTTGGCATCGGCCTGCCAGGCGCAGTCTGCGCCTACTACCGTTCCCTGTTCCTCAACTCCGTGCTCATCGGCGGGGTTCTCGGCGACGTGCACCGGGCGGTCACGCACGGCCGGCGAGCTGGAGACGTGGCGGGGGGGCTGCGCGCGGTGGCGTGGGAACGGCTGTGCGGTCAGGTCATCCAGGCCGTGGTGACCGCCTTGGTGTTGCTGATCCTGCCCTCGCCGGTTCGGCCCGCGCTGCCGTACGTTCTGGCGGGTGTCGCGGGCATAGCCGGGTGTGCTGCGCTGGTCGTGCGTGGCGCTGCTCGCCGCGGCCGGTCGCGGCTGACACTCGCCGCCCGGGCCGTTTCCGCTGACCTTCGTCACGGCCTGCTGGCCCCGGACGTGTGGCCCCAGCTCACGGTGGCCTCGGTGCTGGTCGTCGCCGGGCATACGGCCACGTTCGTCATCGCGGCCCGGGTCGCCGGCTGCACCGCACCCCTGGGCGAACTGGTCGCGCTGCTGATGGTGGTCCAGACTGCAGTGGTGATTCCCCTGAGTATCGGCGGGTGGGGGCTACGGGAAGGCGTGGCCGCCTGGGCCTTTTCCGCAGCCGGGCTCGGCGCGGCCACTGGGGTCACGGTCACCATCCTGTATGCGGTCCTCATGCTGGCCGCGGTTGCCCCGGGCGCTGGCCTGCTGCTAGGCGACGCCGTTCGCCGCCGTCGGGGCCCGAGCCGCTCAGGCGAGTCGAGACGACGCGATCTGGCGCCGCAGACATTGGAGGCTGTTCGTGGCGACAAGCCGTGCTTGGTAACCGACCTCGGCGCACCTCTGACAGCGCCCGCGACCTGGCGCGGGGCCGAACGGCTCGTCCCGTGACCGGGGCGGTCCAGGCGGCAGCGATCCGCCGCAGTATTCGCATCCCGCTGCGCTTCGCTGACGGATACTCAACCACTGCCACGGTCATCAGCTTCACCGGCCTGACCGACGCGCAGCAGCACGTGGCACTCGAACTCGGCCGACCCGCCGCGGCCGGGCTACCGCTGGTGCGCCTGCACAGTGAATGCCTCACCGGTGATGTGTTCGGCAGTCAGCGATGCGACTGCGGGCCGCAACTGCGCGAAGCGGTCGAGCGGATCACTAAGCACGGCGGGTACGTGCTGTATCTGCGCCAGGAAGGGCGCGGCATCGGACTGTATGACAAACTCGACGCCTACGCGCTGCAAGATCGCGGTCTGGATACCTACGACGCGAATCTCGCGCTCGGTCACCAGGCCGACGAGCGCGACTACACCAGCGCAGCCCAGATGCTGCATACGCTCGGCGCCAACCGCATCGCGCTGCTGAGCAACAACCCGGACAAGAGCGCTCAGCTGGCCCGCATGGGCATCACGATCGCCAGGCAGGTCCCCACTGCGCTGCACCTTACCGGGACCAACGCCGCCTACCTAGCCACCAAGGCCCGGCGCGGCGGGCATGATCTGCTTTCGCGCGGTCTTGAACGCACCGCCGAGCCGCACCGGCACGCCGATCCGCTCGCCGGTCCGGCAAGCCTCGGGACCGAGGGCCGATGACAGACGTCCGCGAGCATCCGCCGCCTGCCATCGCGTCAGCCGCGTCCGCCGCGCCCGCGAAGGCGGTCACCCGGCCGGGCCGCGTCGTCGGCCTGGACGGGATCCGGGGCCTGGCCGCCCTGTTCGTGGTGCTCAACCACATCTTCGAGCGTGCCTGGCCGGGCTACCCCGCCGGTCATGCTCCGTTCTGGGCGGCCTGGATGACCTACGGCCGGTTCGCGGTCGTCATGTTCATCGCGCTGTCCGGCTTCTCGCTGGGCCTCGGCGCGGCGCGCTCGGGGTGGCGGTTCAAGTCGATCGCGACGTACGCGCACCGACGGGCCTGGCGCATCCTGCCGCCCTACTGGGCCGCGCTCGGATTCAGCCTGGTGATGACCTGGTTTGTGCTCGCCCAGCCCGGCTGGGCACCGCCCAACGGGAAGTCCGTCGTCGTGTACGGCCTGCTCGTGCAAGACGCCTTCTCCGTGGGCAGCCCCAACCGGGCGTTCTGGTCGATCGCCATCGAAGCCCAGCTCTACGTCCTGCTGCCGTTGCTGCTGCTGCTCGCCCGGCGGGTGAGTGCCCGCGCGATGGTGGGCCTGGTGGCCGCCATCGTCGTGACCATCGGCCTGCTGGGGCCCCATGTCCCGCTGATGAACAGCGCCCTGGTCAAGTTCACCCCCGACCTCGCGGTGCTGTTCGCCGTCGGCCTGCTGGCCGCCGGGATCGTCACCGCCGGCCAGCACACCCGATCCCGGCCCTGGGCCGGTTACGCGCTGGCCGCCACCGTGCCGGCCATCGCGTTGATGGTGGTCAGGGGCTCCACGTGGTCGAGCCTCAATCTGTTCTGGCTCGATCTGGCCTGGGCTCCAGCGATCGGCTGCTTCCTCGCCGCGATCGCCACCTCGCGCCCGCGGCCCGTCGTCCGTTTCCTTGACAGCCGCCTGCCGCGGAGCCTCGGCGCCTGCTCCTACAGCCTCTACCTGACGCACATGCCGATCGTCATCGCCGTGTCGTACGGCCTGGTGCTGGGCCGGGTCGCTACCGGGACGCCGACATTCTTCGTGCTAGCCGCGATCCTGCTGCCTATGACCGTGTGCTTCGCCCGTCTGTTCGCCGCCGTGTTCGAGCTCCCCTTCCAGCGGCACCGCGGGTGGATTGCGCTGCGACAGGCGATGTCGGCCCGGCTGTGGCAGCTACGGCGAACAGAGCCGGGCGTCGTCGCCGGGCACTTGCGGGGCGCTAGCCGGGCGAGCGGCCCACGAAATCAAGCTGGTGGGCGATATAGACCAGCTCGCCCGCGGCCAGTTGCCGGCCGCGCTCGGCCAGCCAGTCAGCCAGGTCCGCCGGCTCCACCCGGTCCCGGCGATTCCGCAGCGCGTTCTGGATCGTGTTAAGGATGCTGCGCAGGAAGTAAGCCTCATCGCCGGGGTAGGTCCCATCCGGGCCGGCGTGTACGACCCAGTCCGACGACCCCGCCAGCGCGGGCGCCCCCGCAGCCCGCAGGTAGTGAAACAGGTGGCGGCCCGTTCGGCTTTCCCCGGCCGGCCGGCCGTAGCGAAAGCGCTCATCCATGTCGCGGTGGTAGGCCTGCATGATCTGGTCGTCGTGGGGGTGGCCGGGCTCGAAGATGCTCTCGGCGTCGTAGTTGATCGTGAACCAGTAGACGCCGCCTGGGACGAGCAACCGCAACAATCCGGGCAGAACGGCTGGCACGTCCACCAGGTCCAGGACGGCGTTGGCGATGAGCACATCAGCCGGCGCCCCATGAGCGGCCTCCAGGTAACTGCCGAGCTCGGCGTGCACCAGGCGCACCCGGAGATCACCCACCCGCAGACCATCCGGCAGCGGGTCACAGCGCAGGCCCCGCGCGGCCGCCCAATCGCACAGCCACCGGCGAGAACAGTCCAGCAGCTGCCGATCCGCATCCAGCAAGATGTACTCACCGGCGACGACCACAGCCCAGTCCATCAGCCGGGCCACCATCGTCCCCAGGCCGGCGCCGACCTCCAGCACCCGCGGCGCACCCGCCGGCATCAGGCGGCACAGCTCGGCCAGCACATGCCGGTTAAGAGCCCGGTCATCCACGGTTGTCTTCGCCGCCAGGTAGCGGGCATATTCGACGGTCATCGAGGCTTCATCGAAGAAAGCCATTGCTTCTCGGCTACTATCGCGAACTTGCGCACCCGCCCGCTGCCGAGCCAGTCACTCCACAGCCGATGCGCTGTAATCAGCTCAGCGGTGGCCCGCGTCCCGATCTGGCCGGCGATCTGGGATGAATCAGCGCGATAACAGCGATGCAGCGCCGTCGCTATCGCGTGATGGGAGGAGCTGTACTCCTGCCGCCAGATCACCGTCAGCCCCGCCCCGCGCAGGACGCCCGTCAATTCCGCCAGCTCGATAAGCCAGACTGTATCGGCGCCGGGCATCCGCGCCCGCTCCTGCTGGGTAAGCGGCCGGCCTTCCTCGACCGTGAAAGCGAAACGCCCGCCCGGCTCCAGCACGCGCGCCACCTCACCCATCAAGGCATCCTTGTCGGGGAAGGCCAGCATCGTCTCCAGCAGGAATACCACCTCGAAGCGGCCCTCGGGCAGAGGCGGGAGGTGAGCTTGCTCGAAGCAGCAGGGAAGCTTCCCTGCCAGCTGCTGGGCGGTGGCCAGTGCGCTGGCGGAGTGATCGATACCCAGGTAGTGGCATCCCGACTCCGCCGTGATCATCCGGCCCGGCCCGGCCACCCCGCAGCACAAGTCGAGCACCGAGACGCCGGGGCCGACCCGGGCCTGGTGAGCCAGCCGCCGGACCTCGGCCGCCCGCATGAAGCTCTCCTGGCCCACATACTCGCCCGCAGGGTAGGCGGTGGCCTGGGCCCGCTCTAGCGCCGTCATCAACGGTGCTCGTTGATCCTCTCTCACGTCAGATCCCGCGCGGTGTCCCGAAAGGCGGGTGCCACCCGGTCCGGCAGAGCTACCTGCCGTGCCGCGCCCATGTCGAGCCGACGCCGGTCGTCTCGGGTCGAACCGGGTCGGCCGCATCCACGTATTACCTTGTGTCAGGTATGACGGATCAGC
>DATCEO010000178.1:0-85949 GCA_036510065.1 Streptosporangiaceae bacterium | reverse complement strand
AGCGGGGATTGGTGCTATCGGCATAGCCAAAAAGGCAGGCCATGCTTACTTCGGCTGCTGAGCTGCGGTTTACATGGGCAGCCGAACGGTATGGAGTGCTTGCGCCAGATCCGTTTAACAATGAGACCCCCCGCCGGGGTTGCCCTTTTCCGCACAGGACTTACGCTGGAGACGGACGTGACTGGTGCGCCGAATCCGGCTCGGCGCACGCAGCTTCGCCGGAAGAGGGCTCAGCATGGCAGCAGAAGTAACTCCCCTCAGTGATGTCAGGTTCCTGACCGTGGCCGAGGTCGCCACGATCATGCGGGTGTCCAAGATGACCGTCTACCGTCTCGTTCACTCGGGTGAGCTTGAGGCGATCAGGGTCGGTCGCTCGTTCCGGGTTCCTGAGCAGGCTGTCAACCAGTACTTGCGGGATGCGTTTGTGGGGACCGACTAGCTCGCCGTCCCGGCCAGCGGGCGCAGGGCTGGCAATCCCGGTACCGGCCGGCTGGTGCCGTCAGCGGTAGCGCGCAGCCAGCCGGGATGAGGCTCGCTACCGCGACCGGGGTACGCTGTTACCTCGACGCGTGCAAGCCGCCCGGCCGTGGGGCGTGCATGGAAGGCATGCCTGTCAGCCAAGACATCGAGCGAGGGTGGTTTTGTGGGCTCAGTCATCAAGAAGCGCCGCAAGCGAATGGCGAAGAAGAAGCACCGCAAGCTGCTGCGCAAGACCCGCGTTCAGCGCAGAAACAAGAAGTAGCCGGCCCAGCAGGTTGCCGTGAGCGACAATGGGGCTGGTGGTCCTGGATCCTGGCGGCACCAGCTGGCGGCGGTGGCGGAATTCGCGCGACGGCGGCTGGCGGGCGAGTACGAGGTCGATCAGTTCGGGTTCGACCCCGAGCTCAATTCCGCCGTTTTCATGCCTGCCGCCCTCGCGCTGTACCGGCAGTGGTTCCGGGTGCAGATGCGTGGCCTCGGCGCGGTCCCGGACGCTGGCCCGGCCCTGATCGTCGCGAACCACTCGGGCGTGCTGCCGCTGGACGCGATCATGCTGCAGGCGGGGATCCACGCCGACCATCCCGCCCGTCGCAACCTGCGCCTGCTCGGCGCTAACCTCGTGTACGAGGTGCCGGGCCTGGCCGAGCTGGCCCGCCGGAGTGGTCATGCCCGCGCCGACCCGGGAAGCGCGAAACGGCTGCTGGAGGCCGGCGAGCTCGTCGGGGTCTTTCCCGAGGGCTTCAAGGGCACCGGCAAGCCGTTCAGCCAGAGGTACCGGCTGCAGCGGTTCGGACGCGGCGGCTTCGCCCGGACCGCGATCGCCGCGCGCGTGCCGATCATCCCGTGCGCGATCGTGGGCGCCGAGGAGATCTACCCGATGATCGGGAACTCGCCGCGCGCCGCCCGGCTGCTGGGCCTGCCTTACTTCCCGCTCACGCCGCTGTTCCCCTGGCTCGGCCCGCTCGGGGCCGTGCCACTGCCCTCCACCTGGATCATCGAGTTCTGCGACCCGGTGCCGACAGAGGGCCTGGCGGCTGCCGACGGTGACCACGGCGAGGCGGTCGCCAAGCTGGCCTGGCGGGTGCGCGAGACGATTCAGGGCAAGGTCGATGAGCTGGTCGCCGAGCGCGGCCCGGCGTTCGGCTAGGTGTGGTTCCCGGTGTTCGGCTGGGGCCAGGCCCCGCTCAGCCGAGTCCGCGGCGGCGCCGGAAGGCCAGCCCGGCGGCCGTCCCGCCGGCGATAGCGCCCGCCCCGGCCGCGACGGGCAGGGCGATCATGGTGGCCCGGCGTCCCGCCCGGAAGTCATACACCGGCCAGCCGTGCGCGCGGGCCTCGGCGAGTAGCTCGGAGTCGGGGTTCACCACGTTCGGATGCCCTACGAGCTGCAGCATCGGCAGGTCGTTGACCGAGTCGCTGTAGGCGCTGGACCGGGCCAGGTCCAGTCCCTCGCGCTGGGCCAGGGCGCGGATCGCCTCTGCCTTCGCCTCGCCGCGCAGCAGGCCGCCGACCAGCGCGCCGGTATAGACACCGTCGACCGACTCGGCTACGGTCCCCAGCGCCCCGGTCAGCCCGAGCCTGCGGGCCAGGATGTTGGCCAGTTCCACCGGAGTGGCGGTGACCAGCCAGACGCGCTGGCCGGCGTCCAGGTGGCGCTGGGTGAGCTGCCGAGCGCCAGCCCAGATGCGGTCGGCCATGGTGTCGTCGTAGATCTCCTCGCCCAGCCGGATGATCTCGTCGACTCGCTGCCCGGCGACGAACGCCAGCGCGGCCTGCCGGGCCGCGTCGATGTGCTCGGAGTTCTCGGTGCCGTGCAGCCGGAACGCGAACTGCCCCCACACCAGGGCCGCCATCTCGCGGGTGCCGAACATCTTGCGGGCGGCCAGGCCGCGGGCAAAGTGATAGATGGAGGCGCCGCGCATCATGGTGTTGTCGACGTCGAAGAAGGCCGCGGCCGTGTGGTCGGGCGCGGGCGGCGGCTGCTCGACGCTGGCGGCGGCCGCCGACGCGGCTCCGGCAAGCGACGCGGATCCGTCCCGGGCCGCCCAGCTCCGGCCCGGGATCAGGCGTCCCGGCAGCCTTCCCATGTAGACCAAGCGTACCGGCGGGACTTGGCTGAGTTGTGCTGCGCGGCCCGCCCGCCGCGGCCGCCGGCGCCAAGGCCAGGGGCCAGGTCAGGGGTATGCTTCGCATCCTGCGCTCGCGTCAGGCACCATAGGCAGCGATGTCTATCTCCCTGATCGTCTCGTTGATCGGCGCTGTCGTGGCGGCGATCGGGATCGGCATGCTGATGGCCCGGTGCGTCCGGGCGCCGCGGGGTGACTTGATCGCCTGGGCGGTGGCCCTGCTGGGCCTGTTCGTCGGGCTCGCCGCGCAGACGCTGGGTCACCTCGCGGGCTTCAGCCAGCTGAGCTTCCGCGCCATGGAAGTGGGCGCCCAGGTCATCGCGCCGCTGGCCCTCATCATGGGAATCGCCGAGATCGCGGCCACCAGCCTGCCGGGCCGGTTCGCCGCCCGGCTGTTTATCCCGGCCTTCGCCTTCATCCCGCTGGTCATCTTTACCGTCGACCCGCTGAGCGGAACCGCCTTCACCAAGGCCTGGCCCGCGCCGGCCAGCTACTACCAGATCATTCCCAACAAGCTGCTGGAGTACGGCGTGGCTCCGGTGAGCCTGCTGGTCGCGCTCATCCTGGTTGGCGTGGTTGGCTACCGCGCGCGCCGCTCGCGCGGCTGGAGCGCCATCCTGCCGGCCGCGGCCCTCGCCGGCGCCGCGGTCGTCGCGCTGGTGATCCCGGGCCTCGCTCCCGCGCTCAGCACCTACCTGGGTGCCAGCCTGCCGGTGAGTTCCCTGTTCGCCCTGCTGTGCCTGCTGGCCGCGGCGCTGGCGTGGTACGCGGGGATATCCGCCAGCGGGGTGCCGCTGGCCGCGCTGCACGACGGCCCGGCCGTGGCCGGGCGGGCCGGGGCCCGCCGGGCTGGCGCGGGTGCAGGCCGGGCGCCGGTCTACGACGACCAGGAAGATGACCTGGATCAGGACGGCGGCTGGGGGCACGGCAGTCAATGGGGCGACCACACCGGCGACTTCGAGTCGTATGACGACGGCAGCCAGGGCGTGTACCGGGGCGGCGGCCTGTACCGGGACGAGCCCGCGGGCACGCGGCAGGCGGTCGGCGGCCGCCCCGGAGACGACGCCGGATATGGCTGGCAGGCCAGCGGCGATGACTACGACAGCCGTGAGCTCGACGCCGTCTACGGTCCCGGTGACGACGAGACCGGAAGCCTCGACCCGGCCGGCGTGGCCAGCCGCGGCTACGACCGCAGCGCTAGCCCGCTCGGCGCCGACCCGCTGGGCGCCGACCCGCTGGGCGGCGACCCGCTGGGCGGCGACCCGCTGGGCGCCGGTCCCATCGACAGCCGGGCCCCCCAGGAGCGGGCCGGCGGCGGCCACGGGTCCGCGCGCCCGGAGGCCACCCGCGCGCAGCTCTTCGGCCAGATCGCCATCTACACGCTGATCGAGGACCGGGTGCAGGAGTTCGACCGGCTGACCGAGCGGATCGTAGGGAAGGTCCGGGCTGGTGAGCCCGACACCCTGGTCTACATCGTGCACGCGGTCCCGTCGGCGCCGATGCAGCGGATCCTGTATGAGGTCTACCGCGACCGGTCCGCCTACGACCAGCATCAGCAGCAGCCCTACGTCACCGAGTTCGAGGCCGACCGGCGGCCGTACGTCCTGGCCACCAACGTCATCGAGCTGGGTCTGCAGCAGGCCAAGGTGTCGCCGTTCCCGTCGATCGCCGACCTGTTCGGCGAGCCGGGCCATGACACCTCGGGGTTCGAGCGCCCGGACTACACCCGCGAGTACGGCACCTCGGCCGGCCAGAACGGCACGCTGCGATGACGGCGTCCCCGGTGCCGGCGCATCACATCACCCTGCTGTCCCGGCCCGGCTGCCATCTGTGCGAGGACGCTCGCGCGGTCATCGAGCGGGTCGCGGCCGAGCTCGGCGTGGCCTGGTCAGAGCGGGACATCACGCAGTCCGAGGATGATCTGCGGCTGTACTCGGAGATGGTCCCGGTCACCTTCATCGACGGCGTCCAGCATGACTACTGGCGGGTCAGCGAGGACCGGCTGCGGGCAGCACTCGGCGCGCGCTAGAGAGCGGGCCGGCCGGGGCCGTGCAGGGGGCGGACAAGGTCCCCGACTTTGTGCAAACGTTCACAAGGGCGTACCGTGAAATCGAGAACCACGTGCGGGCAGGCCTGCAGTTCTTGGGTGCCCGCGGCATCGATCCCCGGGAGCGCCGGCGCATGTCACGCCGCTCAACCTCAGCACAGGGCAGTCACGGAATCCCGGAGGCGACGGTAGCTCGCCTCCCCATCTACCTGCGTGCCCTGTACGCCCTAGCTGACCGCGGCATCGCGACCGTCTCCAGCGAGGAACTCGCGACGGCGGCCGGGGTGAACTCGGCCAAGCTCCGCAAGGATCTGTCGCATCTGGGCTCCTACGGCACCCGCGGCGTCGGCTACGACGTCGAGTACCTCGTGTACCAGGTCTCCCGGGAGCTGGGGCTCACCCAGGACTGGCCCGTGGTCATCGTCGGCGCCGGAAACCTCGGCCGCGCGCTGGCCAACTACGGCGGGTTCGCCTCGCGCGGCTTCCGGATCGCTGCCCTGCTGGACTGTGATCCGGCCGTGGTGGGCACCGTGATCGCCCGGCATACGGTCCGCAGCGCGGCCGAGATCGAGGACGTGGTCACCCGCTACGCCGTCTCCATCGGGGTCATCGCGGCCCCGGCCGCCGCCGCCCAGGACGTGTGTGACCGGCTGGTGGCCGCGGGGGTCACGAGCATCCTCAACTTCGCGCCCGTAGTGCTCAACGTGCCATCGGGCGTCGATGTGCGTAAGGTCGACCTGTCGATCGAGTTGCAGATCCTCGCATTCCACGCTCAGCGGCGGGCGATTGTCGGGATGACACACCTCGGGGAGAACGAGTGGCAGGAGCGCCAGGCCCGGCGCGGCGGGCGTGAGCCCGCTGACGCGGCGGGGTCGCGGTCGCTCGGCGGCGATACCGGGGTGGAAGCCCAGGCGGTAGGCACATGAGCATTCTGGTCGTCGGACTCAGCCACAAGAGCGCGCCGGTGGCGACGCTCGAGCAGGCCGTGCTTACTGGCGACGCCCGGCTCAAGCTGCTACGGGATGTTCTGCACGCGGACGACGTGGCCGGCTCGGTGGTGGTGAGCACCTGTAACCGGGTCGAGATCTACGCTGACGTCGAGAAATTCCACAGCGCCGTCGCCGCCATCTGCGAGCTGCTGGCCCGGCATTCGAGTATCCCGCTCGGGGAGCTCACCCCGCACCTGTACGTGCACTACGAGGACCGCGCCGTCCAGCACCTGCTCGCCGTGGCCTGCGGACTGGACTCGATGGTGGTGGGGGAAAGCCAGATCCTCGGCCAGGTTCGCCAGGCGCTCACCCTGGCCCGCGAGCAGGGCACCGTGGACCGGGCGCTGTCGGAACTGGGCGCGCTGGCCCTGCGCACGGGCAAGCGGGCGCACGCCGAGACCGGAATCGACCGAGCCGGGGCCAACCTGCTCAGCGTGGGCCTGGCCGCGGCGGCCGCGCGGCTAGACCAGCCTCCGGCCGGACTTGCCCTGGACGGCCGGGCCGTGCTGGTCGTCGGGGCCGGCTCCATGAGCACGCTGGCCGTAGCCGCGGCGGCACGCGCAGGCGTGGCGCAGATCGCCGTGGCCAACCGCACGCAGATGCATGCCAGGCGGCTGGCCGCGACCGTATCCGGCAAGCCGGCCGACCTGACTGACCTGCCCGGCCTCATCGCGGTGGCCGACCTGGTCATCTCCTGCACCGGAGCGCCCGGCAGCGTCATCACGGCCGACATGGTGCGGGCGGCGATCGCCCGCCGGGACCGCGCCCGCGGCACCCTCGTCCTGCTCGACCTGGCGCTGCCCAGGGATGTCGAGGCCGGTACGGCGCTGCTGCCGGGCGTGGCCGTTATTGACCTGGAAACGCTCGAGGTGGGCGACGACGGCGGGCAGGCACTGGCCCTGGACGGCGACATCGCCGCTGTCCGGAGCATCGTGGCCGAGGAATTCGCGGCCTACATGCTGGCCGGGCGGGCCGCGACGGTGGCGCCCACTGTGGTGGCGCTCCGGGAGAAGGCGGCTCAGGTCGTCGACGCCGAGCTGGCCAGGCTGGCCGGACGGCTCGGCGGCCTGGATCCGCGGACCAGCCAGGAGATCGCCCGCTCCATGCGGCGAGTAACGGACAAGCTGCTGCACGCTCCGACCGTCCGGGTCAAGGAGCTCGCTGGCGTGCCAGGCGCGGAATCTTACGAGGCAGCGCTGCGCGTCCTGTTCGACCTCAATCCCGATGCGGTCCGGGCCGTCGTCCGGGCCGACGCGGGCCTGGCGGGCTTCGACGACCTGGAAGTCGCCGAGGGCAGGATTAACGCCGCCAGCCGGGCTAGACCTGAGGACGACGCCGACACTGAGGAGGGAGCGCCGTGAGTGTGCTGCGCCTGGGCACGCGGAAGAGCCCGATGGCCATGGCCCAGTCCCTGCAGGTCGCGCGGGCCATCACCGAGCGAACCGGCCGCGAGGTCGAGCTGGTCGGGATATCTACCTACGGCGACGCGAGCCCGGGCCAGCTGGCCCAGATCGGCGGGACCGGGGTCTTTGTCAGCGGCCTGCGCGCGAGCCTGCTGGCCGGGGATATCGACCTGGCCGTGCACTCCCTCAAGGACCTGCCGACGGCGCCTGCCGAGGGCATCGTGCTGGCTGCTGTGCCAGCCCGGGATGATCCGCACGACGCGCTAGCCGCCCGGAACGGGGCCAAGCTGGCCGATCTGCCGGCCGCCGCCCGCATCGGCACCGGCTCGCCACGCCGGGCAGCGCAGCTGCTGATGCTGCGTCCCGACCTGGCCCCGGTCCCGGTGCGGGGCAACGCCGGCACGCGACTGGCCAAGGTGGAATCGGGCGAGCTCGATGCGGTCGTGCTCGGCTACGCCGGCCTGGCGCGCATCGGCCGGCTGGACGCGGTGACCCAGGTTTTCGAGCCGGAGGAGATGCTGCCCGCCCCTGGCCAGGGTGCCCTCGCGGTTGAGTGCCGCGCGGACCGGGAAGATCTGGCTTCGCTGCTGGCCTGCGTGGACGACCCGGTCAGCCGGGCCACGACCACGGCAGAACGCAGCCTGCTGGCGGCGCTGCAAGCAGGCTGTCTGGCCCCGGTAGGCGCGTATGCTGCCGGGACGGAGGTTGTTCGGCTGGACGGCGTAGTCGTCTCAGCCGACGGGGGAATGGCGCTTCGCGGGAGCGCAGGTGGTCCGGCGACCGAGGCTGAGCGCCTCGGCCGCGAGGTGGCCGCCGATCTGCTCCGCCGCGGCGCGGGACGGTATATGGCCGTGTCCGGTGGACACATCAGCAACGGGGACGATGACAAATGAACCCCACACCCGCGAAGACCGGCGACAAGTCGGCCAAGGGCGAGAAGGCGGAGAAGAAGCCGCCGGGCTGGGTCGCCTTCGTCGGGGCCGGCCCCGGCGACGAGGAACTGCTCACGGTCCGTGCCGCCGACCTGATCGGCCAGGCCGACCTGGTGGTCGCGGCGCCGTGGATCGGCGAGCGGCTGGCGCACCTGATGAAGGACAGCGCTTCGCTGGCCGACTCCGAAGCGCTCACCGAGGACCCGCGCCTGCTGGTGAAGGCGGCCCGGTCCGGCCAGGTGGTCGCGCGGGTCTTCGCCGGCGACCCGTTCATGTTCTGCAACGCGGCCGCCGAGGCGGCGGCCTGCGCCAAGGCCAAGGTGGCGTTCGAGATCGTGCCGGGCGTATCGGCGGCGACCGCCGTGCCCGCCTACGCCGGGATCCCGCTGACCTCCGACGGCAACGGCGACGTGCGCATTGTAAACGCCAGCGAGGTCAGCGGCCTGTCCGCCGGGCCAGGCACCCTGGTCATTCTCGGTGCCGAGGCAGGACCGGTCGATCTGGGCAAGATGCTCATCGCGGCCGGCTGGGCGGACAGCACGCCGCTGGCCATCACCTGGAACGGCACCACCACCGACCAGCACACCGTCGTCGCCACGCTCGGCAGCGTGGCCGCCGACCTCAAGGCCGCGGGCGTCAGCCCGCTGACGGCGCACGGCCCGGCGGTGGCGGTGGTCGGCGCGGGCGTGGCCGCGCAGCGATCCCTGTCCTGGTTCGAGACCAAGCCGCTGTTCGGCTGGCGGGTGCTCGTGCCGCGCACCAAGGAGCAGGCCGAGCAGGTCTCGGAGCTGCTGCGCGAGCGCGGCGCGGTGCCCGAGCAGGTGCCCACCATCGCCGTGGAGCCGCCCCGCACGCCGCAGCAGATGGAGCGCGCGGTCAAGGGGCTGGTGACGGGGCGCTACCAGTGGATCGCCTTCACGTCGGTCAACGCCGTCCGGGCGATCAGGGAGAAATTCGAGGAGTACGGGCTCGACGCCCGGGCCTTCGCCGGCGTCAAGGTCGCGGCGGTCGGGGACCAGACCGCTCGGGCGCTGCGCGAATTCGGCATCATGCCCGACCTGGTGCCGGCGGGGGAGCAGTCGGCCGAGGGCCTGGCCGAGGCCTGGCCTGCCTACGACGACGTGCTCGACCCGATCAACCGGGTCCTGCTGCCACGGGCGGATATCGCCACCGAGACGCTGGTCGCCCGGCTGACGGAGCTGGGCTGGGAGGCCGAGGACGTCACCGCTTACCGGACGGTCCGGGCGGCGCCGCCGCCCGCGCCGATCCGCGAGGCCATCAAGGGCGGCGGCTTCGATGCCGTCCTGTTCACCTCGTCCTCGACAGTCCGTAACCTCATCGGCATCGCGGGCAAGCCGCACGCGGTGACAGTTATCGCCGTGATCGGCCCGCAGACCGCCAAGACCGCGGCCGAGTTCGGCCTGCGGGTGGACGTCATGGCGCCGACTCCCTCGATCACCGCCCTGGTGGAGGCGCTGGCCGAGCACGGCGCCGGCATCCGCGATGCGGCCCTCGAGGCGGGCGAGCCGCTGCGGCGGCCGAGCGAGCGCCGCCGCGGGGCCCGCCGCCGGATCAGGTAGGCCCATGGACGCGAGCTTCCCCGTGGCCCGGCCCCGGCGGCTGCGCCGCACCGCGCCGCTGCGCCGGCTGGTCACGCCGGTCAGCCTGCGCCCGGCCGATCTGGTGCTGCCGATGTTCGTCAAGGAGGGCATCGCCGAGCCGCAGCCGGTGGCGTCGATGCCCGGCGTCGTGCAGCACACCAGGGACAGCCTGCGCAAGGCCGCGGCCCAGGCCGTGGACGCGGGAGTTGGCGGCCTGATCCTGTTCGGGATCCCGGCGGCCAAGGACGCGCGGGGATCGGCGGCCGACGATCCCGCCGGGATCATCCAGCTCGCCCTCGGTGACCTGGCGGCGGAGGTGGGCGACGCCACCGTGCTGATGGCCGACCTGTGCCTGGACGAGTACACCGATCACGGCCACTGCGGGCTGCTGACCCCCGTGGGCGAGGTAGACAACGACGCCACGCTGGAGCGGTATGCCTCGATCGCGGTAGCGCAGGCCCGGGCCGGCGTGCACGCGGTGGCACCCAGCGGCATGATGGACGGGCAGGTAGCCGCGATCCGCGCGGCGCTGGACGCCGCCGGCCATTCCGAGGTGGCCATCTGCGCCTACTCGGCTAAATACGCCTCCGCCTTCTACGGGCCGTTCCGGGATGCCGCGGAATGCGCCCCGCAGTTCGGTGACCGGGCGTCGTACCAGCAGGACCCGGCGGGGAAGCGAGAGGCACTGCGCGAGGTGCTGCTCGACGTCGCCGAGGGCGCGGACATCGTGATGGTCAAGCCCGCGCTGGCTTACCTCGACGTGATCAGCGAGGTGGCCGCGACGGTGCCGCTGCCGGTGGCCGCCTACCAGGTCAGCGGCGAGTACGCGATGATCGAGGCGGCCGCGGCCAACGGCTGGCTGGACCGGGAGCGGGCCATCGACGAGACGCTGACGGCGATCCGCCGGGCCGGCGCCGACATCATCCTGACTTACTGGGCGGCCGAGGTCGCCCGCCGGCTTCGCTAGGCCGGAGACCCGCCGGCCGCTGCCGCGATGACTGCGCCAGGTCGCTGCCGCGATGACGACGGCGCGGCCGGGCCTGCTGACGCCTTCTGTTTGACCTGACGAACGCCGGGCAGTTTAGCGGCTCGTCAACTCATTGCAGGAGGTTCCCATGACAGCCGGAACCATTGTGGCGATCATCGTCGTGGTCATTGTCGTGGCCGCGCTGATCGCTTTTGCCTCGCTCGGCGCGCGGCGGCGCCGCCTGCGGGAGCGTTTCGGCCCTGAGTATGACCGGGCCGTGGAAAACAGCGACAGCAAGCTTAAGGCCGAGTCGCAGCTCGCCGAGCGGGAAAGGCGGGTCAGGCACCTGGATATCCGCCCGCTCGACCTGGCCGCGCGGGATAGCTACGCGCGGCAGTGGACGGGGATTCAGGAGCAGTTCGTCGACGACCCGGTGCACGCGGTGACTGTGGCGCAGACCCTGATTACCAGCGTCATGAACGACCGGGGCTACCCCACCCAGGACGAGGCCCAGATCATCGCCGACCTGTCGGTCGAGCACGCCAGCACGATCGAGAACTACCGGACCGCGCAGGACTTCAGCAGCCGGGCCGCCAGCGGCACGGCCAGCACGGAGGATCTGCGGCAGGCCATGGTCCACTACCGCATCCTGTTCCAGGACCTGCTCGGCGACCCGGCGGAGGCAGTCGCTGCGCAGGACGCTGCTGGCGGCCCTGTGGTTAACGGCTCCGCCGATGAGGACTACCGGGATGGCGGCTACGCGGACAGGGGCTATGTCAGCGGCACGGCACCGGCCGACCCGGCCGACACGCCGGAGGGTCGCTCCCGGGAGGCCGAGCCGATCATCGCGCAGCCGACCGTCGCTGACCCGACCGTGATCGCGCCCGAGGACAAGCCGGAGCTCGTCTTCCCGGATCCGGGTCCGCGGGACGCGCAGGAACTGCGCGCGGCGTCCAGAGATCAGGCCAGCACGACACCGGCCAGCACGGAGCCTGCCACCACGGGGCCCGCTAACACCGCACCTGCTAGCACCGGGCGAACCGACACCGTTCAGATTGACGCGGTCCCGGCGGACGACCCGACGGCGGCTTCCCATTCGGCCGACATTCCGGCCTCCGAGGCTCAGCAAGACGACGAGACTAGCGCGGCCGCCTCAGGGCGCCTGCCGCGGAGAAGGTGAGCCGCATGACATCGGCCAGCGAACGCGCAGATGACGACGTCGTTGTCATAACCGAAGACGACCGCATGGACCAGCCGCCGGGCGCGCACGCGGCAGCGGAGCCAGCCGACCTGGAACTGGGCGGCACGGAACTGGGCGGCAACCGGGATGCCGGCGATGATCCGGCCGACGACTCGGCGGATACGCCGCGCGGCGCCTGGGGACAGGGCTCCCCGGCCCAGGGTTCCGTGGCACAGCGCTTCCCGGCCCAGGGTTCCTCTTACGCGGCGACGGGCCGCGAGGCGCCCGCCGGCGATGCGCCCGCCGACGGCCCTGGCTTCATCAGCGCTAGCCATGCGGCCACGGCCGGTGACGAGGCGACGGATAGCGAAGGCTTCGCATCAGCCGACCAGCCTGGTGCCAGAACGGTGGCAGGGTCTGGCACCGGCGGCCCCTTCGCCATGCCGGGTGCCAGCCCGGCGGACCGGACCGGCACCTTCTCGGGCGGCTCATTCGGCCAGCCGGGCACCAGCGCTGCGAACGTCGGCCCGACGGATGCCGCCACCACGGACGCCGCCCCGACGAGCACCGAGACCGCTGACGCCGCCTCCACGGACGCCGGCGCCACGGACGCCAGCGCTACGGACACCGCCTCCGCTACGGACGTTAGCTCCCCGGCGGTCGGCTCCAGCCAGCCGGCGGTCGGCACCAGCGCCGGGGCGGGCAGCGCCCTGCGACCCGAGGAGAACTGGCCGGAGATCCAGGCCATGTTCGTCGACGATCCGCGCAGCGCGGTCGAGCGGGCGGCCGAGGTGACCGTCGCCGCCATTGACGTCCTGGTGACCGTGGTCCGGGAGCGCGAGCAGTCGCTGCGCGACCTGTGGCAGTCCGAGGGGACGGGCACCGAGGAACTGCGGACCTCGCTGCGGCACTACCGCGAGCTGGCCGGCCTACTTTCCCGGCTGTCCGGGCAGCTGTAGCGACTTTGCTCCCGGCCGACCCTCCCCGGCCGGGAGCAAACATCACTTTCGCATCTGCATTTCGCATCATGCCGGCCGCTGACCCGGGGGGGTCGGTCGCGCGCGCACTAGCCAGCCCGGCATGATCGGTGCTGTGAGGCACGTACAGCCGGAGCGGGAGTGAGCTAATTGGTCCAGTCCGTGCTGCGTCGCAGACGACGCAGAGCCGGTGAGCGGACCGCGGTGGCGGCCGTGCGATACGCGGCCCTGGGCTGGCCGGTGTGCGCTGGTGCCTATCCTCCTGACCGGGCGCCCCGGTCCGCCGGGATGCAGCGAGCGTGCTCCTGCGACCGGATCGGCTGTCCGGCCCCGGGTGCGCATCCGATCTCGCCGGCCTGGCAAATGCAGGCGACCGACAACCCCGAGCAGGTCCGCAAGGTCTGGCAGGCCGCGCCGGACGCGAACGTCATCCTCGTGACCGGGCGCGTGTTCGACGTCCTGGACGTGCCAGCGCAGGTCGGCACCGCGGCGCTGGCCCGGATGGAGAAGGCGGGGGTGCGGCCCGGCCCGGTGGCGATCGGCGCCGGGAACCGAGCGCTTTTCTTTGTCCGCACCAGGGGTGCCCCGGCCGATGAGGACGAGTGGTGGTCGTGCCACCTGGACTGCGAGCCCGAGATCCTGGCCGACGTGGCCGGGCTGCGCTGGCACTGCCGGGACAGTTACGTCCTCGCACCGCCGTCCCGGGAGAGCAGCGGCCGGCCTGGACGGTGGGTCCGCGATCCGGCCGGCAGCCCGTTGCCCGACGGGCTGCGCCTGCTCGAGGTGCTTGCCGACGTATGCGAGGAGGTCTCCTGATGAGTCAGGCCAGCAGCCGTGCCGCCGTGGCGCGTACCGCCTCGGCTGAACTGTTCATCCGCGCCCGGGCGGTCGTGCCCGGCGGGGTGAACTCGCCCGTCCGCGCCTTCGGCGCCGTCGGCGGGACCCCCGTGTTCATGGCATCCGGCAGCGGACCGTATCTCACCGATGCCGACGGCAACACCTACGTCGACCTGGTCTGCTCATGGGGTCCGATGATCCTGGGGCATGCCTGCCCGCCGGTGGTCGAGGCGGTGCGGTCGGCGGCGCTGAAGGGAACCTCGTTCGGCACGGCCACCGAGGGCGAGGTAGCCCTGGCCGAGGAACTAGTGGACCGGGCCCCCGTGGAGCAGGTCCGGCTCGTCAGCTCGGGGACCGAGGCCACCATGTCCGCGCTCCGGCTGGCCCGCGGCTACACCGGGCGCCGCCTGGTGGTGAAATTCGCCGGCTGCTACCACGGCCATGTGGACGCGCTGCTGGCCGCGGCGGGCTCGGGGGTGGCCACCTTCGGGCTGCCCGACTCGCCGGGGGTCACCGGCGCGGTGGCCGCCGACACGCTGGTCCTGCCCTACAACGACGCGGCGGCGGTGCGCCAGGCGTTCGCCGCCCGCGGGGCCGAGATCGCCTGCGTCATCACCGAGGCGTGCCCGGCCAACATGGGCATCGTCCCGCCGGCCGACGGGTTCAACGAGCTGCTCGCCGAGCTATGTCACGAGCACGGCGCGCTGCTCGTCATGGACGAGGTGCTGACCGGCTTCCGGGTCACCAGGTCCGGCTGGTACGGCCGCGAGCCGCTGGCCGGTGACCTGACGACCTTCGGCAAGGTGATGGGCGGCGGACTGCCCGCCGCAGCCTTCGGCGGCCGCGCGGACATCATGGAGCGGCTCGCCCCCGCCGGGCCCGTCTATCAGGCCGGCACCCTGTCGGGAAATCCCCTGGCCACCGCCGCTGGCCTGGCCACGCTGCGGGCCTGCACCCGCGAGGTGTACGCGACGGTGGATCAGGCGGCGGCCGCCGTGTCCAAGCTGACCAGCGACGCGCTGGCCGCTGCGGGCGTCCCGTTCCGGATGCAGACGGCCGGCAGCCTGTTCTCGTTCTTCCTCGGGGTGGACGGGCCGGTGCGCGACTTCGACGCCGCCCGGCGTCAGTCCGGGCCCGCCTACGCGGCCTTCTTCCACGCCATGCTGGACGGCGGCGTGTACCTGCCGCCGTCGCCGTTCGAGGCGTGGTTCCTGTCGGCGGCGCACGACGACGCGGCCATCGGCCGGATTGCCGAGGCGCTGCCCGCAGCCGCGCAGGCGGCCGCCGCGGCGCTGGGCTGAGGCGCGCCGCGGCCCAGCGAGGTCTCCTGACCGCCCGCACGCTCGGCTGGCCGTCAGCCGACCGCCACCGCGACGATCCCCGCCACGATTGCTGCGGCTGCGGCCAGCTTGCGCGGCAGTCCGCCCTCGCCGAGCAGCCGGCGGCCCAGCAGGACGCCGAACAGCACGCTGACCTCGCGGGCCGGCGCGACCGTGCTGACGGCGGTGAAGCTGAGAGCGACCAGCACCAGCATGTAGGCCAGCGGCGTCAGCACGGCGGTCCCGATCACCTGCCGCCGGAACGGCTGCCACACCTGGCTCAGGCGCCGCGGCGAGCGGCGGGCGTGCACCGCCAGCACGGCCACCATCACGGGGAACGCAACGTAGCCCTGCAGGATCGCGGGCGTGCGCAGCGTCGTCACCGCGTACTTGTCCCACAGCGTGTAGGCGGCGATGAACCCGCCGGTGACCAGGGCGAAGGCGATGGCCCGCAGCCGGGGCGACCCGGCCGGGCTGGCCGGGCTGGCGGCCCCGGCCCGGCCGGGCAGGCCGATCAGCACGATCCCGGCCACGATGGCCAGGATCCCGGCGATCGAGACCAGGCCCGGCCGCTCGCCGAGCAGCACGATGCCGGCCAGGGCGGCGAGCAGCGCCCCGGTGCCGCGCCCGATCGGGTACACCAGCGACAGGTCACCGATCCGGTAGCCATGGTTGAGGAACAGGAAGTAGCCCGCTTGCAAGAGCCCGGTGCCCGCCATGAACACCCAGCTCATGACGGTCAGGTGCGGGCGGGCGAGGATGGCGCCGGCGGCAGCCACCGGGGCATAGGCCACCGTGGCCACCACCGCGACGAGCCAGATGAAGGCGGTTCCCCCGGCCGCCGAGGCCTGCTTGCTGAGCAGGTTCCAGCTGGCATGCGCCAGCGCAGCGACGAAGATGAGCACGAGGGCAGCGACACTCACGCGGGACTCCTGCCTGGTTCCGCGCAGGCTACCGCGCCGCGGGCCGCGGCCGGTAAAGGTGCCGGTAGGCTAATCGCGCCATGACTGCTGATGACGGGGCGCGTGATGCGCCGGCTGACGACGCACCCGAGGTGCGGACCGTTGTTCACCTGGTACGCCACGGCGAGGTGGACAACCCGCGCGGCGTGATCTACGGCCGCATTCCCGGCTATCACCTGTCGGCCGACGGCGAGCTGATGGCCAAGGCCGCAGCCGACTTCCTGGCCCCCAGGGACGTGACGGTGCTGCGCTGCTCGCCGCTGGAGCGAGCCGTCGAGACGGCCGCGCCGATCGCGCAGCAGTTCGGCCTGGACGCCGTTACTGATGATCGGCTGATCGAGTCAGCGAACCACTTCGAGGGCATGCGCTTCGCCGTGGGTGACGGAGCGCTGCACCAGCCGCGGCACTGGATTTACCTGAGCAATCCGTTCCGGCCCTCCTGGGGCGAGCCGTACGGGCAGGTCGCCGCCCGGGTGCTGGCCGCCGTGACGGACGCGGCCCGCGCGGCGCGCGGCCACGAGGCGGTGTGCGTCAGCCATCAGCTGCCGATCTGGGTGACCAGGCGGGCCATCGAGGGCCGCCGGCTCTGGCATGATCCCCGCCGCCGTCAGTGCGCGCTCGGCAGCGTGACCAGCCTGACCTTCGCGGGCGACCGCATCGTGTCCGTTTCCTACGCCGAGCCCTCCGGTTCCCGCGGCAGCCGCGTCGCCGGCGCCTGAGCGAGCGGCCAGGCATGCGTGACTGCCCGGTCGGGCCGGCCCGCCGTCGGGGACCATCGCGTGGTCGGGCACAATGGGCCGCGGTACTACCCCTTGTAGGAGATCACCTTTCAGGAGATCACGCCGTGTCCCGCCTGCCGCTTCCTGCGTTTCCCTCAGACCTGGTGGTTCGGGCTGGCCGGGCGGCGCGCAGCTGCCGCCGAGCCCGCGGCGGCTCCCGCCCGGCGGCCGTGGCCCTGGCGGTGACGGCCCCGGCCGCGGCGGCCGTGCTCGCCGTGGCTGGCTGCGCGGGCGGCCCGATCGGCCAGAACACCCCGGCCAGCAGCGGCCAGGGCTTCGTCAGCGGCAGCGGCATGAGCGTGTACGAGACGGGCTCCCGCTCCGTCGCCCCGGTCGTCTCCGGGACCACGCTGACCGGCCAGCACCTGAGCCTGGCGTCGTACCGCGGCGCCGTGGTCGTGCTGAACTTCTGGGGATCATGGTGCGGTCCGTGCCGGGCCGAGGCCCCCGACCTGCAGGCGGCGGCCAGCCACTTCAGCTCGCGCGGGGTCCGGTTCCTTGGCGTCGACATCCGGGACGACCCGACCGGCGCCCACGCGTTCCAGCGCACCTTCCAGGTCACCTACCCGAGCCTGAACGACCCCGGTGACGAGATCGCCCTCGCCTTCCGCGGCACCGTGCCGCCGGCCGGCATCCCCACCACGCTGGTGATCGACCGCCAGGGACGGATCGCGGCGCGAATCGTCGGCAGCGCCAGTTATAACGCCCTCAAGGCGCTGATCACGCCCGTAGCGGCAGAGCACCCGGTCACCACCACCGGAGCGGCCCGATGACCGGGCCGCTGGCCGGCGAGGGCGGCCGGGGGACCGGCCTCGTGCCTGCTGACGGCACTGGGCCTGCTGACGGCACTGGGCCTGCTGACGGAACTGGGACGCCTGCTGACGCTGGCCCGGCCAGCGGGGCTGTCTTCGCCGACGGTGCCCGGCCCATCCTCGCCGCGCCGGGCGCGGGCACGGCGCGCCTGGGCCTGACGGGCTGGCTGCGCTGGGGCTGGCGGCAGCTCACGTCGATGCGGACCGCCCTGATCCTGCTGTTCCTGCTGGCCGTCGCGAGCGTGCCGGGATCGGTGCTGCCGCAGGAGGGCGTCGACCCGTCCGCGGTCAGCCAGTACTACGCGGCCCACCCCTCGCTGGCGCCCCTCCTGAACCGGCTCTCGCTGTTCAGCGTGTTCGCGGCGCCCTGGTTCGCGGCCATCTACCTGCTGCTGTTCGTGTCGCTGGCCGGCTGCGTGCTGCCCCGGACCTTCCGCCTGGTCGGCGCGGCCCGCCAGCAGCCGCCTCGCGCCCCGCGGCGGCTGGCCCGGCTGCCGATGTCGGCCGGCTTCGTGACGTCGCTGGCCCCCGGCGAGGCCCTCGCGTCGGCTAGCCGCCTGCTGGGCGCCAGGCGGTTCCGGCTCCGCGCTGGTGACGGCTGGATCTCGGCCGAGAAGGGCTACCTGCGCGAGGTCGGCAACCTGCTCTTCCACATCGCGCTGCTGGCGCTGCTCGCCTCCGTCGGCCTGGGCGGCATCTTCGGCTACAAGGCCAACCGGCTGCTGGTCACCGGGCAGTCGTTCGCGAACACGCCCACGGCGCTGGACGTGTTCCGTCCCGGCCGCCTGGTGTCGCCGTCGGACCTGCAGCCGTTCTCCGTGGCGCTGCAGAGCTTCAGCGCGACCTACGTCAGCTCCGGCCCGCAGCTGGACGAGCCGCAGACCTTCAATGCCGCGCTGCGCTACTCGGCGGCCCCGAACGCGCCGACCCGCAGCTACGACCTGCGGGTCAATCACCCGCTGACCGTGGACAGCGTCAGCGTCTACCTGATCGGCCACGGGTACGCGCCGGAGTTCAAGGTCACCGACGGGCACGGCAACGTCGTGTTCAGCGGACCGGTGCCCTTTATCCCGGTCGAGCAGGCCGGCCTGACCTCCGAGGGCGTGGTCAAGGTCCCCGACGCGACGCCCTCGCAGCTCGGCTTCGCCGGCGTCTTCCTGCCCACGGCCGCGGACCTGAACGGGCGGCTGGTGTCCGAGTTTCCCGCGGCCAGGAACCCGCGGGTCAGCCTGATCTCCTACGCCGGCAACCTGGGCCTGAACACCGGCGAGTCGCAGTCCGTCTACCAGCTTGACCTGTCGGGCCTGCACCGGCTCGCGGTAGCGCCGCGGCCGCTGGCCGTGGGCCAGTCGATGACCTTGCCGAACGGCGCCGGCACGATCACGTTCACCGGTTACCGGCAGTGGGTCAGCCTGGCCATCACCTATGACCCTGGCCAGCTGCCGGCGCTGATCTCGGGGGTACTCGCGCTGGCCGGGCTGATCCTGTCGTTCATGGTCCGGCGGCGGCGGGTGTTCGTCCGGGCGGCCGCCGGTCCCGACGGGCAGACGGTGGTGGCGGTCGGCGGCCTAGCCCGATCGGATGCCGCGGGCGGGTTCGAGGTGGAGTTCGCCGAGCTCGCGGGCGAACTGCGGACGGCGCAGGACGGCAGGCCGGGCGCCGGCGGCCCGGTTCGCGGCTCGCCGGAGCCTGCCGAGCAGCAAACGACCGGATCAGTCAGCAGCGATAACGACCAGTCCCTCAGCACCCCAGGGGGAGAGTGAGGCTCTCGTGCCTGTCATCGTCAATCACGGGCTGGCCGATACCAGCAACGGCTTCCTGCTCGCCACCGTTGTCCTGTATGCGCTGGCCATGCTCTCCTACGCCTGCGACTTCGCGTTCCGCAAGGAACGCCTGATAGCAGCCCCCGCCCACGCGCAGGTGTCCGAGCTGGTGGGCGTCGGGCCGGCGAGTGCTCCGGCCGTGGCGGCCGGGCCGGAGGGGACTGGCGGATCAGGCGCCGCCGCGGGCGGCCGGCCCGCCGGGCTGTGGCCGACTGGCTTCTGGCTGCGCACGGCCTTCGCGCTCACCTGCACGGGCCTGGCCGCGCACATGGCGGCCATCGCGACCCGCGGGCTGGCCGAGGGCCGGGTGCCGTGGGGCAACATGTACGAGTTCATCGCCGCCATCGCCTGCATGGCGGTGGTGGTCCTCGTCGCGGTGGGAATCCGGTTCCGCGCCTACTACATCGGCCTGTTCGTGCTGCTTCCCGTGGTGCTGGCCCTCGCGCTGGACGTCACGGTGGTCTACACCCCGGCCGGCAGCCTGGTACCCGCGCTGAACTCCTACTGGATCGCCATTCATGTCACGGCGATGATCGTCGCGAGCGGCCTGTACATCGTCGGCGCCGTGGTGACCGTCATGTACCTGGTCGCGGACCGGAACGAGCGGCGCGCCCTGGCGGGATTGCCGTCCCGGACCGAGGGCCAGATGATGCACCTGCCCGGCACGACCGTGCTGGACCGGCTGTCCTACCGGACCATCTTGTTCGCGTTTCCCGTCTGGACCTTCGGGATCATGGCCGGGGCCATCTGGGCCGACCACGCCTGGGGCCGGTACTGGGGCTGGGACCCCAAGGAGACCTGGTCGTTCATCACCTGGGTCGTCTACGCCGGCTTCCTGCACGCCCGCGCCACCGCGGGCTGGCGCGGCCGCCGCGCGGCCTACATCCAGCTCGTGGGCTTCGGCTGCCTGATGTTCAACCTCATCGGGATCAACCTGTGGGTCACCGGCCTGCACTCCTACGCGGGCTTGAGCACCTGACCGGCTAGCGGGGCGGGCTGGCTAGCGGTCGTCGCGTGATTCGCGGATCCTGCGTCCGAGTTCCAGCAGGAACTCGTCGTCATCGTCGGGGCCGAGCACCCGAGGCTGCGCCGCGCCGTGGAAGGCGTCCAGCCTCGCCTCCAGCTCAAGGCGGCTGCCCCGCCCGGCCGGGTGCCGCCGGAATGCCTCGGCGGCGCTCATGCCCATGCCCCCCGTGCCCGCCGGCGCCCGGCGCGGTCGCAGTGGCATGCGCCGCGGCCGTCCGACAATGAGCCACGCTACGCAGCCGAAGACCGAGAACACGATGATGATCAGCAGCCATATCCGCCGTGACGCGGTACGGATCGCCCACGGCGGCGATGTCGCGACATCGATGACACAGGGCACGACAAGGCCCACCGTAAATAGGGCAAATAGTACACAAGCCAGCACCATGGCGGCATCTTAGCCGCTAGCTAGACGCGTTCGTGGTGGATTGCGGCAGTCCGTCTTGCTCATGATGGCTGACCATAATTACCACCGGTCTGTGACGGCGGATGACGGCCGGGATGATCCGGCATACCCTGGCCACCTCAGCGACCCCAGGGAGTGCGTGTCATGCGGCTCAGGTTATTCGGCCGGAGGTGGCGCGCCCGCAAGCGTGCTGCAGCAAGCGCCGGGATGCTGGCCCCTGATCTGGGTTCGCGTCCGCTGGTACCGGCCGGCCTGCACCGGCGGACCGGCCAGTTCCGTGCGCCCGGGCCCCAGCCAGGGCCGGCCGGCCCGGTTCCGCCGCAGCGGCGGCCCAGCGGCGGCGGACCCGAGCAGGCGGGCCAGCAGGGGGCGGTTACCTCGCCGGGGCCCCCTTGGCTGAGTGCGGAACGGCCAGGATCAGGCAGCAGCCCGCATGCGGGCCGCCCAGGGCCAGGCAGCAGGCCCAGCGCGGGTCCGGACGGCACGGAGCAGCGCCGGTGGGGACTGGCCCGGGTGGCCATCCGGACGTCCGCCGCTCAGGTCGAGACCGCACAGGGCCAGCGCACCGGGCGCGTGGCGGCCGAGTCTGCGCCCGCGGCCGTACGGACGGCGGGCCGGGCCGCGGCCGGGTTGCCCTGGTACGAGATCGCCGAGAGTAACCGGACGGCCGCCGGCTGGCGGGATTGCGGCAGCCTTGAGTCCGTCCTGCACCGGGAGTGGGCCGATACGGCCCCGCCGCCCGAGGCCGTGACCGCCATCGACCGGCTGGCTGACCTGCCGCGCCTGGTCAAGGACCGGCTCGCGGCCGGGCTGGACGCGATTCACGTCGGCGGCGGCGGCGTGCCGGACCTTGATGACATGGGCCGTCTGAGCGGCGTCCCGCTGCCGTCCGGCCGGGCGACCTGGGATGCCTGCGCGGGGGCCTACGGCGAACGGAAGATCGTGGTCGGGTCCAGGCCGTCGCCGACTCCGGATGTCATGTGTCATGAGGTAGGGCACGCACTCGATGACATCGATGCTCCCGCCGGGCACTGGCAGTCCGACTCCGAGGAGTTCTGCGGGCTCTACGACCAGTGCCTGCCGCATCTGGTGAGTAACCTACATCGACAGCGAGGGATTCTCGGCCGCAGGGAATTCTTCGCCGACGCGTTCGCGGCCATCGCATCCAGGCAGCGGCCCGCCCTCGTGGATATGCTCGGCGGGGACACCAGGGCCGCCCTGAACGTGATGCTCTATTTCAACATGCGCTACGGCATCTGATGGAGTGGGCAGACGAGCGATGTACGTAATACGGCTAGCCAATGGCAACCTGCTGGTTCCCGACTCCGCGGTCGCCGACGACGGTCAGCTGATGAGCGAGGCCTACGTCGAGATCGGCCCGGCGGACGCTGACTATGCCCGGCTCGCGGCCGAGGCGCTCACCCAGGGCGAGTATGACGAGCGGCGCCGGCGCTGGCAGGAGGGGGACGAGCCGCTCCGGCGTGAGTTCCTCGATTTTCTGGCCCGCCGCGGTGGTTCCGGTGCCCCGTCAGATCCGGCCGACGGCAGTCCCTAGCGCCGCCTCCGTCACACGGCGCTTTCGGCGGTGCCGGAGTCCACGCCGAGCAGCGCTCGGACCTCAGACTCACGGAATCTCCGGTGCCCGCCCGGGGTGCGGATGCTGCTGATGCGCCCAGATGCCGCCCAGCGGGTCACTGTCTTCGGGTCGACTCGGAAGAGAGCGGCCACCTCTCCCGGTGTGAGCAGGCGCTCACTATTAGCTTCCATCTGGGCCCCTCCTGGATCTCCCGAACAGCTGTCCCAAGTGTGGCAGAAGATAGCGACAAGAAGCCTTTTTATCCCTAGATTCCGTAAAATCGGCTCTGGCGAATCTTGTGGTGGCCTGGTGGCCTATGGCCCCGGCGCTACCCGAAACGACCGTGTCCGCTGTGGTAGGAGCGACTGGCGTGACGGCCGTTACCGTTGCGGCTCGGACGACGGCGCAAGCTACGATGACGGGCGAATGTGACGGCGGCTTCAAGTAGCGCTGACGCGACGCCTGATCGCCGGTGGCGGCTGTCGATGGCGAAGCAGGTCACCCACCAGGCACCAGGATCATCGGCGAGCACCCTGGCCAGGGCCCTGTTTCCCTCAACTCCGGGAAAGCCGGAACGGGGGCCGACTCTGGTCCAGCCCACAGGATGATCACCGATGTAAGCGATCAAACCCGGGGCTGTCGCGGCATGAGTGATCTCCTGCCGCAGCGCCTGGCGGTTGTCCGGTGTCGGGCCAGATGATGAGGACTCCTCGGCTCCCGAGCTGAGCAGGAGCGGGCACCAGCACCACGAGGGATCATTCCCGCGCCGGCCGAACACCGTGACGAGGTCATCCCATCGATCCGCGGTCGCCGGCTGCACCTGTACGGCCATAACCCGACCCTAGTTAGTCACGCTCGAGTGCGGTGCAGATGCGGGCCAGGTCCGGAGCGCAATAAGCTGGACGGCACTATGCGCGCCACGATGTCCTACACCGTCCTGCGGCTGGCTATCTTCGCCGCTGCGCTCGGCCTGCTCTACCTGGCCGGCGCCCGGGGCATCCTGCTGCTGGCCCTGGCCGCCGTGGTCAGCGCCGTCGCCAGCGTGATCCTGCTGGCCCGCCAGCGCGAGGCCATGGCCGGCTCGATCTCACGGCGGGTGTCGAGCGTTCGCGAGCAGCTTGACGAGGGCTCCAGGGCGGAAGACGCCGACTAGCTGTCACCGGGTCGCGCAGGAGCCGGCCTGGCAGGCAGAGCGCGGGTCAGGCCCGGTCGCCCGCGAGCCAGCCACCGGAGGTCAGCAGGCGCAGCACTGCGGCTACGGCCTCCTGCTCGGTCAGCAGCGACGTGTCGATCACCAGATCGGCGTCGAGCGGTTCCTCGTACGGGTCAGAGATCCCGGTGAACTGGCCGATCAGGCCCGCCCGGGCCTTGGCATACAGGCCCTTCCGGTCCCGGGCCTCGCAGACCTCCACTGGTGTCGCGACGTGGATCAGCAGGAAGTCACCCACCTCGCTGACCATCTCCCGGACGCGCGCCCGGGCCTGGGCGAACGGCGCGATCGGCGCGCAGATGGCGATGCCGCCGTGGCGGGCGATCTCGGCCGCGACAAAGCCGATCCGGGCGATGTTGAGATCGCGGTCCTCGCGGGAGAACGTCAGGCCCGCCGAGAGCAGGTGCCGGATGACGTCGCCGTCCAGCAGCGAGACACGCCGGTCGCCGCGTTCGGTGAGCACGTCGCGCAGGTCCCTGGCGATGGTGGACTTGCCCGAGCCCGACAGGCCGGTGAGGAACAAGACGAAGCCGCGGGCCGACCTCGGCGGCCGGGCGCGGCGCAGCTCGCGGGCCACCGAGGTCGGGGTGAACCACTCGGGCACGGGCGCGCCCGCATCCAGCAGGTCGCCGAGCTGGTCCGCGGACAGGTCCTCCTGCTCGGTGCCGGCCTCGATCAGGGCCAGCGGCCGCCATACCTCCGCGCGCGGGTCGTAGGCCCAGTCCCCGGACGGCAGCACCAGGATCGGCGCGCCGGGCAGCTGGTATCCCCCCGCCACGGCCGACAGGCCGGTCAGCGCCCCGGCGTCGGCCATGAGGTGCGTGGCGCCGTACGCGGCAGCGATCCGGGCCCGGATCGCGAGCTCGCGAATCTGGCTGGTGGCCGCCGAGACCCCGGCCGGCCCGCGCGGGGCGAGCGGCACCGGGATCACCCGGGTGTCGGCCGGAAGGCTGTCCGCGGCCGCGAGCGTGGCTCGCACCAGCGCCTCCGGCCTGGTCACTACCTCGGCCGGGCCGGCCACGAGGGGCAGCACCAGCAGCCGCGCCTTCAGCTGCCCGGCCAGGTGCCGGAGCTGACCTATCTGACGGCGGTGCAGCGGGCCGCGCCCCGCCCAGGCCAGCACGGGACCGTCGGGGGCCTGTGCCTTGGCCATGGCCGGGGTCAGCATCAGCCGCCGGAACGGGCCATGCTCGGGAACGCGCTGGGCGGTGACCGGTCCGGCCAGCCGGACCAGTCCGGAGTCTGCGGAGCCGGGCAGCCCGGCCAGCGGGCCGGCGGCCGGCGCCGCGGCCGCCCCGGGCCCGGTTCCGGCGGCCAGCTCGGTCCGCTCCGTCACGTGCAGGACCGCCAGCGGCGTGCCCTCCGGGTCGGTGAGCGCCAGCTGCCGCGCGTCCGCTGAGACGGCATCCGCCGGGACGTCCAGGGTTACTGGCACCGGGAACGGCGTGCCGTCGGCCAGCTGCCAGGAGTCGGTGACCGCAGCAACGTCGGCGGCCATCATGTACCCGGCCAGCGGCGCGAACGCGCCCGACAGCAGCAGCTCCAGATCGGCCAGCTGTGCCTCGCTCAGCATCAGGGCGGGCATCGCAGCCAGGTCAGCGTCGGGGACGGCCGCGGATTCGCCGGCCGGGCCGGGCGGCGAATCGGCCTGGGCCTGCGCAGTCACGTCAATTCTCCGTCCACCCCCGGCGCCCGCTCCAGGCGCACCATTACGCTTCCGGGACTTGTTCAGCTGGGCACGGCCCTGCCCGCCGCAGGTCTCGGTCCGCGACGCCTGCCGGGCCACCACGAGGTTACACGCGAGTGGCAGGTGGCTTACAGCACGCGAGCGAACCGGTCCACTGGCCTGCGGATGACATAGCGCAGCTCATCGTGCGCGGCGGTCAGCCGGCCGCGGGTGGCCACGGCCACCAGCCGGCGGGCCGCGCGAATGACGGGACGCCGGCTGCGGCCGTCGAGCCTGCTGCAGACGTCCCGGCGGGAGATCACCAGGCCGCGGCGGCCCGCGAACTGCTGGATGCCGCGAGCCGAGGTGAGCTGCTCATACACGGCGGGGTAGGGGCCGGGCTCGCCCGGCCGCAGGCTCCGCCAGGTCAGCGCGCGCAGCCTGCGCGGGAGCGCGCGATCCAGGAAGCCCGCCGCCGTTTCCCGGTCGGCCGTCCGCACCAGCAGCAGCCCGCCGGGCCGCAGCACGTCGACGAGGCGGCCGAGCACGAGCTCGGCGTGACTGATCCGGTCCAGCAGCAGGCAGCACTGCACGATGTCGGCCGAACGGGGCAGCAGCGGGACGGCCCGCAGGTCGCCGAGCACCGCCGGCCGCAGGTCCGGCCGCCCGGCCAGCACCGCCCTGGTGACCTCGTCGTCGTTGTCCAGCATCGTCAGGGTCACGTCGCGGCCGCTGGCCCGCAGGGCATCGAGGTCGAGGTCGGCCCCCGCCGTCGTGCAGCCTGCCTGCACGATCGTCAGGGCCTCGCCGGGCCGGTGCGCGGCATACTCCAGGGCCGCCTGGGTGAAGAGCATGGCGCCGTCCGCGCTCGCGCTGGCGTCCCGCGCCATCGCGTCATCCCCGGCTGGGTGCCTGCCCAGCCGGACGGGAGCCGCGTCTGTGATGCTCCCCAGGAACCTACTCCCACTGGCCACGATTCCGTATCGTAGCCCTCCGATTACCTTTAGTGGCCGAAATACGGAGCCGCCGTCGCGCGTTTACCCTCAAGGTGACCGACCCCGTAAGCTAGGGGAATCCCGCCGCTGGTCTTGCCGCTGGCCATCCTGGTAGCCCGGCAGGCTAGTCCTCGCGTCGGTCGCGAGCCCCGGTCCTCGCGTCGGCCGCAGGTGTTTACGCTGCCCAGATGCCGTTCCAGGTAAGGACGCAATGAGTCTCTCCGGTCTGCTCCGGGCCATCAGCGATGACCCGCAGCTTCGTCGCGCCATCGAGCATGCCGCGCTCCCCGCGGCCGGCGGCGGCGACCTCATCGCCGCGCCGGCCCTGCGGCCGCTGCTCGCCGCGGCGCTGACGGGTCGCGACGGCAGCACGCAGACCACAGACGGCAGCACCCAGACCACTGCTGGCGGCCGCTTCGTGCTGGCCGTGACCGCCACCGCCCGCGAGGCCGAAGATCTCACCGCGGCGCTCAGCTCGCTGCTGCCGCCAGACACAGTCGGTTACTTCCCGGCCTGGGAGACCCTGCCGCACGAGCGGCTCTCGCCGCGCTCGGACACCTCCGGCCAGCGGCTGGCGATATTGCGTCGGCTGGCCCATCCCGAGCCCGGCGACCCGCGCACCGGCCAGCTGCTGGTGGTCACCGCGCCCGTGCGCAGTCTCCTGCAGCCCATGCCCGGCGGCCTGGGCGACCTGGTCCCGGTCAGCCTGGCCTCGGGCCGGGAGGCCGACCTGGAAGAGGTCGTCACCCGCCTGGTCGAGATCGGCTATGCCCGGGCCGACCTCGTGGAAAAGCGCGGCGAGCTGGCAGTCCGCGGCGGGATCCTCGATGTGTTCCCGCCGACCGAGGAGCACCCACTGCGGGTCGACTTCTGGGGCGACCAGGTCGAGGAGATCCGTTACTTCAAGGTCGCCGACCAGCGCAGCCTGGAGATCGCGCCCGACGGGCTGTGGGCGCCCCCGTGCCGGGAGCTGCTGCTTACCCCGGCCGTCCGGGCGCGGGCCAAGGAGCTGGCCCTGGAATGGCCGGGGCTCGGTGAGGTGCTCAGCAAGCTGGCCGACGGCATCACGGTCGAGGGGATGGAGGCGCTCGCCCCGACGCTCTGCGACCGGATGGAGCTGCTGCTGGACTACGTGCCGGCCGGCGGCCTCGTGGTGGCCTGCGACCCGGAGCGCATCCGGGCCCGCGCGGCCGACCTGGTCAGCACGAGCCAGGAATTCCTCGAGGCGTCCTGGGTGAACGCGGCGGCCGGCGGCCAGGTGCCGATCGACCTGGGCGGCGCGGCGTTCCGGGCGATCACCGATATTCGCAAGTCAGCTTCTGACCTCGGCATTCCCTGGTGGACGATTACCCCGTTCGCGGCCGCCACCGTGGCGACGGCTGCGGCCGCGGCCCACATTGCCGCCCTGGGAGACGAGCCGGACGACGAGGGCGGCCGGCCGTCGTTCCGCGTCGAGGCCGGGCCCGCCGAGTCCTACCGCGGTGATACTAGCCGGGTGCTGGCCGACGTCGGCCGGTGGCTGTCCGAGCAGTGGCGGGTCGTCCTGGTCACCGAGGGTCACGGGCCGGCCCAGCGGCTGGCCGAGCTGCTGCGCGGCGAAGGCCTCGGCGTGCACGGATCCGGTACCGGGGATCTGAGCGATGAGCCCGAGCCGGGTCTCGCGAGCGTCGCGACCGGCCTGCTGGAGACCGGCTTCGTCTGGCCATCGATGCGGCTGGCCGTCCTGGCCGAGGCGGACATGGCGGCCCAGCGGCCGGGCAGGCGCGAGAACCGGCGCATGCCGAGCCGGCGTCGCGGCGGCATCGACCCGCTGCAGCTGACGCCCGGTGACTACATCGTGCACGAGCAGCACGGCGTCGGCCGGTACGTGGAGATGACCAGCCGCACCATCCAGGGCGCGACGCGGGACTACCTGGTCATCGAGTACGCGCCCAGCAAGCGGGGCCAGCCGCCGGACCGGCTCTACCTGCCCACCGACCAGCTGGACGAGGTCACCCGCTACAGCGGCGGCGAGGCGCCCGCGCTGCACCGGCTCGGCGGCGCCGACTGGGCCAAGGCCAAGGGCCGGGCCCGCAAGGCGGTCCGCGACATCGCGGCGGGCCTGATCCAGCTGTACCAGGCCCGGATGGCCTCTCCCGGCCACGCGTTCGGGCCGGACACCCCCTGGCAGCGCGAGCTCGAGGACGCCTTCCCCTACGTGGAGACGCCCGACCAGCTCGCCGCGGTCGAGGAGGTCAAGGCCGACATGGAAAAGCCGGTCCCGATGGACCGGCTGATCTGCGGCGACGTTGGCTACGGGAAGACCGAGATCGCGGTTCGCGCCGCGTTCAAGGCCGTCCAGGACGGCCGCCAGGTCGTGGTCCTGGCCCCGACGACGCTGCTGGCGGCCCAGCACTACGCCACCTTCAGCGAGCGGTACGCGCCCTTTCCCGTCGTGGTCCGGCCGCTATCCCGGTTCCAGAGCGACAAGGAGGTCGCGCAGACCCTGGCCGGGCTGGCCGAGGGCAAGGTCGACGTGGTCATCGGCACCCACCGGCTGCTCTCCGCGGAGACCCGCTTTGACCGCCTCGGGCTGGTGATCATCGACGAGGAGCAGCGGTTCGGCGTCGAGCAGAAGGAGTACCTCAAGCAGCTGCGCACCGAGGTGGACGTGCTGGCGATGTCGGCCACGCCCATCCCGCGCACGCTGGAGATGGGGATTTCCGGGATCCGCGAGATGTCCACCATCCTGACTCCGCCCGAGGAACGGCACCCGGTGCTGACGTCCGTCGGCCCCTACGACGAGAGGCAGATCGCCGCGGCGATCCGGCGCGAGCTGCTGCGCGACGGCCAGGTGTTCTTCGTGCATAACCGGGTGTCGTCGATCAACAAGGTCGCCGCCCGGATCGCCGAGCTCGTGCCGGAGGCCAGGGTCGGCGTGGGACACGGCCAGATGAACGAGCACACGCTCGAGAAGATCATGAGCCAGTTCGTGGACCGGGAGTTCGACGTGCTGGTGGCCACCACGATCGTCGAGTCCGGGCTGGACATTCCCAACGCCAACACGCTGGTCGTGGACCGGGCTGACATCTACGGGCTGCCCGCCCTGCACCAGCTGCGCGGACGGGTGGGACGCAGCCGGGAACGCGGCTACGCCTACTTCCTGTACCCGCCGGAGAAGCCGCTGACCGAGACCGCGCACGAGCGGCTGTCCACCATCCAGCAGCACAGCGGGATCGGGGCCGGCATGCATATCGCGCTCAAGGACCTGGAGATCCGCGGCGCGGGCAACCTGCTCGGCGGGGAGCAGTCCGGGCACGTCGCCGCCGTCGGCTTCGACCTGTACGTCAAGATGATCGGCGAGGCGGTCCGCGAGCTGCGCGGGGACGGCCCGGCGCAGCGGCCCGAGGTCCGGATCGAGCTGCCGGTGGACGCGCATATCCCGCATGACTACGTGACCGGTGAGCGGCTGCGCCTCGAGGCTTACACGCGGATCGCGGCGATCGACTCCGAGGCCGACATCACTGCGGTGCGCGAGGAGCTGGCCGACCGGTTCGGGACCCCGCCAGCCCAGGTGGAGAGCCTGCTCCGGGTGGCCCGGCTGCGGTCGGCGGCCCGCCGCGCCGGGCTGACCGATATCACCGCGCAGGGCAACTACATCAGGTTCTCGCCGGTCGAGCTGCCCGATTCCAAGCAGGTCCGCGTGCAGCGGCTGTACCCGCGGACGCTGCTCAAGCCGGCGGTGCGTACGATGCTCGTACCGGTGCCTCGGGCAGCGCCCGGCACGCGCGCGGGATCGGGCAGCACGCGGGCAGGCACCGGGCAGACCGTGTCGCTTGGCGCTCCGCCGCTTCGCGATACTGACCTGCTCGCCTGGTGCGAGGAGCTGATCGAGGTGGTGCTCGGACAGACATCCGAGCGCACAGCATAAGGAGGAACGTCGTCGTGCGCCGCACCTCGATGCAGTTGGCCGCGGCGGTGCTCGCCAGCAGCCTGGCGGTGACCGCCTGCGGGTCGATCAAGATGGGCGCCGCCGCGCTCACCACTCAGCAGCGGATCAGCTCGGCGACGCTGACCGATCAGGTGGCCAGGCTGACGACCGCCTATCGGGCCGACGGCCGCAAGGGGATCAAGCCGCAGCGGCCCGTGGCCCAGGTGCCGCAGCAGGTGCTGACCTGGCTGCTCACCTTCCAGATCTATAACGAGCTCGCGGCCCAGCACGGCATCACGATCACGCCGTCGGCTGTGCAGAGTCAGCTCAGCGCCCTGACCGCGCAGGCTCAGCAGCAGAAGGTCAGCGTCGACGCCTACGTCTCCGCGGCCGGCGCCGTGCCGCCGGACCTGCTGCCCCAGATCGGCCGGTACTTCGCGATCCTGTCGGCGTTCCAGCGCCGGCTCGACGGCGGCAGGACGCCGACCGCGCAGGCCGGCCAGCAGGCCCTGCAGAGCCGGATCGCGCACGCGCAGTGCCTGGCGGCCAAGGACCTGCAGATCGCGGTCAACCCCCAGTACGGCGAGTTTGACTACGGCACGTACTCGGTCGTGCCGGCGCCAAACCGGCTCGCCGCCGCGCCGACGCCGTCGCCCAGCGCCAGCCCCAAGCCGCGGCTGACGCCGCCCTGCTAGGAGCCGGCGTCACCGATGGCTGAGCGCCCGGCCGCCGGGCAGGAGCCCGCCGCCCAGCAGAAGCCCGCCACCGGGCAGGAGCCCGCCTGCCAGCCCGCGGCCGGGACGCGGCTGGTGGAGCTGGTCGCGGTGATGGACCGGCTGCGCCGGGACTGCCCCTGGGACGCCCGGCAGACCCATGATTCGCTGGCGCCCTTCCTGCTCGAGGAGACCTACGAGGCGCTGGAGGCGCTCGAAGGCGGAGACTTCGCCGCCATCCGCGAGGAGCTGGGCGACGTCCTGCTCCAGGTGGTGTTCCACGCCCGGGTGGCGGCCGAGCGCACCGACGGCACCGGCTACACCATTGACGATGTGGCCGACGGGATCATCGCCAAGCTGACCCGCCGCCACCCGCACGTCTTCGCCGATGTCACCGTGTCCGGAGCCCAGGAGGTCACGGCCAACTGGGACGCCATCAAGGCCGCGGAGCGATCGGCCGCCAGCGGCGCGCCGGGCTCGGCACTCGACGGGGTGCCGATGGGCCAGCCCGCCCTGTCGCTGGCGGCGGCGCTGCAGCGGCGCGCCGAGCGAGCCGGAGCGCCGGCCGAGCTGGCCGACCTCGCCGCCCCCGCGACCGGCCCCAGCCCCGCCGACCCCGGTGACCCAGCCCGGCCGCCCGAAGAGGTCAGCGAGACCGGCGCCGAGCTGTTCGCCCTCGCGGCCCGGGCCCGCGCGGCGGGGCTGGATCCCGAGCTGGAGCTCCGTTCCGCCGCCCGGGCCTACCGTGACCGCGTGCGAGCCTGGGAGACCGCCGCACGGGCCGGGCCGGGCCCCTCGCCAGGATCCTGAAGCCTTTTGGGTGCCCCGGCCCCCAAAAGGCTTCAGCTTCCCGGAACCCGGCCGCCGCCGCCCCCCACAGCCGCCTGCCCCCCCGCCCGGCGTGGTCAGTGCGGCCGGGGGCGGGCGGTCTACTAGGCTCGTGCCGAAACCCTTGTGAGCCGTGCACCGACCCCCCGCGGTGCCACCGTCAGGAGCTTGTAACTGTGGCCTCCATCGAAGGCATATTCGCCAGGCAGATTCTCGACTCGCGCGGCAACCCCACGGTCGAGGTAGAGGTAGTTCTCGATGACGGCAGCCTGGGCCGGGCGGCCGTGCCCAGCGGCGCGTCCACGGGCGTGTTCGAGGCCGTCGAGCTGCGCGACGGCGGTGACAGCTACGGCGGCAAGGCCGTCACCAGGGCCGTCCAGGGAGTAATCGACGAGATCCAGCCCGAGCTGCTCGGCTACGACGCCGATGACCAGCGGCTGGTCGACCAGGAGCTCATTGACCTGGACCGCACGCCCGACAAGTCACGCCTCGGTGCCAACGCCATCCTGGGCGTCAGCCTCGCGATCGCCCGGGCCGCCGCCGAGTCGGCCGGGCTGCCGCTGTTCCGCTACGTGGGCGGCCCCAACGCCCACGTGCTGCCGGTGCCGATGATGAACATCCTCAACGGCGGGGCGCACGCGGACACCAACGTGGACATCCAGGAGTTCATGATCGCGCCCATCGGCGCGGCCACGTTCAGCGAGGCGCTGCGCTGGGGCGCCGAGACCTACCACGCGCTCAAGGCGGTGCTCAAGCAGCACGGCCTGAACACCGGAGTCGGGGATGAGGGCGGATTCGCGCCCGACCTGGACAGCAACCAGGCGGCGCTGGACCTGATCGTCGAGGCCATCGGGAAGACGGGCCTGACCCTGGGCCAGGACATCGCGCTGGCCATCGACGCGGCCGCCAGCAGCTTCTACTCCGACGGCGGCTACGCCTTCGAGGGCGGCAAGAAGACCGCGGCGGAGATGACCAGGATCTACGCCGACTGGCTGAGCGCCTACCCGATCGTCTCGCTGGAGGACCCGCTCGCCGAGGAGGACTGGGAGGGCTGGCGGGAGCTGACGGCCGAGCTGGGCGACAAGGTGCAGATCGTCGGTGACGACATCTTCGTGACCAACCCGCTGCGCCTGCGCCGGGGCATCGAGGAGAAGAGCGCCAACGCGCTGCTGGTCAAGGTCAACCAGATCGGCACCCTGACCGAGACCCTGGACGCCGTCTCGCTGGCCCACCGCAGCGGGTTTGCCTGCATGATGAGCCACCGTTCCGGCGAGACCGAGGACACCACGATCTCTGACCTGGCGGTCGCGGTGAACTGCGGGCAGATGAAGAGCGGAGCGCCGGCCCGCTCGGAGCGGGTAGCCAAGTACAACCAGCTTCTGCGGATCGAGGAGATTCTCGGTGACGCGGCCGCCTACGCGGGCCGGACGGCCTTCCCGCGCGCGGTGCCTGGCGGGAAATGACGCGACAGCAGATGCCCGACACGGCCGGCGGCAGCTCACCCGCCCGCGTGCGGCCCCGGTTCACCAGCCGGGCCGCGGTGCTGGTCGTGGTGGTCTGCGCGATCGCGCTCAGCCTGGCCTACCCGGTCCGGGAGTACCTGGCCCAGATCCGCCAGATAGGGCAGCTGCAGGCCCAGCAGGCGCAGATTTCCGCGCAGCTGCGCCAGCTCAAGGCCGAGCGCCGGGCCCTGGCCACCCCCGCCTACGTCGAGCAGCAGGCCCGCGATCGGCTGCACATGTGCCTGCCGGCGCAGACCTGCTATGTGATCATTTCCGGCACCCGGCCGTCGGCCCGGGCCGCGTCCGCCTCCGGGACCGTGGCCACGCCCTGGTACGAGCGGCTGTGGTCATCCGTGCATGAGGCGGACAAGGTATCCAGCCGGTGACCGTGCCCAGCTCACCCTGCTCATCCAGCTCATCCCAGGGCTCTGTGCCGGGCCCGAAGCCGGAGGCTGCCGACCAGCGGGACCTGGCCGCGGTGGCCCGCCAGCTCGGGCGGCCGCCCCGCGGCGTCACCGCAGTCGCGCATCGCTGCCGGTGCGGCCTGCCTGACGTCGTGGAGACCGCGCCGCGGCTGCCCGATGGCACGCCGTTCCCGACCCTGTACTACCTGACCTGCCCGAAGGCTGCGGCCGCGGTCAGCCGGCAGGAGGCGGCCGGGACCATGCGGGCCATGACGCTGCGCCTGGCCGCCGATCCGGGCCTGCGGCAGGACTACCGGGCCGCCCACGAGGATTACCTGGCCCGGCGGGATGCCGCGGCGCGGCAGGCGGCCCTGGAGCCGTTGCCCGGCACCCCCATCAGCGCGGGCGGCATGCCGGACCGGGTCAAGTGCCTGCACGCGCTTGTCGCACACGAACTCGCGGTGCCAGGATCCAACCCGCTCGGCCGGGAGGCGCTGCGGGCCGCCGGGCCGTGGTGGGCGGCCGGTCCCTGCGTCCCGCCCGACGACCTCACGAACGACGGCGAGACGAGCGCTAGCACCCCCAGAGCCAAACCCAGCAGTAACGCCAGCCCGGCCGGCGGCCCGGCTCGCCCGGCCGGACCCGAGGCGGGCGACGAGCCAGCGGGGACGATGGGCCGATGAAGACCGGACCGGACGGGGCCGCGGCACCGGGCGGCACGGCACCGGGAGCCGCGGCACCGGGCGGCACGGCCGAGGGGCCGGTGAACGGGCCGGTGGGCGGCGCGGTGGACGAGCTCGCCAGCCGGCCGGGCGGCCCGCCGGCTGACCGCGCGCGCCGGGTGGCGGCCATCGACTGCGGGACCAATTCGCTGCGGCTGCTGATCGCCGATGTCAGCCT
Organism: Streptosporangiaceae bacterium; assembly: GCA_036510065.1. GTDB lineage: Bacteria > Actinomycetota > Actinomycetes > Streptosporangiales > Streptosporangiaceae > DASUBV01. Next base: position 51,582 of record DATCEO010000178.1, on the reverse strand, counting down.
GGCCCGCCACGAGCTGACCGACGTCAAGCGCCAGATGGAGATCGTCCGGCTGGGGCAGGGCGTGGATGCCACCGGCCGCCTGGCCCCGGCGGCCCTGGCCAGGACGCTGGGCGTGCTGCGGCAGTACGCGCGGTCGATCGATCAGGCCGGCGTTACCGCTGTCAGGATGGTGGCCACCAGCGCGACCAGGGACGCCAGCAACGCCGCCGAGTTCGTGCGTGGCGTCGTCGACATCCTCGGCGTCCCGCCGGAGGTCATCACCGGGGCGCAGGAGGCGCTGCTGTCCTTCACCGGGGCCACCGCGGAGCTGGCCGCACCTGGCCGCGACGGGGGAACGGCGGGCGGCCTGCTGCCGCCGTACCTGGTGCTCGACATCGGCGGCGGGTCGACCGAGTTCGTCGTCGGCCCTGCGTCACCGAGCGACCCGCCGCCGAGCCCCCTGCCGCTGACCGGCGGGGCGGCGGGAGAGGACCCGGAGCTGCACGCCGTCTCCACCGACATCGGCTGCGTCCGGCTCACCGAGCGGCACCTGCATGACGATCCGCCTACGGCCGCCCAGGTCGCCGCGGCGACGGCGGACATCGACGCCGCGATCGCGAGCGCCGCCGCGCAGGTGCCGGTGACGGCCGCCGCGACCCTGGTGGGCCTGGCCGGATCGGTCACCACGGTGGCGGCGCTGGCGTTCGGGCTGCCCGGCTACGACCCGGCGCGGATTCACCATGCGCGTATTTCCGCCGAGCAGGTACACGAGGTGACCCTGCGCCTGCTGGGAATGACCCGCGCGGAGCGGGCGGCCCTCGGACCCATGCATCCGGGGCGGGTCGACGTCATCGGAGCGGGCGCCCTGGTGCTGGACCGCGTGCTGGACCGGCTGAACTTCGCCGAGGTCGTGGCCAGCGAGCACGACATCCTGGACGGCATAGCCTGGTCCATCGCCGCCGATGACCGCTAACCGCCGGTTGCCGACGCGTCCTGAGCGGCCGCAGCCTCCGGCCGCCGCCATCGGGCCAGCGCCGCCCGGTCCCGGCGGAGCACAGGCTCCAGCCGCCGTAAGCGGGCCAGCGCCGCCCGGTCCCGGCGGGGCACAGGCTCCAGCCGCCGTAAGCGGGCCGGTGCCGCCGGGTGCGGGCTGGGAGCAGGATGCCGCTAGCGGGCCGGAGCCTTCCTACTGGTCAGGGGACGACGCTGCGTGCGTGCCGCCCGGAACCGGCTGGCCCGAGGATCCGGCGCCTGCGGGCACGCCGGCCGCCCGGGACCCGGCGCAGGTCCGGGAGCTGGCGGCGGCCGCGGGCTCGCTGGCCGAGCTGGCCGCCCTGCAGTCCGTCTGCCGGGCCTGCCCGCGGCTCGTGCAGTGGCGCGAGCAGGTCGCACGGACCCGGCGGCGGTCCTTCCAGGCGGAGCGCTACTGGGGCCGCCCCGTGGCGGGCTGGGGCGACGAGAATCCCCGGGTGCTGATCCTGGGCCTGGCGCCGGCCGCGCACGGCGGCAACCGGACGGGCCGCGTCTTCACTGGTGACCGCAGCGGGGACGTGCTGTTCGCCTCATTGTGGCGGTGCGGGCTGGCCGCCCAGCCGACATCGGTCCGGGCCGGCGACGGCCAGCGGCTCATCGGGGCCCGGATGGCCGCAGCGGTGCGCTGTGCCCCGCCGGCCAACAAGCCGGAACCGGCTGAGCGCGACGCCTGCGCGCCGTGGCTGTCGGCCGAGCTAGCGCTGAGCACCGACCTGGCCGTGATTGTCTGCCTTGGCGATTACGCCTGGCAGGCCATGTGGCCGCGCCTGGCCGACGCCGGCTGGGCGGTGCCCCGGCCCCGGCCCCGTTTCGGCCACGGCGCGGAGGTACGCGTTACGCGGCCTCAGCCGCCGGAGGCCAGGCCATCGGGACCCCAGCCGCCGGGTGCGGGCCGCGCGGAACTGCTGGTGCTCGGGTGCTATCACCCTAGCCAGCAGAACACCTTCACCGGCCGGGTCAACGGCGCGATGCTGGATGACGTATTCGGCCGCGCCCGGCAGGCAGCCGGCCTGTAATCCAGGAGTCCGGCCGCTCGTCGCCGCGATGGGCCAGGGCGGCTTGCCCGGTTCCAGGCCCGCAGTCCTCCAGACCCCACAGCCAGCTTCTGGCCTGTTGTCCAGCGTCCGGCCGTTAGCTCCGGGCTCGTATTTTCAGGCGTCCGACGGTAACTCCGGCCTGTAGTCCGGCCGTCCTGCCGTCCTGCCGTGATCACGACCGTTTCTCCGCGCCATGCGCGGCGAAACGGTCGTGATCATGAAAAATCGGCGGGCTGGGCTTGTGGTCCGGCGGTCATGCCGTCAGCTCCGGTCCGGCGGCCGCTGCCGGTCCCTGGGCCCTTCGTCCCGCAGGCTCCCCGCCTGCCCTCGCCCTGCCTCCGCCCTGTCCGCGCCGGGCGGTGGCCGTGATCGGCTCGGCAACCATTCGATTACGAAGAGTAATGACAATGCCACAATGGTTACTCGCCGTATATATCAACCCGCGAGCACATCAATTAGATAACCGACATTGGCCGAGAATCGGGCCACCTTAATCCGCGGGTCTAGAGATATCCGAAGGGCGCGGGGTATTATCACCAAGCCCCCGTAGCCCAAGGGAAGAGGCCGGCCCCCTAAAAGGGTCCCCAGTGTCGGTTCGACTCCGACCGGGGGTACGTTGAACAGGCATTATGTGCTATGTCCCGGTCTGAACTGCACGGGGCTGAATGTACATTCAGTTAGAACGGCATGAGAGCGGTAACAACAGCGCTGTGGTAACAGCAGCCCCGTAACACCACTAGTGCAATAACATCAGCGCCGTCACACTCAATTGATCATGGTGTCTTCACGGCCCGGCCTTCTGGGGTCCCGACGCCACCTGGCGCCGACGTGGGGTGCCTCCGCTATTGACTCCAGACCGGCTGCCTCGCCGGCGCGGGTCAGCCGCTGACGTCCGGGCCGGCCCTGGTGATCGTGAGCCGGACGATTACCCGCTGGTCCCGCTGCATCGCGGCGCGGTAGTCGTCCCAGTCCGGGTGCTCGCCGGAGGCCCGGCGGTAGTAGTCCACCAGGAGATCGAGGGCATCGGGCAGGTGGATGATCTCGGCCGTGCCGTCAGCCTGAATCCACTCGCCGAAGAACGTATCGCTCATCACGCAGAGCGAGGCGCGGGGGTCACGGGACAGGTTCTTGGTCTTGACCGCGGTTTCTCTCGTGCTGATCAGTACCCGGCCATCGTCATCCACCGCGACGGCGACCGGCGACAGCTGCGGCCTGCCATCGGACCTGGCGGTGGCCAGGACCGCGCGATGGTGGCCGCGCAGGAACCCGACAGCGCGCTCGATCTGCACCGGGCGCGGCGTCAGGCGCTGTTGAGCCTGATCCGGCGCTGTACCTCGTACTCGTGCACGATCGCGCGGGCATAGCCGTGCGAGAGCCCGTGCTCGTCGGCCAGCCAGTGCGCGCGCTCAGCGCAGCGCAGGAACGACGGGCCGGATTCAAGACGGCTGAACCACTCTCGAAGCTGCAGTCCGGTCACGGACGGAATGCGGGCGATCAGGTTTTGATGCAGCTCCGGCGAGTGGGTCAGGGACAAGTCGCACCTCCGGGGTGAGTCTCTTGCTGTCGAGACTGCACCAACGTGCCGCCCTTGACAACCCCCGATCGTCACCCTTCCGTAATATCCCGTTGGCTCGGCGGCCCTCCGGGCCTGCGGGCATCACGGGCCGCCGGAGCGCCGACACCAGGGCCGGCCGGGCAGGTACGTCCTTGTCGCGATAGATGCTGCTAGGACAGCCGCTCGAAGATGGCCGCCATCCCCTGGCCGCCGCCCACGCACATCGTCTCCAGCCCGAAGGTCTTGTCGTGGAACCGCAGGCTGTTCAGGATCGTCGAGGTGATCCGCGCCCCGGTCATCCCGAAGGGGTGGCCGACCGCGATGGCCCCGCCGTTCACGTTCAGCTTGTCGATGTCGACGCCCAGCTCCCGGTAGGACGGGATGACCTGAGCGGCGAATGCCTCGTTGATCTCGACCAGGTCGATGTCCTCGATGGTCATGCCGGCCCGGCGCAGGGCCTGCCGGGACGCCTCGATCGGGCCCAGGCCCATGATCTCCGGCGAGAGCCCGCTCACGCCGGTGGCGACGATCCTGGCCAGCGGGGTGATGCCGAGCTCAGCCGCCCTCCGGTCGCTCATGATCACGACGGCGGCCGCGCCATCATTCAGCGGGCAGCAGTTTCCGGCCGTGACGGTGCCGTCGGGACGGAAGACCGGCTGCAGCTGGGACACCTTCTCCAGGGTCGTTCCGGGCCGCGGGCCGTCGTCAGCCGCGACGACCGTGCCGTCCGGAAGCGTGGCGGGCGTGATGTCCTGCTGCCAGAAGCCGTTAGCCAGCGCCTTTTCCGCCAGGTTCTGGGAGCGGACGCCGAATTCATCCTGCTCGGCGCGGGTAATTCCGCGAATCTGCGCGACGTTCTCCGCCGTCTGGCCCATCGCCACGTAAACGTCGGGCAGCTGGCCATCGTCTCGCGGGTCGTGCCAGGTAGCGCCGCCCTTGCCCAGCTCGGCCATGCGCTCCTCGGCTCCGGCGAAGACCGGATTCTTGGTGTCAGGCAGCCCGTCGCTGCTGCCCTTGCTGAACCTGCTGACGGTTTCCACGCCCGCCGAGATGAACACGTCGCCTTCGCCGGCCCTAATGGCGTGGTAGGCCATCCGGGTGGTCTGCAGAGAAGAGGAGCAGTAGCGAGTAACGGTCGTGCCGGGGACGGTGTCCCAGCCGAGCATGACCGCGACGACGCGGGCCATGTTGTAGCCCTGCTCGCCGCCGGGCAGCCCGCAGCCGAGCATGATGTCGTCGATGTCGACGGGGTCGAGCTGGGGCACCTTGGCCAGCGCGGCCGCGATCATCTGCACGGTCAGGTCGTCTGGCCGGATAGTGGTCATTGAGCCCTTGAAGGCCCGGCCGATCGGAGAGCGGGCAACGGCGACGACGACGGCCTCGGCCATGGTGACTCCCTGGGAAGATCTGTAGTTAACCGGACGGTAGCTTATGCAACGCCGCATACCCTGCCGGCCTTCCCCCCAAGCGCGGGCCCCCAGGCACGGACCCCAGGCACGGGCTCTCAAGCACGCGCTGGTGAGCGCCGGCTGCGACCAGCCGGGCGCGGTCGCAGGACCCGGGCGTGAGATAGCGTCAGGGGACCGATGACAAGGTGGTTGAGCTAATGCAGGTGCACGACTCCCTGGTCGAGCTGGTGGGGAACACGCCGCTGCTCAGGCTGCGCAGGGTAACTAAGCAGCTGGGCAGCTCCCGGTCGGGGCCAGACGTCCTGGCCAAGGTGGAGTACTTCAATCCCGGCGGATCCGTGAAGGACCGGATCGCGCTGCGGATGGTCGAGGCCGCCGAGGCATCCGGGCAGCTGCGGCCAGGCGGCACCATCGTCGAGCCGACCTCCGGAAATACTGGCGTCGGCCTGGCCATCGTGGCGGCTGAGAAGGGCTACCGGTGCCTGTTCGTCTGCCCCGACAAGGTCGGGCAGGACAAGATCAGCGTGCTGCGCGCGTACGGCGCGGAAGTGGTGGTCTGCCCGACCACCGTGTCACCCGATCATCCGGACTCCTATTACTCGGTGTCGGACCGGCTGGCGGCCGAGACGCCGGGCGGCTGGAAGCCCAACCAGTACGCCAACCCGGAGAACCCGGCCTCGCACTACCACTCGACCGGGCCGGAGATCTGGGAGCAGACAGAGGGCCGGGTCACCCACTTCGTCGCGGGGATCGGCACCGGCGGCACGATATCGGGGGCCGGCCGCTACCTCAAGGATGTCTCCCACGGCCGGGTCCAGGTGATCGGAGCTGACCCGGAGGGGTCGGTCTACTCGGGCGGCAGCGGCCGGCCTTACCTGGTCGAGGGCGTCGGCGAGGACATCTGGCCCGACACCTACGACAAGAGCATCTGCGACGCCATCATCGCGGTCAGCGACGCGGACTCCTTCCTGATGACCCGGCGGCTCGCCCGCGAGGAGGCGCTGCTGACCGGCGGTTCCTGCGGAATGGCCGTGGTGGCCGCACTGCGGATCGCCCGCGATGCGCAGCCCGGTGACGTGATCGTGGTGCTGCTGCCGGACGGCGGCCGTGGCTACCTCTCGAAGATCTTCAACGACGAGTGGATGGCCGATTACGGCTTCCTGGCCGCCGAGACCGCCGAGCCGAGGGTGGCCGACGTGGTCGAGCGGAAGGCGGGCCTGCTGCCGCCGTTCGTGCACGTGCATCCAGCCGATAACGTCCGGACCGCGATCGAGAGCCTGCGCGAGTACGACGTGTCTCAGCTGCCCGTGCTGAGCGCCGAGCCGCCCGTGATGGCGGCCGAGGTGGTCGGGTCCATCGTGGAGCGCGACCTGCTGGATGCCCTGGTCACCGGCCGGGCCACGCCGGAGGACGCGGTATCGGGACTGATGTCTCCGCCGCTGCCGAGCGTCGGATCCGGAGAGCCGATCAGTGCCGCGGTCGCGGCCCTCGGCCAGGCGGGCGCCGCGCTGGTCCTGGTCGACGGCAAGCCGGCCGGGATGATCACCCGGCAGGACGTGCTGACCTTCCTGTCCGGGCACGCCGGCTAGTCGACGGCTAGCGGGGGCCGCGCCCGGTCAGTCGGCGGACGGCGGTCCAGACGCCGCTACACTGGTCGGCTTGCGGCACAGCGGCCCTGCCAGGCGGGCCAGTGGGGCGGATGAGATGCAGATGGAGCACACCGACGGCTTCGACACGCTGGCGATCCACGCCGGCCAGGAGCCAGACCCGCTGACCGGCGCTGTCGTCCCGCCGATCTACCAGGTCTCGACCTTCAAGCAGGACGGGGTCGGCGGGCTGCGGGGGCGTGCCCTCGGGGCGCGCGGAGCCGGTGCCGGAGACGGGCCAGCGCGCTGGATCGAGGGGTACGAGTACTCGCGCTCGGCCAACCCCACGCGGGGTGCGCTCGAGGAGTGCCTGACGGCGCTGGAGGACGGCACCCGCACGCTGGCGTTCGCCTCCGGGATGGCCGCGTCGGACTGCCTGGTGCGGGCCATCTGCCGGCCCGGTGGCCGGGTCCTCATCCCGCACGACGCCTACGGCGGCACGTTCCGGCTGTTCGACAAGGTCCTGAGCGGCTGGGGCCTGGCCTATGACTCGGTGCCGATGTCCGACCTGGCCGCGGTCCGGGGCGCCCTGGCCACGGCGCCGGCCCGGCTGGTCTGGATCGAGTCGCCCACCAACCCGCTGCTGTCGATCGCCGATATCTCCGCCCTGGCCGGGATCGCTCACGCCGCGGGCGCGCTGCTGGTCGTCGATAACACCTTCGCCTCGCCGTACCTGCAGCAGCCGCTGGCGCTCGGCGCTGACGTCGTGATCCACTCGACGACCAAGTACCTGGGCGGGCACTCGGACGTGGTCGGCGGTGCCGCCGTCGTCGCCGATGCCGCGCTGGGCGAGCAGCTGGCTTTCGTCCAGAACGCGACGGGGTCGGTAGCCGGCCCGTTCGACGCGTGGCTGACCTTGCGCGGGATCAAGACGCTCGGAGTGCGGATGGACCGCCACTCCCGCAATGCCCAGCGGGTTGCGGACATGCTGGCCAGCCATCCGGCGGTGGCCCAGGTCTACTACCCGGGCCTGGAGTCCCACCCCGGCCATGAGGTGGCGGCTAAGCAGATGCGGGGGTTCGGCGGCATGGTGTCCTTCCGGGCCCGCGGCGGCGAGCGGGAGGCCATCGCGATCTGCGGCCGGACCCGGCTGTTCACCCTGGCCGAGTCGCTGGGCGGGGTGGAGTCGCTGATCGAGCACCCGGCCCGGATGACGCATGCCTCGGTGGCCGGGTCGGCGCTGGAGGTGCCGCCCGACCTGGTACGCCTGTCGGTTGGCCTGGAGACGGTGGACGACCTGCTGGAGGACCTGCGTGCTGCCCTGGGCTGACGAGCACTGGCCTGACGAAGCACTGGCCTGACGAAGCACTGGCCTGATCGAGGAGCGCCTGGTGGCCGCCGACGGCCGGCCGGACCTGGCCGGCCGTCGGTCACCAGGTGACATCCCGCGTTAGCGGGCCGCGGCCTTGGACTTGCCGACCCGCCACGCGGCGGCCAGCAGGACCAGCCCGACCACAAGCGCCACGCCGCCGCGCGCGAGGTGATGGCCGCTCGAGCCGTGGACATGACTGCCGGCCACCATGAAATGCGGCAGGCCAGTCGCCACCATGTACACGATGCCGATGATGACGCCCAGGACGCCGATAATGCCGAGCACGATAGCCAGCGGGCGCCGGCCAGAGGCGCCGCCGGGCACAGTTGCAGAACTCACGGACCCTCCTTCATGAGTGGCATGCCGGCACTAGCCTGTGCCGGCATGCCAGCAGTGCTAGCTGCGGCCCGCATCGTAGCCCCGTTAGGAACGGTAACGTCATAAGTACCGTAATAACGGCCATAACTATTGACGTGACCTTTACCGAAGACGCCGTTTACTGCCAGACCATTAGCACCAGGATGACGAGCCAGATGACGCTGACGACGGCACCCATGGTGGTAATCCGGCCGCGCTCGACGCTGGCCACGTTGCGGGCCGTCCCGGCGCCGCCGGGCTGGACGGGCTCGGGCTGGGCGGCAGCGAGCGCGTCGTCGGCGGCCTCGGGGCTGGAGTCCTGGACCGTGACGCTCGCGGCCACGCTGGCCGCCTGGGCGGCGCCGCTCTCGGCCGCCTCGGCGACCTCCAGCGCGCTGATCGCCTTGCGCTGGTCGCGGATGATCAGCACCAGCAGCACGATCGCCACGACGAACAGCGTCATGGCCGCGGTCAGCCAGGGCTTGGCCAGCTCGTGCAGCTGCTGGCCGAGGATGATTCCGAAGATCAGCGCTCCGAGAGCGATCAGGGCAAAGATGCGGGTGGTCCGGTAGAGGTAGCGGACCACGGTCAGGTTGCGGGCCCTGACGTAGCGGGGCGTTGACATAATCGCCACGCTGACCGGGCCGATCGTGAAGAGCGCGAACCCGACGTGCAGCCAGAGCACCAGCCGCTCAGTAAAGGACATGGGGTGATCCTAGGGCAGCGGCCCGGACCCGGCTGAGCGTCAGGCCGGACGGCGAACCCGGATCAGCCAGGCGGCCATGGCGCAGGAGCCGCCGGCGACCAGGCACACGATGGCGCGCCGGGAATGGGGTCCGGCATGGGGCTGCCCCTGGAGCAGGTACGGCAGCGACCCGGCGGCGAACAGGTACATCAGGCCGAGAACGATGCTGACCACCGCGACCACAGCCAGGAACGTCACCAGGCCATCCCGGATGGCCACGGCCAGGCGGCGCGAGACGTCGGCTGCGCTCATGCCGTGAGGGTTCCACGCTGCGAGCATGCCGAAAGTCACGCAGGTTAAAGTCCACGCGATGAAGGTAAAAAGTGCCTATCGGCTGCCTTCACGTCGCGTGCGCAGGAAATCCCGGACAACGTACTCGCCCAGGCTGTCGCCGGCCGCGCGGAGCACCCGGCCGCCATTGCGCCGGGCTACCTCGTCGACGAAGGCGGTCAGCCGCTCATCGTCGGCGAGCATGAAAATGTTCATGGTGGCCTGGCGCCGGGTCATCTTGTCGACCTCGGCCAGGGTGAGTTCCAGGGTCTCCGGCGACGGGGGCCAGTCAAACCAGAACTGGCCGTCCCGCCGCAGGTGGGCGGTCGGCTCGCCGTCGGTGATGATCAGCACGACCGGGTTGTGCTCAGGCCGCCGGTCCAGGAACCGGCCGGCCAGCACCAGGGCGTGGTGCAGGTTCGTGCCCTGGACCATGTCCCAGCTCAGGCTGGCCAGGTCGGTCTCGCGCAGCTCCCGCGCGTAGTTGGAGAAGCCGATCACCTGGATCGCGTCCTGCGGATACCTGGTCCGGACGAGCGCGTGCAGGGCCAGGGCCGTCTGCTTGGCCGCGCCCCAGGTACCGCGCAGCTCCATGGAATACGACAGGTCGACCAGCAGGCACACCGCCGCGGTGGCGCGCCGCTCGGTCTCCTCGACCTCGAAGTCACGCACGTTCAGCCGGACCCGCGGCGTCCGCTCGGCCACGCCGGCGCTCTCTACCGCCGTGCCGCCTACCACGGGGCCGCCTACCACGGGGCCGCCTACCACGGGGGCGGTCATCCCGCCGCGCAGCAGGGCATTGCGGACTGTGGCGGCGGCGTCGATCGGCTGCTCGTCACCGAAGCGCCACGGCCGCGTGCTGCCCGTGAGCTCCCCGGCCTGCCCGCTACCGCGCTGATCGTGGCTGCCGTGGCTGCCCTCGGGAAGCTCGGCGAAGACCTTGCGCAGGGCCGTCTCGCCGAGGCGCCGGACGGCCTTGGGCGTGAGCTCCAGCCGTCCGTCCGTGCGCTGCAGGTAGCCCTGCCGCTCCAGTTCCCGCTCGATCTGGCGCAGCGCCTCCATGTCGTCGACGGCCTGACGGCCAAGCGCCCGTCGCACCGCTTCCTCGTCGACATCGTCCAGCCGGGCGCCCGGATAGTCCTGGCGCAGCGCGTCCTCCAGCTCGGCCAGGTCCGCGAGCTCGGCCAGGGCCGAGGTCGCGTCGCCCAGGCCCAGCGGCTCCTGGCCGGTCATCCGGGCGCGCGGCCAGCCCTCGGCGTCCATGTCCGGCCGCCGGGATCGCAGCGCGTCGGCCAGCCTGGCCATCTCGGCGGCCAGGCCGCTGTCCTCGAGCGTCTGGGCCATCAGGCCAGCCAGCTCGTCGCGCTGATCGTCGGTCAGCGAGTCCAGCAGCCGCTGGGCCGCTGACATCCGCCGGACCAGCGAGTCGACGAGCTCCTCCAGATTGGCCGGGGAATCGGGGAACAGGTCCCCGTACTCGGCCATGAAATCGTCGAAATCCTGCTGCTGATGATCGCCGCGGGCGTCCGCCGCCAGCATCGAGTTGAGCGCGGCCATCATGTCCTTGACGCGCTGCAGGGCTTCGGTATCCGGCTCGGCCAGGGTCTGCTTCATGCCGTGGAACTGGCTGTCCAGGACCTCCCGCCGCAGCAGCGACTTGAGCTCCTCGAAGGTCTGCCGGGCGGCCGGGGACTGCCAGTCGTAGTCGGCGAGCTGCCGGATGGCCTGGGCGACGTCGGAGGGCAGGGCGTCCAGCTCGTCCTCGCGCATCCGCGCGGAGTCGTCCGGGTCGGGGAACAGCTCCGCCCGCTCCTGGCCGATCGCGGTGTCCAGCATGGCCCGGACTTCCTCCAGCACGCCGTCCAGGCGGCCGCGGCTGCGCACCTCCCGCTGCCGCTCCCGCACCCGGCGGAGCATGTCGTCCAGGCCGCGGTGGCCCGCCATGCCGCGGCGCAGCAAGTCACGCAGCGCCGAGGCCGGGTCGGTTCCCTCCAGGACCGACTCGCCAAGCTCGTCGACCGCGCCGCGGACGTCGTAGGGCGGCTCCAGCGGATCGGGGCCGTCCCGGTAGGGACCGTAGCGGTAGCCGCTCATCCTTGCCTTTCCACCGTCAGGCACCATCAGGTCCGGTAGACGGCGCCGCCGTCGATCGAGTCCTTGGACAGGCGCCGCATCAGGTACAGCCCCTCCAGGGCGAACTCCAGCGCGGCCGCCGCCTGGCCCAGCGACTCGCCGCCGTCCATGTGCAGCCGTTCCATGATCTTCGCCAGCCCGGGCACCTCGCCGATGCGGCGCAGCAGGTCGGTCGCGGGCAGCAGGTCGCCGGTCTCGACGACGCCGCCCTCGGTGAACCTGGCCAGGACCCCGTTCAGGTCGGCGTTGCCGAGGGTCGCGCGGAAGGTCTCGGCGATGGCGCGGCGCAGCAGGTGATCGAGCACCTCCTGCTCCCGGCCCTCCTCGCTGACCTCGAACTCCACCTTGCCGCGCAGCGTGCTGATGGTCGCCGGGAGGTCACAGACCCGGGATACGGCCTGCTCCTCGCCGCTGATCGCGGCCCGACGGACGGCCGAGGCCGCGACGGCCTCGGCCGCCGCGATCGCGAACCGCGCGGACACGCCGGACCGCGCGTCGACGGCCGGCGAGGCCCGGACGAGCCGGGTGAAGCGGGCGATGACCTGCACGAGGTGATCGGGCAGGATCGCGCCGGGCACCGACCCGCCCCACGCGATCTTGGCCTCCTGGCGGATCAGTGCCAGCTCGGCCTCGAGGGAGACCGGGTAGTGAGTGCGGATCTCCGCCCCGAACCGGTCCTTCAGCGGGGTGATGATCCGGCCGCGGTTGGTGTAGTCCTCCGGGTTAGCGCTGGCCACCAGGACCAGGTCCAGCGGCAGCCGCAGCGAGTAGCCGCGGACACCGATGTCGCGCTCCTCCAGCACGTTGAGCAGCGCGACCTGGATGCGCTCGGCCAGGTCGGGCAGTTCGTTAAGACAGAAAATTCCGCGGTTGGTGCGGGGCACCAGGCCGTAGTGAATGGTCTCGGGGTCGCCGAGGGTCCGGCCTTCGGCGACCTTGACGGGGTCGATGTCGCCGACCAGGTCGCCGACGCTCGTGTCGGGCGTGGCCAGCTTCTCGCCGTAGCGGTCGCCGCGATGGCGCCAGGCGATCGCCAGGTCGTCGCCCTGCTCGGCCGCCAGGCGCCGGCAGCGAGCGCAGGCCGGCGCGTACGGCTGGTCGTTGATCTCGCAGCCGGCGATCACCGGCGTCCACTCATCCAGCAGCAGGATGAGCGTCCTGATCAGGCGCGTCTTGCCCTGTCCGCGTTCGCCGAGCAGGATCACGTCGTGACCGGCGATGATCGCGCGCTCTAGTTGGGGCAGCACCGTCTGGCCGAAGCCGATGATGCCGGGAAAGGCGTCCTCGCCGGCGCGCATGGCGGCGAGGAGGTTCTCCCGCATCTCCGCCTTGACGCTGCGCGACTGGTAGCCGCTGGCACGCAGTTCGCCCACGGTGGCGGCCCGGGGCGGGGCGGATGACGGTGGCTGGGGGACTGATGAGTAAGTCTGGCTCGTAGGCTGCACAACTCGACACTATGTCGAGCCCGGCCAGCCGCGCATCTCGGGAGGCTCGGGGCGGAGGACGCGCGCCCGGCGCGGGTGCTGCCGGGGTGCCGGGCCGGGTGGCCCTGGCCGGACAGCGCCGGGCCGGTGACCAGGCCGGCGCGGCAATGGGAGACTTCAGTCATGGGGACAAGGCCGCTGCCGGTGAGCATCGACGACGTGGTCGAGGCCGCCGCCGTGCTCTCGGGCGCGATCCGCCAGACGCTGCTGGTGCAGTCGCGCGCGCTGTCGGAGCTGGTCGGCGGCCCGGTCTACCTCAAGTGCGAGAACCTGCAGCGCACCGGATCGTTCAAGGTCCGCGGCGCCTACGTGCGCATCGCGCGCCTCACCCCCGCCGAGCGCGCCCGCGGCGTGGTGGCGGCCAGCGCGGGCAATCACGCCCAGGGGGTGGCGCTCGCGGCCGCCGAGCTCGGCGCCCGGGCGACCGTGGTCATGCCGGCCGGCGCCCCGCTGCCCAAGATCGCCGCGACCCGTTCCTACGGGGCCCACGTCGTCCTGCACGGGGCGTCCGTCGAGGCCGCCCTGAGCCGGGCCCGCCAGCTCGCGCTGGAAGCCGGGTCGGTCTTCATCCATCCTTTCGAGCACCCCGACGTGATCGCCGGCCAGGGCACGGTGGGGCTGGAGATCGCCCAGCAGTGCCCGCAGGCGCGCACGATCGTGGTCCCCGTCGGGGGCGGCGGCCTGGCGGCCGGCATCGCCGTGGCGGCGGCCGACCGGCTGCCGGCGGCCCGGGTGATCGGCGTGCAGGCCGAGGCGGTGGCGCCGTTCCCCGGCTCTCTGTCCGCCGGGTACCCGGTCACCGTGACCGCCATGGCGACCATGGCCGACGGCATCGCGGTCGCCGAGCCGGGTGACCTGACCACGGCGATCCTGGGCGGCCTGGGAGCCAAGGTGGTCACCGTCTCGGAGGAGAACCTGTCCCGCGGGCTGCTGCTGTGCCTGGAGCGGGCCAAGCAGCTCGTGGAGCCCGCCGGCGCGGCCGGCGTCGCGGCGATCCTGGAGCACGTGGCCGTGTTCGAGCCGCCGGTCGTCGTGGTCCTGTCGGGCGGCAACATCGATCCGCTCCTGCTGGCCAAGGTGCTGCGGCACGGGCTGTCGGCCGCGGGCCGGTACCTCGCGTTCCGCTGCCGCCTGCCCGACCGCCCCGGTGCCCTGGCGAACCTGCTGTCCGAGCTCGCGGACCTGGGGGCGAACGTCATCGAGGTCCTGCACGAGCGGGTCACCGCCGACCTGAACGTCGACGAGGCCGAGGTCATGCTGCAGGTCGAGACCCGCGGCCCGGAGCACTGCGACATGGTCATCAGCCAGCTCCGCAAGACCGGCTACACGCTGATCTTCAGCTAGGCACGCCCGTCCGCCCGCCGCCGGGCGGCGGGCCGCTCAGAGGTTGCCCCGCCGGGCCTGCTCGCGCTCGATGGCCTCGAACAGCGCCTTGAAGTTGCCCTTGCCGAAGCCCTCGGATCCGTGCCGCTCGATCAGCTCGAAGAACACGGTGGGCCGGTCCTGGACCGGCTTGGTGAAGATCTGCAGCAGGTAGCCGTCCTCGTCGCGGTCCACGAGCAGCCCGAGCTCGCGCAGTTCCGCCAGCGGCACCCGGGTGTCGCCGGCCCACTCGCCCAGGGTGTCGTAGTAGCTGCCCGGGGTGTCCAGGAACTCCACCCCGGCGGCCCGCATGCCCCGGACCGCGCCGACGATGTCGTCGGTGGCCAGCGCGACGTGCTGGACGCCGGGACCGCCGTAGAACTCCAGGTACTCGTCGATCTGCGACTTGCGCTTGCCCGCGGCCGGCTCGTTGATCGGGAACTTGACCTTGCGACTGCCGTCGGCGACCACCTTGCTCATCAGCGCCGAGTACTCGGTGGCGATGTCGTCCCCGACGAACTCCTTCATGTTCGTGAAGCCCATGACGGTGCCGTAGAAGCTGACCCACTCATCCATCCGGCCCAGCTCGACGTTGCCGACGCAGTGATCGACCTGGGTGAAGAACGGGCCGGGACCGTGCGCGGTGAGCGGGCCGGCCGCGACGTAGCCCGGCAGGTACGGGCCCGCGTAGTTAGTCCGCTCGACCAGCGTGTGCCGCGTGTCGCCGTAGGCGGCGATGGAGGCCAGCACCACCTTGCCGAAGGCATCCTCGGCCACCCGCGGCTCGTCGATGCCGGTGGCGCCGCGGGCGATCGCGAGCTCGTAGGCCGCCTCGGCCGACGGGACGCCGATAGCCAGGTCGATGACGCCGTCCCCGTGCGCGGCGACGTGAGCGCTGAGGGCGTTCCCGGCCCGGACCGCGCCGGTCAGGACAAATCGCGCGCTCCCGGACTCCAGCACGTACCCCACCTCATCCCGGCAGCCGGTCTCCGGGCCCCGGTAGGCGACGCAGCGCATGCCGAAGGCGGTGCAGTAGTAGTGCGCGGCCTGGCGCGCGTTGCCGACGGCGAACACCACCGCGTCCATGCCGGTGACCGGGAACTCCTCGGCTGCCGACAGCCGTCTTGCCTGGCGTCCCTGGACGTCCGCCGTGTCGAGTCCCATGCCGTGCTCCTTGACTCTGCCCGGCTTGATCCTGCCGGTTCCGTGGCTGCGCTCGCAGTAGTAGCGCCAGCATGGCCATGAGTGACAAGATGCGCAATAGTTTCGATTTTGGATAGACATAATGCCTAGCTAGTTGGCGCTACTGCTGGGTAAGATGTACAGCCTGTAGCGCGTAAAGCGGCTGCCGACCAGCGGGATGCGAAGCGGCGGGAGGGTGGCGGGTGATCGACCAGCTGGACGCGAAGCTGATCGAGCTGCTGACCGGGGAGCCGAGGGTCGGGATGCTCGAGGCGTCGCGGCGGCTCGGGGTGGCCCGCGGGACCGTCCAGGCGCGCCTGGACCGGCTCCAGTCCCGGGGCGTGATCACCGGCTACGGTCCCGACGTCGATCCGGCGGCGGTGGGCTACGGGGTGACCGCGTTCGTGACGCTCGAGATCCGCCAGGCGGGCGGGCACGATCAGGTGGCCGGGCGGCTGTCGGGGATCCCCGAGGTGCTCGAGGCGCACACCATCACCGGGGCGGGCGACATGCTCTGCCGGGTCGTGGCACGCACCAACGCCGACCTGCAGCGGGTGGTGGACGCGATCGTCGACGTTCCGGGCGTGCTGCGCGCCTCGACGGTCATCGCGCTGGCCGCCCCTATCGGGTACCGGGTACTGCCGCTGGTCGGCGCGGCCGCTGGGGCCTCAGCGACAGCAGGGGCTTACATGCCGCCGTAGGGGACGGCCTCGAGGATCTCGACCGTGGTGGAACGGCCGTTGGGCAGGCTGTAGGTTGCGCTCTCGCCGACCTTCTTGCCGTTGATGGCCACGCCCAGCGGCGACCGGGGCGAGTAGACGTCGATGGGCGCGCCGCTCTCCTCCCGGGAGGCCAGCAGGAACGTCACCTCGTCATCGTCGCCCGCGAAGCGGATGGTCACGGTCATGCCGGGACCCACCACGCCGTCGGTGCGGGGGGCCGTGCCGACCCGCGAGTTGTCCAGGATGTTGGTGACCACGATGATCCGGGCCTCCATGATGCCTTGCTCATCCTTGGCGGCGTGGTAGCCGCCGTTCTCCTTCAGGTCGCCCTCGAGCCGGGCGGCCTCGATCTTCTTAGCGATCTCGATACGGCCCGTACCCGAAAGGTGATCGAGCTCGGCCTTCAGCCGGTCGTACGCCTCCTGAGTGAGCCAGGTGACGGTGTCATCGCGGGTTTCGGTCACGGGTACTCCTCGCGTGGGTGCGGAGCTTGTCTTCCGCGGGGTCCGGTGGGACCCGGTTGGGGGTAATCCTCCGAGGCTAACAAGGCTTCGCGAGTATGTCGCACCTTGTCAATGGTCTCGGGCGGCGCCACGGGACCATCCGGTCACAGCCAGATGGCGGGAATGCCGCCTGCAGACCGGCTTGTTGTCCTGCACAATAGCCTCCCGGCCTGCTCCGAAGAAGGCCAGGCCGGTTGCTCGCATACCGGTCTTTTCGCGATGTTCCCGCTGCACCATCCCGCTGACAGCCGCTGAAGGGGTACTCGTTGCCTGCCGTTAGTTCCGACCAGGGCGCCGCGCCCGCGCGCCGCCCTGCTCCCGCCCTGGCCGCCGCGTCGCCAATTGGCGCCGAACTGCGGCTGATGGCCGTGCACGCGCACCCGGACGACGAGTCGAGCAAGGGCGCGGCCACCATGGCCCGCTACGTCCGCGAGGGTGCCAGCGTGCTGGTCTGCACCATGACCGGCGGGGAGCGCGGAGACATCCTCAACAAGGCGATGGAGCGGCCGGAGATCCGGGCTGACCTGGCCGCCGTCCGGCGGGCGGAGATGGCCAGGGCGCGCGAGATCCTCGGGGTCCAGCAGCGGTTCATGGGGTTTACCGATTCCGGCCTGCCCGAAGGCGACCCGCTGCCGCCGCTGCCGGAGGGATGCTTCGCACTGGAGCCGCTGGCGGTCGCCGCGCAGCCCCTGGTGCAGGCCGTCCGGGAGTTCCGCCCGCACGCGCTGATCACCTACGACGAGAGCGGCGGTTACCCGCATCCCGATCACATCAAGACCCATCAGGTGGCGATCGAGGCCTTCGAGGCCGCCGGGGACCCGGACCGGTACCCCGGCTGCGGCGATCCCTGGCAGCCGCTCAAGCTGTACTACTTCGCCACCTTCCACCTGGCCAGGTTCCTCGCGCTGGACGAGGAGATGCGCCGGCGCGGACTGCCGTCCCCGTATGCCGAGCGGATCGCGGAGTGGAAGGAGCGGACGGACCGCCTCCCGCTGGAGATCACCACGCGAGTCCCCTGCGGCGATTACTTCGAGATTCGGGACCAGGCCCTGCTCGCGCACGCCACCCAGATCGACCCGGAGAGCTCCTGGTTCGCCTGCTCGGCCGATGTCCAGCGGGCGGCGTGGCCGACCGAGGATTATCACCTGGCCAGGTCAGTGGTAGATACTGAGATACCAGAGGATGACCTGTTCGCCGGGATCCGGGAGAGGGTGAGCCTGTGACGGTTCTGGCCGCGTCGTCGAGCGCGTTCGACCAGCCAGGCACGCTCGGCTTCCTGGTCGTCTTCGGGATGGGCGTCATTCTGTTCTTCGTCTTCCGGTCGATGGCCAAGCACCTGCGCAAGGTCAACGCCGCCCAGCAGGACTCGGCTGCCGAGGCAACGGACGCCGACCAGCTGGCCGCCAGTACCGGCCAGGACCCGACCAGCCCGCGGTAGCGCCCGGCAATCCGCCGGGCGAACCTCGCCGAATAGGTTAGGTGCCCTTTTACTGGGCACTGAGCCGCCAGACACCCACCTGGGGACGGTGAATGACAGATGACGCTGCCGCGTGGAAGCAATGGACCGGTCACTTCCGGTCAGCCCGATGCGGCCGTGCCGTCGGACCAGCTGCCAGTCCAGGCCGAGGAGCAGCCGCCAGCAGTGGCTGTGCCGGAAGGCCCCCCCGAGCCCACGCCGGCTGTCCCGGCCGCGCCGCCCCAGCATGTGGTCCGGCGCACCCGAGTCGGCGGCGTCTGGGTCGCATCGGGCCTGTTCGCCCTGGTCCTGCTGCTGTTGCTGATCTTCATCCTGCAGAACGGGACCAAGGTCGACATCAAGTTCTTCGGGGCCAGCGGTCACCTGCCGCTCGGTGTCGCGCTGCTCCTGGCGGCCGTGCTCGGCGTGCTCCTGGTCGTCCTCCCCGGCTCCGCGAGGATCATCCAGCTGCGCCGGACGGCGCGCCGGCACCGCAAGCTCGACGCCAAATCCAGCGCCGCCGCCGCCGCGGCCGCGGATCAGGGCTAGGGCTAGGGCTAGGGCTAGGGCGTGTCTCCCTAAATGATCGGACGGTGAGGCGGAGGCTGGGTGGGTGCCGCGTTCAGCTGAACTCGGTGCACAGGCGGGGGGTCGGATCGAGGGTTCCAGCGATGCGGTCACCCCGTGGACCCAAGGACCAGCACGACTCACACGGTGAGCTGACCGGCGATCAGGCGCAGTTCGTCCGCAGCGGTGCGGACACGCGCCGCGAACGATTGGCGCCCGCCCGCGACCCAGCTCTCGGAGGCCGTGCGCAGCACGAGTAGGCCCATGTCGAGGGCCAGCCGGGCGGCGCTCGACTACGCCGCGGCTCTCCAGCGCCGCCGGCGACCAGGTGCGCCTCGAGCTCGTCACCGCCGGCGAAACCTGTTATCAGCGCAAAGGAGTTCCTGTGCCCTCCACCGATCCGGCTTCCCGTCCCATGCGCACCGTGCGTTTCCACCGTTACGGCCCGCCCGAGGAGGTCCTCGTCCTGGAGACCGCCGGGGTACCCGAGCCGGAACCGGGTCAGGTCCGTGTTGCGGTCCATGCCTGCGGGCTCAATCCGGCTGACTGGGCGCTGTGCAACGGCCTGTTTGCGGGTGACCTGCCGCGCGGTATCGGGCTGGAGGTGTCCGGCATAGTCGACCGGATCGGTGACGGGGTCGCGGATGTCGCGGTCGGGGACCTCGTCGTGGGCCCGGCCCCGTACCTCGGGGCATCGGCCGGCGCGTCCGACCTGGCCGTGCTGGACCACTGGACCCGCGTGCCTGCGGGTCTCGACCCGGTCCGGGCGGCGGCCTTGCCGATGGCCGTCGAGACGGCGTACCGCGGCCTCGACGAACTCGGCGTGAGTGGCGGGCAGACCGTGCTGATCCACGGCGCTGGCTCCACCGTCGGGTTCGCGGCAGTCCAGTTCGCACTCCTGCGCGGGGCCCGGGTGATCGTGACGGCCGGCGCCACCCGGGCCGACGAGCTCCGGGCGCTCGGCGCCGAGGTGACGTCCTACGGCGACGGCATGGTCGACCGGGTGGCGTCCCTGGCCGGAGGATCCGTCGACTTCGTGCTCGACGCCGGACCGGTCAGTGGCGCGCTGCCCAACCTGGTCGAGATTGCCGGCGACGCGGACCACGTACTCACCCTCAGTGACTTCGAGGCCGCAGCGGAACTGGGCGTGCGGGTCAGCTACGGCAGCGACACGACGCTGCGCTACGACGTCCTACCAGAGGCGGCACAGCTGGCCGCCGAGGGCCGCTTCACGATCCCGATCGCCCGCACGTTCGCGCTGACGGACTGGCCGGAGGCCGTGTGCGTCAGCCAGTCCGGGCGCGCGGGGGGAAAGCTCGTGCTCCTGGTATCCGATCAGGCGCTCGCCACGCAGAACTGACAGGAGCCGCGGTCGCGGTCCCGGCCAGGTGCGGGCCTATCTCCTCATCGTCGTAGCCACATGAATGTGGCGGCCAGGATGATGCCCCCGCGATGGACTCGCGCGGGCCGGGAGAGGCACGTCACATTCGTTCCTGGCACATCGGGCCGAGCCGTTGCGTCATAGGTGTGTAGCCACACCGACACGCACACCAAGGACGCCGCCGCCGGTGAGTCGTCGGTGCGCCTCAACCTGGTCGCGGCGTGGCGGGAGGCCACGGTCTTCACCGAGGCCGAGCGCGCTGCGCTGGAGCTGACCGAGCAGGGCACCCGCATCGCGGATGCGGCCGGCGGGGTCACGGACCAGGCCTGGGCTCATGCCGCCAAGCACTACGACGACGAGCAGCTCACCGCACTGGTCTCCCTGATCGCGCTCATCAACGCCTTCAACCGGATGAACGTCATCGTCCAGCAGCCCGCCGGCGACTACCAGCCCGGCCAGTTCGGATAGCCGGAAGTGCCTGGCCCGGAGGGCTGGTGCTGTCGCCCACCAGCCGGGGCCAGCTTTCGGCCGGGGCTAGCTTTCGGCCGGGGCTAGCTTTCGGCCGGGGCTAGCTTTCGGCCGGGGCCCGCATCCAGCCGGAGGCCGTAGACCAGCAGCGTGGTCTCCGGGTCGGGTGACCAGTCCCGGTCCGGGAGCCGGGTGAACCCGGCTCGCTCGTAGATCCGGTGGGCGGCGCGCATCTCGGGCTGCGTGGACAGCACCACGCTCCGCGCTCCCTGGCTGGCGGCGCGGGCCACGGCCGCGTCCAGCAGCGCCCGGCCGATGCCCTGGCCCTGGGCGCCGGGCGCCACCGCCAGCGCCCGGATCTCAGCCTCATCCGGGCCGGTCACGACCTGCCCCGTGCGCGGCCAGATAGCCAGCATGATCGTCCCGGCAATCTGGTCGCCGCCGTCGGTGGCGATCAGCACGGTGCCATCATCGCTGGCCCCCAGGGCGCGCAGCCGCGGCGCGTAGCTGGAGTCCGGGGACAGGAAGCCGCCCGCCAGGTAGGCGCGGACACGCAGTTCGCCGACCGCGGGCAGCTCCTCCGGCCCGACCTCACGAATGACCATTTGGCCATCTAATCAAGGCCCCGGCGGGCGGCCGCGGTCAGTACTGGCGGACCGGAAGCTACCCGCCAGCCCGGGGGTGACGGTTCGTGTTTGCCCGTAAGGTATGCGGAACGAAGCCGCCAGGCGGGCTAGCGCCCGGCCGCCAGCCCGGACGGATGGCAGCCGCAGGCGGGCTATCCGGGTGAGAGCCCGAGGGAGCAGGTGAAAGACAGTGGCGGAGCCATCTGCCGAGATCCCGGCCGTGAGCGTTCCGGACGATGCGTGGTTGCTTGATGTGCGTGAGGACGACGAATGGGCGGCCGGGCACGCGCCTGGCGCCACGCACATTCCGCTTGGCCAGCTCAGCGGGCGCGCGACCGAGGTCCCGCGGGACACGACCGTCTACGTGATCTGCCGGTCCGGCGCGCGATCGGCGCGGGCCGCATTCGCGCTGGCCGGGGCGGGCTGGGAAGCGGTCAACGTGGCTGGCGGCATGCAGGACTGGGCGGCTGCGGGGCGGCCGATGACCACGGAGTCCGGCGTCGAGCCGTTCGTAGCCTAGGGCGAGGCGTCTGCACTGCTGGCTACCGGTCGGCGAGGTGGATGAAGTGAGTGGGCCAATCGCCCGCGGTCTTGGTGATGGTGTGCACCCAGAATCCGTTATTACCGTCGTAGTTCATTTCCGAGATGACGATCGACGTCGGTGAGCTGACCTTCTCCACATAGGCCGCGTGGCCGTCGGGCGCCCCCCTGGTGGACGCGTACCACGCCACGGCGCCCACCTCGGGGGTCGAGTTCACCGAGATCTTGAGTGTCCGCGCCTGCGCCTCCCAGTTCACCGCGTTGCCCCAGCGGCCCTTGCCGCCATAGGAGTTGGTGAAGTCGATCGCGTTGAGCTGGTTCAGCCGGTAGGCCACCCAGGAGGTGCACTGCCCCTGGTAGAACGACCACCGGTCGACGGTGCAGGCGCCCCCGTGGGTGCACGCGGGCGGATGCGGGTAGGGGTAGCCGTAGTCGGTTTCGGCCGCGCCAGGCCCGGCCTTGCCCGCCCACTGGCCCAGGGTCAGCGGCGGGTTGGTCGGCGGCGAGCCCTTCTTGCTGGCCCAGAGCGTGCGGCCCTGGTACCGGACAGCCAGGATCCCGCTGCGCCGGTCGACCAGCTTCGCGCCCGGATGGGCCGCCGTCTTGCTGGCCCAGAGCGTGGTGCCGTGACGGATCACCAGGTTGCCGTCGGCTCGCATGACGAGCGTGGCGCCAGCGTGGCCCGCCGTGTTGCTCGACCACATGGTGCCGGGGGCCCCCACCTCGACGAGGTTGCCGTTCTTCTGCATGGTCAGCTTGTAGCCGTTCCCGGAACTCAGGAACCAGCCGGGCCGCAGCCGCTCACCGGGCTCCAGCCGGGAGTCGTAGCTCCCGGCGGCCCAGGCGGGCGTCGACCCCTGGTACACGACCAGGTCGCCGTTGGCCTGCGCCTCCAGCCTGGCCGGTCCATGGCCGGAGGTCTTGCTCGACCACAGGGTCTTGTCCCCGCTGACCGAGTACATGACCAGGTTGCCGTTGCCGAGCATGGTCAGGTAAGCGCCGGGATGACCCGTCGTGCCGCTGGCCCACAGCGCATGCGCGGTGCCGGTGACGTAGTAGACCAGGTTGCCGTTGCCCTGCATGTCCAGCGTGTAGTGGCCGTCCTTCGACGTCAGCGCGTCGGTCGACGGCAGCGCCTCACCCGGCTCCAGCGTCTGCTGCGGGGTGACCGTGAAGGTGGCGCTGCGCCCGGTCCCGGCCTTGGTCGTCACGATGATCCGGCCGGTGCTGGCGGCGCCGGGGACCGTCGCGGTGATGTGGCTGCTGCTGGTCACCGTGAACGACGCTCCGACTCCGTTGAAGGCGACGGAGGTGACGTGCCGGAAGCCGCTGCCCGTCAGGGTCACCGGCCAGCCTGGCGCGCCCTCGGCCGGGAGAACGGAGGAGACCCTGGGCAGCCTGGTGGTTGGGTGCCTGGTGGTTGGGTGCCTGGTGGTCGGGTGCCCGGTGGTCGGGGCGCTCGGCCGGAGGGCGGCCAGGTGCCGGCCGTAGGCTGCCGCCGGGTGCTGGCGGCTCGGGCTAGCTGGCCGCTGGTGTCGCACCGTCGCCTGAGCCGAGCCGGTCAATCCGGCCGTGGCCAGGAAGGCCACGGCGAGGGCGCTGGTGCCGATTGTCATCCGACCTGACAGTGAAGCCGAAGGCATGCCGCTCTCCAGGGTGCAATCGTGGCGCTGGCGGAACGCCGCCCTGATCCGGTAATCACGTTCAGTAATGCCTGATAGCAGAAAGTAGCAGCCGTTCCAGCGTTAGCCCAAGGGCGGCAGATGGCGGTGTTTCCCGCGCAGATACGGTCAATCTGACGGGTAAGCCGAACCCCCGCGCGTGGAGGAGATGCCGACGTGGAATACGTCAACCTCGGTATGACCGGCCTGCGAGTCTCCCGGATCTGCCTCGGGATGATGAGCTACGGCAACGACAGCGAGCGTCCCTGGGTCCTGGATGAGGACGCCGCGGAGCCCATCGTCAAGGCGGCCGTGGACGACGGGGTCACCTTCTTTGACACCGCCGACGTGTACTCGGGCGGGGCCAGCGAGGTCGCCACCGGGCGGCTGCTGGCCAAGTTCTTCAGCCGCGACGAGGTCGTCGTGGCGACCAAGGTGTTCAGCCCGGTGGGTCCGGGCCAGAACGACCGCGGCCTGTCCCGCAAGCACATCCTGTCGGGCATCGATGCCTCCCTGCGACGGCTCAGCATGGACTACGTCGATCTTTACCAGATTCACCGCTGGGACTACACGACGCCAATCGAGGAGACCATGGGGGCGCTCCATGATGTGGTGCGCGCGGGCAAGGCTCGTTATATCGGTGCGAGCAGCATGTTTGCCTGGCAGTTTGCTCAGGCGCAGCACGTGGCAGATGTCCGCGGAATGACCCGATTCGTTTCCATGCAGAATCACTACAACCTTATTTATCGGGAAGAAGAGCGGGAAATGATCCCGCAGTGCATCGACCAGGGCGTCGGCGTCATTCCCTGGAGCCCGCTGGCGCGCGGGGTGCTGGCCGGGAACCGGACCAGGGCCGGGGAGCGCCGCACGACCCGCTCGAACTCCGACCCGTTCGGCGACTCGCTGTACCAGATCCCCGAGGACTTCGATGTCGTGGAGCGGGTCGGCGAGATCGCGGCCGAGCGCGGCGTCCCGCCGGCGCGGGTGGCCCTGGCCTGGCTGCTGCAGCGGCCCGGGGTGACGGCCCCCATTGTCGGGGCGACCAAGCTCAGCCACCTCGCGGACGCGGTCGCGGCGGCGGAGCTCACGCTGAGCGATGAGGAGATGAAGCGGCTCGAGGAGCCCTACGTGCCGCACCCGGTGCTCGGCCACCAGTAACTCCCCGCCCGGTCCCGCGGCCGGGCCTGCCGGCCGCGGCGCCGGTCTTTTTCCGGCACGGAGTGAGGTCGGTCCGGGGCGCCCTGCCGGTGTTGCCACTGGTGGGTTAACCGCCTCCCGAACCCGGCGTGCACCGCTAAGCGCACCGGGCTCGCCACAAGCCCCGAGGGCCGGTGCTTTACCTCATGCTGTGCCCGGCCATGGTGCCGTGATCTTTGTTCCCCGGTAGTAGTAGCGCTTCGCGCTGACTTTGGCCAGGTCGAACAACTCCACGGCACCGTCGGTGGGCCATCTGCCGTAGCGTCGGCGTAGTTCCTTCCATGGAGTGCGCCGGTGCTTGCGTTCCTGCCACCTGATGACCTGTTTCCACAGGTAGGACCTCAGGTAGCTGAAGGTCGCGTTCGAGCAGCCGTACTCAAAGTACGCGGTCCAGCCCCGCAGCATCCGGCTGAGATGGATGAGCAGGACGCTGAGCGGCAGGTTCGTGCTCTGCCGACAGAACGCCTTGACCTTGGCCATGATGGCGACCAGCGCCTTCTTGGCCGGATAGACGTAGACGTAGCTCTTGCCGGTGCCTCGCTTGCGGTGTCGCTGGATGCGCCAGCCGAGAAAGTCGAGGCCTTCGTCGATGTGGGTGATCAGAGTCTTTTCCGGCGACAGGCGCAGGCCCATCGCGGACAGGACTTTGGCGATCTCCTCCTTCAGGGCTTCGGCGTGCGCCTTAGTGCCCGATATGGCTAGGCACCAGTCGTCCGCATACCGGCAGAGCCGGTAGTTGGGCAGTCCCTGGCGGCGACGCCTGGCCCGTTCACACGGGCTGGCTCCGGGACCTCCCGGCCCCCGGGCGATGAACTCGTCCAGGACCGACAGGGCCACGCTGCTCAGCAGCGGAGAAAGGATCGACCCCTGCGGGGAACCCTCCCCGGCGACTCCCGGACCGGACTGCGCTCAGCTCCCACCAGACTGCTGCGACAGCCTGGCGAGGAGGTCTCGCACCTCCTTCGATTCCCAGCGCCTCACGGCGCACGAGCGCCTCGTGGCGCACTCGGCCTATATCCGGCGCGGCTGGCCATTTTCTGGCGCGGCGGCCGGCAATTACTAGGGCGTCGCCCTGGGGCGCTCACGGGCGGCCGTGGTCACGCTTTGCTGAATTTTGCTTAATAGCCGTTGGCGTCGGCGCGAAGGTCTGCTAAAACCTCACAGTCGCGGTATCTACTCCGATGGCTGCCAATCCGGCCCGGGGACCGCGCGGATACGGAGGATTTTCGTGCGGGCAACCCGGCGCAATCGGCTATTTGCCGCCCTTTTATCATCGGGAATCGCGGTCGGCGTCGTGGCTACGCCGGTGGCCGCGCTGGCCGCGCCGTCGGCGCAGGCGGGCGCCCCGGAGGCGGGCGCCCTGCAGGCAGGTACCGCGCCGGCCAGCGGCACGCCGGCCGGTCCGGCGCAGGGGCTGGCCGGCGATGAGCGCCGAGTGTGCCCCGTGGCCAGCGCCGGCCAGATGGAGTGCCAGTCGGTGTACCGGCTCGCCGGGCGGCACCGCGGCGCCCAGGCGCTCGTTCCGGCTTCCGCGCGGGTCGCCGGGTACGGCCCGGCGAGCCTGCGCGCGGCGTACGGGCTGATCCGCGCCGCGGCGACCAGGGGCCGGGGCGAGACGATCGCGATCGTGGACGCCTACAGCAACCCGGCCGCCGCCCGCGACCTGGCCAGC
Organism: Streptosporangiaceae bacterium; assembly: GCA_036510065.1. GTDB lineage: Bacteria > Actinomycetota > Actinomycetes > Streptosporangiales > Streptosporangiaceae > DASUBV01. Next base: position 25,286 of record DATCEO010000178.1, on the reverse strand, counting down.
TACCGGAGCCGGTTTCACCTGGGGTCCTGCAGGGTCTCCTCAGGCTGCCTGCGCATCGTCAACCAGCGCGGCCGATCCGGGCCGCTGCCCAAGGCGAACGCCGGCTGGGCCGTCGAGGAGTCGCTGGACCTGGACATGGTCTCGGCGATCTGCCCGCGCTGCAAGATCCTGGTGGTCGAGGCCAACTCGCCGTCCCCGCCGAGCCTGGGGGCAGCCGAGAATGCCGCCGTGGCCCTGGGCGCGCGGTTTGTGTCTAACAGCTGGAGCGGGACCGAGTTTCCTGGCCAGTGGACCGACAATCACTACTTCAACCACCCTGGCGACGCGATCGTCTTCGCGGGCGGCGACGCCGGGTACGGCACCGTGTACCCGGCTGACCTGCAGTACGTTACGGCGGTCGGTGGCACGACGCTGCGGCACGTGCCGTCAGGCTCGCGGCCCTGGACCGAGACCGTCTGGGGCAGCTCCAGCCCGGCCGTCACCGGGGGAACGGGCTCCGGCTGCTCGCCGCAGACGGCCAAGCCGTCCTGGCAGCGCAAGCCCGTGGACATCGCCGCGAACGGCTGCGTGACCCGCACGGAGAACGACGTGGCGGCCGTGGCCAACCCGGCCACCGGGGTGGCGGTCTACGACACCTACCGGACGCACGGGACCTGGCTCGTGCTCGGTGGCACCAGCGCGGCCACGCCGATCATCACGGCTGTCTACGCGCTGGCCGGGTATCCGGCGCCCCGCAGCTACCCGGCTTCCTACCCGTACCAGCATCCGGCCCGCTTCCACGACGTGACATCGGGCCTGAACGGCGTGTGCCCGGCCGCCCGGAGTTACCTGTGTCACGGGAAGGTCGGCTACGACGGCCCGACCGGAGTCGGGACGCCGGACGGAACCTACGGGTTCTCCCGCCAGGGCACCGACCCGGTGACGCTGGTCGACCCCGGGGCCAAGCGCGCGATCGCGGGGGCCGCCCTCAGGGTGACGATCACGGGGCTGAATGCCAGGACGGCCGCGAGCTCGCTGGCCTACACGGCGGCCGGGCTCCCCGCCGGGCTGTCCATCCGCAGGATCCCGGGGTCTAACACCGGGGCCATCACCGGCACCGTATCGGCCTCGATCGCTAGCGGGACGGTCTTCCACGTGCTGGTGACGGGAACAGACGCTGTGGCCCGCGCCCGCGGCGTGACCCGATTCACCATCACGGTGACCTGAGGGGCGGCCCCGCTCCGGCCAGGCCGCGGGCTCGCGCTCGCGGCCTGGCCGGCGGCGGCCTACCCCCGGGCCGCCTCGCTGACCAGGCCTTACCGGTGGGTGCATCCGGGGACATCGTAGAAACCGGGGCCTGCCAGGCCCGGCCCGGTGATCCGGGGCCGGTTCGCGCCGCCACCGCGAGGGAACGCGGTGTCGAACCACTGCGCGAAGAACCGGCCCAGCTGGGCCCCGCAGGCGGGGCTCCGATTGGGCAGCCAGCGGCCGAAGGCCACCTCCAGTTCCCGCTCGGTGATAGTGCGCCCGCCGTACTGGCGCTGGATCCCCGCCAGCGCCCGGGCGAAGTTGTGCGCCCCCAGGATCTGCCGCAGCGCGATGTAGCTGACGCCCGGCCGGGTGTAGGTCGCATTGCCGTCGAAGAGGCTGAACGGCGTCGGGTCGGACGGTGCGGTGGTCCAGAAGCCGCCGCCGCTGGCGTAGACCGTGTCGAACTGGCGGACCAGGCTGGCCTGGAACGCGGCCCGGCCCGCGGGCGTGCCCGGGCCGCCGGCCGCGGTCTGCGCCCGGCGCGCCGCGAAGAGGAACTCGGACAGCGTCGCCAGGCCCTCCTTGAAGAACGTCATCTCGTAGCCGCTCTCGGTGACGTGGTCGCCCCACCACTGATGCATGTTCTCGTGGTACAGCGTGTCCGTGTCGATCACCCCGCCGGAGAAGGCGATCATCGTCTGCATCTCTTCGTCGAAGCTGGCCTGCGGCGACCCGATGATGACTCCGTCGGAGGAGAACGGGAAGGGCCCGCTGAACTGGCTCTCGAACCGGGTGATGTCCTGCTGCATGTTCATGATGGCCGCGTTCTTGCGCTGCTGGCTGGCGCTGATCGCGGTGTCCTGGGCCTGGTAGTACCGCATGCCGCCGGGCGCGGTCCGCTCGGTGAGGTGGTATTGGCCGATGCTGTCCTCGACCAGGTAGCTGGCGACGGGGGCGCGGGAGCGCCAGTGCCAGGTCACCGACCCGCGGCGGAACTGCGCGTCCGGGCGGTGCCGGGTCGCCGAGACCAGGATGCCGTTGGCGACGCCTGTCTCCCCGGCCGCGACGGTGTCGTAGAAGTCATAGGTGGGCTTGGCCGCGGGGTAGTCGTTCAGCGGCATCCAGTCCTCGCTGCCGACGGGCTCGGTCGTCACGAACCCGCCGTTGCGGGAGCGGAACCAGCCCTCGGTGGTCCCGTCGCCGTCGTTGTGCACGCCGGGCCTGCCGGTGTAGCTGATCGAGACCGTGAACGTGGTGCCGGCCGGGATCGGCCACCGCGGGCTGATCACCAGCTTGTTGGCCGGGCACTGCGTGCCGTTCCTGGCGTTCTGCTGCGCCGCGCTGGTGGAGGTCAATTCGGGCGTGCAGGCCGGCGGCAGCGGGTTGTGCTGCAGGCCGCCGACCGGGTTGAGCTGCGACGCCTCGTGGGCCAGCGGGCTGGGGTCGTCCTGGCCGTGCGGATCGCCGGGGTAGGTCGGCTGGACGAACCGGAAGCGGGCTGGCCGCCCGTTGACGGTGACCAGGCCGACCGCCAGGTCGGGGCCGGCCGTGGTGTTCACCGACTTGCGCTCCAGGTCCAGGCTGAAGCTGGTCAGGCACTGGGTCGCGCGGTCGGTGAGCACGACGTGGTTTCCCCGCCGGAACCGGTTGGCCCGGGCATCGTAGACCAGGCGCACGGTGGTGTGCAGGCTGGTGTAGCCACCGTTGCCGGTCTCGGGATACATCCGCGAGCCGGGCCGGGCCAGCGTGTGCGCGCCGGCCGAGCAGTGCCCGGCCCGCGCGCCGGCCGGCCGGACTGGCGCGGCCGGGCTGGCTGGCCTAGCGGGGCTGGCGCTGGCGATACCGGGCGCCACCAGGCTCAGGGGCACCAGGGCCGCTGCCGACGTCACGGTGACAAGGGCAGCCCGCAGCGGGCGTCTGACCATGGCGCGTCTCCTGTCAGTCCACGGGCCCGGCTGGCCGCAAAGCCTCGGCCGCGGCGGGCCGCTACCGGCGGCCGTCGCGGGAGCGCGCGGTCGCTGCCGGACATTCTGCCGCTGAACCGGTCTCTAGTTCACTGCCTTCCTTAGTTCACTGCCTTGCGGGATGTCGGGCCGTCCCGCGGGCCGCCGCCACTGCCGGCGCCGCACGGCGCCGGGCAGTGGCCCTCGCGGGCTGATCCGGCCTCGGAGTCGTGTGCGATAATCAGGGCAAACATCGGATCTTCCGTGACGGCGGAGATCATCAGACCAGAGTTGCCGCGCAGCGGACGAGGTGTATGCGGAGGGCCCGGCCGTGGCGGTGACCGACGAGGCGATCGAGAAGATCAAGTCGATGATTGTCTCCGGGGCGCTGCGCGCCGGGGACCGGCTCCCGAAGGAAGCCGACCTGGCCGCCGATCTGGGGCTGTCGCGCAGCTCCCTGCGGGAGGCGGTCCGGGCCCTGGCCCTGATCAACATCCTCGACGTGCGCCAGGGCGACGGCACGTACGTGACCAGCCTGGAGCCCGCGGTCATGCTCGAGGCGCTGAACTTCATCGTGGACTTCCACCGGGACGCCAGCGTGCTGGAGTTCCTGCGCGTCCGGCGCATCCTGGAGCCCGCGGCCACGGCGATGGCAGCCGAGCACATCAGCGACAGCGAGATCGAGGCGCTCCGCAAGCTGCTCGACAGCCTCGGGCCGCATCCGGAGGCCGACGATCTCGTCGCCAACGACCTGGAGTTTCACCGGCGGATCGCCGCGAGCTCAGGCAACTCCGTGCTGTGCTCCCTGCTGGAGACCATCTCCGCGCCGACGACCCGGGCGCGCGTCTGGCGCGGCCTGACGCAGTCAGGGGCCCGGGAGCGAACCCTGGCCGAGCACCGGTCGATCGTCGACGCGCTCGCGTCGCGTGATCCCGATGTGGCCCGCTCCTGGGCCACGGTGCACATCGCCAACGTCGAGCAGTGGCTGGCCTCGGTCCCGTAGTAACCCCGCCGGGCGGCGGCCGCTCAGGGCAGGCGGTAGACCGAGCGGGCGTTACCGGTGAAGACCGCGTCGAGCTGGGCCGGGCTGAGGTGGCGGGACAGCAGGTCCCGCGCCAGCGCGACTACCTGCCCGTAGCTCGCGGCGAGCGTGCAGACCGGCCAGTCGGACCCGAACATCAGGCGGCCGGGGCCAAAGCTCTCGACCAGGACGTCGACATACGCGGCGAACTGCCCGGGCCGCCAGCCGGCGGCGGCCTCGGTGACGAGGCCGGAGACCTTGCAGGTCACGTTCGGCCGGGCGGCCAGCTCGGTCATCTGCGCGGCCCAGGGCTGGAGCCGGCCGGCGGCGACCGGCGGCTTGGCGGCGTGGTCCAGCACGAAGCCCACACTGTCGAGGTCGCTGGTCACGCGCAGCGCGGCGGACAGCTGAACCGGCCGGATCAGCAGGTCGTAGGGCAGGCCGGCCGCGCCGACGGCCCGCAGGCCGCGACGGACCTCCGGGCGGTCCAGCCAGTCCGGGTCGGGCTCGTCCTGGACCAGGTGCCGGATCCCGGCCAGCCGGTCCCCGCCGGGGAGCTGCCGCAGCCGCGCGATCTCGCCCGCGACGTCCGGGCCGGCCAGGTCGGCCCAGCCGACGACCCCGGTCGTAGCCACCGCCCCCCCGCCCCTCTCGCCCCCGCCGCGCCCGGCGCTCCCGCTCTCGGGGACCACCCCGCTCCCGGCCGCCATGGCCAGGAACTCCTCGGTCTCCGCCGGGTCGGCCAGGACCTGGACCAGGACGCCGGCCGCCACCCCCTGCGGCGCGGCCGCCTGCGCGAAGTCACGCAGATCGAACCGGCGCCGCAGCGCCGGGAACGGCTCCAGCCACGCATGCCGGCGGCTGGCCGGATCCCAGACATGATGGTGGGCGTCGATGATCACTGCGGACCCAGCGCCGGGATCAGCCCGTCGCGGGCCAGCTCGTCGTAGAGCCGGCCGGGCACGGCGGCGGCGAGATAGCCGGCGTCCTGCGCAATCTCGGCCGGACTGCGCGCCCCGATGACCGCGGCCGTGACCGCGGGATGACGCAGCACGAACTGCATCGCGACGGCGGCCAGCGGGAGCCCGTAGCCGGCGCAGGCGGTCCGGAGCCGGCTCACCCGGTCGAGCACCTCAGCGGGCGGCGGCTGGTAATCGTAGGTCGCGCCGGGGGCCGGATCGGCCAGGATGCCGCCGTTGAAGACCCCGCCGACCAGCACGCCGATCCCGCGCCGCCGGCACTCGGGCAGCAGCGACACCCCGGCCCGGGCATCGAGCAGCGAGTAACGCCCGGCGACCAGGATGACGTCCAGGTCGGCGCGGGCCAGGAACCACTCGATCAGCTCGGCCCGGTTCATGCCGACGCCGATCGCGCCGATCACCCCGGCCGACCGCAGCTCCGCCAGGGCCGGGTACGCGCCGTCCAGGGCCTCCGCCAGGTGGTCATCGGGATCGTGGATGAGCGCGACGTCGATCCGGCCGGTGCCCAGCCGGCTGAGGCTGGCCTCCAGCGACGCCAGCACGCCGTCGCGGCTGTAGTCGCGGACCCGGCCGAGCCGGGGCGTCCCGTAGAACCCCTCCGCCCCGTCGACGTCCCCGTCGGCGGGCACCAGGAGCCGTCCGACCTTTGTCGACAGCACGTACTCGCCACGCGGCCGTCCCGCCAGGAAGGCGCCGAGCCGCTGCTCGGAGAGCCCGACCCCGTAGTGCGGGGCGGTGTCGAAGCCCCGCACGCCCGCCGCCCAGGCGGCCTCCAGCGTGGCCTGGGCGGTCTCGTCGCTGACGGGCTCGAACAGGCCGCCGATCGGCGCGGCGCCGAACATCAGCCGGGTGACCGTCAGCCCGCCGCCGATCGCCCGGCGCGGGATCGCCGGGGCGTCCGGACTGCTCACGGCACCGGCCCGGCCAGCCAGGCGGCTCCGGCCGGGAACGAGTACTCGGCCACCGACGCCGGCTGGATCTGCGTCGACGCGCCCGGTGCCATCGGCGTCCGGTAACGGCCGCCCAGCACCGAGGCCGGGGTCTCGAAATGCTCGTGCAGGTGATCGATCCACTCGATCATGCGGCCCTGCGTCGTCCCGGACAGCGCCACGTAGTCAAACATCGACAGGTGCTGCACCAGCTCGCACAGCCCGACCCCGCCCGCGTGCGGGCAGACAGGCACGCCGAACTTGGCCGCCAGCAGCAGGTTGGCGATGTTCTCGTTGACCCCCGCCACCCGGCACGCGTCGATCTGCATGACGTCGATGGCCCTCGCCTGGAGCAGCTGCTTGAAGATCACCCGGTTGGAGACGTGCTCCCCGGTCGCGACCCGGACCGGGTCGATCTCGCGCCGGATCCGGGCCAGCCCGAGGATGTCATCCGGGCTGGTTGGCTCCTCGATCCAGGCCGGGCCCAGCGGGGCCAGCTCCCGCATCCAGGCGATGGCCGTCGGCACGTCCCAGACCTGGTTCGCGTCCAGCGCGATGGCGACCTGGTCGCCGACTACCTGCCGGGCGATGCCGATGCGCCGGATGTCATCGGTGATCCGGGCTCCGACCTTGAGCTTGATCTGCGTGAACCCCTCGGCCACCGCCTCGGCGCTCAGCGCGGCCAGCCGCTCGTCGGAGTAGCCCAGCCAGCCCGGTGCCGTGGTGTAGGCCGGGTAACCGTCGCGCTCCAGCGCGGCGATGCGCCCGGCCCGGCCAGGAACCGCCTGCTGCATCAGATCGAGTGCCTCCTCCCTGGTCAGCGCGTCGCTGATATACCGGAAGTCGACCAGGTCCACGACCTGCTCCGGGGTCAGGTCGGCCAGCAGCCGCCACAGCGGCTTGCCCGCCCGCCGCGCGGCCAGGTCCCAGCAGGCGTTCAGCACCGCGCCGATGGCCATGTGCACGACACCCCGCTCAGGGCCCAGCCAGCGCAGCGGGCTGTCGCCCACCAGCCGCCGGGACAGCCCGCCGAGGTCGTCCAGCGTCTCGTCGAGGTCCTGGCCGACCAGGAACGGCTCGAGCGCGCGCACCGCGGCGAGCTGGATGTCGTTACCTCGCCCGATCGTGAAGACGTAGGCGTGCCCGGCGAGCTCGTCGGGGCCGTCCGTCCGCACGACGAGGTAAGCGGCCGAGTAGTCCGGGCTCGCGTTCATCGCATCCGACCCGTCGAGGTTCCGGGACGTCGGAAAGCGCACGTCAGAGGTCTCGAAGGCGATGATCTTGGTCATCGGCACCGTCCAGGGACGCCGGAGGCGGCCGCGGTCGAAGGCCGCGAAGCCCTACTGGATTTAACGGAAGCCCTCACCCGGTCCTCATTCCGCGCTCGCTGCCCCTCGGGTCTCCCCCTGTTCATGTCGCCTGCAGTCATTCAGCAGCCGCCTCGCCGCCGATCACCCGGGCGAGTATCAGCGCGACGAGGATGACCCCGCCGGTCACCGCCTCGATCCAGTAGTTGGAGACCTGGGACAGGTCCAGGATGTTCTGCACCAGGCCGAGCAGCACGACGCCGGACGCGGCGCCGACCATGTTGCCCCGGCCGCCCTTGAGACTGACGCCGCCGATGACGGCGGCGGCGAAGACTGAGAAGATGATCCCTTCCTGGTAGCCCTGCTGACCGGTGACGGCGCTGACCCGCCCGGCTTCCATGAGGCCGCCGACGGCGGCCAGGACGCTGCCGGCCACGTAGACCCCGATCCTGATCCGGTCGACCTTGATCCCGGCGGCGCGGGCGGCCTCCAGGCTGCCGCCGACCGCGTAGATGGCCCGGCCCGTGCGGTGGTAGCGCAGGAACAGGCCCACCACGATAAAGATGAGCGCCGCGACGATCAGCGAGACCGGCACCGTGCCGATCGTGCCCGAGCCCAGGTAGGTGAACGCCGGGGGGAGGTTGAACACGCTGTTCCCGCCCACGATGCCCAGTTGCAGCCCGGCCAGCACGACCGTCATGCCCAGGGTCACGATGAAGCCGTTCAGCCGCCCCTTCACGATCAGCAGGCCGTTCACGGTGCCGATGACCGCGCCCACCAGGAGCAGCACCAGGATGGCCAGGTACGGGCTGAGCAGCAGCCCCGAGCCGTAGGCAGTCACGGGCACGATCAGCCAGGCGGCGACCATCGGGGCCAGCCCGTAGGTGCCTTCCAGCGACAGGTCCATGCCCCCGATCAGGAGGATCAGGCTCTCGCCCACGACCACCACGCCGAGCGAGGAGACCTGCTCACCGATGCCGGTCATGTTCGACACCGTGAAGAAGGCGCTGTTGACGAACGACCCCACGATGATCAGCAGGATGATGACCGGCACCAGCGCGGCCTGGCGCATGACGGAGATCCCCGCCGCCTGGCGGCTGCGGCCGCCCAGGATGTCGGCCACCGGCTCCGGGCCGGGGCTCGCTGGCTGATCGCTGGGTGCCGGCCGGCGGTCGGTCTCACTCATGCTGGCTCCTGTCCTTCCGCTGCGGCCGGTCCGGCTGGTCGGCTGTCGCCGCTGCTCCCGTCGCCGCTCCGCAGCCCTTCGGTGGCGGAGATCAGCGCCTCCCGGTCGAACGGCGGGTTGGTGAACTCGGTGAACTGCTCGCCGCGGACCAGGACGATGACCCGATCACAGATCACGAGGTCAGATAGCTCGTCGGTGGCCAGCAGCAGGCCCGCCCCGCTCTCGGCGGTGATCTCGGCGAGTTCGGCCAGGAGCAGCGACTTCGAGGCCACGTCCACGCCCCTGGTCGGCGTGATGGCGACGATGAGCTTCGGCCGCCGGACGATCGCCCGGGCGACGGTCACCTTCTGCTGGTTGCCTCCCGACAGCTCGCCGACCGGCTGGCCGAGGCCGGCCGACACGATGGACAGCCGCCGGGCCAGCGGCCGGGCGGCCGCCGCCCGGGAGCGCGGGCTCAGCCAGCCCAGCCTGCGGGCCAGCCAGTCCGTGATCGTCATCGTGGTGTTCTCGGCGACGGACAGCAGCTTGACGAAGCCCTCGGCCTGCCGGTCCTCCGGGATGTAGCCCATCCCCGCCCGCAGTGCGAGATCGCGCCGGCCGGGGGTGAGCCGCTGCCCGTCCAGCAGCACCTGACCCGACTGCCAGCGATCGGCGCCCGCCACGACCCGGGCGAGCGTCGCCACCCCCGCGCTGAGCAGGCCGGTCACCCCGACCCGCTCGCCGGGGCGCACCTGCAGGCTGACCTCGCGCAGCGATCCGCGAGCCGCCTGCGCCGATACGCGGTCGACGACCAGGCAGGGCGGCGCCTCCGCGAGCGCGAGCCTGGCCGCGTCAGCCGCCCTGGCCGGGACGGCCAGCGCGGGTTCCGCGGTATCTGAGCCCCGCGGCGCGCCGACCATCGCGGTCACGAGCTGCTCCTTGGAGACCTGCGCCGTCGGGGCCGTGAGCACCAGCTCACCGTCGCGGATCACCGCGACGTCCTGGCAGATCTCGAACACTTCCTCGAGGTGGTGCGAGATGTACAGGACGGCCACGCCGCTGGCGACCAGCTGACGCACCCGGACGAACAGCCGCTGGACGGCGTCCCGCTCGAGCGCGGCGGTCGGCTCGTCCAGCAGCAGGCAGCGGGTCCCGGCGGCCAGGGCCCGGGCGATCTCCACCACCTGCCGCTGCTCCACGGTGAGGCTCGCGCAGGTCTGGCGGACGTCGATGGAGAAGCCCCAGTCCAGCATCACCTGCCGGGCCTGCTCGCGCATGCCGCGCCAGTCGACGACGCCGCCACGGCGGGGCTGATGGCCGAGGAAGACATTCTCGGCCACCGTGAGCGTAGGGACCACCATCGAGTGCTGGTAGACCGTGGCCAGCTTGCCGCGCCAGGCATCCACGTCAGCGAGCGGGGGAGCGGGCGCGCCGTAGAGCCGGACCTCCCCGGCGTCGGCCGGGTAGATGCCGGACAGGATGGAGACCAGCGTCGACTTGCCGGCGCCATTGCGCCCGACCAGGCCCAGGCAGCGGCCGGGCTGGAGGGCGAGGTCGATTCCGCGCAGCGCGCGGGTGCTGCCGAAGCGCTTGTGCACGCCCACTGCCTCGACGACCGGGGAGGCCGTCAAGGCAGCGGACGGGTCAGTCGTGGTCATCCGGCCGCCGCAGCCGCGCTGCAGACTCCGCCGTGGGCGGCACCGTAGACGTTCCCCCACAGCTGGCTCTCGGTCACCGGGGTCGTCGTCACCGTGGCGGGCAGCCCGCTGACGGGCTTGACCGTGAGCGTCTGCTGAGACTTGGTCACGAACGGGGCCACGATCGGGTCGGCGAGGTTGGAGTCGCCCTGGTAGGTGACCATCTGCAGGGCCGGCGCGCCGCCACCCGGCTGGCCCGGCGACAGCGTGACGCCCTTGGCCGCGTCGATCGCGTACTTGAGCGCCCACTCCGCATACAGGTTCGCCGGCTGAGACTGGGACGCGCTGGTGAGGCCCTTGGTGATGTCACACATCTCGAAGGGGACGCCGTCGTCGCTGACGATGAGCACCTTCCCGGTGAGCCCCTTGGTCTTCAGCAGCGGGATGATGCCGGTGTCCGGGCTGCTCCACGCCGAGTAGATGGCCTTGAGCTGGCTGCCGTAGGCGTTGACGGCGTTCTGCGCGTCGGTCACCGCCGTCGGGTCGGTCCAGACCGTCGGGTCCTTGAGCAGCTTGACGCCCGGGTCGTTGGCGGCCATGCAGGCGTTGAAGGCGTTGGCCCGGTCCGCGCCGTTGGAGGACGTCAGGTCGCCCTCCAGGTCAAGGACGTAGCCGGACTTGACCTTCGAGCTGATGTAGGCGCAGGCGTCCTGGCCGTAGAGCAGGTTCGACGCGCGGACCACCATGTAGACCTTGCCGACGCCGACGATGGTGTCCACCGAGATCAGCTTGACGTGGTGGGCCGTCGCATAGGAGATCGCGGGCCCCAGGCTGGTGGCGGTCTCAGGATTCACGATGATCGCCTGAGCGCCCTCGTTCACCAGGTCCTCGATCTGCTGGTTCTGCAGGCTGGCGTTGGCGGCGGCCAGCAGCGGGCCGATCAGCTTGACGTGCAGTTGCTGGGCGTACTGCTTCTCGTAGTTGATGTAGGCAGCCCAGAACGCGGTGTTGTTGTAGGTCAGGTCAACGCCGACCTTGACGGGCCCCGACGCGGCCGTCGCCCCGCCGGTGGTGCCGCCGCTCGCGGAGCTGGAGCTGGCGCTGGAGCCGCAGCCCGCGATGAGAGCTACGAGCATGACACCTGCTGCAGCAAAGATGCCGGAATGTCTGCGACGTGACATCGAACCTCCTAGGTCGACTGTGCGGGGTCCGCAGGCTCGCCCCTCGGCCTCGGGGCATCCACGCTCCGCAAGGCGTGACAGGAAAATAGATCCGATGTATCCACTACGTCAATGGCGTGTGAACGTCCACGCGCGACCTTGACCAAACCGATATGGTCGGGTTTTGGGGACGTAACCGCCGCCGGGCGCCGATCTAGCCAGGCCTCTGCGGCATGAATCATCTGATCTATGGTCACTGATGGCTGTCAGCTGGTGGCGCCGGCGGCCGGATCCGCAGCCCGGCCATCCCGCCGTCCACGGCCAGGGCCGTGCCCGTGACCGCGCCGGCCAGCGGGCTGGCCAGGTAGGCGATCGCGGCCGCCACCTCGGTGGCCGTCACCAGCCGGCCCATCGGCTGGCGGGCGGACAGCGCGGCCCGTTCCGCGGCCGGATCGGCGGCGGCATCGAGCAGCCGCGTCACCCAGGGAGTGTCCGCCGTTCCCGGCGTCACGCAGGTCACCCGGATGTGCTCGGCGACGTGGTCGGCCGCCATGGCCAGGGTGAGCGAGAAGACAGCGCCCTTGCTGGCCGAGTAGAGCGCGCGCTGCGGCAGTCCGGCCGTGGCGGCAATCGAGCAGGTGTTGACGATCGCCGCCCGTCCGCGGCGCTGGGCCGCGGCCCGCAGATGAGGCAGCGCCGCCCGGCTGGTCCGCACGATGCCCAGCACGTTCACGTCCAGGACGCGGCGCCACTCCTCGTCGTCGTTGGCCTCGACGGTGCCGACGGCGCCGATGCCCGCGTTGTTCACGAGGATGTCGATGCCGCCTAGCACGTCGGCGGCTGCGGCGACCGCCGACCGCACCTGGCCGTCGTTCGTGACGTCGGCGGGAATGGCCGTGATCCAGGATTCGGTGTTTCCGCGATCGGCCGGAATGCCGCCCGGCGGGACCTGCCGGTCCAGGATCACCACCCGCGCGCCGCGCGCCGTGAGCAGCCGGGCGGTGGCCAGGCCTATCCCGGACGCCCCGCCGGTCACGACCGCGGCCAGCCCGGCAAACTCGGGCGGCGTGGCAGGTGCTGGCATCGGCGGAACCTCCGGCGGCGGCGACGTAAGAACTGCCCGAAGACATCCGATGTATAGCCGATTTGTAGCTCGGTGTCTAGAAACAATTCGGCCACACGGCCCTGTTAGGCAGGTCGAGATCAGATGTGTGCCCGACGGCCAGGGCGGGCGGGCCGTTGCCAGTCAGGGGCCAGCGACCGGCGGGACGACCCCGATCGTCAGCAGGACGTTCGCATAGAGCCGGTCGTCGCCCGTGGCCACGCACACCGCGAGGTCGGGCTCTCGGCAGAGCGCATAGAACTCCAGCCGGCTCAGCGGCTCCAGGGGGAGGCTGTCCCCGAGCAGCTGGCGGTACCGGCCGAACACCGCCGGGGTGCTGCCGTCGGCTGGCTGCATGACGGTGACCGACTCGACCGGGACGGCCGCCAGCAGGGGCTCGAGCACCTGGTCGACCGTGACCAGACCGGGCCGCAGGTTCAGGTAGATCTGGGTCGCCCGCGGATGGGCGTTGGTGGCAGGCGAGTAGTTGGCGTCGGCGATCAGGACGCGGCCGCCGTGGCCGGCGGCGGCCAGCGCAGCCAGCAGCGGCGGATGGATCAGCGGAAAGCGCAGCATGTGTCCTCCGTTACTCAGTGTTGGCTGATCTTTGCCGATAAGCCGGGCCGACGCCAGGGGTCGTCTTTATCCGGGTGCCGAGGATAATCCCCGGATGCGCCGGCGATCGGTAGCAGCGGTGGCCTTCCGGCCCGGACTATGTCAATTGCCGGGACGACCAGCCGGTTGTTCGCTTAGCCTGATTGATAACTCCGCCAGGCGGCGCAGCATGGCATAGCTGGATATAGCCGTCCTGAGGAGAATCGGGGGCCCGGGATCTGTCGTCAGCGTGGTGCTTGCCGCGTCAGCACCTGATGAGAGCGGAGGAATTTATGGGGTCTGCAGCAGGGGCCGCCCGAATGGCCGTTATCACGGGAATGACCGGCGCGCTGTGGTGGGCAGCCGCCGCCTCGCCCGCCGCCTCGGCCCAGGCAGTGAGCCAGCCGGCCGCCGGCCGCGCCATCCGGGCCGCCGCGGCTGGCCCGGCCCCGCTGGTGCGGGACGTCGGCCCGGCCGGCGGCAAGCAGGGCCTGGGGGCGCCCGCCATGTCGCTGCCCATGCTGCAGGTCAACGCCGAACGGCAGGTCAGAGCCCTGCAATTCGTCCGCACGCTGCGCCAGAAGGGCAGTCCGGACCTCAAGTGCACGAGGCGGCCGTGCCGGGCTGGCCTGCCGGCCGCCAGGGACCTGCGGCCCACTCAGCAGGCCCAGGTCCGTGGCTACTACTGCGGGCCGGCGACGGTCTCGGAGATGCTGGCCCAGCTCGGAAAGCGGGTCTCCCAGGCGACCGCGGCCCGCGAGCTCAGGACCAACCCGAGCGGCACGAACTGGTCAGATAACTCGGGCTATCCCGTTCCGGCCGTGCTCAACCTGAATCAGAAGAAGAACAACTATGTCGCCGTGGCATTGCCATGGTATCCGACGTCCAGGCAGATCACTACGTTTGAGGCCGATCTGGTGACCGACGTTAATCACAACGGCGGCGTGCCGCTCGCCGGAAATGCCTACGAGGTAGCGGGCGGCCCGCATCTCGTCGGTAGTCCGGTCAGCCAGACGATATTTCACTGGTTCGAGATCCGCGGTTACCAGAAGTTCGGTGCCGTGACCGATTACGAGGACTCGGTGCACGGCGCTCCCAGCATCGGCTGGAGCGTGGCCGTCCCGGCTTACTCGTCGATGCCCTCCAGCGCGATCGTCGACATCCTGGGTGCCCGTGGCTACGACTGGTGACGGCCGGAACGGGCGGCCCCTGCCGCCGCGGGCCGGGGCGGGCCGCCGGCCGCGGCTGCGCGCCGCCTGGGCGGCCGGGGCGGCCGTGCTGGTGCTTGCCGTGGCGACCGGCGTGGCGCTGACCGCTCACGGCGCGCGCCAGCGGCCCGTGCTGGAGGGGAAGGTGGTGGCGGGGAAAGCGGCGGCCGGAAAGGTGGTGGCCGGAAAGGTGGCGGCGGCCCCGGGCCGCCCGGAGCTCACGTTCTGCCAGACGACCCCGGCCAGGTCGCTGCGCGCGGAGCTGACGCGAACTGTGCCGGGCTCACGCCGGGCCGAGATTCAGCCCCTGGGCGTCTCCGCCGACGCCCGCGAGGTGTACGTGTCGGCCTGGACCGCCGGCTTCTCGGGGGTGGCCGAGCTGAACCGGGCCACCGGAAGACTGCGCAGGATCAGGGCCTTCGCCCGCCCGGCGACCGATCAGGCGGATGGCTCGGCGGGCGGCCGCTGGCTGGCCTGGGCGCAGACCTACTCCCTCAGCAGCCTCGATCGCTTCACCATGTACGCGTGGGACTCGGTGACCGGTCACCGGCTGCGGCTGGGCCAGTCCCTCGCGGGGCCCGGCGGGACCGCGTGGCCCAGCCCCTGGCATGCGCCGGCGGTGAGCGGCCACTACGCCGCCTGGGCGCAGGGCTACGGTCCCGGCGGCCTGGTGGAGATCCGGCTGGCCGACCTGAGCACCGGGAAGGTCATCACCATCCGCTCCGGCCACACCCAGCCGCCGTTCTTCGACGGCAGCCTGGTGGTCTGGCCGGAGTCGGACACCCCGGGCGCCCAGACGACGCTGCGCGCGTACAGCCTGACCGCCGGCCGCATGGTTCCGCTGCCGCCTGCGCTGCGCGCGGTGCACGGGACCGCGTTCGTGGTGACCGACGGGGTCCGTACCGCCTACCTCGGCCCCGGCCTGACCCAGCTGTATTACTCGCCGCGGCAGGACCAGGCGGCGGAACTCTCCCTGCGGCTGCCCGCCGGGGTCAGCTTCTCCGACCTGGCCATGGCGCCGGGCACGCTGGCCTGGACCACGAGCCGGGCCACTTACCTGGCCAGCACCCGCAGCGGCGCGTTCACCCAGGTGACGCCGAGCTATGGCTACGCGACGGGCTCCGGCTCCCTCGTGCTGGTCTCCGACGCGCCCGGCCGCCGGACGGCCCGTCCCGTGCTGCCGCTGCACGTGATCGATCCCGCCGGGCTGACCTGGGCCGCCTGTCACGCACGTCCCGGTCCCGCTCGCTGAGTGTCGGCAGTCCGTGGCAGGCTGGATGGCGGCGCGGAGCTGCGAGCAGATCCGGACAGGGGATCACGATGGCGTTTGACGGGTGGCCGGAAGAAGCCCTGGACTTCTACGAAGGGCTGGAGGCGGACAACACCAAGACCTACTGGCTCGCGCACCTGGAGACCTACGAGACCATGGTGCGCGGGCCGATGACCGAGCTGCTGGCCGAGCTCGCCGCCGACTTCGGCCCGGCGAAGATCTTCCGCCCGTATCGCGACGTGCGGTTCAGCAAAGACAAGTCGCCGTACAAGACGGCGATAGCCGCCACCATCGGGGACGGTTATATCCACCTGTCAGCCCGCGGTCTCGCGGTCGGCAACGGGATGTACGCGATGGCCCCCGATCAGCTGGAGCGCTACCGGCAGGCCGTGGTCACCGACGTTCCCGGCCAGGAGCTCGAGCGGCTGATCAGCTCCGTGCGCGGGCAGGGCATCGGCGTGCACGGCCACGAGACCCTCAAGAAGGCCCCGCGCGGCTACCCGCCCGATCATGAGCGGATCGACCTGCTGCGCTGCAAGGGGCTGATCGCCTGGCAGGAATGGCCGGTAGCGGCGTGGCTGGGGACCGCAGCGGCGAAGGAGCGCGTGGCCGGATTCCTGACCGCGGCCCAGCCGCTGGCTGACTGGCTGGCCGCCCATGTCGGCCCGTCGGCCGTGGCCCGCAGCTCCTAGCCGCAGTCCGGGCACAGGCCGAACAGCTCGACCGTGTGCCCGACATCGGAGAATCCGGCCTCGGCGGCTACCTGCTCTGCCCACCGCTCGACGGCGCGGCCCTCGACCTCGACGCTGCGCCCGCAGTTCCGGCAGGTCAGGTGGTGGTGATGCGCGTCACTGCGGCACCGGCGGTAGAGCGTCTCGCCGCTGGTGTCCCTGATCGCGTCTACCTGGCCGTCCTCGCACAGCACCTGGAGGTGCCGGTAGACGGTGGTCAGGCCCACGTGCTCACCGCGATTACGCAGCTCCGCGTAGATCTGCTGCGCGCTGCAGAAACCGGGCAGCCCGTCCAGCGCCGTGGACAGGGCCTCGGCCTGCCGGGTGCCCCGGATGCGCGTTCCGCGCGCCGCTGGCGGCGTTGCTGGCGACGATGTGGTCACACACGCACGGTAGCAGCCGGGAGCCGCTTTTCCGTATCCGTTGTCCGGCCGTCAGCCCTGGCTGGGCAGTTCCGTCAGCAGGTCGTCGGCCGTCTCCATGCCCGCCCGCCAGACCGACCGGGACACGATCTTGGCCAGGTCGGCGCGGTGCTTGTACCGAGCCGCGATCTGCGTGCACTCCTCGAGCAGGCCCTCGGACAGGGTCGTCGGCTGCAGGCCCAGGGCGAGGAACTGGTCGTTGCGCACGAGCAGCTCGTTCTCCTCGGCCTCGCGCCGGGGGTTGGGCAGGTAGGCGATCTCGGTGCTGGTCATGTCACCGATCATCTTGGCCAGGTCCAGGACGCGGTGCGTCTCGGTGATCTGGTTGCGGACCAGGACCTTGTCACCGGCGTTCGGGGGATTATTAAGCGCGATCTCGATGCACCGGACCGTGTCCCGGATGTGAATGAACGCCCGGGTCTGGCCGCCGGTGCCGTGCACGGTGAGCGGGTGCCCGATGGCGGCCTGCATGAGGAACCGGTTGAGCACGGTGCCGTAGTCGCCGTCATAGTCGAACCTGTTGATCAGCCGCTCGTCACGGATCGTCTGCTCCGTCTGGGTGCCCCACACGATGCCCTGGTGCAGGTCGGTAATGCGCAGCGAGTCGTTCTTGGCGTAGAACGAGAACATCAGCTGGTCCAGCGTCTTGGTCAGGTGGTAGACGGAGCCGGGATTGGCGGGGTGCAGGATCTCCCGCTCCAGCTCGCCGTCGGGCGTGGGCACCTTGACCGTCAGGTAGCCCTCGGGGATGGGCGCGCTGCCCGACCAGCCGTAGCCGTAGACGCCCATCGTGCCCAGGTGCACCAGGGACGCGTCGATGTCCGTGGTGGCCAGGGCGGTCAGCAGGTTGTGGGTGGCCCGCACGTTGTTGTCGACCGTGTAGCGCTTGGTCTTCTCGGTGCGCATGGAGTACGGAGCCGCGCGCTGCTCCGCAAAGTGCACGATGGCGTCGGGACGCAGGTCCTCCAGCACCGACACCAGCCGGTCGTACTCGGTCGCGAGGTCGACATCCACGAAGCCGATCTCCTGGCCCGAGATCTCCCGCCAGGCCCGGATCCGCTCGCCGACGGGCCGGATCGGAGTCAGCGAGTCCACCTCGAGCTCGATGTCGATCTTCCGGCGGCTGAGGTTGTCCACGATGGTGATGTCATGGCCACGATCCGAGAGGTAGAGCGAGGTCGGCCAGCCACAGAACCCGTCGCCGCCAAGGACCAGAACGCGCATTCGTACTCCCAACCAACCTGTTCTTCCACTAAGGGACACCTGCAGCGACCGCTGTGGCCACCTTGCGAACGGATACCCGCAGCCCCGGCTCTGATTATCCGTGGCAGTGCAGCGAGGGGTAACGTGCGCCGGCTGGCTCAGTCCGGCGCTGCTGCCCCGATGGAGCGGCCCGAGCCTAGCCGGGCTCTCTGGCTACTCCCTGAGCTGCAGCTTAGAGCCAGCCCTCACTCCGCGGTGCGACTTTGGCCTGCTAGGACGGGGGATGATAGGCACATGGCAGACAGACTTCGCGATGCGACAAGTCCTTACCTCCTCCAGCACGCGGGGAACCTGGTCGACTGGTGGCCCTGGTCCGAGGAGGCATTTGCGGCGGCTGCGCGGCGCGACGTTCCCGTGCTGCTGTCGGTTGGCTATTCCGCCTGCCACTGGTGTCACGTCATGGCGCACGAGTCGTTCGAGGACGAGCAGATTGCCGCCATCATGAATGAGCATCTGGTCTCGGTCAAGGTTGACCGCGAGGAGCGGCCCGACGTGGACGCCATCTACATGACCGCCACACAGGCCATGACGGGGCAGGGCGGATGGCCGATGACCGTCTTCATGACGCCCGACCGGGAGCCGTTCTACTGCGGCACGTATTTCCCCCGGGAGTACTTCCGGCGGCTAGTCCTCGGCGTGGCCAGGGCCTGGCGCGAGGACCGGGCCACGGTCGTCGGCCAGGGCCGCCAGATCGCCGCGGCGCTCGCCGAGCAGTCCGCCACGGTCGCCGGCCTGACCGTGCCGGGCGTCAGCGGGGACGGACCCGGCCAGGTCGAGGAGCAGCTCGCGGCCGCGTGCGAGACGGCGGTGGGGACGCTGGCGGGCGAGTACGACTCCGTGCGCGGCGGCTTCGGCGGCGCGCCCAAGTTCCCGCCGTCCATGGTCATCGAGTTCCTGCTCCGGCATGCGGAACGGGCTGGCGGCCAGGAGGCCGCCCGGGCCCTGGACATGGCCGCCGGGACCGCGGCCGCGATGGCGCGCGGTGGAATGTATGACCAGCTGGCGGGGGGGTTCGCCCGGTACAGCGTGGACGCCGGCTGGGTGGTGCCGCATTTCGAGAAGATGCTGTACGACAACGCCCTGCTGGCGCGGGTTTACACCCATCTCTGGCGGCTGACGGGTGATGACCTGGCCCGCCGCGTGGCGGAGGAGACCAGTGCCTGGATGCTCGCCGAGCTGCGCACCGAGCAGGGCGGGCTCGCCTCGGCCCTGGACGCCGACAGCGACGGCGCCGAAGGCACCTTTTATATATGGACGCCCGCCGAGCTGACGCAGGAGCTGGGACCCGCCGACGGCCGCTACGCGGCGGACATCTTCGGCGTCACCGCGGCCGGCACGTTCGAGCACGGGACCTCGGTGCTGCAACTGCGCGAGGATCCGGCGGACCCTGCCGCCTTCGCCCGCGTCCGGGCCGCGCTGCTGGCCGCGCGCGGCCGCCGGGTCCGGCCCGGCCGGGACGACAAGGTGGTCGCCGCCTGGAACGGACTGGCCATCGCCGCGCTCGCGGAGGCCGGGCTGGGGCTCGGCCGGCCGGACTTCATCGCGGCTGCCCGCGAGGGCGCCGAGTTGCTGGCGCGGACGCACCTGTCGGACGGGCGGCTGATCCGTACCTCTCGCGACGGGGTGCCCGGGTCCAGCGCCGGCGTGCTCGAGGACTACGGCAACGTAGCCGAGGGCCTCATCGCGTTGTCCGGGGTGACCGGCGAGGCGCGCTGGGCGACGATCGCCGGGCAGCTGCTAGAGACCGCGCTCGACAAGTTCGCCGCCGGCGGGGCCGGCTTCTTCGACACGGCCGACGACAGCGAGCAGCTGCTCTACCGCCCGGCCGACCCGGCTGACGGGCCCAGCCCGTCCGGTACGTTCGCCATCGCCGGGGCGCTGCTGAGCTACGCCGCGCTGACCGGCTCGGACCGCCACCGGACGGCCGCGCTGGGCGCGCTGGCCACGCTGCCGGCCTTCGCCGCTAAGTTCCCCCGGGCGGCGGGCTGGGGACTTGCCGTCGCCGAGGCCGTCCAGTCCGGGCCGGTCGAGATCGCGATCGTCGGCCCCGCCGGTGACGAGCGCACCGCCGAGCTGCATCGCACGGCCGCGCTGGCCGCACCGCCCGGCGCCGTTATCGCGCTGGGTGACCCCGGCGCTGCGGCCGGGGATTCAGCAATCCCGCTGCTTGCCGGGCGCGGCCTGGTCGGCGGCGCGCCGGCGGCGTATGTCTGCCGGGGCTTCACCTGCCGGGCTCCGGTGACGGACCCGGAGGTGCTCCGCGCCGAGCTCACGGCCTGACCCGGGCCAGCGGCGCAACATGCCGGCGGCTACCTGTGGGTCTGCTGAGACTTGTCCCGAGAGCGCTTTAGCCGCGCGATTTTGGGCATTCCCGTATGGACGTGCGCGCGGTCGGCGGGCATCGTGGAAACACGGCAGCAATGAGGCATCGGGTCGCGGCCCGTCAGCCGAGAGGAGTGCTGGTGCGCGACGGAGCGCGGCGGCTGGGTCCCGCACTGGCATCCGTAGCGGCCGTGGGCGTGGCGGTCGCGCTCGTGGGCCGGCCCGCGTCGTCGCACTCGCCCGCTGACTCCTCGATCGCGTCCCAGCGCCCAGCGGCGCAGCAGTCGGCGGGGCGGCCGGCGGGGGGCCAGTCAGCGGCGGGCCAGTCAGCGGTAGGCCAGTCAGCGGTAGGCCAGTCAGCGGCGGGCCAGTCGGCGGCTTCGCAGACGGCCAGGTCATCGGCTGTGCTCCAGCAGACGGCTACGGCGCGGCGCGCTCCGGGCCAGCCGCCGGCCGGGGCGCCCGCACCAGCCATCCGGTCCCAGGCCACGCGGCATGCGGCGCTGCGGCCAGGGACAGCCAGGCAGCCAGCCGCCGTGCCGGCCGCCGCCGTACCGGATTCGCCCGCTGTCCCGAACTCGCCCGCCGCCCGGCAGTCGCCCGCCACCCCGGACTCGGCCGCTCAGCATGCGGCGGCCGCGCAGATCCAGGCCCCGCTTCAGCCCGCCAAGGCCGCGGGCCAGGCCGGACCGGCAGCCGACGCAGCGGCGGGCCAGACAGCTAAGTCGTGGCCCGCGGCCGCCGCCGTGCCGCTCTCCGGCCGGGTCGGCGCCGCGCTCAAGGCCGTGCAAGTGGCCAGCTCGCCCGCCGCCGAGCCCACGCCGGCCGTCGCGCCGCTGCGCAAGCTGCGGCCCGCGGACCTGCTGGTGGTAGCCCCGACGTCGTTGCCCCCGGCCGTGGCCGCGCAGATCCGGCGGCTGCCCGGCGTCACGGCCGCCGAGCCGCTGGATGCCGCCACGATCAAGGTCAATGGCAAGTTCGTCCAGATGCTCGGGGTCAACCCGGGCGCGTTCCGGGCGTTCGCCGCCGGGCCGACAGCGCAGTCGACTTCCCTGTGGCGCAGTGTGGCCGGCGGTGCCGTGGCCGTCTCCTACACGATGGGCAAGCAGGACAAGCTTCCGCTGGGCGGCTCGGTCAGCGTCGCCGGACGGCGACCAGAGACCCTGCGCGTAGGCGGTTACGGCACCGTCGGCATCGCCGGCGTGGACGCGGTCGTCTCCGACGCGGTCGCCCGCACGCTCGGCCTCCCGGTCAGCAACGCGCTGGTGATCAGTGCCCCGCACGCGAGCCTGGTCGCGCTGGCCAAGCGGATCAAGGCGGACCTGCCGCACCGCGCCGGGATCGCGCAGCTGGTCCTGCAGGTCCAGCCGGGCGTCGCCGTGCAGGCGGCCGCGGCCGGGGCGGCGGGCGCGACCTCGCCGACAGCCGGCAGCGCGACGGCCATGACCCCGGCTCAGGTTCAGGCCTTCCTGAAGGCCGCGATCAGCCGGGTCGGCCTGCCCTACATCTGGGGCGCGGCCGGGCCGCAGGCCTTCGACTGCTCCGGCCTGGTGCAGTGGTCCCTGCGCCAGGCTGGCATCGTCATGCCGCGCGTCGCCGCCGACCAGGCCCGGACCGGCCCGCGCGTCGCACTCAGCCAGCTGGCCCCCGGTGACCTGATCTTCTACCACACGGACGCGACCGCCCCGACGTACATCTCGCACGTGGCCATCTACCTGGGCCACGGCCTGATGCTGCAGGCCCCGGAGCCCGGCATGAACGTGCAGATCGTGCAGGCGGACTTCGGCGCCGGCTTCGCCGGCGCCGTGCAGGTGGCCCCGGCGATCGCCGCGGCCGTGGCCGGCAACCCGGCGGGCTGATTCCCCCAGTCGCCCTGTCCTGGCAGGCCTGCCCGCGCTGCCCGTCCCCGCCACCCGCCCGCCTGCCCCGCCCATCCGCCCGCCTGCCCCGCCCATCCGCGCGCCGCCCGCCCCGCGCGCCGCCCGCCCCGCGCACCCCGCCTGCCCACACCCCGCCCGCTCCGCGCCCGCGCACCCTGCACCAGCCCCGCTTGCCTAATCTCACAGATGCTGTAATTATCATTACATGACTACAGATGAGCGACCGGGGCCCTCGGTGGCCGACAAGCTGCGTGGCTGGTTCAGCGGACGGATGCCTAGCGACTGGTTCACCGCCCCGCCAGAGATCAAGGTGGATCGTGAGGAGATCACGATCGTGGGCGGGCTGTCTGCCCCGCCGCTGACGGCCGAGGCGACGCCCGCCGAGCGGGCCGCCGCGGCCGAGGGCCGTAGCCGCCGGTTCCGGGAAGAGACCCGTCAGCTGCGCATCGAGATCGCCCGGGAGGCGGAGCACAAGTTCGGCCGCAAGGTCTCCTGGGGCGTTACCTGCGCCGAGTACAGGGTGATGTTCACGACGTTCTCGGTTCCGGTCATGACCAGGCTCCGGCAGTCCGAGCGGCTCGTGCTGGACACGCTGGTGGATGCCGGCGTGGCCCGGAGCCGCAGCGACGCGCTCGCCTGGTGCGTGCGGCTGGTGGGCGAGCACCAGGATTCCTGGCTGGCTGATCTCCGGGGCGCGCTCCAGAAAGTGGAGCAGGTCAGGTCCGAGGGACCGGGCTAGTAGCGGATTCTCGCCGCGCAGCGCGGGCGCAAGTTCCTGCGCGTGCCGGGCACCAACCCGTTCTTCCCCGTGACATGGCCGACATGGGCAACCGGATGCTGGACCTGCTCGACTCACGGGACCTGCAGGTGTTCGTGCTCAACACTGGCCGGGTCGGCAGCAAGGACGACGCGACCTCCAAGAAGGTCACGATCCCCTACTCCTCGGCCATGGTCGAGGCGATCGTGTCCGGGACGATCGAGTGGGTCGCTGACGAGGACTTCGGCTATGACATCGCCGCGTCCGCACCGGGCATCGATGACACCGAGATCCTGCAGCCCCGGCGGCTGTACGAGCGGCAGGGGCGCCTGGCCGAATACCAGGGCATGGTCAGCCGGATCAAGCAGGACCGGCGCGAGTACCTGAGCTCGTTCGCGGGCCTCGACGACGCGATCGTGAAATCCATCGGCTGAGCCTGGCCGGGACGGGCGGCGGGCGGCGGGCGCTCGGCGGCGCCCCTGCGCCCGTGCTCGGCGTGGGGGGTGCCATTTTCTGTAGCGGCGATGTAACTTTCCGTTATGGGGGCGCTACGTTGTGTCGACGGATCTGTCTTGTCAGTGGCCGCGGTCGCCTGCCGGGATCGCACTGGCCAGCCCTACGAGATCACGCTCGAGCTGGCCAGGAATTCCAGGCCGTTCGCGGCAGTGGGGGAGCGGTGCGGCTACCAGCTGGCGCAGCTGGCCGAGCGGGTCCGCGCCGCGCTCCGCGATCCCGAGCTGGCGGCCCTGTGGCCCGATCCCGCTGACCGCTTTCCCGGCCCGGCCCGGCTGCACGACTACCGGCCGGGCGAGTCGGAATACTTCACGCTGCGCTCCCGGGACCGCAGCGACCTGACTGGCAGCGGGGAGCTGCGCTGCACGGTGCGGTCCAGTGCCGACTGGATCGGCGAGTGCGCCGGCGTTGGCGGCCGTCAGGCGCCCCGCCAGCGGGCCTGGCCAGGGGTGCGCGCCACGCTGGGCCAGCACCACCTGCCTGGCCAGCCCGGTTCGGCCGGAGCGGCGCCAGTCCCGATCGGCATGCCGGGAGAGCCTGGTGGTCCGGGTGAGCCCGGCCGGTTCCGGCGCGATGCCGCCGCCCCCTCGGGCTGCTGGCGGCTGACCCGCCGCGCGGTGCTCGAGGCCTGGGGAGCGGAGGGAATCGGCGTCCGAGCTGTCCTGACTTCGGCCGAACTAGTGACATTCTTGGATACGGTTCTTAGACAGCCGGACGGGTCCGTCCTGGCCAGGTCGGCGCCAGTCGGCGGGGAAACAGCCAGCGGCAAGCAAGGCGAGAACGCCTCGTCCTTGTGGCGGCAGCGAGGAAGGGTGCCGGATGGGAGTACGCGGTCTCGTCTACCGACTCTACGAGCGAAGGCTCGAGGCGTCGCTGTCGCCGAGCGCGATTCCCCGGCACGTCGGGGTGATGTGCGACGGTAACCGTCGCTGGGCCCGGTCGGCCGGGCTGGCCGATGTCAGTAGCGGCCATCAGGCCGGGGCCGACAAGATCTTCGAGCTGCTGCAGTGGTGTCAGGCCGCGGGGGTCGAGGTCGTCACCCTGTGGCTGCTGTCCACCGACAACCTGGCCCGGCCCGCCACCGAGCTGGAGCCGCTGCTGCGCATCATCGAGGACACCGTGCGGCAGCTGGTCAGCCAGCGGTGGCACGTCAAGCCGGTCGGGGCCCTGGACTTGCTGCCCGCCGAGACGGCGCGGGTGCTGAAGGAAGGCGCGGAGGCCACCACCGGGAACACCGGGCTGCTCGTCAACGTCGCGGTCGGTTACGGCGGCCGGCATGAGATCGCCGATGCCGTCCGCTCGCTGCTGGCCGACCAGGCCAGCCGCGGCACCAGCATCGAGGAACTGGCCGGGATGCTGACCGTCGAGCACATCGCCGAGCACCTGTACACGGCCGGCCAGCCCGACCCCGACCTGGTGATCCGCACCTCAGGCGAGCAGCGGCTCGGCGGCTTCCTGCTCTGGCAGAGCACCCACTCGGAGTTCTATTTCTGCGACGCCTACTGGCCCGCGTTCCGCCGGGTGGACTTCCTGCGCGCGCTGCGCTCCTACGCCGCCCGGAACCGTCGCTTCGGCGCCTGAAGCACCGGTGCCCGCACGCCTCGCCGCGGTCGCCGTGGCGCGTCGTTAACCGCCAGCCAAACCCTCT
The DNA here is from genome assembly GCA_036510065.1 of Streptosporangiaceae bacterium. GTDB lineage: Bacteria > Actinomycetota > Actinomycetes > Streptosporangiales > Streptosporangiaceae > DASUBV01. The sequence continues at coordinate 204 of DATCEO010000178.1, read as the reverse complement.
GACCTGGGACTGCGGTCTGGTGCGTGAACAGACTGTTACGGTACTTCCGCCCCAAGGCTGCGCCGGGGTACCTTCTGAGGTGATGGGCGGTGCCTAGCCGCCCCTCGGGAAGGCCCTCGAGATCCTCGAGCTTCGCGTCCTGGTACGCAGGCGAGATGAGCGAAGGGCCGGCGCCCGGCCCTCAGCTGGCCGGCCCCGGTCCCG
>DATCEO010000177.1:0-12367 GCA_036510065.1 Streptosporangiaceae bacterium | reverse complement strand
GGCATTCTCGCGGGCGGTGGCCGCCCGCAGTGTGCGCAGCCCGTGCCGCGCCGCCGCCAGCCGGCACAGCTCCCGCACGGCCGCGGTCGCTACGCCGCGGCCGGCGACGTGCTGCGCGACCCGGTAGCCGAGCGCCGCAGTCCCGTCCTCGACGAACACCAGGTTGAACCGGCCCAGGACCGAGCCATCCTCGGCGACGAGCATGTGAACTGGTCGTAGGACTCGTCGCCGCGGTCGGAGACCGAGGCAGCAAAGTAGGCGCGGTTCGCCAGCTCGAAGGCTAGGACCGCCGGGGCATGGCCAGCATGCAGCTGCTGCAGCTCGAGCATTGCCCAACGCTACCCAGATGGTGCGGTGAGGCCACCTGAGTTTCCGCCGGGCCAGGCTGGCTCCAGCGTAGGCCCTGGCCGCTCGCTGGCTGGGGATATCCGATGAGCTGATGACCCGGATCGGCGGGCGTTTCCGCAGGGTGGAGCTGCGGCGCGGACCGGAGGCCGTCAACCACGGCGGCCGTCAACCACGGCGGCCGTCGACGCCCTAGAAAGGCCTGCGGGCCGTGCGTTCCTCGTACGTGCTGTCGGCATCCGCGCCGGCCACGGTGACCAGATGATCGAGCCTCTCGGCCACGTCTGACAGCAGCGTCGCTGTCACCAGCGGCGTGAGCTGCGCCATCAGGTCGAGGAAGCTGGGCAGGTCCGGCACGTAGATTCCGTAGACATTGCTGTGGTTGAAGCAGCACGACAAAAACCACTTACCGCCATCCTCGTGCTCGTAGACCAGCACGATAGGGAGCCCTGGCCGGCCGAGTTCTTCCGCGTGGTTGAAGCCCGCTTGCTCGAGCGCCGCCTCCACGTCGCTGCCGTCTGTGTCCTTCCCGGCGTAGGGGCCGGGAGTCCGGCTCCACTCGCCGTCCTGGTACCGCCACACCAGGTCCTGGTTGCTGCCGGCTGAGCCTTCGCTTGTCATCGCCGAGTCCCTTCCTTATAACGCCCGCGGGCATGTGCAGCCATTCTCGCGGCTCGGCAGCCGGGTGACCTTGCTGGGAACGTGACGTGCCGCGTCAGCGCGCCTCGATAAGTCGGTCAGATCGCGTCCCACCGGACCGCGCCTGGCAGCTGGTGGCCCGGCGGCGAGGGCCTTTCGCGGGGCGCTGTCGTCCCAGGTGGACGAGGCTGTCGGGGTGATTCGCATGTTGACATCCTCTGGGCCGGCTGAGGTTTGCTGGTTCCCGCCGGTCGCGGCGTCAGGCTGGCACGGGCCTGGCAGACGGCTTTCCTGGCGAGATGGATCATCCTGAGGTGCTAACGTCGGCCACTGGCGGGGAGCGCTGACGGGAGCCCGTCCTGCTCGCGGTGGCTGCGCTCCAGACTGGCCGCACCTGGGCGCCAGGCGGTCACGTCAGGCCAGGAGTCTCAGCGCGTTACGGCATCAGGCAGGACAAGGGCAAGTGGTGGATCAGCTACCGGGGCCAGCGGATCGGGTACTACCCCGACAGCCTCTGGCACGGTCATTTCACCCGTAGCCGGGTCAGCCAGGCGTTCGGCGAGGTAGCCAGCAACGGGCCCGCGGGCACCCAGATGATCAACGGCCGGACGAACCGAAAAATCAGCGACTTCCACCTCATCGGCGCCCAGACGCCATCAGCGACTTTCTACGCGCCGAAGTCACGCGCCTCCTACCGTCTGGGCAGCCACGGCCGCACCTGGTTCTACCTCGGAGGGCACTGAGCCGACGGCCACCCGAGCTGAATCCGGGCCCTCCGGCCCGGCTCGTTCCCGGAGGCCCGGCGGCGATCAGCTGACGGCACCGCGCCCGGATCGGATCTTGCTGGCGCCAGCTGACGCCAGCAGGCCCCGGTGGTCCTGGCGCAGCTGCGCCAGGGCGAGGCGCTCGCGGAACTGGCTGGCCCGGGCTCACCCGTCAGCCGGTGACCGGGAAGGTGGTCGGTACAGGCGTGGGACTCGGCGCCGGACTAGTCGGGCTGGGACTGGGGCTGGGCCGCGGGCTGGTCCTGGTCGGGCTGGGACTGGGCCGCGGGCTGGTCCTGGTCGGGCTGGGACTGGGCCGCGGGCTGGTCGGGCTGGGACTGGGCCGCGGGCTGGTCGGGCTCGGGCTAGGCCGCGGGCTGGTCGGGCTCGGGCTGGGCCGCGGGCTGGTCGGGCTCGGGCTGGGACTGGGGCTGGTCGTGGTGGGGCTCGGGCTGGGCGTTGGAGTGGTCGTAGTGGGGGTCGGCGTGGGCGTCCCGGTGGTGATGGTCGGAGTCGGGGTGGGAGTAGTAGTGGTCGGAGTCGGGCTTGGTGAGATGTTCGCGCAGGCAGGAACGGTAAACACGTCATCGTCAAGGGTGACGGCGCCATTGCGGGCCAGCGCACGGCCGACCACTGTGTCGCCGGTGGTCACCGTGATCGACGTCAGGGCCAGGATGCTGCCCTGGAACGACGAGTGGGTCCCGAGAGTCGCGGAACTGCCTACCTGCCAGAAAACGTTGCAGGCCTGCGCGCCGCCGGTCAGGACGACCGAGCTAGCCGAGCCGGTCACGAGCGTCGAGCCGACCTGGAAGATCCAGACCGCGTCCGGGTTGCCGTGCGCGTTCAGGGTCAGCGCGCCGCCGAGGTGCAGCGATGTCGATGCGTTGTACACCCCCGGGGAGATGGTCTGGCCGGCGCCGATGAAGGGGCCGACGCTGCCCGCGGGGCTCCGCCCGGCGGCATCGTTATAAGCGGCAGTCAGGTCGGACTGGGCACCCGCCGCGACGCCGTCAGCCTGGTGAGTCGCGCCGGTCACAATGCCGGGCGGGAATCCGGTGACCGCAGTGCCGGGGCTGACGCCCAGGTCGCCGTGGATGATGGTCGCTCCGGTGTTGGTGACGGTGCTCCCGGCCAGGACGCCGAAGGGACTGGCCGTCCCGAGGTTCACAGCGGCGACCGCAGCGCCCGCGATGGACTGCGTAGCGATGATCACGGCTATGGCGGTGGCAACGATCAGGCAGGCGGCTAGGACGGAGTAGCCAGCAAGCCGGCGTGAGGCAGGTCTGCCGATATCTATCATTTGCCGGTCCTTTCCCTGATGTAAATCATGTGAGGAGTTCTTTCTCTGTGCTATTAGGTCCGGCATTGAGGTCGGGCCGCCAGCCCTGGGGGTCATCGCTCGATTCATTGCCGCGATAACCCGCGATGGCCGCGCTAGGTCAACGGGCACGCTACACCTCGTCGTCGGCGATGGCGCTGAACCCGGCTTCTCTCCTGGCATAAAATTCCACCACGGAGAACCGATCGGGGCACGCCAGAGAACATATGACGGAGTCTCCAATAAGCCCCATACCCGGCACCAGCGAGACGGGCCGCGGCTGGCAGCATGCGGTGTTACGATGCCAAGCGAAACTCAGCCGACGGCTTGATGCGTTAATTCATATGGCTGATCCAGGGCGCAGGAACCAATGCCACGATCAGTATGTGCGCCGCTATTCCCGGAAGGTCGCTCAGTGTCTCGTCACTGCATGTTTGGCTGGCTCAGCTGCCTCCCCGCTCGGGCCGCGGCGACCGCATGTGCCGTCGCGGCGCTCCTGACAGTCCTGGTTTCTGCCTGCGGGACAGCCAGCCCGCCGCGGGCCGCACGGCCCGCCGGCTCGCCCGAGCCGGTGCTGCCCGTCCACCTGTCCGCGGCGCAGATCGCGCGGCTGCCCATGGCCACGACGTTTGGGGTCTCGCCTGCGGCGCCACGGGATCCGAATCTGTTCAAGCCCGAGAAGGGGCTCGTGCTTCACCCGACAGCGACTCGGGTCATCTACGCCCGTCCCGGCGGTTCGCCGGTGGCCGCGCTGCCCGCCAGCCAACTCGGCGGCCCGACCTGGGTCCCCGTGGTGCAGATGCAGCCAGGCTGGGACCAGGTCCTGCTGCCGAGCCGCCCGAACCACTCCACGGGCTGGATCTACCTCGGCGGCGGCGGGCTGCAGATCGCCTCTGACGGCTATCAGGTCGAGGTGAACCTTGCCCGCTACCGGCTGACCGTCACCGACGGCGGCCGCCGCCTGGGATCCTGGAAGGTGGCCGTCGGCGAAGCGGCCACGCCCACCCCGGCGGGACGCACGTTCCTGCTTGCCTCCATGGCGCCAGTCCATCCCACCTTCAGCCCGCTGATTCTCCCGCTGGGCCTGCATTCGGGCTCAGTGGGAAACTTTGACGGCGGCCCCGGCACGGTCGGCCTGCACGGCTGGCCGGACCCGGCCGTGTTCGGCCACGCAGTCAGTCACGGGTGCATCCGGGTGCCCGCGGCGGCACTGCGGGTCCTGGGCCAGGTTCCCATGGGCAGCTCCGTCATGATCACCAGCTAACGCCGGCCAGGTCGTGCCGCCCGAGAAATCTGCGCCTTCTGCCGCAGCCGTCCGCATGGGCCTCGCCGCCTGGCCGCCGTGGGGCGATGCCGCAGGTAGATGATCTTCCCGGTGACCTCGGTGCTGGCCTGGTCCGGGCAGGATTGCGGTCGCCTGGGCCGGCCCCGCAGCCCGGCCTCATGCGGCGCCATAGGTAAAGGCCTGCCGGGCGCGTAGTACCGGCAGCATGCTCACGCCGCCAGCCCATTGGTGCTCAGCCTGGCGTGGAACGCGGCGACCTGCGCGCCTCGTCCCTGCCTGGCGTGGGCAGGGCAGGGCGGCCACGCCGGTGGCCGTGCGGGCATGCTGCCCGGTAGAGCGCCGGAAGACATCGATGATGACTTGCGAGAGCCAGTACATCCTCTTCAACGCTCCGTGCCCAGTCTTGGCACCCCCGCAGCAGCCAGCACCAGCCCGTGAGACGGAATTGGTCATGTTCGCATCACTGTCCGCGTCTCTGATCCTTCGCGGCGGACTCGCCGTTATCGCTGGGATGGCTGCCCTCGCCCGGCTAGGGGCGAAGGTCTGGCCGACCCGAGAAGCGGCTCCTCAGCGAGATGGAAGACGCGCTGCAATGCACTCGGGCCGCCTGGCGGCGGGCCGCCTTGTTCGTGGCCCTGGTCACCGTGATCACGAAGCTGCTTGTCGGGCGGACATGGCGTCCCCGTTTTACGGTTGTACCCTGGCACGGGCGTGGCGGCCACTATGCGCACGGAGTGAACACCGCCGCCAGCGTGGCTTGCGGAGGTCCCTCAGGACTTCAGGTCCCGAAGACTAGGGAAGACAGGGGTCTGCACAGTGATGCCGTCGGCGTCGATCGGACTCTCGCTCGCGTTCGCCTCGGCGCTGCTGACCAACGTGGCCTACTCGTTCGAGCACGATGCCGCAGCAGCGCTCCCGCCGCTGTCGCCTCGCCGCCCGTTCCGGTCGGCGAGACTCCTGCTCCGCGACCGACGCTGGCTGACCGCATTCGCGATCGAGAGCGCAGGCTGGCTCTTGTATGTGGCGGCGCTGCGGCTCGCGGCGCTCGCGCTTGTGCAGGCGGTGACAGCGTCAGGGGTTGCCGTCCTCGCATTCGCCACTGCCCGGGGACGCCCTTCCCGGCTCGCGTTGCGTGAGCGGTTCGCCGTCGTCCTTGCGCTGGCCGGGCTGACTCTCCTTTCGCTTTCGCTTGTCGGGACGACAGCGTCCGATCACCATCCGCCGGTCGTGGGCATCACCATCTGGCTTGCCGCCTGCGGCGGCGGTGCCGTGCTGCTCATCGTGACACCGACCCACTTCGCGCGCGCAGCAACGCTCGGTCTGGCGACGGGCCTGCTGTTCTCGGTCGGCGACATCTCCGCGAAGCTCGTCGGTTACGGCGGATGGTGGCTGGTCGCGCTTGTCCCGCTGATCGTCGGCTACGCCACCGGGACCAGCGTTCTGCAGTCTGCGTACCAGCAGGGCGATGCCCTGACGGCCGCTGGCACGGCGACGATGGTGACGAACGCGGTTCCGATCGTGGCCGGATTCGTCCTCTTCGACGAGATCCTGCCGCACGGGGCGCGGGCCGTCCTGCAGGTCGCGGCGTTTGCCTGCCTCGTTGTGAGTGCCGTCGCGCTCGGCCGCCAGGATGCGCCGCCCGCGAGCGACCAGGCTGCGCCGCCCGCGGGCAAGCAGGACGTCCCGTCCTAGCCGGCACCCCCTGCCTCCAGCAGGGCTCGAGGGTAGCGGATCTGGTGCTGGACATGCCGTCGCCGGCCAGCCGGGCTATCTGGTCCTCCCGGGCGGTGAGCCAGGCGGGGACCTCGACGCAGCGCTAGCGGGCGCGCGCGCCGACGGCACGCAACTCGCACGCGGCTCATTCCGCGAACCCGCTGCGCCTTGCTGATCCGGTCAGTCGGCTGCCGGGCATCCCGCGGGTACGTGGATGTCGGCTGCCTTCTGCCGGCACAGCTGGGCGGCGAGATCAGTCGGCCCGCAGCCGTGCACGCAGTAAACAGGGGTTCCGCGACGGTAGCCCTGGAGGTACCCGCTGTCCCGCCGGCGGGCGTGCCACCCATGAGCGTCGGCCCAGATCCGCCAGCCCGGGAACAGCCCGGCGAGGGCCTCCAGGCTGGCACTGGCCAGGACTGCCCGGGCTCCATCAGGTACGCGGGACCGCCCGGCCCGTTCCTACGATGAGTGCCCGGCGATGGTTATCCCATAAAGTCTATTGACATAGTAGGACTTGGCTTGCACCATGGGGACATGGCCTGTATCCCCCTGGTCTCGCGCCACTACGTCGATCTGCGCATGCAGGCCGCAGCGATCCGCCCGGCCTGCTGTCCCGCCTACCGCTGAGCAGGCCGCCTCCCACACCCCCGACTGGCCGCCGGGGAATGCCCGCACCGCCTCCTCGGGCAGCATCGTCCCTGCTATCACGAGTGAGGTTTGTCATGCCTGGAAACACGCCCACGGGACTGCTGCCTGCCCGCAGCCCGCGCGCTATGACCGGCCGGCGCGCCGAGGAGGATGAGGAATCATCGGGCGCCGCACAGGGCGGGTCGCAATCAGCACTGCCGGCCGCCCTGGGGCGGAAGCGTCCTGGCCGCAGCCGCAGCTGGTACCGGCTGATCAGCCCGCTGGCGTTCCTGGCGGCCTGGCAGGCAGTGAGCATGTCCGGGGTGATCTCGCAGCAGAAGCTGCCGCCGCCGACTGAGGTGTGGCACACCGCGATGACCTTGATCACCACCGATTCGCCGGCTTACGGCACGCTGCAGGGCGCGATGGCCGTGTCCCTAGAGCGAGTGGCGGCCGGCTTTGCGCTGGGCGCCGGCACGGGGCTGATCCTCGCCGTGATCGCCGGGCTGAGCAGGCTCGGCGAGAACTCCGTCGACCCGCTCATGCAGATGCTGCGCACGCTGCCACTGTTCGGGCTCATCCCGGTATTCATCGTCTGGTTCGGCATCGGGGAGCTGCCTAAGGTGCTGCTGATCGCGATGGGCGCCGCGATCCCGCTGTACCTCAACACCTTCGCCGGGATCCGCAGCGTGGACGCCAAGCTCGCCGAGGCGGGCCAGACCCTGGGGCTGAGCCGGGCCGAGATGATCCGCCACATCATCTTGCCCGGCGCGCTGCCCCAGATGCTGGTGGGACTGCGGCAGAGCCTGGGTGTCGCCTGGCTCGCGCTGGTAGTCGCCGAGCAGATCAACGCCAGTGCCGGGCTCGGCTTCATCATCAGCCAGGCCACCCAGTTCCTGCGCAACGACATGATCTTCGTCGCCCTGCTCGTGTACTGCGTGCTCGGCCTGCTGACCGACGCCCTGGTACGGCTCGCCGAAAGGAAGGCCCTGGTATGGCGCCGCGGACTCCTGGAGGGCTGAGCAGCCGCAACGGCCGGGCTGCCGCTGCGCCGGAAGCCCGGCCGGCTGCCGCCGGGCCGGCCGCGCCGGACACCGCGACGGGCGTAGCCGGCATCGCGCCGACTGCCCGGATGCGCGGCCTGACCCGCCAGTTCGGCGACCGCCGGGTGCTGGACGGCCTCGACCTCGACATCGCCCCTGGTGAGTTCGTCGCGCTGATCGGCCGCAGCGGCAGCGGCAAGTCCACCCTCTTGCGCGCGCTCGCCGGCCTGGACTCCGGTGTCACCGGGGAACTCAGCGTGGCCGGCGCCGTGGCGGTCGCATTCCAGGAACCACGGCTGGTCCCCTGGCGGCGAGTACGGGACAACGTCTGCCTCGGGCTGCGGGCCAGCGATCCGAAGTCCGTCGCCCGCGCGGCGCTGGAGGAGGTCGGGCTGGCCGCCCAGGCCGACGCCTGGCCACTGACCCTGTCCGGCGGTGAGGCCCAGCGGGCAGCGCTGGCCCGGGCGCTGGTCCGCGAGCCCAGCCTGTTGCTGCTGGACGAGCCGTTCAGCGCGCTGGACGCGCTGACCAGGATCACCATGCACCATCTGGTGCTGCGGCTGTGGGCGCACCACCAGCCCGCCGTGCTGCTGGTCACGCATGACCTGGACGAGGCGCTCTCGCTCGCCGACCGGGTGATCGTGCTGGCCGGCGGGCGGATTGCCTACAGCTGCCTGGTCAGCATCCCGCGGCCGCGGGGACGGGACCATCCCGAACTCACCGCACTACATACCCGCCTGCTCTCCGAGCTGGGCGTTGCCACCGAGGGAGACTGATGTCCAGCAAGAGCACCAGCCGCGCCGCACGTTTCCGTCGGCTGCGCGCACCGCACCGCCGCACGCTCCGCCTGGCCGCCAGCATGGCGCTGCTCGCGCTCATCGCGGCTGGCTGCTCGTCAGCCAGCGCGGGCGGCCAGGCCGTTTCTTCGCCGCCAGCCAGCGCTGCGGCGGCCGGCGGGACCGCCAGCCTGTCCCAGGTCACCCTGCACGTCGGCGACCAGGCTGGATCCGGGGCACAGGCCCTGCTTACCGCGGCTGGCCTGATCCACCAGCTGCCATTCAAGGTCACCTGGTCCGACTTCACCTCCGGTCCGCCGATGCTGCAGGCTATGGGCGCCGGCGCAGTCGATGTCGGCAGCGTGGGCAACGCCCCGCCGGTCTTCGCCGCCGCGGGCGGCGAAAAGATCGCGATAGTCGGCGCGCTCAAGGCCAACCCGCTTGGCGCCGTCCTGCTCGTTCCCCGGAACTCGGCGATCCACTCGATCGCCCAGCTGAAGGGCAAGCGGATTGCCGTGGCCCAGGGCAGCTCGGCTGACTACCACCTGCTCACCGTGCTCAAGAAAGCCGGCCTGACCGTGCACGATGTCACGCTGAACTACCTGCAGCCCGCGGAAGGCCTCGCGGCCCTGACGTCGGGTCACGTCGACGCCTGGGACATCTGGTCGCCGTTCGTCGAGCAGGGCGAGGCCCAGGCTCACGCCAGGGCCCTAGTCAACGGCAACGGCTTCGGCAGCCCGTACTCCTTCACGGTCGCGTCCCGGGCCGCGCTCGCTGCCCCGGCCAAGGCCGCCGCCATCCGCGTCTACCTCAAGCTGCTTAATCAGGCACACGCCTGGGCTGCCGCGCACGAGGCAGCATGGGCCGCCGTCTGGGCCCAGGGCACCGGGCTGCCTGACAGCGTCATGGTCGCCGCGACCAGGGACTCGGTAGCGACCGCCGTGCCGATCACCCCTGCGGTCGTCAGTTCCGAGCAGCAGGTCTCCAACGCATTCACCGCGGCCGGGCTGATCCCGGGTCACGAGGACTTCAGCCAGTTCGTGGACACCGCCTTCAATGACACCGTCCAGGGGACCTCGTCATGAGCCTGACATTCCACTGGTTCCTGCCCACCACCGGCGACGGCCGGGCGATCATGGGCCGGGGGCACAGCCTGCCCCCGGCCGGCCGGCCGGACATCCCGCACGTCAGGGGGGCCGCGGCGCGGGAACGGCCGCCGGATATTGAGTACCTGGCCCAGGTGGCGCGCTCGGCCGAGCAGCTCGGCTTCGCGGGAGTGCTCACCCCGACCGGCACCTGGTGCGAGGATGCCTGGCTGGTCACCGCCGCGCTGACCCGGGAGACCCGGCGGCTGAAGTTCCTGGTCGCGTTCCGGCCCGGGCTGACCTCGCCGACCCTGGCCGCCCAGATGGCCGCCACCTACCAGCGGCTGTCCGGCGGCCGCCTGCTGCTCAACGTGGTCACCGGCGGCCAGGCCGACGAGCAGCGGCGCTTCGGTGATTACTTGTCGCACGACGAGCGTTATGCCCGAACCGGGGAGTTCCTGGAAGTCGTGCGCGGTTCCTGGGGCACCCAGCCGTTCGACTTCAGGGGACAGTATTACCAGGTCGACGGCGCGACCGTGCTCCGCCCGCCGGAGCCGGTGCCGGGTATCTACTTCGGCGGCTCCTCGGCTGCGGCCGGGCCGGTCGCGGCGGCTCATGCGGACGTCTACCTGACCTGGGGTGAGCCGCCCGCCCAGGTGGCGGAGAAAATCCGCTGGATCTCCGAACTCGCCGCCGCGCAGGGCCGGACGCTGCGGTTCGGCATCCGGCTGCACGTAATCACCCGGGACACCGAGGCGGACGCCTGGGCCGAGGCCAGCAGGCTGCTCGACTACCTGGACCCCGCGGAGATCGCCCGGGCCCAGCAGGTGCTGGGCGCCAGTGAGTCGGTCGGCCAGGACCGGATGCGCGCCCTGCATGCCTCCTACCGGCGCGGTGGGTCCGCGCAGGACCTGGAGATCTACCCGGGCCTGTGGGCCGGGATCGGCCTTGTCCGCGGCGGCGCCGGCACGGCGCTGGTCGGCAGCCACGAAAAGGTGGCCGGGCTGATCGAGGAGTACGCCGCCCTCGGCATCACCGAGTTCATCCTGTCCGGCTACCCGCACCTGGAAGAGGCCTACTGGTTCGGCGAGGGGGTCCTGCCCGAGATCCGCCGCCGCGAGGCGGCCGCCGGGAACTCCGGCCGGCAGCCCCTGCACGCCAGCGCCTGACCAGGACCGTGCTGGAGGAAACAGCCATGATCTTCGTCGTCCCCGCCGCCAACCCGAAGCCGCAATCCAGGACGCTCAGCATCGCCCGGCTGGCCGCCGATGCGGTCAGCCGCGCTGCAGGGCTGGACGGCGGCCACCAGGTGGTCGACCTTTCCGGGCTGGCCCGGCTGCTGCTGCTGGAACTGGGCGCGGTGACTCCCGCGCCTGGGCTCGCCGTCCTGGAATCGGATCTGGGCCACCCCGGCGCGGTCCTCGACCCGTGGGCCGTCCGGGTGGCGGCCGCCCTGGACCGGTTCGCGGCTCTCACCCATGGCGCAGCCGCCGGAGAGCCGGCGCGGCCCGTATCCCCGGAGCTGGCCCGCTGAGCCGGCGCCCGTCCCTCCCTGACCAGTCCCACCTGGAGGCTCCTCACGTGAGCAGGACCAAGCGGCAGCTGCACTTCAACGCGTTCCTGATGTGCTCGGGTCACCACGAAGCCGCCTGGCGGCTGCCCGAGAGCGACCCGTTCGCCAGTCGCGGACTCTATCGTGGACTGGTTCGAGCGCGGGGCGGCCGACGGGTTCAACGTGATGCCGGCCGCCCTGCCCGCTGGCCTGCAGGCCTTCGCCGAGCAGGCGGTCCCCCTCCTCCGCGGGCGCGGGCTGTTCCGCGCCGGGTACACCGGGCGGACGCTGCGCGAGCACTACGGGCTGCCACGACCCGACAGCCAGTACGCCGCGGCCCGCCACCAGCAGGTACCCGAAGCAGTGAGCTGACCTGAGCCAGCCGTGCCCGGCGGCCGACCTAGTCGCCTCACCCCAGAGCCGAAAGGCAGGTCCCGTGACCCTCTCCGCCTCCGCCCCGGCCCCCGCCAGCCACCCGGCACTGCCCGTTGTCGACGCGGAGGCCTTCCGCCAGGCGCTGTCCCGGCACGCCGCGGGCGTGGTCATCGTGACCCTGCCCGGCCCGGCTGGCCTGACCGTCACCTCGTTCAGCTCAGCCAGCCTGGCCCCCCCGCTGGTGTCCTTCTACATCGGGCACGGGTCATCCAACTGGCCCGCGGTCCGCTCCGCCCGGCACTTCGCGGTCAACCTGATGGGCCACGGCCAGGAAGAGGTCGCCGCCCGGTTTGCCCACAAGGGAGCGGACCGGTTCGGCCCGGCCACGCGATGGCGCCCCGGGCCGTGCGGCCTGCCGATGCTTGCCGGGGCTACTACCCACCTGATCTGCGCGCGATACACGCTTGTCACCGTGGGTGACCATGAGCTCGTGGTGGGCCAAGTCATTCACGCCATCATCGGCACCGGCGCGCCGCCGCTGCTGCACCACCAGGGCCGGTTCACCCGCCCCGCGCGGCGCCGGTCAGTGGCTTAGCGACCGGAGCTCGGCACAGGTGATGGAGGTGCAGTCATTCGTGTGGCGCTTCTAGCAACGGCGGCTTACCCCGTCAGGGTTAGCGATGACTCCGTGCCGGTAGCGATGATTCCCGGGGCGAGAGAAGTCTGTACAGGTAGAGCGGGCCACCGGGCCGCGTAGCTGGAGCAGCCGATGAACACCATCATGCGTTACCAGGCCAAGCCCGAGCGCGCCGACGAGAACCAGCAGCTGATCGAGGCGGTGTTCG
>DATCEO010000176.1:0-5567 GCA_036510065.1 Streptosporangiaceae bacterium | reverse complement strand
CGGACGGCCGCCGTCAATGACGAAAGCTACCGAATGCTCCTTGTACTCCGGCGTAAATGCGCGGCGTGTCGAACCCATTTCTCATTCTCCCGACGAATCGGGCAGCTAAGCCGGGTGTCCACCGAAGCGGGTACGGTCCACCTCCTGGCCGCCTGCCGCGCCGCCGACACCGCCAACACCCGCACCGCCGTCGTGATCGTCGACCTCGCCGCCACCCTCAACGCCCCGAGCCGCATCCTCACCACCGCGAGCGCTGCCACCGGCACCCGCCCCCACAACAGCCCCACCCGGCCGCGCAACGCCCGCCCGGCCGCAGCCGGCCGCCCCCAGCCCGGCCCGGTCGAAGCCAGGCTCCTCGACCTCGGCGTCACCAGCCCGGTCTCCTACGCCGCGCATCCGGCGTCGACCGCCTCAGTCAGCAGGTCATTACCGACGCCGCCGCCCACCACCTTGAGCAGCGCATACCTCCATACGCGACCGACATCATTGAGGCTCCGGGCGCTGCAGGGCTAACCGGACGCCTCCCCACCGTGAGCCAGCGCCAAGCCGCGCTGCTATGGGACGCCGCAGTCCAGCAAGAACGCGAAGCCGAGCCTTGATCAAGCACCTCAGCTGGGGCTCCTGCCGAGACCAGACCATGAGACTGACCAGGCCGGCAAGACGGGTCTATCTCACTAAGTGCGACAGAGCCGTTAAGTTGACACCCCCTTGGCAGAGTCTGGGCGACGCCGCCAGCCGGACCCGGTGCCGGGCTCCCAGGTCGGCGCCGTGGTCCTCGAGCTCGGCCAGGATGCCCATAGCGAACGCGACGGACGGGCGGAGCTGCTCGGGCCACCCGCCCGGGTCCTGCCGGCTCCATGTCCCGGCCAGGATCATGCGGCCGCCGACGACTGCCCACACCTCGGCGCGGACAGCCGGCTCCCCGCCGCTCCCGGCATCGGGGAGCAGCCGGACCAGCACGTCCCCGCCCTGGGCATGCCCGGAATCGCCAGGCACGAGCTGGACCTGGAACCCGGCTCCGGGCTGGCCGTCCAGCTCGATGACCAGCAGCCACTCCGCGCCGTCAGCCGGGACCGCCCCGGCAAGGGCCGCCACGTCCAGGAAGCCCTCGTCATCCGGGTCACCCGGGAGGCCCCGCGGGCCGGGCTCCGGGCCGGCCGGGCTGCCGGGCGGCGGCATCCCCGGGCCTTCGGCCCCGAGGCCGGGACCGGGGTTGTCATCTGCAGTCATGATCACGCACCTCCAGGGTCGCGGATGGGCTCGCCGCCCCGCCAGGCCCGGGGCAGCCAGGGCTGGGCTGCCGGTGCCCGGCGGGTGCGGTGGCGACGATCAGCGCTCGGCTCCGCCCGGCATGTCAAGCCCGCCCGCCGCAGCCCCGCGCGGCACCCGGCGGCCGTCCCGGCCTGTCACGGGGCGGACTTGACCCCCGCGGCAGGCCGGAGCGTGCATGTACCCCACCGCACGGACAGCCGCCGGGGCGGACACCGACCGCCCCGCCAGCCCGGCGGGCGCCGGAGCCGGGAGAAGGGAGCCGGGCGTGGCGGACCAGCCAGATGAGCTGCTGACCGTCGACGAGGTCATCGCCGAGCTGCGGGTGCCGCGGTCCACCTTCTACCGGTGGCGCCAGGCCGGGACCGCGCCGCGGTCGGTGAAGCTGCCCAGCGGCGCCGTGCGGATCCGCAGGACCGCGCTGGAGGAATGGCTGCGCGGCCTCGAAGACAACTCGAGGGAGCATGCTGCATGAACAGCTATGACGTCAGGTTCTGGGACACCAGGAAGATCGGCGACACCGCCCGCGGCCGGTACCGGGTCCGCTGGTCCGTCGCCGGCCGCGAGCACTGCAAGTCCCACGCCACCAAGGCCCTGGCCGACGCGTTCCTGGGCACCCTGAAGGACGCCGCCCGCGACGGGAAGCCGTTCGACCCCGCCACCGGGCTGCCCGCCAGGCTCCGGCCAGCCGGCCAGCCCGAGGCCACCTGGTACGACCACGCCCGGGCGTACGCGCAGATGAAATGGCCTGACTTGGCCCCGAAGTCCCGCCGGTCGGCCGCCGAGGCGCTCACCACCATCACCATCGCCCTGACCGTCCAGCGCCCCCGGGCACCCGGCCCCGGTGTCCTGCGCCGGGCCCTGTTCGGCTACGCCTTCAACGCCGCCAGCGCCGCCCGGCCCGTGCCCGCCGAGATCACCCGGGCGCTGGACTGGATCGCCAGGGCATCCCTGCCGGTGACGGCCCTGGAAGACCCCGGCACTGTCCGCGCGGTCCTGGGCGCGTGCGCCCGGAACCTGGACGGCCGGCCCGCCGCCGTGACGACTGCCCGCCGCAAGCGCGCCGTCCTGGCCGGCGCCGCCGGCTACGCGGTCGAGCAGCGCCTGCTGGCCGCTAACCCCCTGGACCGGATCAGGTGGAAGGCCGCCGAGGTCGCCGAGACCGTCGACCGCCGGTCGGTGGCCAGCCCCGCCCAGGCCCGCCGGCTGCTGGCAGCTGTCCGGGCGTAGGGCCCGCGCGGGCAGCACATGGAAGCGTTCTTCGGCTGCCTGTACTACGCCGCCCTGCGCCCGTCCGAGGCCCTCGCCCTCCGCGAGGCCGACTGCGTGCTGCCCGCCCGCGGGTTCGGCCGGATCGACCTGGCCGCCTCCCGGCCCCACGCCGGGACCGAGTGGACCGACACCGGGACCAGCCGGCAGGAACGCGGCCTCAAGCACCGGCCGGCCTGGCGAGACCCGCTCCATCCCCATCCCGCCCGCCCTGGTCACCCTGCTCCGCGCGCACCTCGCCCGCTACGGCACCGCCCCCGACGGGCGCCTGTTCCGCACCGCCCGCGGCGCCCCGCTCAACGACACTGGGTACGGCGAGGTCTGGCAGCGCGCCCGCCCCGCCGCCCTGACTACGGCCCAGCGGGCATCCCCGCTGGGCCGCCGCCCCTACGACCTGCGGCACGCCGCGGTGTCCCTGTGGCTCAACGCCGGCGTCCCTGCCCCCGAGGTCGCCCGCCGCGCCGGCCACGGCGTCGCCGTCCTGCTCCGCGTCTACGCCAACTGCATCGACGGCCAGGCCGCCGCCGCCAACGGCCGCATCAGCGACGCCCTCGACGAGGGCCGCTGAAAGCTGGATCCGGCCGCCAGCCGGGAATCCGGGGTTGAGGCTACGGGGCAGTGCATCCGCAGACGGGCGATGTCGCCGCGGTCCGGCACCTCGGGGGCGGTGATGTCCCACGGGGAGCACAGCCTGACCTTGACTGGACAAGGCGCCGGACTTCCAGCGCCATGGCACAGATCGCCAAGGCGGCGATGGAGACAGTAACCCTCTTCGCCGCGAGCAGCCACTATCCCTCGGGCGTCTCGCTTCTCGCCGATTGCTCTAGATCGAGATACACGTCGAGCGCGTTGTTACGCATACCGCGCCGAGCATCGTCTAGGACGGCCTCGCGAAGCTCGTCGGACAGGCGGTGCAGTGTGTAATACGCCAAGTACGCCACGTTCGCGGCCAGTGCCGTCTGGCTCAGCGTCTCGGAGAGTATGCGATCTGCCTCGGGTCCGTTACCGGTCAGATAGGCCCGGACCAGACCGATCGCGTCATCCGCGGCGCCCATGCCGACCGGTAGCTGCATGCTCACGAATGGCAGCCTAGCGTCGTACCGAAGCCCTATGGCCTTGACCTGCAGGAATGTCGTCATTTCGTGGCGGAGGCAGGCCCTTAATCGCGTGCCGCCGCGGGACCCGAGTTGAACGCTCAAGAAACCGCCGGCGGCCGGGCGGCCGGTCCAGCTCACTATTCCACCCAAGAACGGGCGGAGTCTCGCAATCTTAGATCGGCTCACGCTCGGCAGGGAGTCCGCCGGCTCGACGAGATCGGGGAGCGCAGTGGCGGATCCTCGCCAGCCCGGCGGCCCGCAGCCCGCCGGCTTACCCGCGGTCGGGTTCCTCGAAGGCCCTGGTGACCTGGTCGCGCAGGTCAGGGTTGGCCAGGACCAGGACGTCGTCCCCGGCCCGGAGCCGGGTGTTCCCGGTGATGGGGACAAGCTGGCCGTCGCGGACGACAAAGCTGACCCAGGCGTCCCCCGGCAGGCCGGCCAGCTGGTCGATGGTGGCGCCGTCAGCGGGCGAGCCGGGCCTGATCGTGACCTGCTGCACGCCTGCAGGCTCGTCCCGGAGCCGGACCCCGAGCGCCCAGGGCTCGGGCTCCACCGCGCGCATCTGCACCCGCAGCAGCCGGGCGGCGGCCGGCACCAGGCTGCCCTGCACGACGACGGAGAACACGACTACCACGGCGATAATGCCGTACAGGCGCTCCGCGCCCGGCACGTGCGCCGTGACCAGGAAGATGCCCAGGAGGATCGGGACGGCGCCCTTGAGCCCGGCGAACAGCACGAAGTTGCGCTCCCCGCCCGGCAGCCGGGCGGGGAGCAGGCACAGCCCGACCAGCACGGGCCGGATGACGAAGGCAAGCGCCGCGCCCAGGATGAGGCCGGGGATCCACACGTCCGCCCGGGCGATCACGTCCAGGTTGATGGTCAGGCCCAGCGCCACGAACGCCACGATCTCGGCCAGGCTCGCCAGCGCCGAGTGGAACCGCTCGATCTCCCGCTTGTACGGGGCGCGCCCGTCCCCGAGCACGATCCCGGCCGCGAACACGGCCAGGAACCCCGAGCCGCGGGCGAGCGTCGCGATCCCGAACAGCAGCAGCGCGCAGGCCAGCGTGCGCAGCGGGTACAGGCCCTCGCTGGGCAGCGGCACCCGCCGCATGAACCACAGCAGCGCCCGGCCGCCGGCCACGCCGATGACCGCGCCCACGCCCATCTGCAGCAGAAACTGGCCGCCAACCGCGGCGAACGCCCCCGCGCTCAGGGCGCCCGCGCCGATCAGGCTGGCCATCAGCGCGATCCCTACCGGGTCGTTCGCCCCCGCCTCCCCTTCCAGGATGGTCCCGGCCCGGCCCGACACCTCCCGCTGGCCGAGCACCGAGAACACCACCGCCGGGTCCGTCGGCGCCACCGCCGTCCCCACCAGCACCGCCACGTACCACGCCAGGCCGAACGCCAGATGCAGCAGCACCGCGCCCGCGGCCACCGTCAGCACCGTGCCCGCGACCCCGACCACCGCGATAGGGCCGGCCGCCGACCGGAAACGCGACCACCCGATATGCAGCCCGCCGTCGAACAGGATGCAGACCAGCGCGACGGTGACGACCCGCTCCACGGCCTGCCGCGGCGGTCCGTGCAGGGCAGGGATGACCTTCACCGCGATCGCCGCGCCCACCAGCACCAGCGCGGGCGAGGGAATCCTCGCCCGCTCCGTCAGCCGGCTCGACAGCACGGCGATCAGCCCCACTCCCGCCGCTAGCAGTATCACCAGCGCAAATGGCTCAATGTCAGTCACGGCGATTCCCCGGGTCCGGTACCGGGGCTGGGGGGGTGCCCGCGGCTTTGGCGGCCAGGACGGCGGCGGTGAGCGCGGTGATGTCGTAGCTGCCGTAGTGGCGGCGGCCGTTGATGAAGAAGGCCGGCGTGCCGGACACGCCGCTGAGGTCGGCGGAATCGACGTCCTCGGCGATCCGCGCGGCGCCG
>DATCEO010000175.1:0-27349 GCA_036510065.1 Streptosporangiaceae bacterium | reverse complement strand
GGCATTCTCGCGGGCGGTGGCCGCCCGCAGTGTGCGCAGCCCGTGCCGCGCCGCCGCCAGCCGGCACAGCTCCCGCACGGCCGCGGTCGCTACGCCGCGGCCGGCGACGTGCTGCGCGACCCGGTAGCCGAGCGCCGCAGTGCCGTCCTCGAAGTCGTACAGGTTGAACCGGCCCAGGACCGAGCCATCCTCGGCGACGAGCACGTAGAAGGCGCAGACGCCGGCCTCCTGCTCAGCCAGCAAGGCGCTGTGCCGCTCGGTGAACTGGTCGTAGAACTCGTCGCCGCGGTCGGAGATCGAGGCAGCGAAGTAGACGCGGTTCGCCAGCTCGAAGGCCAGGACCGCCGGGGCATGGCCAGCATCCAGCCGCTGCAGCTCGGGCACTGCCCGACTCTACCCAGATGGTGCGCTGGGGTCACCTGAGTTTCCGCCGGGCCAGGCTGGCCCAGGCGCTTAGCGACGTTACCTAGCGACCAGGATCGCTAGGTGTGTGGTTATGACTTGCAGGCGGGCGGCTGCACCCACCACCAGATCAAGCAGCTCCCCGGCTGGACCCTCACCCAGCCCCGCCCCGGCACCTTCACCTGGACCACCCCCGCCGGACGGACCTACACCACCACCCCCGACCCCTACCCCAGCTAACGCTGGGACCAGGGCAAGGCGCCAAAGCCAAGGGCCGACCAGGTTAAGCAACGAGGCCATCGTCCCGCCAGGACACGAGTGCGTCCGGCAGGCCAGCGGGCAGAGATCCGGGCAGAGAACAGACACCGTGCAGCCAGGTCGCTATACCGACTTGTCGATACGGCCATACCTCACGAGGCGAAGAAGTCGGCGAGAACGGGAGCGAGCACCGCCGGGCTGACGTTATGACTCTGGCCCGTCAGGATGCGCAACTGCGCTCGCGGTATGACCTGGCTGAGCGTTCGGGCCGTCTCCCCCATGAAGGGATAACTCGCGTCGCCGTACATGACCAGGACGGGCACGGCTACGCGGGCAACTCGTTCGGCAGGCACCGATCCGTCCTCGCCGAGGATGGCGGCGTGGTCATAGCGAAGGGTGGGCGCGATGGCTTCCATCGCGGGCCAGAACGGGGCCTTGCGCATGCCCTCGATCTGTTCGGCGGGCACGCCCGTATAGGCCCTGAACAGGGCTATCGCATCGCCCCGGCGGCCGGCGGCCAGTACCTCGGTCAGCTGGCAGATGTACTGTCGCCAGGCCTGGCGGGCCGCGGGATCGTCGTTGTAGGGGGCCTCGTACATGGCGAGCTTGCTGACCTGGCCGCCGAGCGCTACCGCTGCCTCCAGCGCCAGGGACGCGCCCGAGGAGTGCCCGTAAAGAAGGGCGGTTCCGCCGGCCGCATCAATCAGCGCCGCGACGTCCTCGACCTCCCGCTCGACCGAGTAGGGCTGGGTATCCCCGCTGTCGCCGCGGCCTCGCCGGTCGTAGCTGTACACGGTGAAGTGGGCGGCCAGGAGCCCGACCAGTTCGGGCTTGGAACCCGACGACCGGCTGCACATGGCACCGTCGACCAGAATCAGGGCCGGTCGCCCGGCGCCCTGCTGGTCATAGGTGATCCTGGTGCCATCCGCTGAACTGAGGATCTGCACGGCCCGCTCCTCTAGCTGCGTCATTTCCTTGCTGAGACCGAGCGGCGCGCTGCTTCTCATCGGCCGCCACGGAATGCCGCAGACGCCTGGCACTAGATCGGCTGGGCCGCAGCCCGTCAGGCGAGGAAGCCGCGCAGGAGGGACGCGGTGCCCGACAGGTGCTCGGCGACAGCTGACCGGGCCTGCTGCGCGTCTCCGGCCAGGATCGCGGTGACGATGGCGGCATGCTGGACGTTGCTGTGGTCAATGTTGCGCTGCAGCACCGGGATGGCGTCCAGCAGGCCGACCAGCCGCATCCGCGCGTCGGTGCAGGCCGCGAGCAGCAAGGGCGACTCGGTCAGCTCGGCGATGGCGAGGTGAAACAGGGTGTCCAGGCGCCGGTAGTCCTCGGGGCCGGCGGCGGTGACCTCGGCGAGCCGTTCTGCCAGGTTCTTCCGCGGCTCGTCGTCGGTCAGCAGGCCGGCCAGGATCTCGGCGGCGCCGCTCTCGACGGCGAGCCGGAAGGTGAGCGCGTCGGCCAGCTTGTCCCCGTCCTCGCGGGCCAGGCGACGGAACTCGGCCCGGTCGGGAGCGGGCGGGGTGTAGGTGACGAAGGTTCCGCCGAACCGGCCGCGGCGGGAGCTGACGTAGCCGGCCTCCTGCAGTTCCCGGAGCGCCTCGCGCAGGGTTAGCCGGCTGATCCCGAGCTGGGCCGCCAGCTCGCGCTCGGCGGGAAACCGCTCGCCGGGGCCGACCATCCCGAGCCTGATCACGGTCAGCAGGCGCTCGACGGTCTCCTCGAACGCGTTGCCCTGCCGCACGGGCCGCAACACTCCGGTCAGATCGACCCCGGCGCCCACCGTTACCGCCCTCCGTTGCGCTGGCATGCACGAAGCCTGCGCACCCAGGCCGACACAAGCCCTGGCCGACTCGAAGCGCCGCACCGCGTCCGGCACGCGGCCCCCGCCTGCTCGAGTGCCGGACGTGGCGGGGCGTTGTCGATGAATATCGCCTGAGGCCTTGACATTGTCTCAGGTCTGATGATCATTGGTCTGATATTAGACCATTAGCTTTCGTATGCCAGCCCCAGCGCGGGGGTGCGGCCCGCAGCAGGTACTCCACCGCAGTCCGGACATAAGGAGCAAGCCGTGGCGGTCAACGAGCACGCACCATCGGCGTCGCTGAGCAGCGACGAGGAAACACTGCACAGCATGGGCTACGCGCAGGAACTGCGCCGGCGCATGTCGGGTTTCTCGAATTTCGCGGTCTCGTTCACGATCATCTCGATCCTGTCGGGCTGCCTGACGCTGTACGGGTATGGCATGGCCACGGGCGGGCCGGCTGTCATCGTCTGGGGCTGGCCGTTCGTCGGCATCATGACCCTGTTCGTCGGGCTGGCCATGGCGGAGGTCTGCTCGAGCTTCCCGACGGCCGGCGGCCTGTACTACTGGTCGGCGAAGCTGGCGCGCCGGAACGGGCCGGCCTGGTCCTGGTTCACGGGCTGGTTCAACTTCCTCGGCCAGGTGGCGGTGACGGCGGGCATCGACTTCGGGGCGGCGCTGTTCATCAACGCCTTCGTCGCCCTGGAATGGGGCTGGAGCGCCGCGCACTGGGTGACCGTCCTGATCTATGCCATCGTCCTGCTGGTGCACGGCCTGCTGAACCAGTTTGGCATCCGGCTGGTCGCGCTGCTCAACGACGTGAGCGTCTGGTGGCACATCCTGGGCGTGCTCATCATCGTCGGCGTGCTGGTCTTCGTGCCCACCCACCACCAGTCGGCGAGCTTCGTTTTCGGGCACTTCGTCAACGACACCGGGCTCCATGTCAGCTCGCTCTACATCGTGCTGATCGGGCTGCTGCTGGCGCAGTACACGTTCACGGGCTACGACGCCTCCGCGCACATGACCGAGGAAACCCACGACGCGGCCCGCAGCGGGCCCCGCGGGATCGTGAGCTCGATCCTAGTGTCGCTGGCCGCCGGGTGGATCCTGCTGATCGGGATCACCTTCGCCATCCAGCACTACGAGCCCGAGCGGCTGTCTCCGACGGGAGTCCCGCCGGCCCAGATCTTCATCGATGCCGCCGGGTCGGCGGCGGGCAAACTGCTGCTGCTGATCGTGATCGGCGCGCAGCTGTTCTGCGGCATGTCCTCGGTGACGGCCAACTCGCGGATGATCTACGCGTTCTCCCGGGACGGCGCGCTGCCCGGCTCCAGGCTCTGGCACCGGGTGAACAAGCGCACCCGGACGCCCACGAACGCGATCTGGCTGGCCGCTGGCGGTGCCCTGATTCTCGGCCTGCCCTACCTGTGGAACTACGCCGCCTACGCGGCCGTCACCTCCATAGCGGTCATCGGCCTCTATATCGCCTATGTGATGCCGACCTTCCTGCGCCTGCGCCTGGGCGATAGCTTCCAGCGCGGTCCCTGGCACCTGGGCCGGTGGAGCAAGCCGGTCGGGATCATCGCGGTGACCTGGGTCGTCATCATCACGATCCTGTTCATGCTGCCGCAGGCCGGCCCGATCTCCTGGACCACGTTCAACTATGCGGTGATCGCCGTGGCCGTGGTGCTCGGCTTCGCCAGCATCTACTGGCTGGTCTCGGCGCGGAGGTGGTTCACCGGTCCGCGGGTCCAGGGCTCCCCGGAGGAGCTGGCGGCGATCGAGCGGGAGCTGTCAGCCTGAGTCCCGCCAGTGCGGGAATAGTGCCGGAATAACGTCAGCAGACATCGAGACGATCGGAGCCGGATGCCGCTCTACCGGGGCCATGGGCCGTACACCCAGCAGCGCGGAATGCTGACCCTCGAGCGGTTGCGGGTGGAGGTGGGCGAGCGCGAGATCGACACGGTCGTGCTCGCCTTCACCGACATGCAGGGCCGCCTGCAGGGCAAGCGGCTGTCCGCCGAGTTCTTCCTCGACGAGGTGGCGGAGAACTTCTCGGAGGGCTGCAACTACCTGCTGGCCGTGGACATCGACATGAACACGGTCGACGGCTACGCGATGTCGTCCTGGGAGACCGGCTACGGCGACTTCGTGCTGCGGCCGGACCTGGACACGCTGCGCCGGGTCCCGTGGCACCCGGCCACGGCCCTGGTGCTGGCCGACCTGACCTGGCACGACGGCTCGCCGGTGACGGCCTCGCCGCGACAGATCCTGCAGCAGCAGGTCGACCGCATGGCGGAGCGGGGCCTGGTTGCGCTGGCCGGCACGGAGCTGGAGTTCGTGGTCTTCACCGACACCTACGAGCAGGCGGCGGCGAAGGGCTACCGCGCCCTGGTCCCGGCCAACGGGTACAACGTGGACTACTCGATCCTGGGCACGTCCAGGATCGAGCCGCTGCTGCACAAGATCCGGGTCGGGATGGCCGAGGCGGGCATGTACGTGGAGTCGGCCAAGGGCGAGTGCAACCTGGGGCAGCACGAGATCGCCTTCCGGTACGCCGACGCCATGACGACCTGCGACAACCACTCGATCTACAAGACGGGGTCGAAGGAAATCGCCGCTCAGGAGGGCATGAGCATTACGTTCATGGCCAAGCCGAACGCCCGCGAGGGCAACTCGTGCCACATCCACCTGTCGGTGCGCGACGACGACGACACGCCGGTGCTGGCCGGAGACGGCCCGCACGGGCTGTCGGAGACCGGCGAGCATTTCCTGGCGGGCCAGCTGGCGGCGCTGCGCGAGCTCACCCTGTGCTACGCGCCCAACGTCAACTCCTACAAGCGGTTTGTCCCCGGCAGCTTCGCTCCCACGGCGGTTCGCTGGGGCATCGACAACCGGACCTGCGCGCTGCGGCTGGTCGGCCACGGGCCGTCACTCCGGCCGGAAAACCGGATGCCCGGCGGGGACGTGAACCCGTACCTGGCGGTGGCCGCGATGATCGCGGCAGGGCTGCACGGGATCGACAACGAGCTGCCCCTGGAGCCGGCGTTCACGGGCAACGCCTACACCGATGACAGCGTCCGGGTGCCGCATACGCTGCGTGACGCGCTGGAGCTGTGGGAAGGCAGCCAGGTCGCGGCGGCGGCGTTCGGCCCCGACGTGATCGGTCACTACGCGAACTACGCTCGCGTCGAGCTGGCCGCCTACGACGCGGCGGTGACCGACTGGGAGCTACGGCGCTGCTTCGAGCGCATCTAGCGGCGCCGGCGCCGGCCGCAGGGTCAGGCGGGTAGCCGTCAGGCGGGGTAACGGATGAGCTGGAGAACGGGCATGCCTGAACACGCGCAGTACACGGTGGTCAACCCGGCTACCGAGGACGCGGTCACGACGATCACGCAGCCGTCGGCGGAGCAGGCTGACGCGGCGATCGGGCGGGCCGCGGCCGCGCAGGAGGCCTGGCGGGCGGTTGCCCCGGGCGACCGGGCCCGGCTGCTGCGCCGGTTCGCCGCCGAGGTGGACGCGCATGTGGCTGAGCTTGCCGCGCTGGAGGTGGCGGGATCGGGTCATCCGGTCGGGCAGGCGACGTGGGAGGCCGAGCACGTCCGGGACGTGCTGCTGTACTACTCGGCGGCACCGGAGCGACTGTGCGGCAGGCAGATCCCGGTGGCGGGCGGGCTGAACGTGACGTTCGCCGAGCCGCTGGGCGTGGTCGGGCTGATCGTGCCGTGGAACTTCCCGATGCCGATCCTGGCCTGGGGCATGGCGCCGGCGCTGGCGGCAGGCAACACGGTGATCGCCAAGCCGGCCGAGGTCACCCCGCTGACCGCGATGCGCATCGGCGAGCTGGCGCTGGCGGCCGGGCTGCCCGAGCACGTCTTCCAGGTGCTGCCCGGCCAGGGCCGGGTGGTCGGCCAGCGGCTGGTCGACCACCCGGCGGTCCGCAAGATCGTCTTCACCGGGTCTACCGAGGTCGGCCGCGAGATCATGGCGGGCTGCGCCCGGCAGATCAAGCGGGTCACGCTGGAGCTGGGCGGCAAGAGCGCCAACATCGTGTTCGCCGACGCCGACATCGAGCGCGCGGCGGCCGCGGCGCCGCAGGCGGTCTTCGACAACGCGGGGCAGGACTGCTGCGCCCGGTCGCGGATCCTGGTCCAGCGCTCGGTCTACGACCGCTTCATGGAGCTGCTCGAGCCGGCCGTGCGCGGCGTCCGGGTGGGCGACCCGGCGCAGACGTCCACGCAGATGGGGCCGCTGATCACGGCCGCGCACCGGGAGCGGGTCGCCGCCTACGTGCCCGCGGGCGCCCCGGTGGCGTTCCGCGGCAGCGCCCCGTCGGGGGCTGGCTTCTGGTTTCCGCCGACGGTGCTCGCCCCGGCCGACGCCACGTGCCCGGCGTTCGTCGACGAGGTGTTCGGGCCCGTGGTCACGGTCACGCCGTTCACCGACGAGGCCGACGCGGTGGCGATCGCCAACGACACTCCCTACGGACTGTCGGGCTCCATCTGGACCGGCAGCGTCGGCCGGGCGATCCGGGTGGCCCGCGCCGTGGAGACGGGCAACCTGTCGGTCAACTCGCACGCCTCGGTCCGTTACTGGACCCCGTTCGGCGGATTCAAGCAGTCGGGCCTCGGGCGGGAGCTGGGCCCGGACGCCCTCGACGCCTTCACCGAGACCAAGAACGTCTTCATCTCGACCGACGAGTAGATCGACCGACGAGTAGAGCGCCTGACGAGTAGAGCGGAGTGCGGATGGAACGCCTGCGGGATCGGGTCGCCGTCGTCACCGGAGCGGGCAGCGGCATCGGCCTGGCCAGCGTCCGGCGGCTGGCCGCGGAGGGGGCCCGGGTGGTCGCCGTCGACATCAACGAGGCCGCGGGCAAGGCGGCCGCCCGCGAGGTCGACGGCCTGTTCGTGGCGGCCGACGTGGCCAGCGAGGAGCAGGTATCGGCCCTGTTCGGCGAGGTGGCGCGGCGCCTGGGCCGGATCGACATCGCGTTCAACAACGCGGGCATCTCGCCGCCCGACGATGACTCCATCCTGACCACGGGCCTGGACGCGTGGCGCCGGGTCCAGGAGGTGAACCTGACGTCGGTCTTCCTGTGCTGCAAGCACGTCATCCCGCACATGCAGCGGCAGGGCAAGGGGTCGATCGTCAATACGGCCTCGTTCGTCGCCGTGCTGGGCGCGGCGACCTCGCAGATCTCCTACACCGCCTCCAAGGGCGGGGTGCTGGCGATGAGCCGCGAGCTCGGCGTGCAGTTCGCGCGCGAGGGCATCCGGGTGAACGCGCTGTGCCCGGGGCCGGTGAGCACGCCGCTGCTGCAGGAGCTTTTCGCCAAGGACCCGGAACGCGCGGCCCGCCGGCTGGTGCACGTGCCGATGGGCCGGTTCGGAGAGCCGGAGGAGATCGCGGCCGCGGTCGCGTTCCTGGCCAGCGACGACTCCTCCTTCATGACGGCGTCGTCGTTCCTGGTGGACGGCGGTATCAGCGGTGCCTATGTGACACCCTTGTAGGTCTGACTGAGCTGGAAGCGTGAGCTGGAAGGGAGTGACAACGTGAGTGATACCCAGCGGCCGCTGATCGGCATCAGCGCTAACCACCAGCGGGCCCGGTGGGGCGCCTGGGACCAGCCGGCCGTCTTGCTCGCGGATCGCTACATCGCCCAGGTCGCCGCGGCAGGCGCGCTCCCCGTGCTGCTGCCGCCGACCGCCGGGATCGCCGAGGTGATCGGCCGCCTGGACGGGCTGGTGCTGTCGGGGGGCGGCGACATCGACCCGGCCCGGTACGGTGCGCTGCGGGACCCGGACTGCGGGCCGGCCAGCCCCGATCGCGACGAGGCGGAACTGGCCCTGCTGGCGGCCGCGACCGCGCACCGGCTGCCGGTCCTGGGGATCTGCCGCGGCCTGCAGGTGCTCAACGTGGCGCTGGGCGGCACCCTGCACCAGCACCTGCCGGACCTGGTCGGCCACGAGAGGCACTCGCCCGAGCCGGGCGGCTACGGGAGCCACGAGGTCAGCGTCGCGCCGGGCAGCCGCCTGGCGTCGATCCTGGGCCGGACGGACCTGACCGACCACCTGCCGGTCGTCGTGCCGACCCACCATCACCAGGCCATCGAGCGGCTCGGGGCCGGGCTGACCGCGACCGCCTGGGCCACCGACGGGACGATCGAGGCGGTGGAGCTGGATCCGGTCGAGCACCCGTTCGCGGTCGCGGTGCAGTGGCATCCGGAGGCCAGCGACGACCTGAGCCTGTTCCAGGCCCTGGCCGCCGCCGCGGCGGCGAACGCGGAGTCTGTCCCGGCGTGAGCGAGGCGGACGGCGAGAGCAAGGCGCAGGACAAGGAGCGGGGCGGCGGCGAGCGGCGGGATCCGCGCGATGACCTGACCGTCACTCATCACGAGATCACCGCCGGCGGGGCGCCGCTGTCCTACACGGTCACGGCGGGCCGGATGGTGCTGCGCAAGGAGCAGCAGGCCGACGACGCGTTCGAGGGGCACCAGGCCACCGCCGAGGTGTTCGTCGTCGCCTACACCGCCGACCGGGCCGCAGAGGCTGATGCGGCTGATCGCCCGGTGACCTTCGCGTTCAACGGCGGCCCCGGCTCGGCCAGCGTCTGGCTGCACCTGGGCCTGCTCGGGCCGCGCCGGGTGCTGATGGGGGACGCTGGCGCGCTGCTGCCACCGCCCTACGGGCTGGCCGACAACGAGCAGACCCTGCTGCGCCACAGCGACCTGGTGTTCATCGACCCGGTCTCGACGGGGTTCTCGCGCGCGGTCACGGGCGGCAAGCCCGCCGATTTCCACGGGTTCGCCGGCGACATCGAGTCGGTTGGCGAGGTGATCCGGCTGTGGACCACGCGCAACGACCGGTGGATGTCGCCCAAGTACCTGTGCGGCGAGTCCTACGGCACGACCCGCGCGGCCGGGCTGGCCCAGCACCTGCAGGAACGCTACGGGATGTACCTCAACGGCCTGATCCTGATCTCCTGCTTCCTGGACGGCGCGACCACGGTCTTCACCAGCGGCAACGACGAGGCCTTCGCGTGTTACCTGCCGACGTACGCGGCGATCGCGCACTACCACGGCCAGCACGGCGACCGGCCGCTGCGCGAGGTGCTGGACGAGGCGGAAGACTACGCGGCCCGGGACTACCCGTGGGCACTGGCCCGCGGCTCGCGGCTCAGCGCGGCCGAGCGCGCGGCCCACGTCGCGCGGGTAGCGGCCCTGACCGGGCTGACCGAGGACTACGTCGACCGGGTGAACCTGCGGCCGGAACATATCCGTTACTTCACCGAGCTGCTGCGGTCGCGGCGGCGCACCGTCGGGCGGCTCGACGGGCGGTTCACCGGCTGGTCGGACGACTACGGCCGCGAGCACTGGACCAGCGATCCGTCCATCGACGCGATCACCGGCCCCTACGCCACGGCGCTCAACCACTACGTCCGGGGGGAGCTGGAGTACCACAGCGACCTGCCGTATGAGGTGCTGACCAGCCGGGTGCAGCCCTGGTCCTACAAGGAGTTCGAGGCCGCGCACCTGTACGTGGCGGACAAGCTGGCCGCGGCGATGCGGGCCAACCCGCACCTGCGGGTGCACGTGGCCTGCGGCTACCACGACGGGGCGACGCCCTACTTCGCGGCCGAGCACACCTTCGCCCACCTGGCCATCCCGCCGGAGCTGGCGGCCAACATCGAGTTCAGCTACTTCGAGGCGGGACACATGATGTACGTGCACGAGCCCAGCCGGCTCGAGCAGTCCCGGCAGCTGGCCCGGTTCGTGGGAGCGGTCCCTGGCTGACCACCGCTAGCCCCCTGGCTGGGGGGCGGCTGGCGCAACCCTAGACTCGCCAGCGTGAGCAGCGCTCCGGCCGTCGATATCCGCGGCCTGGTCAAGCAGTACGGTGGCAGGCCCGTCGTGGACGGCCTCTCGCTGACCGCGGGCCGGGCCCGGGTGACCGCCATCCTCGGGCCGAACGGCGCCGGCAAGACCACCACCATCGAGACCTGCGAGGGCTACCGGCGCCCCGACGGCGGCACCGTCCGGGTGCTGGGGCTGGACCCGGTCCGGGACGCCCGCCAGCTCCGCCCCCGGGTCGGCGTCATGCTGCAGTCCGGCGGCATCCCCACCGCGGTCCGGGCCGCGGAGTACCTGCGGGTGCTGGCGAGTTTCTACGCCCATCCCCTCGAGCCGGCCCGGCTGCTCCACATGCTCGGGCTGGAGGGCTGCGGCCGGACGCCGTTCCGGCGCCTGTCCGGCGGCCAGCAGCAGCGGCTGTCGCTGGCCGCCGCGGTGATCGGCCGGCCCGAGCTGGTGTTCCTGGACGAGCCGACCGCCGGCCTGGACCCGCAGGCCCGGCACGCCACCTGGGAGCTGATCGAGGGACTGCGGGCGTCCGGCACGGCGGTCATCCTGGCCACGCACTACATGGAGGAGGCCGAGCGGCTCGCCGACTACATCGCGATCGTCGACCACGGGCGGCTCGCGGTGGCCGGCACCCTGCAGGAGCTGTGCGGCTCGTCCGGGCAGCTGCGGTTCCGGGCCGAGCCGGGCCTGGACGTCGAGGCGCTGCTGGCCGCGCTGCCCGTCGGCAGCTCGGCCAAGGAGTCCCCGGCCGGGCACTACATGATCGAGGTCCAGGACGGCGTCGATCCCCGGCTGGTCGCCGCGGTCACCGCCTGGTGCGCCGAACGCAGCATCCTGGCCCAGAGCCTGCGGATCGAGAGCCGCACCCTGGAAGATGTCTTCCTCGAGCTGACCGGACGGGAGCTGCGATCATGACCGGCACCGCCGCGGACCGCGAGGCCGGCCTGGGGGCGGACTGGCCCGCGCCAGCGCCGGGCGCCGCGCCGCTGCCGCGGATGATCGCCGCGCAGGCCGGGCTGGAGCTACGGCTCCTGCTCCGCAACGGCGAGCAGCTGCTGCTGACGGTGATCATCCCGGTGCTGCTGCTGGTCGCGTTCGGCCGGGAGCCGCTGGTCGCCGTCAGCGGCAGCCGGATCGACTTCGTGGTGCCGGGCATCCTGGCGCTGGCCGTCATGTCGACGGCCTTCACCAGCCTGGCCATCGCGACCGGGTTCGAGCGCCGGTACGGCGTCCTGAAGCGGCTCGGCGCGTCGCCGCTGTCGCGCGGCGGGCTGATCGCGGCCAAGACGCTCAGCGTGCTGGCCGTCGAGGTGCTGCAGACGGCGGTCATCGTGGTCCTGGGCCTGGTCCTGGGCTGGCAGCCGCGGACCAGCCCGGCCGGCGTGGTCTGGGCCATCGCGCTCATGCTGGCGGGCACGGCCGCGTTCAGCGGCCTGGCGCTGCTGCTGGCCGGGACGCTGCGGGCCGAGGCCACCCTGGCGGCGGCGAACCTGCTCTACCTGGTCATGCTGGGCATCGGCGGGGTCGTCTTCCCGCTGGCCAAGTTCCCGGCCGCGATCCGGCCCGAGCTCCGGCTGCTGCCGGCCGGCGCGCTGGCGGACGGCCTGCGCACCGCGCTGGCCCGCGGCGGCGGGCTGCCGGCCGCTGACCTGCTGGTGCTGCTGGCCTGGGCGGTTATCGCCATTGTCGTCGCCGCGCGCACGTTCCGCTGGGAGTAAGCCGTCACCGCCCGGCAGGCCAGCCGAGATAACGGACCCCTTCGCGGGACCGATAGCGCCGCTGCGGCCGCCGGGCGTGGCCGGCGGCCGGGGCCCGGTTCGGTGCCGCCGTCGGTCCTCGTGGTCACCGGGATCATCTCCGTGCAGCTCGGCGCCGGGCTGGCCGGGCGGATGTTCGGCCAGGTCGCCCCGGCCGGGATCACCGGCCTGCGGCTGTGGTGGGCGGCGGCCATCCTGGCCGTGGCCGGCGGCCGTGGCCTGGCCGCCGCGGTCCGGGCGATCATCGCGAACCGGGCCTGGTCCGACGCCGCGGTCGCGGCGGCCTTCGGCGTGACGCTCGGGGTCATGAACTACTCGATCTACCAGTCGTTCGCCCGCATCCCGCTGGGCGTGGCGGTCACGATCGAGTTCCTCGGCCCGCTGGCCGTCGCCGTCGCCTCGTCCCGGCGGCTGGTCGACGCGATCTGGGTGATCCTGGCCGGCACCGGGGTGGCCCTGCTCGGCCGCGGCGCGGGGCTGGCCGGGATGTCCTGGAGCGGAGTGGCGTTTGCCCTGGTGGCCGCGGCCGCGTGGGCCGCCTACATCCTGCTGAGCCGGTCCACGGGCCAGCGGTTCGGCGGCTCATCCGGCCTGGTCATCGCCATGCTGGTGGCGGCCGTGGTGGTGACCCCGGCGGCCGTGGCCGGCAGCGGCACCGCGCTGCTGCGGCCGGGGGTGCTGCTGGCCGGCCTCGGGATCGGGCTGCTGTCCTCGGTCATCCCCTACCGGCTGGAGCTGGAGGCCCTGCGCCGCGTCCCGGCGCGGGTCTTCGGCATCTGGATGAGCCTGGAGCCCGCGGTGGCGGCCCTGGTCGGCCTGGTCGTACTCGGCGAGGGACTGGCCGCCCCGCAGTGGCTGGCCGTGGCCTGCGTAACCGCGGCCAGCGCCGGCGCCGCCCGCGGCGGCCCGCGGGAGCGGCGCGGGGAAGGCCGGGGAGAGGCCCGGGAAGAGCCCGTGACCGGAATGCCCCCACCGCCGGCCAGCTAGGGCGGCCCGGTCCTACGATGGGCTGGTGTCCGGACACGTCGTCACCCCGCCGCCGTCGCCGCCCCCGGCCGCCCCTCGGCCCGCGCCGCCGGCGCCGCGGGCGGGCTCGCGGCTGCCGCGCTGGGCCCGGAGCCTGGCCAGTGCGGTCTGGGCTCCGACACCGGAGGCCATGCGGCGGATCGCGCTGGCCGGCGTGCTCGCGTCGGTGGGCATCATCCTGACCGGCGCCGGGGTGCGGCTGTCGGCGTCCGGCCTGGGCTGCCCGACGTGGCCGCGGTGCACGGCGCACAGCCTGGTCGCCAGCGGGGTCAGCGGCGACCCGCTGATCCACCGCTGGGTGGAGTTCGGCAACCGGCTCGTGACCGACGCGATCTTCCTCGTGGCCGTGATCGTCAGCATCGCCGCCTGGCGGTTCCGCTCCGGCCCGGACCACCGGCGGCGCCGGGACCTGGTCTGGCTTGCGGCGGCCCAGCCAGGCGCGATCGTGGTGCAGGCCGTGGTCGGCGGCATCGTGGTGCTCACCAACCTCAACCCGGGCTGGGTGTCGGCCCACTACCTGGCCTCGGCGGCGCTGGTCGCGGCGGCGGTCGCGCTGTATGTCCGCTGCCAGGAAGGAACCGGACCGGCCCGGCCGCTGGTCCGCCCCGAGGTCCGGGTCCTGTCGCTGGTCGTCGTGGGAGCCGTGGCGCTGATGCTGACGGCCGGGACGGTGGTGACCGGTACCGGCCCGCTGGCCGGCGCCCCGCAGGCCAACGGCAGGCCGGTGCCCCGCTACCCGCTGCCGCTGACCGGCGTGACCCAGCTGCACGCGGACATCGGCTGGCTGATCGCCGGGCTGGTCGTCGCCCTGGTGGTGGCCCTGCGGCTGGCGGCGGCGCCGCGCCGGGCGGTGGTGCTGGGCTGGCTGCTGGCCGGGCTGGTGCTGGCCCAGGGCACGATCGGCTACTCCCAGTACTTCAGCGGGCTGCCCGCGGGCCTGGTCTGGGTGCACGAGGTGGGCGCCGCGAGCATCTGGATCACCGTCCTCCTGGTGCCCTACGCGCTGCGTGACCGGGGCCAGATAGCACCATGATCGCCGCGGCCCGCACGGCTTCACTCATGGTTCATAAGTGCACCAGGTTAGGCGCGGCGCGAGCGGGATAGGGTCAGTCCTTATAAAGCCAGATCCATATAGCCAGATCCATATAGAGAGCGCGAGGCCTGAGCCAACGTGAGCACTGAGACGCCCGCAGAGCTGGAATGGTCGCAGGTCGACAGCAGGGCCGTCGACCTCATCCGGGTGCTGGCGATGGACGCGGTCGAGAAAGCGGGCTCGGGACACCCCGGCACCGCCATGGGCCTGGCTCCGGCCGCCTACCTGCTCTTCCAGCGCATCCTCCGGCACGACCCGTCCGACGCGGCCTGGCAGGGCCGGGACCGGTTCGTGCTGTCGTGCGGGCATTCCAGCCTGACCCTCTATATCCAGAGCTACCTGTCCGGGTACGGGCTGACCCTGGATGACATCGAGGCCTACCGGACCTGGGACAGCCGGACCCCGGGTCACCCGGAGCACTGGCTCACGCCGGGGGTCGAGTGCACCACCGGCCCGCTCGGTCAGGGCCTGGGCATGGCGGTGGGCATGGCCATGGCCGCCCGTCGCGAGCGGGGCCTGCTCGATCCCGACGCCGAGCCGGGCGCGAGCCCGTTCGATCACCACATTTACGTGTTCGCCTCCGACGGTGACATCGAGGAGGGCATCACCCACGAGGCCTCCTCGCTGGCCGGGCACCAGGAGCTCGGGAACCTGATCGTGCTCTACGACGACAACTCCATTTCCATCGAGGACGACACCAACATCGCCAAGTCCGAGGACGTGCTGGCCCGGTACGAGGCCTATGGCTGGCACACCCAGCGGGTGAACTGGCGTCGTCCCACCGGCTACGTCGAGGACGTCGAGGAGCTGTACGCGGCGTTCCAGGCGGCCCGCGACCACACGGGCCAGCCGTCGCTGATCTCGCTGCGGACGATCATCGGCTGGCCCGCGCCGCACAAGCAGAACACCGGGGCCGCGCACGGCTCGGCCCTCGGGGCCGACGAAGTCGCGGCCACCAAGGAGATCCTCGGGTTCGACCCGGCGGTCAGCTTCCCGGTCGAGGAGAAGGCGCTAGCCCGCGCGCGCCAGGTCGTCGAGCGGGGCCAGGAGCTGCACGCGCGGTGGAACGAGCAGTTCGCCGCGTGGTCGGCGGGCAATCCGGACCGGCGCGAGCTGCTCGACCGGCTGGCGGCCCACCGGCTGCCGGAGGGCTGGGCCAAGGCGCTGCCGACGTTCGAGCCCAGCGCCAAGGGCATCGCGACCCGGGCGGCAACCGGCAAGGTGCTCAACGCGCTGGCGCCGGTGCTGCCGGAGCTGTGGGGCGGGTCGGCTGACCTGGCCGGCAGCAACAACACCACGATGGAGGGCGAGCCGTCCTTCATCCCCACCGAGCACCAGACCAAGATGTTCCCCGGCAGCCCGTACGGTCGGACCCTGCACTTCGGCATCCGCGAGCACGCGATGGGGGCCATCCTCAACGGGATCGCGCTGCACGGGCTGACCCGGCCGTACGGCGGCACGTTCCTGGTGTTCAGCGACTACATGCGGGGCGCGGTCCGGCTGGCCGCGCTGATGAAGCAGCCGGTCACCTTCGTCTGGACGCATGACTCGATCGGGCTCGGCGAGGACGGACCGACCCACCAGCCCGTCGAGCACCTGTGGTCGCTGCGGGCCATGCCGGGTTTGGACGTCGTCCGGCCGGCCGACGGCAACGAGACGTCGGTCGCCTGGCAGACGATCCTGGAGCGCGCCGATCATCCGGCTGGGCTGTCCCTGACCCGGCAGAACGTTCCGGTGTTCGACCGGTCGGACGGCCCCGGCGGGCTGGCCAGCGCCGAGCTCACCGCGCGCGGCGGCTACGTGCTCGCCGACGCGCCGGGCGATACCCCCGATGTCATCCTCATCGGCACCGGCAGCGAGGTCCAGCTCGCCCTGGCGGCCAGGGAGCAGCTGCAGGAGCAGGGCATCGGGGCCCGGGTGGTATCGATGCCGTGCGTCGAGTGGTTCAAGGAGCAGGACGCCGATTACCGGGAATCGGTCTTGCCGGCCGGCGTCCGGGCCCGGGTCAGCGTCGAGGCGGGCGTCGCGCTGGGCTGGTGGCAGTACGTCGGAGATCTCGGCGAGTGCGTCAGCCTTGAGCATTTCGGTGCTTCGGCCGACTATCAGAAGTTGTACGAGGAATTCGGCCTCACGGCCGAGCATGTGGTGCAGGCCGCCCAGGCCAGCCTCGAGCGGGCACGCGGGTCACGGGAGGCGACCGGCCCGGCGCCGTCGGCCTCGGGTCAGGCCGCGCCGAAGCAGTCGGGGCCGTAGGCAAGCTAGCAAGCTAGAGGAGACAGTCATGACGACCCAGCCCGACGACAAGCTGGGGCAGCTGAGCGCGCTCGGCGTCGCAGTATGGCTCGACGACATCAGCCGGGAGCGGCTGCGCACGGGCAACCTGGCCGCGCTCATGCGCGACTTCCATGTCGTTGGCGTGACATCGAACCCCACCATTTTCGCTAGTGCCATGGGGAAGGGCGACGCCTACGACGAGCAGCTCGCCGACATCAGGATTCGCCATATTGGCGCCGAGCAGGCCTCCTGGGAGATCACCAGCTACGACATCCGGTGGGCCGCCGACGTGCTGCGCCCGGCCTACGATGCGTCCGACGGGCTGGACGGGCGCGTCTCGATCGAGGTCGATCCGCGGATTGCCCGCAAGACCGACGAGACTGTCGCCTCGGCGAAGTTCCTGTGGTGGACGGTGGACCGGGAAAACCTGTACATCAAGATCCCCGCGACGCCCGAGGGCGTGCCGGCCATCGCCCAGACGCTCGCCCAGGGCATCAGCGTCAACGTCACGCTGATCTTCTCGCTGGAACGCTACGGCGAGGTCATCGACGCCTACATGGCCGGGCTGGAAGCCGCCGACGCGGCCGGGCACGACCTGTCGAAGATCGCCTCGGTCGCGTCCTTCTTCGTCAGCCGGGTCGACACCGAGGTGGACGGCCGCCTGGAGAAGATCGGCACCCCCGAGGCGCTGGCGCTGCGCGGCCAGGCCGCCATCGCCAACGCGCGGCTGGCCTACGAGCTGTTCGAGCAGCGGTCGGCCACCCCCCGGTGGGAGGCCCTCAAGGCTCGCGGTGCCCGGCCGCAGCGGCCGCTGTGGGCGTCGACCAGCACCAAGAACCCCGAGTACAAAGACACCATGTACGTCACCGACCTGGTGGCGCCCGGCGTCGTCAACACGATGCCCGAGCCGACCCTGCACGCGATGGCCGACCACGGTGACGTGCGCGGCGACACCATTCATGGCACTTACGACGCCTCCCGGCGGTACTTCGAGCACCTCGAGGCCGTCGGCGTCAGCTACAACGACGTGGTCCAGGTGCTGGAGGACGAGGGCGTCGAGAAGTTCGCGGCCTCGTGGAACCAGCTGCTGGACACCATCAAGTCCCAGCTGGCCGACAAGGGCAGCCGGTGACGAGCTGCGCCCGACGGCTGACGACCGGAGGACCGCGATGATCCCCAATCCGCTGCGCGACCCGCGGGACCGGCGCATCCCCCGTGTCGCCGGCCCCTGCGTGCTCGTCCTGTTCGGCGTGACCGGGGACCTGGCGACCAAGAAGCTGCTCCCGGCCATCTATGACCTGGCCAACCGCGGGCTGCTGCCGCCGGGCTTCTCGCTGGTCGGCTTCGCCCGCCGGGACTGGGCGGACGAGGACTTCGCGCAGGTCACTCACGATGCGGTCAAGACTCACTCGCGGACGCCGTTCCGCGAGGAGGTCTGGCAGCAGCTGGCGGAGGGCGTCCGCTTCGTGTCCGGCGAGTTCGCCGACGACGCGGCGTTCGACCAGCTCGCCCAGACCGTCACGCAGCTCGACGCCGAGCGCGGGACCGGCGGCAACTACGCGTTCTACCTGTCGGTCCCGCCCAGCGCCTTCCAGCAGGTAGTGCAGCAGCTCAAGCGGTCCGGGCTGTCCACGCCGCTCGAGCGGGAGGACGGCCGCAAGCCCTGGCGGCGCGTGGTCATCGAGAAGCCGTTCGGCCACGACCTGGCCAGCGCGCGGGAGCTCAACAACATCCTGTCCGCGGTCTTCCCGCCCGAGGCGGTCTTCCGGATCGACCACTACCTGGGCAAGGAGACCGTCCAGAACCTGCTGGCCCTGCGCTTCGCCAACTCGCTGTTCGAGCCGATCTGGAACCGCAGCTATGTGGACCACGTCCAGATCACGATGGCCGAGGACATCGGCATCGGCGGCCGGGCCGGCTATTACGACGGCATCGGCGCCGCGCGTGATGTCATCCAGAACCACCTGATCCAGCTCCTGGCTCTGACCGCCATGGAAGAGCCGGTCTCCTTCTCCGCGGACTCGCTGCGCGCGGAGAAGGAGAAGGTGCTGTCGGCGGTCAAGATCCCCGAGGACATGGCGGTCGGTACCGCCCGCGGGCAGTATGCCGCGGGCTGGCAGGGCGGCATTCAGGTGCGCGGCTACCTGGAGGAAGACGGCATCCCGCCCGACTCCACCACCGAGACCTACGCCGCCATCCGGCTGACCATCGACACCCGGCGCTGGGCGGGGGTGCCGTTCTACCTGCGTACGGGCAAGCGGCTGCCGACCCGGATGACGGAGATCGCGGTGCTGTTCCAGCGGGCGCCGCACCTGCCGTTCGCTGCCACCGATACCGAGGAGCTCGGGCAGAACGCCCTGGTCATCCGGATCCAGCCGGATGAGGGCGTGACGCTGCGGTTCGGGTCCAAGGTGCCCGGGTCGGCGATGGAGGTCAGGGACGTGAACATGGACTTCGCCTACGGCGAGTCGTTCACCGAGTCCAGTCCCGAGGCCTACGAGCGGCTGCTGCTGGACGTGCTCATCGGGGACCCCCCGCTGTTCCCGCGCCAGGAAGAGGTCGAGCTGTCCTGGCTGATCCTCGACCCGATCGAGGGCTACTGGGCCACCCACGACAAGCCCGAGCAGTATCCGGCCGGGACCCCGGGGCCGCCGGGGGCCGACGCGCTGATCGGGCGCGACGGCCGATCCTGGCGACGGCTGTAGGGCCCGGGCACCCCCGGGATTGCTAGCGAAGAAGAGGCCACATGCTCATCGACCTGACCGACACCTCCACCGGCGAGGTCCGGGGCGCCCTGACCAAGGCCAGGGACCAGCTCGGCGGTCCTACCACCGGCGTGGTGCTCAACCTGATCATCATGACCGACGAGTCCCGGCAGCACGACGCGGTGCGGGCGGCCAACCAGGCGGGCCGGGAGCATCCCTGCCGGATCCTCGCGGTGATCAGCCGCGGGCCGAACGGGGCGTCGCGGCTGGACGCGGAGATCAGGTCCGGCGACGGCGCCGCGGGGCAGACGGTCCTGCTGCGCCTATACGGGCCGATGAGCCTGCACCCCGACTCGGTCGTCATGCCGCTGCTGGTCCCCGACACGCCCGTGGTCACCTGGTGGCCGGGCAGCGGCCCCGACGTGCCCTCGGGCGAGCCGCTGGGAGCCCTGGCGCAGCGCCGCGTCACTGATGCCGCCGCCGCCAGCCAGCCGGCTGAGGCGCTGCACCGGCTCGCCCTGGCCTACCGGCCCGGCGACACCGACCTGAGCTGGACCAGGGCGACATCATGGCGATCCCTGCTGGCCGCCACGGTCGACCAGACCGACGAGCCTATTCGTGGCGGGACCGTTTCCGCCGAGGAGGGCAATCCCACGGCTGACCTGATCACGGCCTGGCTGGCCAGCCGCCTGCGCGTGCCCTTCCACCTGGAGGCTTCCAGCGGCCCCGGCATTACCGGGGTGTCGTTCGCGGTGGACGGCGGCGAGATCACGATCACCCGGCCCGATGGCCGGACCGCGACGCTGAGCCGGCCGGGCCAGCCGGACCGGCACGTCGCGCTGCACCGGCGGGATGCGGCCGACCTGCTCGCCGAGGAGCTGCGCCGGCTGAACCCGGACGAGATCTACGGCGAGACGCTGGCCGTGGCCTGCGCCGTGCCCTCGGCAGACTGGGGGTAGCGGCATCAGCGCCCCTCAGGTGATCGTGCACCGCGACGCCGACCTGCTGGCCCGGGCGGTGGCGGCCCGGCTAGTGACCCGCCTGGTCGACGCCTTGGCGGCGGCCGACTCCGCCTCGCTGGTCCTTACCGGCGGCGGCATCGGGACCCGGGTGCTATCCGAGCTGGCCGCCGCTCCGGCCCGCGACGCCATCGACTGGCGCCGCGTGGACATCTGGTGGGGCGACGAGCGGTTCCTTCCGGCCGGTGATCCAGAGCGGAACGAGACCGGCGCCCGGGCCGCGCTGCTGGACCACATCGACACCAGCTCCGACCGGATCCACCCGATGCCGCCCTCGGACGGGCCGGACGGTGACAACCCGGAGGCCGCCGCCGAGCGGTACTCCGGCTGGCTGCGCGCCGCCGCTCGGCCCGAGGATCATGGCGACGTGCCATCGTTCGACGTGCTCATGCTGGGCATCGGGCCGGACGCGCACGTCGCGTCGCTCTTCCCCGGCCAGCCGGCCCTGGATGAGGAGAAGCGCACCGTGGTGGCCGTGCACGACGCGCCCAAGCCGCCGCCGACCCGGCTGACCCTGACCCGGCCCGTCATCAACGCGGCCCGCGACGTGTGGATCATCGCCTCGGGCTCCGACAAGGCGGCCGCGGTCCGGCTGGCGCTGTCGGAGGCCGGGCCCATCCAGGTGCCGGCCGCCGGCGTCCGGGGCCGCCAGCAGACACTGTTCCTGCTGGACCGGGCGGCCGCGGCGCAGATCCCGGCCCAGCCGGGCCGCACCGCGTCACCCTGATCCGCGGCTGACTACCGTTCTGCGCGGCTTTGTCCTCGCTAGGATCGCGCCATGTCCCCCGCGCTGTCCCCGGCCCGGCGCCAGCGAGCCCGGCGCGATCACCTCGTCGTGTGCGGTGGCGACGCCCTGGCGTTCCGGATGGTCGAGGAGCTGACCGTCCGGTACGGCGAGCGGGTCACGGTCATCCTGCGCTCGGCGAGCCGCAGCCACGGGCCGCAGCTCACCGCCCTGCCCGGCGTCCGGGTCATCGAGCGCCCGGAGGCCGACCGGGCGGCCCTGCTCGAGGCTGACCTGGGCAGCGCGCGCGGCCTGGCCCTGCTCGACCAGGACGACCTGGGCAACTTCCACGCGGCGCTGCGAGCGCAGGAGATCAACCCGGACCTGCGGCTGGTCATCGCGATCTTCAACACGGGCGTGGGCGAGCGTATCCGGACGTTCTTCGCCGACTGCGCCGTCCTGTCGGAGTCAGCGATGTCGGCGCCGGCCTTCGTGGCCGCCGCCCTCGGCGAGCCCGCGCCTAGCCACGTGCGGCTGTCGGGCCGCACGCTCTACGTGGCCCGGCGGGACGATGTCAGCGCGGAGCACATCGTGTGCGGGCTGGCCGCCAGCGCCGACGCCGGCGAGCCGGACCTGCGGCCGCCCGCCGAGGCGACCGCCGGCCTGGTTCTGGCGGTGGCCGACGGCACCCCGCGCAACCCGCTGGAGCGGCAGCGACGCCGCCCGCTCAGCGCCGCCCTGCGGCTGGGGCGAACCTTGTTCGGGCACCGGATCGGCGCGGCCTTCGCCGTGGTGATCGCCGTCCTGGTCATCGGCTTCGTCCTGCTCACGGCGGTCAGTCACTTCTCGGCGCCCAACGCCCTGTACCTCACGCTCCTGGACGCAGCCGGGACCGCCGTCACCAGTCCGCGGCTGCCCGCCGCCGAGAAGATGGCCCAGTTCCTGCTGACGTTCGACGGCCTGGCCTTCCTGCCCCTGCTCACCGCGGCGATCGTCGGCGCGCGCCTGACGGGCTCCGTGGCAGGCGCCGACCGGCCGTGAGCGACCACGTCATCGTGGCCGGCCTGGGCAACATGGGGACCCGGATCGTCGGCCAGCTCCATGACCTCGGGGTCGGCGTGATCTGCGTGGACAAGAGCGAGAACGCCGCCGGGCTGGCGCTGGCCCGCCGGCTCGGCCTCAAGGTGGTGATCGGCGAGACCCACCGCGAGGAAACGCTCCGGGCCGCGGGCATCGACACCTGCCAGGCCCTGGTCTCCGTCACCAACAGCGACATCGTGAACCTGGAGACGGCCCTGCACGCCCGGGCGCTGGCCGAGACTCCGCGCGTGGTGGTCCGCCTCTACGACGAGGACCTCGCGCTGCGGGTCCAGCAGACGATCAGCAACACCATCTCCCGGTCCGTCTCCTACCTCGCCGCCCCGGTCTTCGCGGCGGCCATCCTTGATCACCAGGTCCTGCGGACCATCGCGGTCGGCAGGCACGTACTGGTGATCGCCGACGTGCCCGTCGGCAACGGCGCGGAACTGACCGGGCGGCCGATCGGGGACATCCACGACCGGGGCGCGCTGCGAGTGATCGCGCTGCGCCGGGCCGGCGGCGGCGAGCTGGACTGGGCGCCGCGGCAGGACTACCGGCTGGCCGCACGGGACCGCATCTTTGTCCTGGCCACCCGCGCCGGCCTGTCCACCGTGCTGCAGCGGGCGGACGCGGCGGCGCCCTCCGCGTTATCCCTATCCGGTAACCGGACGTCATTAACGGACAGCAACTGGGTCTCCCCAAACGAAGGTGGTCAGAGCTAGGCTCGTAGCAAGATCTTCTGCCTGGTTCTTGAGAGCCCGGTAAGAAGACACGGGAAGGCTACGAATGGCCGTTTTCGTACCTCGAGTCACGGATCGCTCGTTTCCGGCACCAGGGCATATCTCGCCCAGCCGGCCCGTTGCGCTGGTCTGGTCATCGCATCTTCCCGCCTATCCGAGCGCCTGCCCGAGCGCGGCCATCTCGGCTCGCGGCCGCGGCGGCCATCCACCCAGGAGGAAAGCTATTGAGCACCACCGATGATGCTCCAGCTCCGGTCGCGCGGGCGGTCACCGGAATCGCCGATCCGGCACCGCTCGGGCTAGCCGCATTCGCGCTGACCACGTTCCTGCTGTCGGCAGTCAACGCTGGCTGGGCCAAGAATTCCACCGGCAGCGACTGGCTCGGTTATGCATTTGCCTACGGCGGCTTCATCCAGCTGCTGGCCGGCATGTGGGAATTCCGTAACGGGAACGTGTTCGGTGCCACCGCCTTCTCCACTTATGGCGGGTTCTGGATCGGCCTCGGGCTCTGGGCGGTGCTGGTCGCCCCGCACGCGCTCAGCGCCACGGCTGCGAGCAAGGACCTGGGCTGGATCCTGCTGTCCTTCGCCATCTTCAACACCTACATGCTGATCGCCAGCACGCAGGTCAACGCGGCCGTGTTCGGGGTCTTCCTGACGTTGGAGCTCACCGAGATCCTCCTGTTCATCGGGGCCTTCGCGGGGAACGCCAACATCACCAAGATCGGCGGTTACATGGGCGTCATCACCGCCCTGGTGGCCTGGTACGCCTCGGCCGCGGGAGTGCTCAACGGGATGCTGGGCCGAGTCCTGGCCCCCGTCGGGCGGCCGCTGGTGAACCTCAACAGAACGGCCTGAACCTGGGCAAGTCTGCGTAACGCCGACCGAGCTCTCGGCCGGAACTCATCGCGTGAGCCCGGCGGCATTACGCCGCCGGGCTCACGCGTACCCGGGGCCGATAGCGTAGGAAGGTGGATCTACACGAACGCCGCCAGCTGGACATGGCGGAGCAGGTCGCCAAGGTGAAGGCCAAGACCAGGCCATGGCGGTCCATCATCGCGCTGATCCTGGCCCTCGCCGCCCTGACCGCCGGGGAATTCGGCAAGCACGCCAGCCTGGCCCAGCCCACCAAGAACGCGCTGACCTGGAGCAGCGCCGCGGCGTTCTTCGTGTTCGGCGTGGCCGCGTCGTTCGGCCTTTCCGGCCAGGTCAGGAACCTGCTGCAGCCGGTCATCGGCGCCGCGCACGCCGGCGTTACCCGCTATGCGCTGGCGCTCGTGGGCATCTTCGCCAGCCTGGTGATCGCCCTGAACCTGGCTAGCGTGCCGGTGGGGCAGCTCGTGCTAGGCGGGGTCGTGACCAGCGTGCTGCTCGGCATCGCCGCCCAGCAGTCCCTGTCCAACCTCTTCGCGGGCATGGTGCTGCTGTTCGCCCGGCCCTTCCGGGTCGGCGACCGGGTCCGGTTCCGGGCGGGCGCGCTCGCCGGGGCGATCGAGGGCACCGTGGTGGACATCAGCATTACCTACGTCCGCCTGGAAACGGAGGACGGGCAGGTGTTCGTGCCCAACTCCCAGGCCCTGGCGGCCGTGGTCGGGCCGATCCCGCAGCCGGCGGAGTCGTCGGAGCCAGATCCGTCCAGGCAGGTCCCGGAGGCCCCGGCCCCGCCGGAGCCAGCCCCGCAGGCTCCCGCAGGCCACACGCCGGCTCCGCACACGCCGACCCCGCTGGCTCCGGTGCCCCAGGCTTTGGCGCCGCCGGAGCCTGCCTCGCAGACGCCAGGTCCGCAGGCTCCGGCGCCGTCGGAGTTAGCTCCGCCGGCGCCGGCCCCGCAGATCTCTTCCCGGCGGCCTGATGGCGTGCCCTGGCCTAGTGACTCGCCTCGTACTTGGCGATGACCTGGGCCGGAATCCGGCCGCGATCACTGACCTCGATACCGCTGCGCTTGGCCCAGGCGCGGATGTCCGCACTGCGCTGGCGATGCGCAGCGGTCCGGCGCTTGGGCCGGCCCACCCTGCCGGTGACCCGGCGGGCCTTCTCTGCGAACCGGGTCAGCGTCTCGTCGAACTTCTGACTGTGCTTCTCGCATAGGTCAATCTCGTAGTCCCGGCCATCGAGGCTGAACGCCCGCGTGAGGTGCTCCCCGTCCGGAATCTCTTTAGAGTCGTAGTCGCAAGCGAATGTGACTGAGACCTTCTGTGCCACTTGTGTATCCCCCTCCCCCCGCCGTAAATGTATCCCCAGGTGTCACAGCGCGGTAAACGGTGCCGAAGCAACATTCTGGCCGCGCTTTTCGGGAGGGCCAGCTAAGGCCGCCGAGCCCCCAGCCCGGCCCGGTTACGGCGACCTAATCAGCTTAGCGAGCGGACCGGGCGGCTCGTCCATCGTGGCCGCAGGCCAGGAATCGGAGTCTGCATGGCCGGAATCGGCCGTCGACTGCCGTCGCTGACCAGCAAGTCTCCAGCCGCTGGGCACTCCAGGCGGCGGGCCGCACAGCAGCGCGCCGCAGCGGCGGTGGACTGCACAGGGGCGGTGGACTGCACAGCGGCGGGGCGCCGCGAGCAGGCCGCTGCCTCACCCTCGCCGATACGGCGCGCTGCCCGGCACCGGGCCACCCGGCCAAATTTCGGCCGCGAAATCCCGTCTCTTAGCGGGAGCCGCCGCCCGGCCCCAGGGGCGCGGGACGATACGCGGCACCGCCAGTATCCGACAGGTCATCCGGCCTCCGCCGCGAGCGGGAATGCACGGCAGAATCCGATCCGCCCGGCGAGCGATATCTATCGGCGGTCAGATCATCGGCCGCTGGCACGGCGATTCCGCCAGGTAGATAGTCCCGGCCATCGCCGGGCGAAAAGTCCCGGCTACCCGGAGGCAGATAGTTGGCCGTATCCACGCGCCGATAATCCGGGCCATGGCCGGGCCGATACGCCGGTGGCTCTCCCGCGGCCAGGCCCGGATCGGTGCGGCCCGCATCAGGCGCCTCATATGCGGTGTCCGGCCGTGGATATCCGCGGCGCCCCCGGCGGCCGCCAGTCTCCCCATAGGCCTCGGCGTATTCATCAGCGCCTGGATAACCGGGCTCGGGATAACTGCCGCGGCCGGGATAACTATCGTGCTCGGGGTAGGCACCGTGTTCCGGGTGAGCATCATGTTCTGAGTAGCCGCCGGGCTCCGGGTAGCCACCGGAATCGAGGTACCCACCAGGCTCCGGGTAGCTACCGGGCTCCGGGTAAGCAGGGCAGCCTGGATACGAGGCGGCCTCAGCGGAGGTACCGCGGCCGGGACGAGCTCGAGGCCCGGAAGGCCGGGGCTCGGGGTAATCACGAGTCTCGGGGTAAGCGCCGGTCGCCGGGTAACCGGGCTCGCGGTAAGCACCAGGCTCTGAGTAGGGACCAGGCTCTGAGTAAGGACCGGGGTCGGGGTAAGCGCCGGGATAGCTCCTGTGTTCTCGCTGCGAGCGGCGTTCCGGCCGGTCGCCATTATGCCGGTATTCGGGACGCTCGCCTGACGGCGAGTACTCCCCGTCGGGCTGGCCCGCGGCCGAGCCGCCCTGGTAGCCGAGCCCCAGCGGATCGTCAGGATGGATGTCCGCCGCACCGGACGGCCGCGCGGCGCGGGGCATTGCCGCACCAGGCACAGACGTTCCAGCCACGGGCACACCAGGCACGGGCACACCAGGCACGGGCGCTCCGGGTAGGGACGCCGCGCCGAGCAGGGATACACCGGGCAGGGACGCCGTTCCA
Source organism: Streptosporangiaceae bacterium (assembly GCA_036510065.1). Lineage (GTDB taxonomy): Bacteria > Actinomycetota > Actinomycetes > Streptosporangiales > Streptosporangiaceae > DASUBV01. Next base: position 864 of record DATCEO010000175.1, on the reverse strand, counting down.
GGCAAGGACGCACGGCCCGCAGAGTCAGGGCCCGCAGGCTCGCGAGGCACGGACTCACGGGGCACCGGCGCGCGGGGCGGCGGGTAATCGGTCGGGAAGTCCGACTCGTAGCTGCCGGAGGCCGGGCCGGCCAGGTAACCGGTGGCAACATCTTCCGGCGCGCGCCCCGGCCGGCCCTCCCCGGCGGGCTGGGCCGGGCCGGGGAGGCCGCTGCCGGGGCTGCGGCGCAGCAGTTCCACCATTCGGGCCAGATCGTCCACGGGCAGCCGGAAGGTCCCGCTGCACCTGCCGCCCTGCCAGATGCTGAAAACCGCTACGCCGGTATCGCTGTACCAGCTCAGCCTCATGCTCCGGGAACTGCCCCTGACGTCGAAGAAGACCTCACCCAGACGAGGCAAAGGGGCTGCGTCGAACGCCGGCATGCTGCCTATGGTGACCTGCAACCATCGGACTTGTCCAGTTAATGATCACTTACTAGGACTCATGACAGGCTGAGCAAGAGCTGAGTGGCGGGGTAAGCAACGGGCAAATTCGCCATCTTGCCTGCGCGATGCCCTGGCCGGGTGGCATCATTGGGTCGCGGTCAGGCTTGACGCGTGGGATGAGCACGCCAGCCCGCCGCGATCCACGCAGGGAACACCACGGCTTTGCCATGCGTTGTGTCATGCGACGGGGCGAATGCCGCATCGCGCTGGAAACTATGCGTCCAGGGAGCCCGACGCTCCGCTTGGCAGGAATGTAACGGCGAACTGGTTGATGAGGAGAGTAAATCATGTCTGAGGTACGTCGTCAGGCCGCCCTGATGCAACGGCCGAACTGGGGCTGGCAGGATGACGCCGCGTGCCGCGGTCGTGATGTCGTGCT